>JBCCOW010000032.1:0-42369 GCA_039025195.1 Planctomycetota bacterium
CCACCCCCTTACACAGCTTCACACCCTACCCCCGCTCAACCCTGACCTCACCCGAAACTCACGCAAAAACCTTGCATCCCCATCCCCTAGCGTTAGTCTTGACCAGCCTGCAACGCTTTCGCATCTAGCTAGCTACACCCCTATCCCGATCACGATCCAGACCAAGCGAGGAAGAAGACAATAAGTCCGTGGAGTAACCCCCGTGCCGCCCGCCGGCGTCTGCTGTGGGCCGTCGGCGTGTTCGGCCTCGCCGCCGCACCCGCCCTGTCCCCCGCACTCACCCCCGCCCGGGCCGACATCAACATCACCCCAGGGCCCGCCAACCCCGACTACCCCGCCACCGAGCCCGACCCCTGGAACGTTATCGGCAACCTCGACCTCCAGGGCAGCGACCTGAGCATCGACTGCGGCAGCGTCGTCAACATCACCGGCAACCTGCTCACCGGCGACGCGTTCGTGCTCGACAGCAACGGGGTCCCCCGGCTCTCCCTCTTCCTCACCCAGGGCACACTCAACATCGGCCAATCGCTGATCACCCCGACCGACGACGCCTTCTACTTCGTCGACAGCGATAACTCCACGCTAACCGCCGGCGCCAACGCCACGATCGGCTCCGGCGGTAACGCCACCTTCTTGCTCAACCTCGCCAACAACGCCCTATTCGACATCACCGCAGCGGGTGTCTTCGGCGCAGACGACTCGGCCGTCAGCATCTCCGCTGCCGATTCCGCCTTCCGCGTCGGCGGTGCCGCCACCTTCGCCGGCGCCGGCAGCGGCGTACTCATCTTCCTGGAAAACGGCTCGTTCGATATCGGCGGCGACGCAACCTTCGCCAGCGGCGGCAACTCGAGCTTAGACCTCATCGCCCTCGACAGCGACCTCAACATCGGCGGCACGCTCACCGGCACCCGCGGCGCAGGCTCTGCGTCAGCTATCTTCTTATCCGGGGGGCAGATGATGGTCGGCGGGGACTGGCTCGCCGGCAACGCACCCGCCTCGACCGGCAACTCCACATCCGTCATCACCGGCATCGACACCACCATCGATGTCGGCGGCAACTTCGACGCCGGGCTCGGGCCGGGCTCGAGCAACGACCTCACCTGGACCGGCGTCACCTTCATCGGCGGCGGCGACCTCGTCTTCGGCGGCACCGACAACACCGCCGACACCTCCACCGCGTCGTTCGTCGCCGAAGGCTCCTCCATCACCGCCGACGGGTCGTTCCGCTCGGTGCTCGGCTCCGGCTCGATCGGTAACTACGAGTTCCAAAACACCGCCGTCAACCTCGGCGGCGACTTCCTCGCCGAGATCGGCGGCACCGGCCCCAACGCCGGCGGCAGCACCCAGACCTTCAACGCCCAAGATGCCGGGTTCACCGCCAACCACCTCGCCATCCGCACGGTCGGCGACAACACCTCCCACTCCGTCTCCATCGCCGATTCCCAGCTCAACCTCGCCGGCGACTTCCTCATCGAAACCCCCGGCAACGACAGCGACATGCTGGTCTTCATGGAGCAGGTCACCGGCTCGGTCGGCGGCGACTTCGCCATCCGAGGCCCCGGCACCGAGTCCAACGCCAACGTCGTCCTCATCGATCTCGACCTCGACATCGGCAACGACCTGGTCTTCGACCTCCCCGCGAGTTCAACGAACTCCATCATCGGGAACAACCTCTTCGTCGGCGAACTCACCGCCCGCGTCGGCGGCGACGCGGTGTTCGATCTCAACGGTGTCAGCGCCAGCCGGAATCTCACGTTGGCCGGCTTGTTCGACCTCGAGTTCGTCGGCGACAACACCGAACACAACCTCACCCTCGACGACGCCGTCCTCGCCCCGGCGATCGGCACCACCCTCGACTTCCGCATCGCCACTACCGGCACCGGCAGCTCCGCCAATATCGCCCTCAACAACCTCACCGGCGGAGTCTCCGGCGACCTCAGCGTCACCGGCGACCGCACCATCCTTGAGTTCGACAACGGCCAGGGCACCGCGCTCGACGTCGGCGACGACATCAACTTCAACCTCGGCACGGGCTCGGACAGCCAGGTCACCTTGTCTGGCACGACCGTGACCGGCGGCGGTGACCTACGGCTTATCGTTGGAGACGAATCCATCCAAGACGCTAGTTTCAGCGAGACCAGCATCAGCCTCGCTGGCGACTTGCTTGTTCAGGCGGGCGAGGCTTCGGGCGGCTCGACGATCCAGGCGGTCACCGCGAACAACTTCGAGCTGACCGCCAACAACGCCGAATTTCGGTTATCTGGAGCCGATAGCACCTCTAATTACGTGTGGTCAGAAAACACCGTCTTCGATCTGACCGGAGATTTGACGATCGAGAACGAAGGCGATAACGGCAACCACCGCGTGCTTATCCTTGACGTCTCCGGTGATATCGACGGCAGCCTCACCTTCCGCAACAGTGGCAAGGACTTAATCTCGGCTATCACGCTCAGCCTCTCGGGCTTCAACATCGGGGAAGACCTGCGTTTCGATGTCTCCTCAAGCGGCGAAGCCGCGGAGACAAGTATCAGGAGGATCGATCTCATCGCTACGGTGGGCGGCGATCTGGTGTTCGATCTCCCGACCGGGCCCGGGGGTGATCTCGACTTGGCGTTCGGGAACAACACCATCGATGTGGCCGGGGACCTCGTCTTCAACCTGCCCGTCGCCCCGACCGGCACGCGGAGCGTGACCTGGATCGAAAACGACGTCACCGTCGCCGGCGACGTGGTCATCGGTGAAGGCACCGACTTCGCCGCCAGCGGCCCCGGAAACAGCGCCGACGGCAGCCCCGGCCCGCTCGACGCCTCGATCATCCCCACCGACATCGGCGGCCGCCTCGTCGTCAAGGGCTCGCTCGACCTCAACGACACCTTCTCCCGCGATGCCGGCCTCGCCGTCGAAGACACCGGCACGATCACCACCACCTACGCCACCCCCGGCTCCGGCGGTGCCCCCAACTTCACCGACGCCAGCTTCACCGGCGCAGCCCAGATCAACGGCGGCACCCTCGCGATCACCCAGAACGACGGGCCGGCTCCCACCGCTTACCAGAAGTCAGTCGTCATCGCCGCCGACGGCGGCGCGACCGGCGCGTTCGACACCATCACCGCCCCCGACTTCGGCGACAACACCGCCCTCGCTGTCACCTACGAATCCGACGGCATCTTCGCCCAGCGGGCCCTGATCGGCGACGCCACCCTGAACGGCGGCGTCTCCCTCAAGGACTACATCATCGCCGCCAATAGCCAGGCCAACGGCACCGCCCCCGCCACCTGGACGCAGGGCAACTTCGACGGCGTCGGGCCTGTCGGCCTCAACGACCTCGGTGCCCTAGCCGACAACTTCGACCTCGGCCCCGCCGACTCGACCGACGCCGACTCCGACCTCATCAGCCTCATCGTCGACCTCAGCACCGGCGTGTTCAGCCTCTTCGGCGACGCCAACCTTCGGGCCTTCTCCATCGCCTCCACCGGCGGCCTGCTCGACCTCAGTGCCGAGGCCGGCTTTGACGTCGACCTGGCCATGGACAACGACCTCCTCGCCCTCGGGGCCAACGGCGGCGGCATCGACCTCGACGGCGAGTTCCTGCTCTCCACCGGCTACCTCGGCGACAGCCTCGACGGACTCGAATTCACCTTCGGCATCGCCGGCGACGACAACTTCTATCGCGGCCTCATCGAACTGGCCGAGAACGCTGGCTCCGGCGGCAGCACCGGAGGGGGCGACTCCGGGGGCGACTCCGGCGGCAGCACAGGCGGGGGTGATACCGGTGGGGGTTCGGGTGGGGGGTCCGGCGGCGGCCCGGTCGATCCCAACGTGATCCCCACCCCCACCACCGCCGCCGCGGGCCTCGCCCTGCTCGC
Organism: Planctomycetota bacterium; assembly: GCA_039025195.1. Lineage (GTDB taxonomy): Bacteria > Planctomycetota > Phycisphaerae > Phycisphaerales > Phycisphaeraceae > JBCCOW01. The sequence continues at coordinate 3,867 of JBCCOW010000032.1, forward strand.
CGCACTCACTACCCGCCGACGACGCGATGCGTAACCCACGCCCCAAGCTGTCCCGAAAACACATCCCCGTGTAGCGGGTGGCCCGAAGGGCCCCGCTCGACCCGCTCGACGCTCCGCGTCTGCTGTCAGACCGCCACCCCACCCCACCTCACCCCCAACCTACCCATATACCCTCACCCGGACCCTCAAACGGCCCCAGCCCGGTCCGGCGGCGGTACAATCCGCACCGCAGAGGGGAGCCCGCAACCGGGCCAGCAAACCGGTCGATAATCCAGTACACCCACGCATCGTCCCGATAACCCACGCGGGCCCGGCACACGCCGTTACCCACGACGCAGCCCGCCGACGACTTCCCCCCGATGCCGCCCTCCAAGCCCAACACCGCACGACGCCGAGAGGTCCGACGCAACGTCCGGCGGAAGCCCGCCAACTGGCGCGAGGCGGTCCGCCAGCCCCACGTCGCCTGGGCCATCGCCTTCGCGTGCCTCATCACCGTCGTCGGGTCGGGACTCGCGCTGCTGGGCAACCGCACCCCCCGCTACCACGTCGGCCAGGTCCTCCAGCGTGCCGTGGTCCCCCAGGTCGATTTCGAGTCCATCGACACCCGCCGAACCGACATCGCCCGGCAGATCGCCCGGGACCAGCAGCCGCCGGTCTTCGTAGCCAACCTCGACTACGCCAACGCCCTGCGTGCGAGCCTCATCGATCTCGTCCAGCAAATCAACGAGAGCCCCAACGAGGCACACACCGATAACGCCAAGCACCGGCTCACCCCCGAGCTGATCGCCTCCATCGCCGAGCGTTACATCGACCAGGGCCAGGTGAGCGAGAGTTGGTACCAGCTGACCCGTGATTACACCCAGGCCATCTTTGACCGTGCGATTGTCCTGAGCGTTGAGGACTACAAGTTCTACCGAGCCGAAGACCGCCGCCAGCTCATCCGCGTCCACCCCGACCCCGGCCCGGGGCAACCCCGTGAACGCCTGCAATACGCCGGCAGCTGGCTCCAGGCTCCGCTCAGCGGCGCAACCGACGGCAACGACTGGGTCGAAGCCCTCCGCCAAAACTATTCATCGCTCACCCTCAACGTCCCGTTCCCGCCCGAGCTCCGGGAGCTCGTGGTCAGCGTGGTGATGGACGTGAACTGGCAGCCGACCTATGTCCTCGACGCCGCCGAGACCCGACGACGCGCCGACGACGCCGCCGCGGCCGTGGCCCCCACGATGTCCGCGTTCTCCGCCGGCGAAGTCCTCCGCCCCGCCGGCACCCGGCTCGCCCTCGGCGACGTCCAGCTCCTCAACGCCGCACACGACGCCTACCTCGACCAGCGCCCCTGGGCCCAACGCTGGCTCGCCCTGCTCGGCCTCACCGGCATGGTCGGGCTCATCGCCGCAGGCCTCTGGCTCTACTGCACCCAGTACAACAAACGCGCCACCCACAACCCCTGGCGCGGCTTCGCCATCGCCTCGCTCATCCTCCTCGGGCAGGGCTCTGCCGTCGCCGCCGCCCTCATCTGGCCGTCCTTCCTCTACGGGGCCGTCACGTTCCCCGTCGTCTTCGCCGCGATGATCCTGGCCATCGCCTACAACCGACGCTTCGCCCTCGCCGCCTCCGCCGTCCTCGCGCTGCTCATCGCCGTCTCCCTCGACCTCGGCACCGCACCGGTCGTGGTCATGCTGACTGCGGCCGTCGCCACCGTCCTCCAGCTCAACCAGGTCCGGTCCTCCTCCAAGCTCGTCCTCACCGGCATCTGGTCCGGGCTCGCCACCGCCGCCGCCGCCGCCCTCGCCCTGCTCGCCCACCGCGATCTCTTCGCCCCCGGCGCGTCCCCCGTCCGCGAAGCCCTCCGCCTGGTTCAGGACGGCCCGCTCCACACCTTCGCCGCCGCCTTCGCCACCGGGCTCCTCGTCCAAGGCCTGCTACCCCTCGTGGCCCGTGTCTTCAACATCACCACCGCGATCATGCTCCGCGAGCTCAACGACGCCTCGCACCCCCTGCTCCAACGCCTCGCCCAGTCCTCCCCCGGCACCTATCAGCACTCGCTCCGCATCGCCGACATGGCCGAGGCCGCCGCCGACGCCATCGGGGCCGACGGCCTGCTCTGCCGCGTCGGCGCGATGTACCACGACGTCGGCAAAATCAACAAGCCCCACTACTTCATCGAGAACCAGGGCGGCGGCCCCAACAAGCACGAAAAACTCTCCCCCGCGATGTCCCTGCTCATCATCGTCGGCCACGTCAAGGACGGCGTCGAAATGGCCCGCGAGTTCGGGCTCCCCCCCGTCCTCCGACACTTCATCGAGTCCCACCACGGCACCACGCTCGTCGAGTTCTTCTTCCACGCCGCCAAGAAAAAGGCCGAAGCCACCCCCGACCCGGCAGATACCCCCTCCGAGTTCGAGTTCCGCTACCCCGGCCCCAAACCGCAGACCAAGGAAGCCGCCATCATGCTCCTCTGCGACTCCCTCGAGGCCGCCGCCCGCACTCTCCCCGAGCCCACCCCCGTCCGCCTCGAACAGCTCGTCCACACCATCGCCAACAAACGCCTCCTCGACGGCCAGTTCGACGACTGCGAGCTCACCCTCCGCGACCTCGCCCAGATCGAAGCATCCATCACCAAGACCCTCTGCGCCGTCTACCACGCCCGCATCAAGTACCCCTCCGACAAGCCGCTCGACGCCGACACCCCCCCCACCCCACCCGCCCCCGCCGCGGCCACGGCATAAAAACAGCCCCGCACACGCGAGGCTGCTTCATTGATGATTATGTTTTGGCGTGTGTAGCGGGTGCACCGAAGGTGCCCGTCGGCTCTGCGTGGCTGGCGTCCGCCAGCTCAGAACTTCCGCTCGCCCTTCGGCGTCGGCGTCGAGGTCGCGGTGAGCTCGCTGAACTTGTCCGAAGCGCTCTGCGGCACATTCACCTCGGCGTCATCACCAGCGTCGCCACCCTCACCACTCGCCTCCGCGGCCTCGACCTCTTCGTCCAGGTCCATCGGGCGGTCGCTGACGACCCACACCTTGACCTCGCACTTGAGGTCCTTGTTGATCACCACCGGCACCTCGTAGGTGTCTAGCCGACGGATCGTCTGGCCTAGACGCACGTACCGGTCCTCGACGTCGAACTCGGCCTCCCGCAGCGCCGCCGCGATGTCGTGCTGTGACACGCCGCCGTAGAGGATGCCCGCGTCGTTCGCCGACCGTTCCAGCGTCAGCTCGAAGTGCTGCAGCTTCTCGATCATCGCTTCCTGGGCCGCCGCCTTCTGCTTCAGCTCGGCCTCGACCTGTGCCCGGCGCTCCGCTAACTCCGCGATCTTTTCGTCGCTCGGCACGGTCGCGTACCCAAACGGCAAGAGGTAGTTCCGGGCGTACCCCGACTTGACCTTCACGACATCGCCGACGATCCCGAGGTTCTCGACGGTCTCCACAAGCAGCAGTTCAACGTTTTTCATAGCAGGTCCTGTCCTCTCAAGGCTGGGAGTTAGACGCGTTCGGGTACACACCGAAACGCATCAAGAAAGAGGCCCTCGGCAGCCCGCCGAGCGGCCAGATCAGATTGGCGATCAGAAGGGGATGTCCTCCTCGTCGATCGGCTGGTGCGGCGTGTCGTACCGCTGACCACCACCACCGCCATTCCCCCCGCCGCCCCCACCGCCATTACCCCGCCCGTTGCCATACCCACCCCCCCCACCGCCGCCGCTGTTGCCGTACGACCGTCCGCCACCACCGCCCTGTTCTTCACGCCCGCCGACAAACTGGAAGTTATCGATGATGACCTCCACCTTGCTCCGCTTCTGCCCCGTCTGCTTGTCCTCCCAGCTGTCCCACCGCAGCTTGCCCTCGATGAAGATCGGCCGACCCTTCTGGAAGTACTGCTGGATCAGCTCCGCGGTCCGCCCGAACGCGGTGCAGTCGAAAAAGTTCGGGCGGTCCTCCCACTGCTCGGTCTGCCGGTTCTTGATCCGGTCGTTCACCGCCAGACCGATCTTTGTGACCGGCGTGTTCGACGCGGTGTGCCGCATCTCCGGGTCACGCGTCAGATTCCCCATCAGGATCACTCGGTTGTAGCTCGCCACGCTCTTGCTCCAGACTCGGGCCGACTCGACCCGTCACTCGTATTCGCTCGATCGGCCGCCTCCACATTCGTCGGCCGCAACTCCATCTTTAACCCCGCACCCATCACTCACTCAGGACGCCGCCTCCGCGGGCTCCGACACTTCTTCAGCCGCCGGTGCTTCGGCCGAGCCTTCCGACTCACCCGACTCCAAGGCCGCCTTCGTCTTGCCCTCATCCAACGCCGCTTCCAGCTCCACCTCACCCATGTGGTCAGCCCGGGTCATCAGCACCCGCAGCACCGCGTCCGACAGGTTGCAGTCCCGCTCAATATTGGCGATCTGCACCGGCTCGACCTTGAACAGCGACAGCAAAAACACCCCACGCTTCTGGCCCGCCACCGGGTACGCCAGCTTCCGCTCTTCCCACCGACCCAGCGTCAGCACCTCGGCACCCGCACGGTCCAGCATCGACCGAACCTCCTGCAACGCCCCGTCGAGATCGCCCGACAGCGCCTGCAGGTTGACCAGAAACATCCCTTCGTACAAACGCGGCGTCGTGTCCGCCATGGCATCGTCTCCTTCCACCGATCCGGCCCGCAGCACACAGCTCGCAGGGGTCGGCAGCAAAGGTCCGCAGCCCGGTCGTGTCGGCCGACGAAGCACCGACGCTCTGGCCCCGCTGACTTACCCTGTCCGGCTCCAAACCAGACAGGCCGCCACGGGCCGGGCCACTAAAGCAAGCCGCGTAGCGTAATCCAATCCCACGCCCAAAGCAATCCCTCCCGTACACCGCATCACACCATCCCACACCCGTGTAGTGGCAGGCCCGAAGGGCCACGTTCGTAAACACCCACCACAAAACACGAACCAACCCCGCCCCCACCTACTCACCAAAGTCAATCGCGACTTCTTCACACACAATGCACCGCCTCACCGCCCAGAAACCGCATGCTTGACGCCCCCTCCCCACCACGCCAAACTGCATTCAGACACGCAAGTCAGCCCAAGTTCACACGGATGTGAACCCCACAACACGTCAACACGGAGGTGACACCTTGACACCCAATCCCAACCAGCCTCTCCCCGCCGGCATCAACGCCCACCCCGCCCCGGCTCATCCCCCTCAAAACCCCGACGCCGAGACCCCCGCCCAAACCACACCCCCCCGGGCCCAACTCGACCAGCGTCAGATCCTCGAAGCCACCGACGCCGCCCTCCGCGAGGTCGGCTACGACAAGACCACCATCCGGCACATCGCCAAGCGCCTCAACTGCGCCGTCGGCTCCATCTACCGCTACTTCACCGACAAACGTGAACTCCTCACCGCCGTCACCCAACGCCGCTTCGACGCCGTCGCCCAGCACGCCGAGCTGGGCTCCCCCCTCGATCGCACCCTCGCCCTCTATCACCGCCTCGCCCTCGAACGCCCCGAGCTCTACCACCTGATGTTCTGGCTCACCTCCGTCGGCCAGCCCGACCCCACCCAGACCACCCCCCTCGTCATCCGACGCACCATCGCCGGCTGGTCCGCTCAGCTCCGCGACCAGACCGCCGCCCAACAACTCTGGGCCACCCTCCACGCCGGCATCACCCTCGGCCACCCCCTCACCGATATCCTCCAGGCCGCCCGACGTCTCCCCGCCACCGCCGACCTCCCCGCAGAAGCTCAGCCCGCCGAGCCCGAGACCACAGAACTCACCCCCGCCGCGTCCTAACCCACAACCCCAAAGCCCCCCGCTCCTTCTTAGCCGCGATGCGACGCATCGCCGGCCCCCTATCCTGCGGCCATGTCACCGCCGACCGCCACCACCCGCCCCGCCCCCGCCAAGCTCAACCTCTCCCTCGCCGTCTCCCCCCCCCGCCACGACGGCCTCCACCCTATCGACTCCGTCTTCACCGTCACCTCCCGCCACGACACCCGCACCGCTGAGCCGCTCAACCGCGCCCCATCAGGCCATCCCGCTTCAGCGGGATGGCCCTCCCCCACCCTCCAATACACCCGAGAACAAGCCCCCGACACACCCACCCCCATCCCCCTCGACTGGCCCCTCCAAGACGACCTCGTCACCCGCGCCCACGCCCTCCTCGAACACCTCGCCGGCAAGCCCCTCCCCTCCCGCATCCACCTCACCAAGCGCATCCCCGCCGGCACCGGCCTCGGCGGCGGCTCCTCCAACGCCGCCGCCGCCCTCCACGCCCTCGCCGACCTGCATCAACTCACCGACCTCGTCCAGACCCTCACGCCACAGGCCATCGCCCAACACCTCGGCGCCGACACCGCCTTCTTCCACCGCTACCAGCTCGACCCGACCCACCCCCAGCACCACACCGCCCACATCACCGGCATCGGCGACCAGCTCGCTCCCCTCACCCCACCACAAGCCGCCGATCTACCAACCCATGCCGTCCTGATCTTCCCCCCCGTGCACGCCCACACCGCCGCCGTCTACCGCGCCCTCGACCAGCTCGACCCCACACCCAACCTAACCAACGACCTCCTCCCCCCCGCCCGCCACCTCTACCCCCAACTCGACCACGCCTACACCACCCTCCAAAACGCCAACCTCCAACCCCACCTCTCCGGCTCCGGCTCCACCCTCTTCCTCCCCGCCCACAACCTCACCAACGCTAACCGACTCCAACAACAAGCTCAGGCCGCCACCGACCTCCCCACCCAACTCGTCACCCTCACCCCACCATCACTCGCCGTGTAGCGGGTGACGCGAAGCGTCCCGCCTCAACGCGACCCAACCCGCTCCAACACCCGCGCCCGCTCCGCCTCCCCCAACTGCTTCGCCGGGTCCAGATAGCTCTTCGCATCGATCCAAAGCACCCGCTCCCACGCCGCACGCGCCCCCGCCTCATCCCCCACCACTTCAAGCGCCTCGGCCAAGCGACGCCACGACGATAGATCGTAAGGCCCCAGCCGCACCGCCTCTCGCAGTGCAACCATCGCTCCCGCCCGATCACCCATCGCCCACGACGCCTCCGCCAACCCCCGCCAACCCCCGATCGTCCCCCGGCGCTGCACACCCGCCTCCGCAATCCCCAACGCCTCCTGTCGCCAGACCCCGATCTGCTCACGCACCCGACCCGCAAACACATCATTCATCCCTGGCCGTTCGTCTAAGAACCGCTCCGCCCCCGCCGCCCGCTCCAGCCGAAGCCGAACCCGCCAACGCCGAACCTTCTCATCACCCGGGTACCGCTCCCCCGCCGCATCCAACCCCGCCAACGCCTCTTCCCACGCCCGCTCCGCCTCAACCCCACCCGCCCCACCCGCCGTGCTCCGCACCAATGCCACCGCTGCCGAATCCAACACCCGCTCCCGCGCACTCATCGGCCCAGCCACCCCCACCATCAGCACTAGCCCAACCCCCACCAACACCACACCACCCCCACAACCCAACCCCCACCCTCTAAAGCCCAGGGGTGGCACCCCCGGGCCCCACGCATCAGCATCCCCCCCTTTCCAGCCACTCCCCCCACACAATCCCACCACAAACCACACCACCCCCGCTGAAGGACCCTGAAAAAACCCCATATCCATCTGCCCCTGACCCACCGCCGCCAATGCGCCCGCCGCCAACCCCACCCGCACCCACCGATCCTCCACCCCACCACCACCCAACACCTTCATCAACCCCGCCAACGCCCCCGCCCCCACCAACGCCAGCACCGCCGTCTCCAGCGTCAGCCCCGGCAACCGCACCCCATACACCACCCCAAACACCAACACCCCCACCCCACCCCCCACACACCACCCCGTCTTCCCCGAAAGCCCACGGTGTCCCACCGTGGACCGACCCTCCACAACCTCATCCTCTCCCACCACCCCGCGCCCCACCCCGCGCAACGCCCCCCAAACGCCAGTGATCAGCCAGCCCGCCAACACCACCCCCCACGCCAACCCCATCACCCCCAGCATCACCGCGTAATCGATCCACACGTTGTGCGCCGACTGCACATCCTCCGGGTTCAGCACATCCTTCGCCGCCTGATACGCCGCCTGAAAACCACCGGGCCCTACACCCCATAGCCACGCCCCATCGGCCCATACCCGCCACGCCGCCCCCCAGTACTGCCACCGGAACAACAAGCTCCGCTCCCCCGCAACGCCTGGCCCACCCTCCTCCACCGGGAGCGGCACCCCCCACACCCACACCCGCACCCACACCAACCCCATCACCCCAACCACTCCCATCAACACCAAACCCACTACACCACGCACGACCCAGTCGAGACTCCGCGGCTTCAGCCGTGCTGCAACCCACCGCACCCCCAACGCCCCCACCACGACCGCAACGCCTAGCCCCGCCGCCAACGCCGACCCCTTCGACCACGTCAACCCGACCAGCACCACCGCACCCATCAACCCCAACCCAAGTGCCAACCCAACCACCCCAAAGCCCGCAGAAGCCGAAGGATTCTGCGGGCTCCCCGCGTCCGCTGTACGCCCACACACCACCCACCTACGCCGCCCCGCCCACCACCCCACCACCAACCCCCCGCACACCCCGACCAACCCCGCCGCCACAGTGCCCAGCACGTTCGCCAACCCGTACCCCCCCCACCGCCCCCAGCGACAGCGTCCGCCGTTCCAACAGCTCCGCCCCCGCCGACCCCGGCTCCAGCCCCCGCGCCTCCAGGATCTTCGCCCCCTCAGCCTCCCAGAACGCCGCGTTCCGCCCCGCCTCCACCACCACCTCGTACACCGCCTCCAGCCCCATCCACACCGCCAGCCCCGCCAGCCCCGCCGCCGCCCACCGACGCCCACACGCCGACCGCCCCAGCCTCCACCCCGCCAACCCCGCCGCCCCCCCCGCCAACCACCCCGCACCAATAAACAAATGCTCATACCCCCGGCTCATCCACCACCCCACCCCCACCATCCCCACCAAGACGCCGCCCACCGCCAACCACCCCGTCCAGCACAACCGCTCATGCCCCGCCCAAACACACCCTCCCCACACCAACCCCGCGACCACCACCGTCCCCGCAAACCACCACACACTGACCCCCGGCCCGAACGCCAAGCCCCCACTCAAACCGTCCGCTCCCGACATCGCCGCCACCACCCGCGGGTCCTGATCCCACACCCCCACCGGCAGCAACGGCACCAACGCCGGCACCGCCAGCATCACCACCATCACCCCCGCACCCACCGCGATAACCAGCTCACGCCAACGCTCCTGCATCGGTGCAGTCTAAATCCGCACGCCCCACCCGTTCGAAACCCTCCACCATACCGCCCACACCCTCAGCGAGCCGGGGCGTGTCGCCCCCGCCCTATCAACAGCACGCTCGCCTTCTCGCCAACCGCTTCCAGCTACCATCACGCCATGCTCGACTGGCCCCAACTCCGTGTCTGCGTCACCGGCGGTGCCGGCTTCCTCGGCCGTGCCGTCTGCTCCAAACTCCTCGAGCGCGGCGTCCCCGACGACCACCTGTTCATCCCCCGTCGTAAGGACTACGACCTCACCGATCAATACGCCTGCGAACGCCTCTTCGCCGACGCCAAGCCCGACGTCGTCCTCCACCTCGCCGCCGAGGTCGGCGGCATCGGCGCCAACCGCGACCACCCCGGCCGCTTCTTCTTCGCCAACGCCGCCATGGGCCTGCACCTCATCGAGCTCGCCCGCCAGCACACCATCACCAAGTTCGTCCAGACCGGCACCGTCTGCGCCTACCCCAAGCACTGCCCCGTCCCCTTCCAAGAAGACACCCTCTGGGACGGCTACCCCGAAGAAACCAACGCCCCCTACGGCGTGGCCAAAAAAGCCCTCTTCGTCATGCTCGACGGCTACAAACGCGAATACGGCCTGAACAGCTCCGTCGTCGTCCCCGTCAACCTCTTCGGCCCCCACGACAACTTCGACCTCCACACCTCGCACGTCATCCCCGCCCTGATCCGCAAGTGCATCGAAGCAAGAGACGCGGGCGCCGACCACATCCCTGCCTGGGGCACCGGTTCCGCCTCCCGCGAATTCCTCTACGTCGACGACGCCGCCGAGGGCATCCTCACCGCCGCCGAACACATCAACGACCCCACCCCCATCAACCTCGGCACCGGCCAGGAAATCACCATCAAAGACTTAACGACGTTAATCGCCCGGCTGACCAACTTCCAGGGCGAAATCCGCTGGGACCCCACCCAACCCGACGGCCAACCCCGCCGCTGCCTCGACACTACCAAAGCCAAAACCCTCATGAACTGGTCCGCCGCCACCCCCCTCGAGGCCGGCCTCCAACACACCATCGACTGGTTCGAGACCAACCGCAACGACATCCGCGAAGTGGTCTACGGATAAACTAAAATACCGCATAGTTTTCCAGAAATACCACGATATGAATAGAACACTCGTCGACTTATGGAATGAAGATAGCCAGTGGATTCGCGAGAAATCATGTAGTCAAATTGTGAGCTTTTCGGGAGATGGAAAATTGCGTGACGGTAACGCGACATCGGATGAATTCCGTGAGTTACTTAGCACAGTAACTCCTGAAACGCTTGTTGATTTTTCAAATGAATGCTTAACTTCGTCTTTTGACGGGTCGGGATTCGTGCTGCAAGACGTACTTAACGAGGTCGGAAATCGTCTCGGATTCGATGTGGAACCCGGGCGTTACCATGGGATACGCGGCGAAAGCGGGCATGACGGTATTTGGCGATCCAGGGATGGATATAGCATGGTCGTAGAACTCAAGACGACCGACACCTACCGTATAAATCTTGACACGCTTGATGGATATAGAGTCAAGCTCTGTGAAGAAGGCCGAATCGATGAATCAAAGTCATCGATTCTATTGGCAGTCGGGAGGCAAGATACAGGAGATCTCGAAGCACAGATTAGAGGTTCCCGCCACGCTTGGGATGTGCGTGTAATTAGTACCGAAGCTTTACTGCGCCTGATGCTTCTTAAGCAGCGAGTAGGGGACTGGGCTACGAGTTCTCAGATAAATTCAATACTGCGACCATTCGAGTACACAAGGGTAGACGGAATTATTGACCTGCTTTTCAGGACAGCGCGAGATATTGAGCACGAAGAGGATGAAACTGATAAGAGAAACGCTGCCGACTTTATCAGCTCAGCCGCAGGCCATGGCGATGGCGGAGTAAAGGAGCGCTTCGACCACGAGACACCCAGGCAAGCCGCACTAGTCGCGACCGAGACTCATTTAGACATCAAATTGAAAAAGAAAGGGAGGGTCTTCTGGGGCACTTCGGATGGAAGTTGTAATGTTGTTTGTCTTTCATCAAAACCCCACACAGATACCTCCGGCAATGCTTTTTGGTACGGGCTGAAGCCTGGCCAGGTCGATTTTTTAGCCGAATCCGATAGAGCTTATTTGTTGCTCGTTTGTGGGCTCGATCATAATCCTTTACTTTGCCCTTGGGATCATAGCGATCCGTTGTGCAACAAACTACGCAGTAGCCCGCCAAATCCATCTAGTCGCGAAGAATTGGAACATTGGCATATTACACTATATCATTCAGGTAATTCGGTACTGATGAATGTGCCTCTTGGCAAAGGCAGGGAAGACTTTACAAACTACCTCTTAAATTGGTGACTGCACAATCATCCGTGGGGAAGAAAAAAAGCCTGGAGTTAACTTCCGGGCAGAGAGAAGGAGTCGGAAGTCGTTTTTGCAGCATTTGGCGTGATACATACGACGACGGCGGGACTGGGCAGGGGATCCGCCGATGCTGGGGCACACGGTGTCGAACGCTCGGCTTTGCCCCCGCGCCGTGCCGCCGGCGAGACTCTGCGAGCTGGTTCCGGGCCAGGTAGAGCCGTCGCAACGTGGCCGGCTGGTATAGGCTTTCTATATCGACCGCTTTTCGATCGATAGGAGCCCACAACCATGGCCATCAAAGTCGACGACCACTTCGTCACCTTCGGACAGCACGTCCAGCAGCAGCAGAAGAACTTCCCCGGCTCATCGGGCCAGTTCTCCTGGCTACTCTCGGGCATCACCCTCGCCACCAAGATGATCGCGTCCTACGTCCGCCGGGCCGGGCTGATCGACGTCTGGGGCGACGCCGGGGCGGAGAACGTCCAGGGTGAGGAGGTCAAGAAGCTCGACGTCATCGCCAACGAGGCCCTGAAGCGCACCCTCGGCTACCGCGGCAACGTCGGCATCATCGCCTCGGAAGAAGACAACGAGCCCCGCGTCCTCGCCGACGTCCAGTCCGATGCCAATTACATCGTCATGTTCGACCCCCTCGACGGCTCGTCCAACATCGACGTCAACGTCTCGGTTGGCACGATCTTCACCATCTTCCGCAACCCCAAAGAGGTCGACTCCACCGAGCAGTCCGTGCTGCAGCCCGGCGCGAAACAGGTCGCGGCTGGTTACGTGCTTTATGGCTCGTCCACCGTGCTGGTCTACACCGCCGGGCAGGGCGTGCACATGTTCACGCTCGACCCGCAGTTCGGGGCCTACCTGCTGACCCGCGAAAACATCAAGATGCCCGAGCACACCCCGCAGTACTCGGTCAACGAGGCATATTCCCACACCTTCCCCGAGGGCTACCGGCGTTACCTGCAGTGGGTCAAGCTCCAGGACAGCCCGGTCTACTCGAGCCGGTACGTCGGGTCGCTGGTGGCCGACTTCCACCGCATCCTCATCAAGGGCGGCGTCTACTTCTACCCCCCCACCGGCGCCCAGTCGAAGGGCAAGCTGCGTCTGATGTACGAGTGCAACCCGCTGGCGTTTGTCGCCGAGCAGGCCGGGGGGCTGGCGTCCGATGGCGACCAGCGCATCATGGACCTCCAGCCCAGCGGCGTGCACGACCGTACGCCGATCGTCATCGGCTCCAAGCGCAACGTCGAGGAAGTGCTCCGCTACGTCGCGACGCCCACCGCCGCCGACGCGAGCATGGCGATTTAACTCAAACACTCACACCCTAACGGCGCGATGGCCGGACGCCGACGACGTCCGGTCCGGTGGCCGCTGGCCACCGGCTACGATTGGCCCGTGCCTTCCATCCTCACCATCGGCAACTTCGACGGCGTCCACCGCGGTCACCGCGCGCTCATCGACCACGCTCGCACACTGGCCAAAGAACACGTTGACAGTCCCGACGTCGTCGCCCTGACCTTCGACCCGCCGCCCGCCGCGATGCTCAAGCCCGATGTGCTGCCGCCGCAGCTATGCACGCTCGATCTCCGCCGGCAACGCCTTCTCGATGCCGGAGCCGATCGCGTTGAGGTCTTGCCGGTGACGCCTGAACTGCTGGCGCTATCACCCGAGGGCTTCATCGATCGGCTTGTGCAGCAGTACGACCCCGTCGCCTTTGTCGAGGGCGAGAACTTTCACTTCGGCAAGAAGCGGGCCGGCGACATGGCCTGGCTCGCTGACTATGGCAAGTCGCAGGGCTTCACCGCCCACACCGTGCCCCCGGTCACTACCGAGCTCCACGACCAGCACCGCCTGCCCGTGAGCAGCTCGCTCTGCCGTTGGCTCATCGGACGCGGCCGGGTCGCTGATGCGGCCCAGTGCCTCGGTGACGACCCCGTGCTCGAAGCTGCTGTGGTCAAAGGCGAGCAGCGCGGCCGAACGCTCGGCATCCCGACCGCCAACCTCGACCCCGCTGAGCTCGACCAACGCATCGTCCCCACCGATGGCGTCTACGCTGGCTGGGCCACGATCGGCCCCGAGATTCAACGCCTGCCCGCCGCCATCTCCATCGGCGTCAAGCCCACCTTCGGCGTCAGGCAGCTCACCGTCGAGGCCCACCTCCCGACCTACACCGGCCCCGAGTTCTACGGCTCCCGGCTGACCCTCGGCTTTGCCCGCTGGCTCCGCGACCAGTACCCTTTCCCGAGCCTCAACGCACTCACCGATCAGCTTAAGCGCGACATCGAACAATCTCGCATCGCCTTCGACGCCGCATAGAACCGCTTCTCGACTTGCCTCGTATTCCGGTCGATCACAGGGTTGTACCCATGCCTTCCGTGCCGTACCAGTCCAACACCAGCCTCCCGCAGATCGCCAGCAACCTCCGCGCGGCCACCGGCAACATTTTGGTCCTCACCCACGCCAAGCCCGACGGCGACGCCCTCGGCTGCGTGCTCGCCCTCACGCTCACCCTCCGCCAACTCGGCAAAGCCGCGACGGGCCTCGTCGTCCCGCCTGTGCCCGATGCGCTCCGTAGCCTCACCGGCCGAGACGCCTACGCCATCCTCGGCGAAGACCCGCTCGACGACCCCGTGTTCACCCAGCCCGACCACGTCGTGATCGTCGACACCGGCGCGATCTCCCAGGTCGGCGACGCCTACCCGTTCATCGAGCAGCACCTCGACAAGGCCTGCATCCTCGACCACCACCTCTCGGGCAACATCCCTGCGGCGCAGCTCTACGTCGACCCCACCGCGGCCGCGGCTGCCGAGATCATCGCCGAGCTGATCGACCTGCTGCACGACCGCCCGACCAATGCGGGGGGCCGGGCGAGTGACGCGTTTGAGGCGACCGTGGCTGACGCGCTGTTTGTCGGGATTGCTTCGGATACCGGGTGGTTTCGTTTTTCCAATGTCACCGCAGGCACGCATCGCTTGGCCGCACGCCTTGTTGGCCAGGGTGTCGATCACGCGGCGCTGTACGCCAAGCTCGAACAGGCCGAGCGCCCCGAGAAGCTGGACCTGCTGCAACGCGCACTCGGCTCGCTGCGGATGCTCGCCAACGGGCAGGCGGCGGTGATGGGGCTGACGCTCGACGATTTCGCCGAGACGGGTGCCCGTGAGGAAGAGACCGAACGGCTGATCGACACGCCGCAGCAGGTCAGCTCGCTGCGTGTGGTGGTGCTACTGGCGGAGAAGCAGACGGACGATGGCGTCGTCACACGCATGAGCTTCCGGTCCAAGCCGACCGACGACGCGGTGAATGTCGCGGACCTCGCCGCCCGGTTCGGTGGCGGCGGCCACGCCCGCGCTGCCGGTGCCCGTGCGAATGGCACGATCGCCGAGGTCCTGCCGCGGGTGACCGAAGCGATCGAGCAAGCGATGGCGGCGACTGCCTAAGCCCAGCACTCCACCACCCCACCCCACCCCACCCCACCACCCTGTGCAATTCCTGTCACTTCCTGACGCCTCGAGAGCATCAGCCTGTCAGCAACCCTGACGTTTGTTGGCGATCCAAAGCAACCCGAAAAATATCGGCCAAAACGCTCCATATTGGGCGTCTTCGCTATTGATCGCCCAACATGTAGGGGTATGATCGTTCGGAGGTCCACGCGGGCCTGTCTTTCATTCTCACGCCAGTTCAGACCTTTACTGCCATGCCCGTGCTCTGCGACACCCAGATCCGCGAACTCATCGGCATCGAGCCGTTCCAGGAAGCCCAGAAGCGCCCCGGCCGGATCTCCTACGGCGTGTCGTCCTACGGCTACGACGTCCGCGTCGGCACCCTCTTCAAGATCTTCACCAACGCCCCGACCGACGGCGGCCAGTCCATCGTCGACCCCAAGCAGTTCGACGACCGCAACTTCGTCACCGTGGATACCCAAGACACGGGCAAGGACCACGTCATCATCCCGCCCAACAGCTTCGCGCTCTGCGAAACCGTCGAGACGTTCGACATCCCGCGCGACGTGCTGGTCGTGTGTCTCGGCAAGAGCACCTACGCCCGCTGCGGGCTCATCGTCAACGTCACCCCGCTCGAGCCCGAGTGGCGCGGCAAAGTGACCATCGAGATCAGCAACACGACCCCGCTGCCCGCGAAGGTCTACGCCAACGAAGGCATCGCGCAGATGGTGTTCTTGAAGGCCGACCGCGTGTGTGCCGTGAGCTACGCGGACAAGGCCGGGAAGTATCAGGACCAGAGCGGCTTGGTGCTTCCGAAGGTGGATTGATTGGGTTATGCTTCATAGGCAACTACATCACGCAGCATCACTAGATCAAGAGACACAGCACAACACAGATCAGTTTGGGATACCCAACGACGGTGCGAGTAAAAATAAGTTCATGATGACCGACGCGGCGTAAGCGTCGGAAATGGCATAAGCGAATCGATCAGGTGTTTTAAGAACAATGCGACCGGCATGCGGGTCGGTCACCCGAGCGTCGGATCCGCATTGAGGAAGAAGACAGGTGTTGAAAGGCACCTAAAGGGAATGGCGGGGTGAGGGCGGGTTGAACGGCCCGATCGCCTCCCCGGCAGAGCAACGGACCGCAGCACACGGCAGACTCACGGGTGTCAGCGCCACGGCACCCCTGACACGCCGACCTGGGCCAAGGCGGGCCCTCCCACTTCTTTCTCCCTCCTCCCTCGCGGCCAATCCTTGGTCGCGAGGGTTTTTTATTTGAACCCGAAAAAGCAGCACGAAAAGCGAGCTGGGCCGACACGCCCCGGCTCGCTGATGCGATTGATTTCGTCTCCCGTGCTACTCGCGCCCAGACGTTGACGGCACCGCGTGCCCAGCATCCCGCAGCGTCTTCTCGCGGGCAGCGAGTTCCATGTCGTGGTCGACCATCATCTGGACGAGGGCATCGAACGAGGTCTTGGGCACCCAGCCGAGCTGGGCCTTAGCCTTGGCGGGGTCACCCAGCAGGAGGTCGACCTCGGCGGGGCGGAGATAACGGGCGTCGAGCTCGACGTGGTCTTCGTGGTTAAGCCCGACCGCACCGAACGCCTTCTCGCAGAACTGCTTGACGGACCAGGTTTCGCCGGTGGCGATGACGTAGTCGTCGGGGGTGTCTTGCTGGAGCATCCGCCACATCATCTCGACGTAGTCGCCGGCGAAGCCCCAGTCGCGTTTGGCGTCGAGGTTGCCGAGGTAGAGCTTGTCTTGGAGGCCGTGCTTGATGCGGCCGACCGCGCGGGTGATCTTGCGGGTCACGAAGGTCTCGCCCCGCCTCGGCGACTCGTGGTTGAACAGGATGCCGCAGGACGCGTGCAGGTCGTAGGACTCACGGTAGTTCACGGTGATCCAGTGGGCGTAGACCTTGGCGCAGGCGTAGGGCGAGCGGGGGTAGAACGGCGTGGTCTCGGTCTGTGGGGTCTCGACGACCTTGCCGTATTGCTCTGAGCTGGAGGCCTGGTAGAAACGGATGCCTTGGCCGGTCTGTTGTTGGGAGTCGCGGACGGCTTCGAGGAGCTTGAGCGTGCCGACGGCGTCGGCGTCGGCGGTATAGACCGGCTGATCGAAGGACACGCGGACGTGGGACTGGGCACCGAGGTTGTAGACCTCAGTGGGCTTGACCTGATCGACGAGCTTGGCCAGGGCGTTGCCGTCGGTGAGGTCGCCATAGTGGAGGGTGAGCTGCGGGCCGTCGACATGGGGGTCGGTGTAGAGGTGGTCGAGGCGGTCGGTGGAGAAGGTGGAGGCCCGCCGGACGATGCCGTGGACGTCGTAGCCCTTGGCGAGCAGGAGCTCGGTGAGGTAAGAGCCGTCCTGGCCGGTGATGCCGGTGATGAGAGCGCGTTTGGGATTCATGGGCGGTGGGGGGAGTCGGGTTGGGGCGGCGGGCGGAGTCCCGCGGATCGCGGACTGTATGAAATCTTATCGGCGGGTGTGGCCGGGCCGGGTGGTCGGCCTACGATCGCCGGTCCCCCAGGAGCACCCCATCATGATCGACATCGGCAAGAAAGCCCCCGCGTTCAACCTCGAAGACCAGAACGGCGAGAAGCACCGCCTCTCCGGCTACGCCGGTCGGTGGGTCGTGCTGTACTTCTACCCCAAGGACGACACCTCGGGCTGCACGAAAGAGGCCTGCCAGTTCCGCGACATGGAGGCCGACTTCTCCGGGGCCGACGCGGTGGTGCTCGGGATGAGCCCGGACGACGTCAAGAGCAAGGCCAAGTTCGCGGGCAAGCACGAGCTGAACTTCCCGATCCTCGCCGACCCCGGTGCCGCGACCTGCGAGAAGTACGGCGTCTGGCAGGAGAAGTCGATGTACGGGAAGAAGTACATGGGCGTTGTGCGGACGACCTACCTGATCGACCCGAAGGGCAAGGTCGTGCAGCGGTGGGACAAGGTGAAGGTGCCTGGGCACGCCGAGGCGGTGCTGGAGGCGCTGAGCGAAGCGCAGGCGGCTTGAGTCCTCGGCGAAGCCTCGGGGTTATCGCCGGGTAGGAGCCGGTCACGCCTCCTGATAAATTGCACAGACCGGAACGCTCCGGCGGAGGACTGTGCGATGGCGAAGAAGAAGGCGACGTCCAAGAGCAAAGCCAAGAAGGCTGACAAAGCATCAGGCAAGCCCGCAGCCAAGGGCTCGAGGACGAAGGACAAGCCCAAGACGAAAGCGGCCCAAGCGAAGCCCAAGGCGGTGGTGGTGCTCAGCCACGACCAGATCGCGGCCAAGGCTTATGAGGTCTGGTTACAGAAGGGCCGACCGATCGGTCAGGACGCGGCGAACTGGGACGAGGCGGAAGCAGCGCTGCGGGCCGAGGCGGGCGGCTGACGCGGCGTGTGTCAGGCGGCCTGTGAGGAGCTGCCGGTGTCTTCGGCGGGTGGGCTTGATTTCACGGGTGCGGGGACGGCCGCCTGCTGTGTCGGCGCGATCGGATGGCCGGCGACACGGGCGGCCATGGTGTAGATCGACTCACGGACCCGGGAGCGGTCGACGACGGCCTTGGCGGTCGGCTGTGCTGCGGGCTCCTCAGGGGTGACCGGCGTCTGAGCGGGCACAGGTGAAGGCTCGCGGTGTACCACCCTGCGGGCGGCGTCGAGCTGGGCCTGCACCCTCGGTCGGAGCGACCGAGCTTGGCGGTCGATCTGCTTCTCAGCAAGGTCGAGCATGGCGTTAGCGGACTGACGCAGGTCGGCGATGCGGTCGCCGATCTCGGCCTCGGCGAACTTGATGGTCTCCGACGCGGCGGTCCGGAACTTCTGGGCCTGCTCTTCCAGGGCGTCGTGGACCGGCTCGGCGTGACGCAACGCCTCGGCCCGCAGGCCACGGGTGCGGTCGGCGGCCACCTGGATCGCCTCATCGATCGCGGCCGACGCCTGCGTGCGGACCTGCTCCTGCAAGCGGCCCAGCCGACGCTCGGCCTCCCGCTCGGCGTCGCTCATGATCGACTCGGTCTTGGCCTGTAGCTCGGCGAGCCCGGCCTGCCAGTCGTCGAACGGCTTGGACTGCGACTCCAGCTCACGCTTGGCCTGGTGCGACTGGGTGCGGACCCGCGTGATCGACGCGGCGACCTGCTCCTTGAAGTGTTCGAGGTGCTCGCCCACGGTGTCCTCGTAGGGCTTGACGGCCGCGGCGGCGTCGGCCTTGGCCTGATCGATGACGCTCGCGATCCGCTGCTGCTGTTCGTGCAAGGAAGCCTGCAGTTCGTCGGCCTGCTTGCGGAGGCCTTCGAGCTGATCGGCGGAAGCGTCCTGGCTGCGGGTCACGCGGTTGTCGAGCTCGTCGCCGAGGGCTTCGATCTGTTCCACCGCGGACGCGGCAAGCTGTGACGTGCGTTGGCGGACGCGTTGGACGGCGTCGCCGTGGGCGTCTTCGATGGCTTCGATGCGCTGCTTGACCTCGGCGTCGACGCTGAGGGCGTGCTGCTCGAGCTGGGCGGCGGCCTGATCAAAGCCTTCGCGGAGCCGGGTGGCGGCGGCCTGGCATTCGGCCTGGGCCTGCTCGTCGAGGTGGTCGCGGAGCTGGGCGAGGATATGGTCGAGCTGTTCGGTGGCCTGCTTGCCGAAGCCGGCGAGGGTCTGGTCGAGCCGATCCCGGACGGGGCTGATCATGTCGTCGGCTTTGGACATCGCTTCGACGACGTGCTGCCGCATGGTGGCCTTGACCTGCTCCGTGAGCTTCTCGAGGCGACGCTGGACTTCTCCGAGGTCGTCCTCGGCGGCGGCCTGAGCGGCGGCGACGCGCTGGTCGAGGGTGGCTTCGATGGCTTCGATGCGCTGCTGGGCGGTCTCGGTGCCGGCGTCGAGGGCTTCGATCATCTGCTGATCGAGGCGTTTGCGGAAGGCCTGGAGCACATTGTCGCCGCGCTTGGCTTCGGCGTCCTGGTTGGCGGCGAGCGTCTCGGCGAGGTGGTCGGCGGCAGCGCGGGCCTGCTCGGCCAGGGTCTCGTGAGCGGAGTCCAGCTTGGCGAGGGCTTCGGTCACAGTGGCGTCGGTCTGGGCGCTACGCGTTTCGACGGCGGTGATCTGATCGGCCTGACGGTCGAGCGTCTCGGCGGCGGTGGCGGCGAGCTTTTGGCCCTGGGCTTCGAGCTGCTGCATCGCGTCGGCGGCGGCGGACTGGATGGCGGCGACGGCTTGGTCCTGTTGTTCGGAGGACTCACGGGCGGCGGCGACGATGCGCTGCGCGTGCGACTGGAACGACGCCTGCAGCTCCGACTCGAGACGCGTCGCCTCGTGCAGCGAACGCTCGGCCTGGGCTTGAAGCTCGGCACCACGCGACTGGAGCTGGTCGTCGATCTGCCGCATCAACGGTGCCTGCACCGCATCAAGGCGTTCGGCGAGCACGGCGTCGACCCGCTCAGCCAGGGCCTTGTCGATCATCTCGGCGAGCCGATCCTGCACGTGCGTCTCCAGCTCGCCCGCACGGGCCTGAGCCTCATCGAGCATCGCGTTGAACCGCTGGGTCAGCGGGGACAACGCGGTATCGACATCGACGTCGAGGGCGGAGATGCGGTCGGCGATCGCCTTGTCGATCGTGTCGAGGTGCGTCTGGGTCAGGGCTTGCAGGTCGGCGTCCACGGGCTCGATCGCGGCGTCGATCGCGGCCTGGGTCTGCTGCTGGGCTTTAGAGACCTGGCCGGCGAGGTGGTGATCGATGGCACGCCCGACGCTGTCGAGCTTGGTGTCGAGCTGTTCGTCGAGATCGGCGAGCTGCTGGAGCTTGTCGGCGATGGGCTGCTCGAAGTCGGCGAGCCCGGCCTTGATGTCTTCGAGGATGGAGGCGGCGGAGACGCGGACGTGTTTCTTGGCGGCATCCACTGTGGCCTTGAAGCCCTGGGCCTCGGCGATCTGGCGGTTGAAGTCGTCGAGGTTGCCAGCCAACGCGTTCTGGAGCTGGTGCAATTGATCGAGGCGTTTGTCGATCTGGAGTTCGAGTTCGTTGAGCTGGTCGAAGCGGCCGGCAACGGCGTGGTCGAGGCCGTGGATCTTGTCGGTGAGGCGGGCGACCTGGTCGGCGGGGACAGGCATGGCCAGGTTGGCGAGGCGGGCCTCGTAGTCCTTGACAAGGCGGACCATGCGGAAGCGTTCGTCGCGGGCACGCTGGACGACGGCTTCGAGCTCGCGGGCGGCGCCACGGGTGACGGCGGTCGAGCCTGAGGCGGGCTCGGGTCGGGCGAGGCTTTCGGCGTAGGGGGCGTCTTCGATCACATTCGGCTCCAGCGGGCGGGTTGAGAGGTGCGGAGAAGTCGTGGGGCTGATGGTTATGGGATCAGCCGCCCCCCTCAGCCCGTGTGGGCTGCTTGATTCCCATCCGGACCTGCCGTTCATCGACCGCGGAGCACAGGCGGGATGATTACGGGACTGTTGGAGAGCCTTATCGGACGGCGGGGCCGGGACAGGGCATCCAGCGTGTGTATTCGTTCACGTCTAGCGGGTGCACCGAAGGTGCCCGCGGTTTCTGAGCGGGACCCTTCGGGTCTCCCGCTACACGCTTTGGAAATCCGCTACAGGCGACGGCCCACGACGGGGCGAGGGTGTATCTTTCCAATGATGTGGCGACGAGTGATGAACTCGCATGTGCGGCCGTGGTGGATGGCGCGGAGCCAGGCGGTGGTGCCGCGCGACGATCTGGTGCAGCTGGGCAGTGAGGCGGGGGCGTGGATCGTGCCGTTGTCGCTGATCGGGCCGGAGTCGGTGGTGATGTGCTTTGGGGTGGGCGGCGACGCGAGCTTTGACCTGGCGTTGATTGAGCGGACCGGCTGCCGGGTGCACGCGTTCGACCCGACACCGCGGGCGCGGAGCTTCGGGCAGCAGACCGCGGAAGAGCACCCGGCGTTCGTGTTTCACGAAGTGGGGCTGTGGTCTTCGGACACGGAATTGGAGTTCTTTGAGCCGGCCCGCGAGGGTCACGTCAGCTATTCGGCGACCAACCTGCAGGGGACGAGCAAGAGCGTGCGGTGCCCGGTGAAGCGGCTGTCGACGCTGATGGGTGAGCTAGGGGTGGACCGGGTCGACCTGCTGAAGATCGATGTGGAGGGGGCGGAGTATGAGGGGCTGAGCGGGATGCTCGATGACGGCATCCGGCCGGGCGTGCTGGGTGTGGAGTTCGACCAGCCGGTGCCGATGCGTCAGACACGCAAGATGTTGGACCGGCTCCGGGGCGAAGGCTACGCGGTGGTGGCGATCCGGGGCTGGAACTACACGCTGGTGCGTGATGATGCCAGCCGGGTCGCGTCGGAGCCTGAGGGGCAGGCGTGATGGAGGGGGTCACACTGGAACAGGTGACGCCGGGCAATCTCGGTGCGGTCCTGCGTCTGGGTGTGAAAATGGAGCAGCGGCGGTTGGTGGCAGAGAACGCCAAGTCGCTGGCAGAAGCGTATGTGTATCCCGACCGGGCGTGGCCACGGGTGATCTGTGTCGAGGGCCGGCCCGTAGGGTTTGTGATGCTGGACCTGGTGGGGCCGGATCACCCGGAGGCACCGGACGGCCGGGCGTCGTATTTCCTTTGGCGGCTGATGATCGGAGCGGAGCATCAGGGCAAGGGCTTCGGCCGAGCGGCGATGCTGGCGGTGATCGAGCATGTCCGCGGGTTGCCCGATGCGCGGTGGCTCGACACGTCGTATGTGCCTGGGGTTCACGGGCCGGCGGGGTTCTATGCCGGGCTCGGGTTCGTGCCCACGGGCGAGGTCGATGACGGCGAGATCGTCACGCGTCTGCGCTTCGGCGAGATTGCGTCTGGGTAAGCCGACCGCTATAACGCTTGGCCTTTCGCCCCGTGTTTCGCGGGGTTTTCTGCCCGCACCACCCGCCGCCCTACTCGCTCCACTACGTCCTCAATCACGCCCCGCCCGCGAGAAAGCCCAGCCATGGCCAAGAAATCACTCCCCGCCGGTCACCACCTGTTCACCAGCGAGTCCGTCTCGATGGGCCACCCCGACAAGCTCGCCGACGCGATCTCCGACGGCGTGCTCGACAGCCTGCTCGCCCAAGACCCGATGGCCCGCGTTGCTTGCGAGACCATGGTTACTACCGGGCTCGCGGTCGTCGGCGGTGAGATCACGGTGCACAACGACAAGGCAGAGCTCGCATTGGCCAATGTCGAGGGCACCATCCGCGAGACGATCCGAAAGATCGGCTACGCCGACGACATCGGCATGAAGTTCGACGCCGACACGTGCGGCGTCCTCCGGGTGATGCACAGCCAGTCGGCTGACATCTCGATGGGGGTCAGCGCCGGCAAAGGTCTACACAAGGAGCAGGGGGCCGGCGACCAGGGCCTGATGTTCGGCTTCGCCTGCCGCGAGACCCCGGACCTGATGCCGCTACCGATCGACCTGTCGCACAAGCTCGTGGCCAAGCACGCCGCCATCCGCCAGGCCAAGACGCCAAAAATCAAAGGCCTCCGCCCCGACGCCAAGAGCCAGGTTACCGTCGAGTACGACGCCAAGGGCAAACCGGTCCGCATCGACACCGTGGTCCTCTCCACGCAGCACACCCCGTTCTGGAACGGTGCCGCGAAGCAGAAGCAGCTCAAGGCCGCCGTCATCAAGCACATCATCGAGCCGGTCCTGCCCAAGAAGCTCTACGACCCCAAGACCGTCACGATCCACGTCAACCCGACGGGCCAGTTCGAAATCGGCGGCCCGCACGGCGACGTCGGGCTCACCGGCCGGAAGATCATTGTCGACACCTACGGCGGCCGCGGCCGCCACGGCGGCGGCGCCTTCTCCGGCAAGGACCCCTCCAAGGTCGACCGATCCGCCGCTTACATGGCCCGCTACATCGCCAAGAACGTCGTCGCCGCCAAGCTCGCCGACCAATGCGAGGTCCAGCTCTCCTACGCCATCGGCTTCCCCGAGCCCACCTCCGTCTACGTCGACACCTTCGGCACCGGCAAGCTCGCCGACACCGATCTGTCCGAACTCGTCCTGAAGCACTTCCCCCTGACGCCGTCGGGCATCCTCAAGCACCTCAAGCTGCGGGCACCGATCTTCTCGCCCACCGCCAGCCACGGCCACTTCGGCCGAAAGCCCGGCAAAATCAAGGTCAACGGTAAGACGCATGAGACCTTCACCTGGGAGAAGACCGACCTCGCCGCCAAGCTCGCCAAGTCGGCCATTTAGCCCTGGGGCAATGACCCAGGGCCGCGCGGCGAGCCCAATGAATCACGCTGAAAAACGCTCCAAAAACGCCGCCACCTCGCGCCGACTCCGCAGCGTGATTAGCTCCACCCCCTCGGGCAACTCCGCCAGCCGCTCGAAGATGCGCGGCCGTGCATCACGGTGAAAACGCCAAACGTACACCAGGAACTCCCGATCCAACCGCTCCGGGCACCCCTCGGTCATGTCCGGCCGAACGCGGCCCGCCCACCCCATCAGCACCCGCTTAATCACCCGCCACCGATACACCCACCGCGGCAGGTCCAAAAAGATCGCGGTGTCCGCTTGCGATAGTCGCATGCCCATCGTCCCGCCATAGTTCCCGTCGATGATCCATCGCGGCTGTTTCAAAACCTCTTCCAGTTGACGCACCAACTCCGCTCGACCGACCTCCACCCAGCCCGCTCGCCAATTCAGCCGGTCCATGTGCACCACCGGCAGTCCCAACCGCTCACCGAGCTGCAACGCCAGCGTGCTTTTCCCCGCTCCGCACGGCCCGATGACGCACACCCGTTTCATCCCGCCAATCTACCCACCCGCCGCACCATTAACATCGCGGTAGACCTCCATCGCTCACATGAGAGCCCGCTATGCCCACCCAAGACTGGACCCTCGACGGCGCCGAAGGCCAAGCCCTCTTCGGCCGAACCTACGCACCCCACACCACGCCGCACGCCCACCTCATCATCTGCCACGGCTTCAAGGGCTACCAGGACTACGGCTTCCTCCCCGTCCTCGCTCGACATGCCGCTGCCCACGGCCTCCTCGCCCACACCTTCAACTTCAGCCACAGCGGCATGACCCGCAACACCGACACCTTCGAACGCCCCGAGCTGTTCGAGAAGGACTCCTGGTCCAAACAAACCCACGACGTCCGCACCGTCTTCGACAGCCTCCCGCAACTCACCCCCGACCACGCCGACCTCCCCGTCATCCTCTTCGGACACAGCCGCGGCGGTGTCGCCATCGCCCTCGCCTCACGCGACATCACCCAACACAGCCCCCGCAAGCAACACCTCATTGGCCTCATCACCGCCGCCGCCCCCGCCGACGGCACCTCCCCCATCAAGGGCGAGACCGGCCAACTCCTCCGCACCCAAGGCCAAGCCTCCACCGAGTCCGCCCGCACCGGCCAAACGCTCCCCATCGGCAAGCAGTGGCTCACCGAGATCGAAGCCGACCCCGCCACCTTCGACCCCGTCCAGGCCGCCATCGACGCGCAACTCCCCCACCTCGCCATCCACGGCGACGATGACCCCACCGTCCCCCCCGCCGACTGCCAGGCCTACGCCGACGCCAACCCCAACTGCACCCCCCTGCTCATCGAAAACGCCAGCCACACCTTCAACTGCCCCAACCCGCTCCCCTCGGCCGATAACCCCCCGCCCCAAACCACCGCTCTCATTCAGGCCGTCCTCCGTTTCACCGATAGCCTCACCTGACCCCTTCCACGACTCACCCCCCCACTCCCCAACTGGTAATTTGTGACGTCGCGAACCGGACGCCCCCCGCGTCCCACAGCCATCTCACGCCGCCCGGGTCCACCTACAACCTACTCCCTACCACCTACCACCTCGCAATGCAGACCCGCAAAGGCATCCCCGTCTCCCCCGGCATCGCCATCACCCCCGCCCTGGTGATCGACGCCGAGGACCAGGCCGTCCCCCGGCGCTGTGTCCCCACCAACCGCACCCAAGCCGAACACCAACGCGTCGCCGACGCCCTCAAAGCCTCCGTCAAAGAGCTCGAAGACATCCGCCAGCAGACCGCCGCCACCCTCGGCGAAGAGCTCGCCCGCATCTTCTCCTTCCACATCGGCATGCTCGATGACCCCAGCCTCGTCGATCAGTTCCACGCCCAGGTCGACACCTATCAGGTCACCGCCGAGTTCGCCGTCCACACCGTCTTCCAGAAGTGGGTCGATTCCTTCGCCGCCCACCCCGACCCCTTCTTCCGTGACCGCGGCCTCGACATCCAGGACCTCCGCCGACGCGTGCTCCGCCAGCTCAT
This sequence comes from Planctomycetota bacterium, assembly GCA_039025195.1. Classification (GTDB taxonomy): domain Bacteria; phylum Planctomycetota; class Phycisphaerae; order Phycisphaerales; family Phycisphaeraceae; genus JBCCOW01. The sequence goes on from JBCCOW010000032.1 coordinate 30,163, forward strand.
CGGCGGCGGCCTCTCCGCCATCGCCAACCTCACCCGGCCCGCCGCCGTCATCGCCCACGACCTAACCCCCTCCCAGACCGCCAGCCTCGACCGCTCCCTCATCAAGGCCCTCGCCATCGACGCCGGCGGACAGACCTCACACACCGCCATCCTCGCCCACGCCCTGGGCATCCCCGCCATCGTCGGCCTCGGCGACATCGCCCGCCGCACCTCCACCGGCGACAACCTCGTCATCGACGGCGACCGCGGCCTCGTCATCATCAACCCCGACGCCGCCACCCTCCTCGACTACAGACAACAAGCCCGCAAGCAACGCCAACGCGCCGAGTCCTACCGCTCACTCCGTGACCAGCCCGCCGAGACCCGCGACGGCACCCGCGTCACCCTCCACGCCAACATCGAGTTCCCCACCGAGATCCCCCCCGCCCTCGAGCTCGGCGCCGAGGGCGTCGGGCTCTACCGCACCGAATACGTCTACCTCGCCTCCGACACCGCCCCCACCGAAGACGACCAGTACGACACCTACCTCGCCGCCATCAAAGCCCTCGACGGCAAGCCCCTGACCCTCCGCACCATCGACCTCGGCGCCGACAAAATGCCCGCCGGCATCGACGCCATCCTCGACCGCACCGAACGCAACCCCTTCCTCGGCTGCCGATCCATCCGGCTCTGCCTCCAGAACCTCGAGCTCTTCCGCACCCAGCTCCGCGCCGTCCTCCGTGCCGCCGCCCACGGGCCCATTAAAATCATGTTCCCCCTGATCTCCAACATCATGGAGCTCCGCCAGGCCCGCATGATCCTCGACGACGTCCGCGAAGACCTCGAAGACCAGGGCGTCCCCGTCCCCGACAACATCCCCGTCGGCATGATGATCGAGGTCCCCTCCGCCGCCATCCAGGCCCACGCCTTCGCCAAAGAAGCCGACTTCTTCTCCATCGGCACCAACGACCTGATCCAGTACACCGTCGCGGTTGACCGTGGCAACGAGCACATCGCGTCGCTGTATTCCGCTGCCCACCCGGCCGTGATCAGCCTGATCAAAGAGGTTGTCCGCGTCGCCAAACGCTCCGACACCCCCGTCAGCCTCTGCGGTGAAATGGCCTCCCTCCCGGAGTTCACTATGCTATTGCTTGGCTTAGGGCTCCGGAGCTTCTCCATCACGCCCCCCGCCATCCCGCTCACCAAGCAGATCATCCGCTCGGTCAGCCTCCAACAGTGTCAACGGGTCGCCCGGCGTGTCGCCGGCCTCGACTCCCAGAAAGACATCGCCAACACCCTGAAAGAGGAACTCCGAAAAGCCGTCCCCGACGCCGTCCAGGCCCGAAACGCCTGACCGTCACCCCACCGACGAACACGTTTCAGCAATAGCCGGGCCTCTACGCGGCCCCGGTCGAACCACCAAACGCGTCTGATCGCCGCCTGACACCCAACCAACCGTCACGCCTGGCTGAGCAACGCCCAACCACGAAAGGCTCCGGGATCCGCCCCGACCTCCCCCTCAAACCGACCCCACCCACCCGCCCATCGCCGGCTCATCCCGGCGATGGCGATCCGAGGGTCCACCCCTGAGCGGCAAGCCGCGGCGCGGTCACGGATGATCCGCACTTTGAACGACGACAAAACCCTCTCCGAACAAACCACTCCCAACACCCCGGATACCCCGGATACCCCAGACCCAGACATCCCCACCGAAACCCCGGAGGCCCCGGACACCCCCGAGGCCCCCGAGGAAGCGGTCGCTGTCGAGACCGAAGCCGAAACCGAAACCGAAACCGACGAGCCCACCGAGGAGGCCGCGGCAAGCAGCACCCCCAAAGACGAGGCCCCAGCCGAAGAAGGCGATTCGGCCTCAGCAGTGTCCGATGCCCCCGGCGAACCCGAAGACGCCCCCGAAGAAAAACCCAAACGCCGCGCCCCCGCCCGCCGCACCAAGAAATCCACCTCCGCCTCCAAATCCAAAGACACCAAAGACGACGACGCCCCCACCCCCGCCGGCGACGTCGAGATGCTCATCAACTCCACCCCTGGCGAAGAAACCCGCATCGCCGTCGTCCGCGACAGCAAGCTCGAAGACTTCTACCAAGAACGCGCCTCCGCCCAGTCCCACGTCTCCAACATCTACAAGGGCGTCGTCACCAACGTCGAGCCCGCCATCCAGGCCGCCTTCGTCGACTTCGGTCTTGAACGCAACGGCTTCCTCCACGTCTCCGACCTCCACCCCAAATACTTCCCCGGCAAGGAACGCGAAGCCTTCGAGAAGGTCGGCCACAAGATCGCCAAACGCGACCGCCCCCCCATCCAGAAATGCCTCAAACGCGGCGACCGCATCGTGGTCCAGGTCCTCAAAGAGGGCCTCGGTACCAAGGGCCCCACCGTCACCTCCTACCTTTCGATCCCGGGCCGATTCCTCGTGATGATGCCCGACATGAAGCACCACGGCGTCTCCCAGAAGATCGAAGACGACGCCACCCGCCGCGAAATGCGCGACCTGCTCAAGTCGCTCAACCCCCCCGAAGAATTCGGCTTCATCATCCGCACCGCCGGCCTCAACCAGACCAAGACCGACCTTAAACGCGACCTCGCCTACCTCCAGCGACTCTGGAAATCCATCGAGAAACAACAGAAAAAACGCGCCCGCACCATCGAGCTCTACGCCGAGAACGACCTGGTCATCCGCACCATCCGCGACGTCTTCACCCCCGACACCAAACGCATCGTCTGCGACAACCTCGACGCCGCCCGTCGGGCCCACGAGTTCCTCTCTGTCGCCAACCCCCGCACCAAGTCCCGTGTCGTCTACTACCAAGACCCCATCCCGCTGTTCCACCGGCACCGCCTCGAACAGCAGATCGCCAACATCTCCGCCCGTGAGGTCCCCCTACCTTCCGGCGGCGCACTCGTCTTCGACCAAACCGAAGCCCTCGTCGCCATCGACGTCAACTCCGGCAAGTCTCGCGCCGCCCGCGACGCCGAGACCAACGCATACGAAACCAACAAGGAAGCCGTCGATGAGATCTGCCGACAGCTCCGCCTCCGCGACCTCGGCGGCCTCGTCGTCTTCGACCTCATCGACATGATGCAGTCCCGGCACCGACGCGCCATCGAGAACCGTATCCGTAACCACTTCAAGAAGGACCGCGCCAAAACCCGCGTCGGCTCCATCTCCCAGTTCGGCATGCTCGAGATGACCCGCCAGCGCATGCGGCCCTCCCTGGAAACCGCCATCTACGCCCAGTGCAAACACTGCCAGGGCCGCGGCTTCACCCTCTCCGCCGAGTCCGTCCTGCTTGCCGTCATGCGACGCCTCACCGTCGCCATGCAGCACAAAAACGTCGCCCGGCTCGAGCTCACCATCAGCCCCGATGTCGCCTTCCACCTGCTCAACCGCAAACGCAACGAGCTCACCCACCTCGAAGAGACCTTTGGCACCCCAGTCCTCGTCCGCGTCGGCGGCATCACCCTCGACCACATCGACATCCAGGCCTTCAACGAATCCGGCAACGCCCTCGAGATCATCACCGATCAAGCGCCCAGCCGGCTCCCCAAGCCCGACGCCGATGCCTACCTCGAGATCGACAACAAGACCCTCGAAGACCTGCTCGGCATCGAAGCCGCCCCCACACCCGACGACGCCGACCTCGACGAGGAAGACGACGATGCACCCGCCAAACCCAAACGCCGCCGCTCCCGGTCACGCTCCCGCCGCAACGAGACTGACGACACCGAAGTCGGCACCGACTCAGAAGCGGAAAGCGCACCCGACGAAGAAGACCAAGACACCGAAGAAGACAAGCCCCGCCGACGCCGCCGACGCCGCGGCGGCAAGGGTCGATCCAAAGAGTCCTCCGAAACCGAAGAAAACGCCACCGATACCGAAACTGAAATCACCGCCGACGAGGGCGACTCGGCTTCAGCCGAGTCGGAGGCCGCGGAAGACGCCTCTGACAAACCCAAACGCCGTCGCCGCAGGCGCGGCGGACGCGGTCGACGGAGCACCGAGCCGTCCAGCGAAGACGTTCCCGAAGCACCTGAATCGACCTCGGACGAAGAGCCGTCCGAAAAACCCAAACGGCGCACCCGCTCCAAACCCAAGACCAAAGCCGAATCAGACGACGACGCCAACGCAGGCGACTCATCTTCAGCCGAGTCAAACCCCGAGGAACCCTTGACGGAAGAAAAGCCCAAACGCAAGCCCTTCCGCAAGCGCAACGCCCCCCCGCCCCCCGGCACGCCACGCTCCGGGCCCGTCTCCACCGGCTACTCCAACAACCTCAACCGCTAACCCTCACCTTTAGCCCCGGGTCAATGACCCGGGGCCACGCGGCGAGCCCGATGCCTCACGCCCACTAACCCCCTCATGCCTCCACACGACGACAACTCATCAAGCCCCCGCCGGCTCATCGTCCTCGGCTCCACCGGCTCCATCGGCACCAACACCCTCGCCGTCGCCGACCACCTCACCCGCACCGCCATCCACCCCTTCGACATCGTCGGTCTCGCCGCCAACACCGCCGCCCCCACCCTCGCTCAACAAGCCACCCAACACCGCTGCCCCAACCTCGCCCTCGCCGACCCGCACACCCCGGTGCCCAACACTCCCTCTGTTGAAACCAAACTCTTCCGGGGGCCCGACGCCGCCGAACAACTCGTCCAACAGACCGACGCCGACACCATCGTCGCCGCCATCGTTGGCATCGCCGGCCTCCCCTCCACCCTCGCCGCCATCCAGCTCGGCCGAACCGTTGGACTCGCCAACAAAGAAACCCTCGTCGCCGCCGGCCCCCTCGTCATGCCAATGGTGCAGCGGCATCAAGCGGCCCTGATCCCCGTCGATTCCGAACACTCGGCAGTATTTCAGTGCTGCCCAGAGTTAGGGCGTAGGGCAGAGGGCGTAGGGCGCAGTGAAACCAAGACCGATTCTGCTACGCCCTACCCCCTACGCCCTACGCCCTCAATCCGAAGGATCACCCTCACCGCCTCCGGCGGCCCCTTCCGCACCGCCTCCAAGGCCGCCATCCAGAAAGCCACCCCCGAGCAAGCCCTCCAGCACCCCACCTGGTCCATGGGCCCCAAGATCACCGTCGACTCCGCCACGATGATGAACAAGACCCTCGAGATCATCGAGGCCCACCACCTCTTCAACCTCCCCGCCGACCAGATCGACGTCCTCGTCCACCCCCAGTCCGTCGTCCACGGCATGGTCGAGTTCGCCGACGGCTCCACCCTCGCCCAGCTCGGCCCCCCCGACATGCGCACCCCCATCCAGGTCGCCCTGACCTGGCCCGACCGCCTGCCCGGCTGCAGCAACCGCCCCGACTGGTCGATGATGTCACAGCTGCAATTCGAGCCCCCCGACCCCGACCGCTTCCCCGCCCTCCTCCTGGCCCGCCGGGTCATTGACGAAGGCGGCACCGCCGGCGCCACCCTCAACGCCGCCAACGAGGCCGCCGTCGATGCCTTCCTGAACCGACGCATCCCCCTCGGGCGTATCACCGAACTCGTCACCGACGCCCTCGACGCCCACCCGCCCAAACCAATCACCACCCTTGACGACGTCCTCGAAGCCGATCGCCAAGCCCGCGAATCCGTCGAAAACCGCCTAGCATCCGATCCCGTTTCCGCCTAACCACCATGCTGTTCCCCTACGCCCTACGCCCCACGCCCTACGCCCTCTAAACCATGCTCTCCTCCGCCACAGGCGTCTTCGCCATCATCCTCGGCTTCGGCTTCCTCATCCTCGTCCATGAGCTCGGCCACTTCCTCGTCGCCAAGTGGGCCAAGATCCGCGCCACCCAATTCGCCATCGGCTTCGGCCAAGCCCTCATCGCCTACCGCAAAGGCATCGGCTTCCGCGTCGGCACCACCGAAAACGAATACTTCAAACGCGCCCAAGACCACCTCACCCAGAACCCACCCCAAGGCGATCCCGCTTCAGCGGGATCGAGCCCCACCGATGCGTCGAATGACGACGGCAAAGCCGAAGAACGCCAAGCCCTCGCCGACGCCGCCAAGCTCTACGCCGCCGCCGACGACCTCGGCCTCGGCGAAACCGAATACCGCCTCAACTGGATCCCCCTCGGCGGCTACGTCAAGATGCTCGGCCAGGAGGACATGGACCCTAACGCCCAGTCTCCCGACCCCCGCGCCTACAACAACAAGTCCATCGGCGCACGCATGGCTGTCATCTCCGCGGGCGTCGTGATGAACCTCATCTTCGCCCTGATCTTTTTCGTCATCGCCTTCATGATGGGCGTCGACTTCCCCGCCGCCAACGTCGGCGGCGTCCGCGACAACTCCCCCGCCGCCACCACCTTCGCCGACGGCAAAGACGGCGACCTCGCCTACCTCGGCCTCCGCCCCGGCGACCAGATCCTCACCATCAACGGCGAGCCCGCCGCCGACTTCGGCGAGGTCCGCGTCGCCATCGCCCTCGGCCGATCCGACAACCCCGCCAAGATCACCGTCCAACGCCACGGCTACGACCAGCCCCTGTCCTACACCCTCAAACCCAAACGCGACCGCGTCGAAAAAATCCTCCAGGCCGGTATCGAGCCCGGCGACATCCTCACCCTCGGCTTCATCGCCGAAGACAGCCCCTGGTACGCCGCGGGCGTCCGCCCCGACATGGTCCTCACCCACGTCAACGGCACCGCCGTCGACAGCTGGTCCCACATCACCCACCTCATCGACCAGTCACTCGGCAAACCCCTGACCCTCCGCTTCACGCCGCCAGCCGGCGAGCCCATCGAAGTCGTCTCCAACCCCGAGCCCGCCTTCGTCCCCCAGCCCGAGGGCCCCGCCAACCTCCTCGGCTTAACTCCCGCCCTCCAGGTCTCCTTTGTCCAAGAACGCTCCGGTGCCGAGAAGGCCGGCGTCCAAGCCGACGATATCCTCGTCCGTGTGGGCAACCAGCCCTGGCCCGATGACCTTCAAGACATCATCGACGCCGTCAACGCCGCCGATGGCGACCCGCTGCCCGTCACCGTCCTCCGCGCGGGCCAAGTCGTCGAGCTCCAAGACGCGGTCGAGCCCAACCGCAAAGGCTTCCTCGGTATCGGGATCCGCCCCGTCCTCGACCGCCCCCTCATCGCCCACGCCCTGACCGAATCCCGCATCGCGCGTGCGTTCACCGACCCGCTGCCTCCCGGCTCCACCCTTACCGCTATCGACGACGAACCCGTCGCAAGCTGGGCCGACCTTCAGGCCAAGCTTCAAGCTTTGGACGGCCCGGGTGCCCACACACTCACCTTCGCCCTGAACCTCGCCAACCAGCCCACACAGACGATCAAAATACCGGTCACGGACGCCGACCTCACCACCCTCGCCAACGCCCGCTGGTCCCTTGACCTGCTCTCTGTGGAGGCCGGCTTCGCCCCCGACAACACCCGCCTCCAGGCCTCCAACCCCTTCGCCGCCACCCTCCTCGGCGTCGACCGCACCAAACAGTTCATCCTCCAGACCTACCTCACCCTCGCTCGGCTCATCCAGGGCGAGCTCCGCATCTCCAACCTCTCCGGCCCCGTCGGCATCGTCCACCGCGGCTCCGCCGTCGCCCAACGCGGCTTCCCCTACCTCCTGTTCTTCCTCGGCCTCATCTCCGTCAACCTCGCCGTCCTCAACTTCCTGCCCATCCCCATCGTCGACGGCGGCCACATGGTCTTCCTCGCCTACGAAAAACTCCGCGGCAAGCCCGCCTCCCCCGCCGTCCAGACCGCCGCCCTCCTCATCGGGCTCGCCCTCATCGGCTTCGTCTTCCTCGCCACCTTCTACTACGACATCCTCCGACTCTTCGGGCTCTAACCCCACCCACCCGCACCTGCCTTACCTAGTCCACCCCTCGAAGCCCACGCTCTCCGAGCGTGGGTCTGCCTCACCAATACCTCGTCATCGCCGCGTTGCGACACACCACCAGCCCTTTCCCACCACCGCCACCCCCGCCCGCACGCCACCGCTTTATACTGCCGGGCTCGATGGCCGCCGCCAAACCCAACAAACCGCCCCGCAAACGCAACCCCCCCACCTCCGGCGTCAACAAGCCCAACGACGCCGGCCCCAACCGCTCCGGCCGCCCCACCCGCGGCAACGTCGCCGGTGCAGGCGGTCAGCAGCAACCCAACAAACTCGCCCGCCTCCTCGTCCCCCTCGCGGGCCTCGCCATCGGCCTCGCCATGGCAGCCGCCTTCCTGATGCGCGGCAACCCTAACCCACCCGCCAACACCAACACCCCCGCCCCACCCACCGAACAGGTCTCCCAAGACACCCCGTCCACACCGGACCCCGTCACCACGACCGATCCCACCCCGACACCAGCCCCGCCCCCTGCGACTCAACCCGAAACCACACCCACCCCAGAAGTCGCCACCCCCGACCCCAACGTTACGCCCAACCCAACCCCCGACACCCCGCCCACCACCACCGGCCCCCGCTTCACCGTCGCCCCCCCCGACAACCCCGCGGCCGGCCCCGTCACCATCGGCTCCACCGACCCCGCCACCGGCTTCAGCCTACAGCTCGAGCTCTCCCCCAAGGGTGCCGGCGTCCGCCGGATCACCCTCGCCAACTACACCCTCAAGGTTCTCGAAGACACCAAGCTCGTTATCGCCGAGTCCGTCCCCGTCGACGCCCAGACCACCAAGCCCCTCGAAGAGCGGGCCACCATCACCCCCTTCGCCGCCCGCTCGCTGACCCTCAACGGCCAACCCCTCACCCAACCCGACAACCCCGCCGCCACCCAGTCCCTCCTCACCGCCGACTGGTCCGTCGACAGCGTCGCCCCCGATCACGCCACCTTCAGCCTCACCCTCACCGACGCCGCCGGCTCCCCCGTCGCCAAGCTCCTCCGGACCTACCGCATCACCGCCAACCCCGACGACTACGACGTCCAGCTCGAACAGCAGCTGATCAACCTCACCGACCAGCCCCTCACCGCCCGCTACTCCCAGTTCGGCCCCGCCGACCTCCCCCCCGACCCCGGCGCCTACCTCGGCGACCGCCGCCTCTTCGTCACCGGCTACTTCGACCTCCACAACGACCCCCGCAAGGTCCGCATCTCCGCCGAGGACGGCTTCCTCCTCCGCCAATCCGTCGCCTCCGACATGGCCCCGCCCCTCAGGCAACGCGGGGCCGAGGAGCAGTCCATCTGGCCCAACCACCAGCTCGACGACGATGTCGTCTTCAACTCCGAGCTCGCCTGGATCGGCGCCGAGTCCCGCTACTTCGGCGTCTTCGTCCACGCCCCCGTCCCCGACACCGCCGCCCGCCCCGCCGACGTCCCGTCCCTCCAGGCCGTCTTCCCCACCACCCGCACCTTCGTCCTCCCCGACGAACAATCCCAGCCCAACCTCGACCCCCGCGACCGCTCCGTCCTCCTCGGCTTCGAGACCGGCGAGCTCACCCTGGCCCCCAACGCCACCGCCGACCTCTCCATCGCCTTCTTCGCCGGGCCCCGACGCACCGACCTCTTCGCCAACGCCCCCTACAGCCTCCTCAACCTCGACACCACCGTCCAGTACGTCATCCCCGGCCCCTGCACCTTCTGCACCTTCCAGTGGCTCGCCCGGCTCCTGCTCTGGTTCCTCACCACCGTCGAGTCCCTCATCGGCGACTGGGGCATCGCCATCATCCTCCTGGTCATCACCGTCCGCCTCATCCTCCACCCCATCACCAAGCGGGCCCAGGTCAACATGATGAAGATGGGCAAGCAGATGCAGGCCATCCAGCCAGAGCTCGAAAAGCTCAAGAAGAAATACAAGGACGACCAGAAGAAACTCAGCCAGGAGATGTGGAAGCTCCAACGCGAAAAAGGCATCAGCCCCGCCGGCATGCTCGGCTGCCTACCCATGCTGCTCCAGACCCCGATCTGGATCGCCCTCTACGCCATGCTCTACTACGCCATCCAGCTCCGACACGAGCCGGCGTTCTTCGGCGTTTTCCAGGCGATTTCTAATGGCGCCTGGCCCTTCCTCGCCGACCTCTCCATCCCCGACCGGCTCATCGCCTTCTACGACGAGCCCCAGGCCTTCAAGTTCCCACTCATCCCCCTGGTCTTCGACTACTCCTCGTTCAACATCCTGCCGATCCTCATGGGCGTGACCTTCTACTTCAACATGAAGTTCACCACCCCGCCGCCCACCACCGAGCAGCAGGCCCAGACCCAGAAGATCATGAAGATCATCCCCTTCATCTTCCCCTTCTTCCTCTACGCCGCCCCCGCCGGCCTCACTCTCTACATCTTTACCTCCACCCTCGCCGGCATCATCGACTCCGCTATCGTCCGCAAGAAGGTCCGCGAAATGGAGGCCGACGGCACCCTCTTCGAGAAGAAACCCCCCAAGCCCGGCGGCTTCCGCGACCGCATGGCCAAACGCTTCGAGAACGCCCAGGCCCAGATGGAAGCCCTCCGCGAAGAACGCGAAAAAGCCCAGGGCGGCAACACCCCTGGCCCCGGCCGCGCCATCAAACGCCGTAAGAAATAGCTCCATTCCTTGCTGTTTAACGGGGGGATTCATCCCCCCCTCCCTCCCGCCAACCCTATGCACCCCCTCGACGACACCATCGTCGCCGTCTCCTCCGCACCGGGCCGATCCCCCCGTGCCCTGATCCGCTGCTCCGGACCCCAAACCCCCAATATCACCCGCGGACTCCTCAGCCCATCAGACTACCAGCCGCGTAGCCTCCAACGCGTCACCCTCCAACCCCCGCTCCCCCCACTGCCCGCCCTCGCCCTCCGCTTCACCGCCCCCCACTCCTTCACAGGCCAAGACACCCTCGAACTCCAACTCTCCGGCAACCCCGCCCTCCTCACCCAAACCCTCCAAGCCTTCAACGATTCCGGTGCCCGCCCCGCCGAGCCCGGCGAGTTCACCGCCCGCGCCTTCATGCTCGGCAAGCTCGACCTCACCGAAGCCGAAGGCGTCGCCGCCACCATCGCCGCCGAGTCCGCCGCCCAGCTCCGCGCCGCCGGCGACCTCCGCCGCGGCCGGCTCGCCAACCTGACCGACAACCTCGCCGACCGCCTCGCTACCCTCCTCGCCCTCGTCGAGGCCGGCATCGACTTCACGGATCAGGACGACGTGGTCCCGATCACCCCCGCAGACCTCCACACCCAGCTCACCGAGTTATACAACCAGCTCGAGAAACTTCTGAGTGAATCGCAGCCCTGGTCCGCCCTCGAATCCCTCCCCCGCGTCGTCCTCGCCGGCGCTCCGTCCACCGGGAAGTCCACCCTCTTCAACGCCCTACTCGACCGCCCCCGCGCCCTGACCGACGCCGCCCCCGGCACCACCCGCGACCGCCTCGCCGAGCCGCTCCAACTCCCCGCGATCGACCACCTCCCTCCCGCCGAGGTCCTGCTCATCGACATCGCCGGCCTCGACACCCCCACCGCCGAGTTCGACCGCGACATCCAATCCCTCGCCCAGGGTACGCTCGCCGAGGCTGACCTCATCCTCCGCATCACCGACGGCCACGCCCCCCTACCCAACACCCCAACCGACACACCCAGCCTGATCCTTCGCACCAAAGCCGACGCCACGCCGACCGCCACCAAAGACGCCTGTGGCCCCAGCCTTACCCCCGACGCCTTCGCCGACGGCCAGCCACTGCCCGTCTCCGCCCACACCAACCGCAACCTCGACACCCTCCGCCACGCCATCGCCCACGCCCTCCGCCACCGCGTGTCTCACTCCGCCAGCGACCGCCTTACCCTGCAGCCGCGTCACCAACAAGCCCTCGCCGCCACCCGCGACACCCTGCAAGATGCGTTGACCGCACTCACCCCAGCCCGCAATCGACCTTCACTCGATACCCCCGAGCTCATCGCGTTACCCCTCCGCGACGCCCTCGACCACCTCGCTGCCCTCACCGGCCGTATGACCCCCGACGACATCATCGGCCGCGTCTTCGCCACCTTCTGCGTCGGTAAGTAACTACCGCCCACTCCGCCCAACCGCGCCAAGCCTCCCGCCGATCGCACGATCTCGGCCACAGGCCGCCGCGTCATGCATCCCGGAGTCCAAAAGCCCGAAGACGTAATAACCAGCAGTAATCTTCGCTGGCCTGGTGCCTACTAGAGCGGGCCTACCCCGTTTGTAGCGTGTAGCCGCAATGCCGGATGCAGTTGACCGCGTCGCTTGGCGTGACGGTGTCGAGCACCGACTGCATCGCGGTCCACAACGCCTCGCGGGTGCGGCAGGCCAGGGACCGCAG
>JBCCOW010000033.1:0-41469 GCA_039025195.1 Planctomycetota bacterium
ACCAACTCCAACCCCTCTACCCTCGGCAGCCTGAGGCCCTCACCCTCTGGCAGCAACGCCAACAAACCTCGTAGCGTCGCCGCTCGCGGCGACCTTTACAATCACAAAATGCCCCCTCCCCGCCCCCACCTCGTCCTCGTCGGACGCCCCAACGTCGGCAAGTCTTCCCTCCTCAACGCCCTGGCCAACCGACGCATCGCCATCGTCGACCCCACCGCCGGCGTCACCCGCGACCGCCTCGCCACCGACATCGAGATTCCTGCGACGGATGACCACCCCCCACTTCCGGGGGTGCTGATCGACACCGGCGGCTGCGGCATCGTCGACCGCGACGACCTCGCCGCCGACGTCGAGGCCCAAATCGCCTCAGGCGTCGCCGACGCCGACCTCGTCCTCTTCACCGTTGACCTCCAGGCCGGCATCACCGCCGGCGACCAGCTCGTCGCCGACACCCTCCGCCAGACCGTCGGCAACGCCAAGCCCGTCCTCCTCCTCGCCAACAAGGCCGACCACGAATCCCACGAGCCCGAGGCCTGGAACCTCATGCAGCTCGGCTTCGGCGACCCCGTCCCCGTCTCCGCCGTCACCAAGCACAACCTCTCCGCCCTCCACCAGGCCATCCACCAGAAACTCCCCCCGCCCGACCAGTGGCTCGAAACCCAACGCGGCAGCGGCGACCCCACCGACCCCGACGCGGACAACCCCAACATCAAGATCGCCCTCGTCGGCAAACGCAACGCCGGCAAGTCCACCCTCACCAACGCGCTGGCCGGCGAAGACCGCGTCATCGTCTCCGAGGTCGCCGGCACCACCCGCGACTCCGTCGACGTCAACCTCGAGGTCGACGGCCAAGGCATCACCCTCATCGACACCGCCGGCGTCCGCCGTACCAAGTCCCTCTCAGGCGACATCGAGTACTACGCCCAGCACCGCTCGCTCCGCTCCGTCCGCCGCGCCGACGTCTGCCTCCTGCTCATCGACGCCGCCGTCCCCGTCTCCCAGGTCGACCACCAGCTCGTCGGCGAGATCCAGAAACACCACAAGCCCACCGTCATCGTCGTCAACAAGTGGGATCTCGCCCAGAAAAACTACACCCAGGAGCAGTACGCCGAGTACCTCACCGACGCCCTCCGCGGCCTCAGCTTCGCCCCCCTCGTCTTCATCTCCGCCCTCAAAGGCCAGGGCATGAAAGAGGCCGTCGCCCTCGCCCTCAACCTCTATGAGCAGGCCGGCCACCGCGTCGGCACCGGCGAGCTCAACCGCACCATCGAACGCATCCTCGCCGAGCGCGGCCCCTCCGCCTCCAAGGGCGGCAAGCGTGCCAAGGTCTACTACGCCACCCAGCCCGAAACCCACCCCCCCACCATCACGCTCTTCGTCAACGACCCCGACCTCTTCGACCACAATTACCAACGCTACCTCGACAACCGCTTCCGCGACGAACTCCCCTATGCCGAGGTCCCCATCCAGCTGCTCATCAAGCCCCGCAAGTCGATGTCCCGCGAAGAACGCGCCCTGCTCAACATCGACTAACAACACTTCACGACGCCGACCCCGCGCTCAGGTGCTCATGCACCACCCACCACCGCCCGTCCCGCTTCACCAGCACCGACGTCCCCCGCCCCGCACCCGACGCGGGCTGCCCATCAATCACTCCGGACCACACATACCGGTACGTGCACACCGCGCTCTCGGCCGTCCGTACCCGCCACACCAACTCCTCCAGCCGGTAGTCCTCCGCCTCGATCGCCGCGAAGTTCCGACCGATCGCCTCCGCCACTGCTGGCTTCCCGACGTGACACGCCCCGGTGCTGAACCAGTACACCGCGTCGTCATCGATACAGGCCAACACCGCCTCAAGGTCATGTCCTCGACTGGCCCGCTCGTACGCCGTCATCAACGCTTCCGGAGTCGCCGCGTCTTCCATCAATAACGGTCCAGGCTCTGCCCACGGTCGTCGTGCATCGCAAAGGCCAGGTCCCCTTCGCTCCGTACAGGGCCATGCTCCTGCAACGCCTTCGATCGACTGATCTTCGGCGGGCCCATCAACTCACACCGCACTTCTCGATCGTCGAGCCCGCCCAGCACCGTGCGGATCGAACCGACCAGGTTCTCGTCGATCGCGACCTGCGTCCCTAGCCGCAGCGCCGCGGTCTGCCCCCGCTCGCTCAGCTCCAGCACCACGCCCACCGTCGCCGCGCCCTCACCACCCCGTGACGCCTGCCGCAGCACCTCACGCAGCTTGCTCATCTGCTCCCGGTTGTGCCCGTTGCGGTCGGTGCCGTTGAGTTCGGTGATCTTGATGCACAGCGTTTCGGTCAGCCGACGCGCCGCGTCCTCCACCGGGATCACCTGGTCCACAATCACGTTCGGCTCTTCGCGTCGGCGGTCGATCTTGCCCTTGAGCAGCACGACCTCGTCCAGCTCCAGATGCGTGTAGCACGTCGCGTAGGTGTCGGCGAAACACACCGCATCAATCTTATCCTTGCCGTCCTCGAGTGTCAGCATCGCCATCTTCTGACCCGCCGATCGGCCGTTCTTGACGAATGTGGGCCGGACCCGCGAGAGCATCCCGCCGACGATGACGGGCGTGTTGGCCGGTAGCCCTGCACAGTCGCCCACACTCACCGTGCTGAACCGCGTGATCCGGTCCCGGTGCTCTTCCAGCGGGTGGCTCGACACGTAAAAACCCAGCACCTCTTTCTCGTGCTTCAGCTGCTCGGCGGTGTCCCAAGGCTCCGTGTTCGGCAGCTGCACCTGCTCTTTCGGAGCAGCCTCGCCAGACCCGGCTTCCGGAGCCCCGCCGAACATGGAGAACTGCCCCGACTGCCGGTCCGCCGCCGCCCGCTGCCCGGCCTTCATCGCCGCGTCCAACGCCTCGGCCAGGGCCGAACGCTTGTCTGCCCCGTGGACCTCATCGAACGCTCCACACTTAATGAGCGCCTCGATCGTCGCCCGGTTCACCGCCCGCAGATCGACCCGCTCGCAGAAGTCATACAGCCCCACATACGGCCCGTCCTTCTCCCGGGCCTCGATCACCGCCCGGATCGCCTTCTCGCCCACGCCCTTCACCGCCGAGAGCCCGAAGCGGATGTGCCCTGCCGTCGGCGTCCGCTCCTCGTCCGGCCCGTAGACCACGGTAAACGCGATGTCGGACAGGTTGATTTCCGGGGGCCGGACCTCCACGCCACGCTGCCCGTTCGGCACCATCAGCTTCTTGCACTCGTCGATGTATTCGACGACCTTGTCGGTGTTGACGCTTTCGTACGTGAGCACCGCGGCCATGTAGTGCAGCGGAAAGTGGGTCTTGAGGTAGGCGGTCTGGTAGGCGACGATCGCGTAACCGGTCGAGTGCGATTTATTAAAACCGTAGCCGGCAAACTTGAGGATCAGGTCAAAAAGCTCTTCCGCATCCTTCTTCGCCAAACCCTGCTTACCGGAGCCCGTAATGAACTCCGCGCGGTTGGCGTTGATGACCTTGGATTTCTTTTTCGAGATCGCCTTGATGAGGGTGTAGGCCTGCCGCAGGGGGATGCCACCCAACTCGTGGACGATCTGCATCACCTGTTCCTGGTAGACCATTATGCCGTGGGTCTCGTCGGTGAACTTTTCGACGATGGCGTGGGACTTGGGGGTGGGTTCCTTGCCGTGCTTGCGGTTGTTGTAGTTGGGGATGAGTTCCATCGGGCCGGGCCGATAAAGCGCGTTGGCGGCGATGAGGTCTTCGAGCCGGTCGGGCTTCATGGCCATGAGCAGGCTGCGCATCCCGCCCGATTCAAACTGGAACACGCCGGCAGTTTCACCCCTGGAAAACAGGGCCAGAACCCGCGGGTCGTCGTACTGCAGCCGCTCCAGATCCAGCGGATCATCGGGGGCGATCCCGTCCGCGGGCTTCACCGCGGCCTTGATCGTGTCGCGATCCAGCGACGCGGCTATGAGCTGCTTGGCCCGCTCGATGATCGAGAGGGTACGAAGGCCCAGGAAGTCCATCTTCAGCAAGCCCACCTCTTCGCAGGTAGGACCGTCCCACTGGGTGACGACGGGGGCGTCATTCCCTGGGGGCTTGTAGAGCGGGACGATGTTGTCGAGGGGTTGTGTGGCGACGATGACCCCGGCGGCGTGGACCCCGGCGTGTCGGGCGAGTCCCTCGAGCCGGCGGGCGGTATCGATCATGTTCCGGTGGGCGGGCAGGTCGTCGTAGACCTGCTTGAGATCGGGCTCGATCTCTAAAGCTTTGTCGAGCGTCATCCCGAGGGTTTCGGGGACCAGCTTGCACGTCTTGTCGACCTCGCCGAGGGGGATGTCGAGGACGCGCCCGACGTCACGGATCGCGGCCCGGGCTTTGAGCGTTCCGAAGGTGATGATCTGGGCGACGTGGCCATATTTCTGTCGGACGTATTCGATGACCTGCTGCCGGCCGTCCTGGCACATGTCGATGTCGATATCGGGGTATTCGGAGCGGTCTGGGTCGGTGAATCGCTCGAACAGCAGGCCGTAGTGGACGGGGCAAGCGTTGGAGAGCCCGAGCACATAACCCACCATGGTCCCGACGCCGGAGCCACGGGCGAGCGACGGGATGCCTTCTTGTCGGGCGTAGTTGACGAAGTCCCAGACGATCAGGAAGTAGGCGGAGATGGACTTGTCTTTGAGGACTTTGAGTTCGCGATCGAGCCGCGCCTGGATGGGCTCGGTGACCCCGGCTTCGCCGTAGCGCCAGATCAGCCCGGCCTCGCAGAGTTCCCGCAGCGCGGTGTCGCACTGCTCGGCGAGCTGCTCGGCGGAGTCGGTATCGTTCTCGCTGTCGAAGGGGATCAACTCGTACTGGGCGCAGAAGGCCTTGAACCACTCGGTCGAGCCCGTCGTGTGTGGGCCGAGTGATGCCTCGCCGCGCTTGACGATCTTCACCACCGGGGCGTGGTTGGCCTCGAAGTCCAGCTCGACGTTGCAGCGGTCGGCGATGCGTTTGGTGTTGAGCAAGGCTTCGGGGTGGTCGTCGCCGAAGGCGTCCCACATCTCTTGCGGGCTCTTGACGTAGAGGTCTTTGGGGTAGTGCAGCCGGGACTCGTCGTGCTTGACCTTGCCCATCGAGATGCAGCAGAGCGAGTCGTGGGCGTCCCAGTCGTCAGCGGTCAGGAAGTGGGCGTCGTTGTCGCAGACCAGCGGGATGTCGAGCTCGTTGGCCAGCGAAGCGATGTGCGGGTTGATCTCGTGCTGCAACGATTCGCCGTGGCGTTGCAGCTCCAGATAGAACCGCGGCTCGCCTTGCTTGTTGGTGCCAAACAGGTCGCGGTGCCACTCGGCCTCGGCCTTCGCGGCGCGGTAGTGCGTCGGGTCTTTCGAGTGGTGGTACTGGACGAGGTGGTGGGCGATGGACGAGCCGAGGTGCCCGTTGATGGCGATGAGCCCGTCGGACCACTCAGCCAGCGTGGTCTTGTCCATCCGGGGCTTGAAGTAGAAGCCCTCGATGAACGCGTCGGACGAGAGCTTTAAGAGGTTGGACCAGCCGGTCTGGTTCTCGGCCAGCAGGACGAGGTGGAACCCGCCGTCGGACACGCCGGTGAACGTCTTGTCGCGTCGGTCCGACGCCCGGCCGTTGGTATCCGGGGCGACATAAGCCTCGATGCCGAGGATCGGCTTGATGTCGGCGGCTTTTGCCTTGCGGTAGAACTCGGCGGCACCGTGGAGGTTGCCGTGGTCGGTCACCGCGACCGCGTCCATGCCGAGCTCTTTCACCCGGGCGACCAGCTTGTCGAGCCGGTTGCCGCCGTCGAGCAGCGAATACATCGAGTGCAGGTGCAGGTGGACGAACGGGCGATCGGTTGTGTCGAGGCTTTTGACCATCCTTGGCGACTCCTGTCCTGATTTTACCGGCCTGGGGAAACCCGAAGGCCGGGGCGGTGCATCGCCGCGGCGTTGTGGATAGCCTGTCGTTTCTCGCCCCATTTGATCCACGGAGACACGCCATGCCCCTGCCCATCGCCCTGCAGATGTACACCGTCCGCGACGCCATCAACCAGCAAGGGCCCGCCAAGGTCTTCGATGCTCTGCGGACCATCGGGTACCAAGCGGTCGAACTCGCGGGGGACTACGGCCTGTCCGCCGCCGAGCTCAAAACCATGCTCGACGACAACGGGCTCACCGTCGTGGCCAGCCACATCGGCTACGACGCCATCCGTGACAACCTCTCCAAAGTCATCGACGACACTCACACGCTCGGGCATACGCACGTGGTCTGCCCCTTCCTGGCCGAAGACCTGCGAACCCCGGCGGGTTATCTCGGGGTTGCCCAGATGCTGGGCGAGGCGGAGTCTCACCCGGACGCTCAGGGCCTGACCTTCTGCTACCACAACCACGCGTTCGAGCTCGAGACGCTGGACGACGGCCGGCGTGGCCTGGACATCATCTTCAGCCAGCCCAGCCCCAGCAGCGAGCTCGATCTTTACTGGGTCGCCAAAGGCGGCGACGACCCGGCCGTGTGGATGGACCGGCTCAAGGGCCGGCTCCCGCTGGTGCATATGAAAGACATGGCCGAGGACGGTGGCTTCGCGCCCGTGGGCACCGGCACGCTCGACCTGCAAAAACTCGCCGACCTCGCACCGTCCGTCGGCGTTCAGGCCCTGGTCATCGAACAAGACAGCGGCTGGCCCGAGAACGACCCGATGCTCTCGGCCCGGATCAGCTTTGAACACCTCGCCCAGTGGGTCGGCTAAGCCGTCCGGTCACGCATCACGCATCGCCCCCCCGTCGCAGTGACGGAGGTGCGACACGGTATGCGCTTGGGTTACGAGCCATCTACCGGGAGCAGTGGTTTACGCCGAGCTGCCCGCCCAACGCCGTCGCCCCGTGATCAGCGCCAAGCCACCGACGACCAGCAGCGCCGACCCCGGCTCCGGGATCGGGGCCGTCTCGATCACCAGCACCGGCGAAACCGCGGTGTCGCCGAAGTCCAGCCGGTAGCGGTCGATGTCTTCGATCAGGGTGTGGTCGTTCGACCAGTTCCAACGGAAAAACGCCTCGGCCTGATTTGGCGTTTCGCCGGTGTAGAACGACTGGAGGCTGGCCAGCGCGTCGCCGGCCAGGTCGTGAGAAATGGCGAGGTTGATGACGGTGTCGCTTGAGCCATTGATCCCGGCGGGTTCGGGGGTGGAGCCCACAAAGTCGGTGAGGGGATCGGCCTCGTCGCCGACCGTGCCTTCGTAGAAAAAGGCCGTACCGCTGGCGTCGGGGTTGCTGGTCTGGAGCAGATAGACGTCGAGGCTGCCGATCTCCACATTGCCGGTGCCGGCACTGCCATCGCGCCCGCTCCGCAGCACATAATCGAGACGGGCCCCGGTCACGACCTGCCCGGGGTCCAGCGTCGGCAAGGCAAAACCGATCACCAGCAGGCGGTTCGCGCGGGTCTGGGAGGAGGTCGATCCTCCGACCCCGATCTGCGCCGCGTTCGCATCCACGACGTACTGCGGCGCGTCGGCGTTGGTCTGGCTCTCGCCGATGATCGAGTCGAACGACAAACCGGTGGCATTCAGCATGGCGGCCGAGGTAAAACCTGCCGGCAAACAGAGTGCAACCAGAGCGGACAAGAGATGAGTGCGTTTCATGTGGGACCTCCTGATGAGCGATGCGGGGTGGAAGAGATGAACACCCAAAGCGTAAATCCGGGCGCAAACGCATCAAGGCGTGAACGCGTACTATTTAATTCGTGAGTGCGCAGACCTTTCCCGAAATGACGGACCCCGACCGCCCCCGGGAGGTGCTGGTGATCGCCAGCCTGACGTCGAGCGCATACGCCCGGGGCGTCGTGGAGGGCTTGGGCGACCACGTCCGCCGATCGGGCCGATGGAACGTTCAGCTCACCGCGACCTGCGAGGAAGACCTGCCGTCGGGCGTGTTCGACGGCATCTTCACGGCCAGTATGACCCCCCAGATCCGCGAGCGACTCCTGCGCTTTAACGGCCCAGCGGTCTCGGTGTCGTCCAACAAAAACCCGCACCCGATCCCCGCCGTGCTCAACGATAACCCCGCCATCGGTCGGCTCGCCGCCTCGCACCTGCTCGACCGCCGACTCCCGCAACTGGCGTGCTGCGGTCCCGCCACTGTCGAGTTCACCCAACAACGCCTCAACGCCTTCGAAGCACTGGCCCACAAGCGCGGCGTGCCCTGCCATCGGCTCGATGGCCGATTCCAAGCACCCGGCTTATCCCAGTACCAGGCCCACGAGACCGAAGCCGCCGATTGGCTCAGCACGCTGCCGTTGCCCTTCGGCCTCTTCGTCCCCACCGACAACATCGCTCAGTCCATCCTCCGCGTCTGCCGCCGATTGAAACTCCGTGTGCCCGACGACATCGCCGTGGTCGGCGTCAACGACGACCAGCTCGTCGCCGGCGTCTCCCAGCCGCCGCTGACCAGCATCGCCCTGCCCACCCAACGCATCGGCCAAACCGCCGGCGAACTGCTCGACCAACTCATGGCCGGCCACCCGCCCCCCGATGCCCCGATCCGCTTCGCGCCCCTCGGCGTCCGCGCCCGACAATCCTCCGACCGGCTCGCCATCGACGACCCCGCCGTCGTCCGTGCCTACCGCTTCATCCAGAACCACGCCCACCGCCCCATCCTCCCCGCCGACGTCCACGCCGATTCCCACGTGCCCCGACGCACCCTCGAAACCCGCTTCCGTAAACACACCGGACGCTCCCTCGGCCAGGCCATACTCCACGCCCACATCGACCGCGCTCGCGACCTCCTGGCCAACACCGACCTCACCCTTCCCGAACTCGCTGAACGCTCCGGGTTCCGCCACCCCGAAAACCTCCATGCCGCCTTCCGCAAGATCACCGGGCAAACCCCCCGCGCCTTCCGCAACGCCTTGACTCAACCCATCGATCCCCCACGCTGATCGGCCACCCCAGAGCGTCGGGCTGTCATCTGGAGAGCCGGCTCCGCTTGGGCTCCGCCTTCTTCTTCGGTTGGCCCCGCACAATGCCCTTGTCGCCCAGCGTCGTCTCCATCGTGTCGCCCGTCGCCAGCACATGCTTGACCCGCTCGCGCGCCTTGCCGGCATACTCCGATGACAACTCGCAGCCCAGATACCGCCGGCCCAACCGCGCCGCGACCGCCAGCGTCGTCCCCGAGCCGACAAACGGATCGAACACCAGATCACCCGTGTTCGAGCTCAGCTTCACTACCCGCTCCAGCATCGCCTCGGGCAGCTGACAGGGGTGCCAGCCGACCCGCTCCTTGAAGGTTCCGCACAGCCGCGACATGGTCCACGTGTCGCCGTCAGCCGCGAAGTAGGCGTTGCCGTCGGTCGCCTGGCCGTCCACCGCTTCCTGTGGACGGAGGTACCAGGTGTCGTCCGGCAGCTTACCGGTCGGGTTCGCCCGTGCGTCGTTGTAGGTCGTCTGCCGCGCCGACTTCACCGCGATCGCGCCCTTGTTGAACACGAACGGCGGGTCCTTCATCGTCCACTTCTCAAACGCCCCGGACCCCACGCAATAGAACAGGTGCGCGTGGCTGCGGTTGAACTTGCTCCGGCAGTTCTGCCCGAACGTGTAGTGCCAGACGATCCAGTTGCGAAACACGAGCTGGTGCTCCCGCTCCAGCTTCTTGAGGTGCACCCGCACTTCGGCCGCATACTCGTCGCCGATCAGCACATAGAACGACCCGCCGGGCGACAGCAGCCGGGCGCACCCGTCGATCCACTGATAGGTCCAGTCGAGGTACTCGTGGTCGTCCCGCTTGTCCTCGTACTTGTCGTACTGGTACCCGATGTTGTACGGCGGGTCGGCGAAGATCAGGTCGATCGACCCCGCCGGCCAGCCCGCCATCTTCTTCACGCAATCCCCGACGACGATCTTGTTTTCGGGCAACGGCGCAGCCATCGGCGGAGTGTAAGCCAACCGCCCGCCCCGCGCGATTGCCCCGCTACATTGCTGCCATGCCCGCCCCCTCCAACCCCCGCGTTGTCATCACCGAACACCTCGACGCCGACTGCGCCGACTGGCTCGCCGACCGCGCCGATGTCGTCTGGCACAAGCACGACAAACCCGGCTTCGCGGACGCCCTCGCCCCTGCCCAGGGACTGGTCGTCCGCACCTATACCGAGGTCAAGGACAGACTCCTCGACCAGGCCCCGAACCTCCGCGTCGTCGGCCGGGCCGGCGTCGGGCTCGACAACATCGACATCCCCGCCTGCCGCGCCCGCGGCGTCGAGGTCGTCTACACGCCAGACGCCAACACGCAGGCTGTGGTCGAGTATGCCCTCGGGCTCATGCTCGACCGCTACCGCCCCCGCACGCCCCTCACCGCACACGACCAGCCCGCCCCCTTCCACGACCTCCGCAAGACCGAGGTCGGCACCCAGCTCGACACCCTCACCCTCGGCATCCTCGGCCTCGGCCGAATCGGCAAACGCCTCGGCAAGGCCGCACACGCCCTGGGTATCCCCGTCCTCGCCTGCGACCTGCTGCCCCCGGAAGAACTCCTCCCCTATCTCGACTACCCGATCGAGCTCGTCGACCACGCCACCCTCTACGCCCGCTCCGACATCCTCTCCATCCACACCGACGGCCGTGCCGCCAACCACCACCTGCTCAACGCGAATACCCTCGCCCAGCTCAAGCCCACCGCCCTGCTCCTCAACGCCGCCCGCGGCATGCTCATCGACCGCCCCGCCCTCCGCGACTGGCTCGCCCAGCACCCCGGCGCCCACGCCGTCCTCGACGTCCACGACCCCGAGCCCATCCCCCCCGACGACCCGCTCTGGGGCCTGGCCAATGCGACGCTCCTGCCGCACCTCGCCTCCCGCACCGGTCCCGCCATGCAGAACATGAGCTGGGTGGTCCGCGATGTCTGGGCGGTCCTCGACAGCCAGGCCCCTGCCTATCCCGCGCCCGATACCCCAGCCTGACGCCCACGCCGGGCGATTCCGCCTATTCGGGCAGCAAACCCGCAAATCAGCCGCCTATTTCGTGAACACGGCTCCCCAGCCTGCCCCCCTCGGCGGCACGGCTTGATCTTAAGCCCTGACGAATAGGCCATTTACTGCATTTTTTCTTACCGGAACCCGCCCATAAACGGCGAATCTCGGTAACTTATATGAACTAAACAAATCGCCCCCACCCTTCGCGTGCCGTCATGGCACGCGTCCCCTCTCTGAAGCGGCTGCTCTCCCCAAGCAGCCGCTTTTTCTTGGGTCACCCCCCCGACCTAACCGCGTTACAGCAGATTTCCAAAACATGTAGCGGGAGACGCGAAGCATCCCGCTCCGAAACCGCGGGCACCTTCGGTGCACCCGCTACACGCGAACGACACACGCGCCAAGGTGCCGCTCAGCCGCCCGCTACCCCTCCCGCACGCGTACGTTCTCCCGCCCCGTCTCCACCTCCATCGCTCCCCCATCCACCCCACCCGACCGCCCGGTGACCACCCCCAACCCCTTCGCCAGCAGGTCCAGCACCCAGAACACCACCACCCCCAGCAGCCCCGCGACCAGCAACGCCAACAACAGCACCAGCAACGGCCCCGCCACCACCAGCAACACCACCAACGCCGTCCCGCCATACACCCACTTCGGCCGGCCCAGCATCCGCCCACCCGTCATCACCCTCAGCCGACCCGCATCAAACGCAAAACCCTGCTGTCGCGATTCCATCCCCGCATCCTACCCCACCCCACCCCACCCCACCCCACCCCCAATAACACCCGGTGACCGTCACTCTGCCGGCAGCACCACATCCACCCACACCAGCCGGTGGTCCGACGCTTCATTCAGATACACCCACCGGTCCCCCGGCCCCGGCCAGAACACGCCCGACCCCACCACCTCCAGGTCCACACTCGGCAGCACATAATCCACACGTAGGTTTCCCGGCCCTGTCTCATCGTTCCAATCCGCGGTGTCCAGCCGGGCATCGGTCTGGTGCGACGCGTTCACGCCACCCTGCTCCGCCGACCACCGCACCCCGCCAACACTCCCCGGCTCAACGTCCTGCAGCGCCGGCGTTTCCAGCACACGGCGCATCGCACCAGGCCGAGACTCCCCATCATTCGGGTCTGCATTGAGGTCACCCATCACCACAAAAGGTGAAGCTCCACGCATGGCCTCCGCGATGGATATCAGCAACGTCAATTCGTCGTAGTTCCGAAACCCGTTGCGGTCTTCCGGACCATCGAAGACCGGCGGCGTCGGATGAGCCATCACCACCATCAGCGGGCTCCACGCACCGTCGGAGTCCGTCTCGACAAACAGCTTGATGGCCGTGTGACACTTGGACGACAGCCGGAAGTCCGAGGGCCGAACCGTCACCCCATGACCAACCACCCGCTCCCGCGGCACCGCCAGATCCGCTCTCGGCCAAGCGATGCGCCCCCACTCCGCATACTCCCGCATCGGCCACCGGCTCAACACCACCATCCCGTAATGCCCCGGATAGTTGCCCCACCCATGGGCATCACCCGGACCGCCCACCTCACCGTCCCCGTCCACATCCATCGGCCGACCCACCTTGTCCAACACCGGCACGCCCGTGTTCACCTCCGGCATGTAGAAATGCTCGTAAGCAATCGGCTCCGCCCCATTCCGAGACACCGCCAGGTAGTTCGCCATGAAGTCGTGCACGCTCTGCCCCGACGCGTCGTAGTCGAACTCCTGCAACAACACGACGTCAGGCCGAACCCGCTGAATCACCTCCGCCACCAGCTTCGCCTTGTCGTCCCACGACCGCGATAACGCCCCCGCCAACTCGCCGCTCTCCGGCCGAGACAACGCCGTGTTAAACGTCGCCACCCGGATCACCCGTTGGCCATCCGGCCCCGCCGGTCGCTGAACCTCCAACACCGAGACACCCGCTGCTTCTTTACCTGCAAACTTCCGGTTGGCGTCCTGCGACGCAGAACAGCCCAACAGCCCTACCCACGCCCCCAGCCACCACACAACCGCTCGCGCTCGCTTCATCCCCGCAATGTATCACCCCCTCGGCCCCGGTCTCACGTCTTGAACTTGTCCACCAGGCTCCGCAGTTCCTCGGCCTTCTGCGACAGGTGCACCGCCGCTTCAGCCGCCTGACGCGTGCCGTTTAGCGACTCCTGCGTCACCGCCGTCACCGACTCGATGCCGGTCGCTACCTCTTGGGCTGCCGATGACTGCTCCTCGGCCGCCGCGGCGATCGACTGGACCTTCGCCGCCAGCACGCGTGAGGTGCCCACGATCTCTTCCAGGCTCTCGCCGGCCCGTGTTGCTGAGGCCACGCCCGACTCGACCTGTTCGCTGCCGGCGTTCATCCGCTCGACCGCCTGCGTGGTCTCTTCCTGGATCGCGGTGATCGACTGGGCGATCTCGTTGGTCGCCTCGGTGGTCCGGTCCGCGAGCTTGCGCACCTCGTCGGCGACCACCGCGAAGCCCCTGCCGTGCTCGCCGGCCCGGGCCGCCTCGATCGCCGCGTTCAGGGCCAGCAGGTTCGTCTGGTCTGCGATGTCATTAATCACTTCGATGATCGCGCCGATTTCTTCACCGCGTTTACCAAGACCTGTCACCACCGCCGACGACCGCGACACCGCGTCGCGGATCGCCTGCATGCCTTCGACCGTCTCGCCCACCACCGCCTGCCCATCCTGCGCGACCCGGCCGGCCTGGTCGGCATCGTTCGAGACCTCCGACGCCTGACGCGCCACCTCCACCACGCTCGACGACATCTGCTCGACCGCCGCGCTCATCGACGTCATCTTGCCCGACTGTTCATCGATGCCCGTCGACAGCTGCTCGCTGCTCGCCGAGACCTGCGTCGCCGCGGCCGCGACTTCGCCGCTCGAGCCGTGCACCTCAGCAATGATGTCGCGGAGCGTCCCGATCAGCTCGTTGAAGCACCCGCCCAGGCGGGCGACCTCGTCCTTGCCTTTCAGGTCCACCCTCTGCGTCAGGTCATGGCTGGACTGGATCGCTTCGATCCGCTCGGTCAGCACATGCAAAGGCCGCGTGACCGACCGGATCACCAGCCCACCCACAACCAGGCAGACCAGCACCAGACCGCCGACCACCGCCGACAGAAGGATCACCTCGGCCAGAGCCTCGGACGCCGCGTCCGCTGCCGCGGCCTGCAGCCCGACGGACAGCTCATCCTCGACGCCCTTGAGCACATTGATTTTCTTCGTGATCGTGTCGAACCACACCGACGCCTCAACGCCGAACCCGCCGGTCGCTGCCTTGGCCTCAGCAATCTCGCGGTACGACAGCACCGCCGCGAACGCCGGGTCTTTGGACGCCTGTTTGTAAACCGCCAGCGCCTCGGGCGTGGCCAGCAGCCGGAACTCGTTGAAGTACACGTCTTGCTGCGTGACCAGCGAGACAAACCGGCCGTACATGCCCGGCGCAAACCGGTCGGCCGCGAACGTGCCCGCCAGCACCGCCCGCTCGATCCCTGCGCGTTCTTTCCCCTTCAAGAACAGCACGTACGCACGCACCTGACGCGTCAGGTCGCCGTCCGCACTCTGCTCGGACATCTCACCGATCGCGTCGAGGAACTTGCCGTTCATCCCGGTGTAGTAACCCAGCGCCTGCTTCAAGGGCAGCTCCATCGCGCTCACCGCCGCACGCTTCGCTTCCAGCTGATCGAGGTCCGCGATCGCTGCGTTTAATCCTTCCTGGAACGAGGCGTCGAACCGGCTCGCGTCGAAGCCTTCCAAGTAGGCCCGAAGCTCTGCCGCCTTCGCGTCGGCCTCTTGCCGCTGCACCGCCAGCTCCGGGCCGAACTTGGCGCCCTTGCTGCTGAGGAAACCCGCCGTCCGCCCCCGTTCTTTCTGTGTCTCGTGCACCAACGCGCTGACGTGAACCGCCAACTCCGCCAGCGTCGAGACCCGCTCCATCTCTCCCGCTACCCGCCACGACCCCAAGACCTTGTTCCCGCCCACCAGACCCAACGCCAACAGGGGCAGGACCACAAAACACACCAGCTTCGTTCGAATCGTCACACCAAACCTCCGCTCGACGCCGAAGCGTCCGGGACTCGTCTCAAACCGCCCCGAAAGACACCACGCCCTGCACCCCTGCCGTGCGGTGCTCGCCACCGGCGATAACAAACGTATCGGCAAAACCCTGCCCCCAAGCCATCCCCCCTAGCACCCCACGCAACGTCCGAGAATCCCGCCCATCACAACCCGTCACCCCGTACGCACACCGCCAAAACGCCCCGCAACCCCCACCACAGCCCCCGCCATTAAGTCCAACCCCCGCTGAACCGATGCCTCCCTGTAGCCGAATGCCCTTTAGGCCCAGGAGTGATCACGTGACCAGCCCCCAGACCTCGACCCCGACCCCCAGCGATACCGCCCAGTCTGCAGACACCGACAAGGTTGTGCAGTCCGCCATCGCCGAGATCTCCCACATCGCCACCCTGCCCGAGGTGACGATGAAGATCATCCAACTGGTCGAAGACCCCGACTCCACCGCCGCCGACCTCAACAACGTCATCTCCAACGACCCCGCCCTCGGTGCCCGCATCCTCAAGGTCGTCAACTCCGCGTTCTATGGTCTGCCCGGCCAGATCGGCTCGATCAACCGGGCCGTCGTCCTCCTGGGGCTCAACGCCGTCAAGAACATCGCCATCGCCGCGTCGCTCGCCAAGCTCTTCCGCGGCGGCCGGATCTCCGAAGCCTTCGATGCCCGCGACCTATGGTCGCACGCCATCGCTTCCGCGACCGCGACCCGCCTGCTGGCCGAGAAGATCTCTCTCGGGCTCCCCGATGAGGCCTTCCTCGCCGGGCTCATCCACGACCTCGGCGTCATGGTCGAAATCCAGGCCCGCCGCAGCGAATTCGTCCAGGCCCTCGAGAGCTTCACCGCCGGCGAACACCCCAAGTTCACCGATGCCGAGACCGCCTTCATCCAGGCCAACCACGAAGACTTCGGTGCCGCCCTCTGCAAGTCTTGGAAGTTCCCCACCTCCTTCCAATACGTCACCGGCTACCACCACCGGCCCTGGGAACTGCCCCCCGCCAACCAGACCCTGACGTCCCTCGTCTACGTCGCCGACTGTCTGACCAAGAAGCTCGACATCGGGTTCACCCTCGCCATCGATTCCGAAACACCCCGCGATGACGTGATGAGTAATCTCAACCTGACCCAGCAGGACCTCGACGCCGTCGCCGAGCAGCTTCCCGAGGCAATCGAAGAAGCCAAAGCCATCTTCGCCGGCGTGTGACTCCAGCGAGCCGGGCCGTGTCGGACCGGCCGGACTGCGGATCACTCAAGTTTCGCCACACCCCCCTCACCCTTCACGCCGCCCACGCTCCCGCACCGCCGTCGGACTCGCCCCCAACCCCCGCCGCACCGCCTTGTTGAACTGCTGCGCATCGAGCCCGATCGCCGCCGCGATCATCTTCATCGGGAGCCGCGTCTCACACAGCATCCGCTCCGCCGCCGCCATCCGCTGTTCCTGGATGTAGCCCACCACCGTCTGCCCATACCGCGCCCGAAACAACCGCGTCAGCTGGTTGTGCGACAGCCCCACCTCTTCCGCCAGGTCCGCCACCCGCAAAGGCTCGTTCAGCCGTGTCCGGACTTGCAGCGCCGCCATCTCCGCCGGCCCCTGCGCCGCCACTCCCTCCGCGTGACCCTCATCCGTCAGCTGCCACAGCATCTCCCACAACGCCGCCCTCGCCCGAGCCGGACGCGACACCCACTCATCCGACGCCCGATCAAATAGCCGAAAAAAGTCAGGCGACAACGCCGCCCCGTCCGTCAACACCGGATAACGCGCCGCCCACGCCGCGTCCAAAACCTCGCCCCCCGGCAGCGTGAACAAACAGAACTGATGCCGACACCCCCCGCGCGGGTACCGGTACACCAGCCGAAGCCCCGGCCGAAGCAGACTCACCGTCCCCGGCTCCACCCGCTGGGCCCAGCCATCAACCTCCAATGTGAACCGATACCGGTACCGATGCAGGCACCAGACCTCGTCCAGCAAATAACGCTCGACCGGCCGATCCCCGTGCGTCGACCGACCGGCCGACACAATCACTGGCGATTGGGAGAGATCAATCGTGGCATGGCCAAATCCGCGCACGGTGAAAATCTACCAGCGATACATCGCCTCGGCCATAGTTCCTAAGACAGGCCAACCCCACCCCGCGTCACCCACCCGCCACCCCGCAGGCTGCAGTCATCCACCCCGCGATAAACTCACCGCTCTCCTATGCCAGAGCACACCATCCTCCACAATATGCTCGATCGGCTTTACGCCGCCATCGCCCGAGGCCCCGCACTCAACTGCCGGCCCCACCGCTCCCGACAACGCATCGACCTTGCCGACCTCGCCGCCTTCGACGACACTCCACCTACTCAAATCCTCCAACAACTCATCGACACCGGCTCCGCTGAACTCCGTGCCAACGCACCGCTCCCCCCCGAGCTCGCTCAAGCAGGCAACGCGGCCTTGGCCGTATTCAACGCCCCGCAAACCCCCGAAGCAAAACACTACCGCGCCCAGCACAACCTCCTCCGCAAACTCCGACACCTCTCCCAAGACGCCAGCACCTACCAGCAAGACACCGGCGTCCACGCCCTCGCCCTCGGCTACCCCCTCCTCTCACTCCCTCCCGGCTCCGCAGGCGGCACCAAACGCCTCCTCGCCCCCGTCGCTCTCCTCCCCGTTGACCTCACCGTCAACACCTCCGCCCGCCCCGGCCTCACCCTCGACACCCAAGCCTCCGGCGCCGACCGACTCCAACCCAACCACGCCCTCCTCGCCTGGATCGAACGCGAGACCGGCCAACCCCTCCCCGGCCTACCCGACCTACCCGCCCCACCCGACGACGACGAAGCCGAACACCCGTGGGACGAAATCACCGCCCTCTTCCAAGCCGTCACCCAAGCCCTCGACATCCCCTTCGACCCCGACGCTTTCTTCAACACCAGCACCACTCAACTCCCCACGCCACCGCCCGATGAAAAGCCCACAGATGCCGAAGGCTTCTGTGCGGCTTCCAACCCCAATCCAGACCTCCAACCCTGCCCTTCCACCGAAGACCTCCCCGACGCTCCCGCCATCCTCCCCGCCGCCGTCCTCGGCCTCTTCCCCGCCGCCAACCAAAGCCTCCTCCGCGACACGCAAACCCTCATCGAAAAACCCGGCCTCCAAGCCCTCGCCGGCTCCTTCCTCCAACCCCAGGCCCTCGAACAACAAACCGCCTCAAACGAACAACTCGACACCCCAGAAGCCGACGGTGTCTCACCGTCGGACCCCGCTGCCACGCTCAACTTCCCCGCCCGACGCTTCGTCACCCTCGCCGACCCCTTCCAGTCCCGCGCCGCCGAGCTCGCCGCCTCCGCCCCCGCCCTGGTCATGCACGGCCCCCCCGGCACCGGCAAGTCCCAAACCATCACCAACATCGTCGCCGACCACCTCGCCCGCGGCCAACGCGTCCTCTTCGTCTGCGACAAACGCACCGCCCTCGACGTCGTCCACCACCGCCTCGACCACCTCGGGCTCGGCGACCTCTGCGCCCTCATCCACGACCCGAAGCGCGACCAACGCGACCTCTACATGGCAATCCGCGCCCGCCTCGAAGCCCTCCCCGACCAGAAAACCAAACCCCGCGCCCAAGCCAAGGTCGACAAGATCGACGCCGAACTCACCGAGACCCACGCCCGCCTCACCGAAACCCACCACGCCCTCCAAACCCCCGACCCACAAGGCCGAACCTTCCAAGACCTCGTCGGCCAATGGCTCACGCTCCAGACCGAGGTCAACACGGACCAGACCCCCGAACTCAACAACCTCACCCTCGACCAATTCGACGACGCCGAGCAGCCCCTCCGCGTCCTGCTCGAACGCGGCCTCGCCATCGACTACCCCCACAACCCCTGGGTCGACGCCGCCGGCCTCTCCCTCGATGACCTCCTCGCCCGCCCCGTCGACCCCGACCGCGACGCCCTCGATCAGGCCGTCCAACTCGCCGAGGACGCCGACCAAACTCTCGACGACATCATTCCCCCGTTCGATCCCGAGACAGACCTCACCGAGCAATCCCAACGCCGCGCCGCACTCCTCGCCGCCCTCGAAGAACACGCCCCCCACCTCGACCCCACCGCCGCCCAGGCCGCCGTCCACCACCCCCCCGCCGCCATCCGCGCCCACCGCCAACAGCTCACCGACAACCGCCCCTTCCTCGACCTCCTCGACGCAGGCCCCTTGGACCCCGAGCTCGCCCTCGCCGCCCGCGACCAAGCCCTCTCCACCACGACCCTCAACCAAAAACTCCGCGCCCTCGACCACTACCTCCTCAAAGCCGAGGGCTGGCTTAGCTTCCTAGCCTTCGCCGCCAAGAAGCAAGCCCGCAAAGCTCTCCAACCCTTCGGGCTCCCCCTCTCCATCGAAAACGCCAACCGTCTCCGCACCTTCCTTCAGCGCTACCGCGCCCGCCTCGTCCTCTCCGCCACCCTCCGCGCCCTCAACCACCCACTCCCGAACGCCAACCCCAACTCGGCCCTCAACGACACCACCCTCCGCCAGGGCTTCGACCAGCAAACCCGCCTGCTCAACCTCCTCCACCTCACGATCGACGACGAGCCCCTCGACGACGCCCTCCGCGCCACACTCCAACAACCCGACCAACTCGACGCGCTGGCCGAAGGACTCCGACTCTCCCCCGCCCGCGCCGCCGCCCTCGCCAACCTCCGGCTTCACCTCCAAGCCCTCGACCTGCTCAAGCCCGCTTGCATCGCCCGCATCCACAAAGCCGGCTGCCTCAACCAGCCCCTCACCCCCGGCATCACCGACCTCCGCGACCGCTTCGACACCCTCGAACGAGTCCTCCGCATCACCGAAGCCCTCGCCGACCTTCCTAAAGCCCTACAAAATCCAGCCCAGTCCATGCTCGAAGCCGGCACGCCACCCGACGCCGCCCTCGACGCCGCCCGCTACACCCTCCTGACCGAGCACCTCTCCACCCGCCTCTCACGCGACCCCGTCCTCCGTCGGCTCGACCCCGACCAACACGCCGCCGACCTCGACCGCTACGCCACCCTGCAGCGCGACAAGCATGCCGCCGTCCGCGATGCCGTCCTCCACCACTGGGTCGGCAAGCAACAGCAACGCCTGCTCGTCGGCACCGGCTCCCGCCTCAACTCCGACGGCGCCGACCTCCGCCGACGCCTCCTCGTCCGTGGCAAGCGCGCCCTCCGCCTCCGCCAAGCCCTCGACCTCGGGCGTTCCATCGAAGGCGGCGACCCCCTCATGGACATGTGCCCCGTCTGGCTCGCCTCCCCCGAAACCGTCGCCCAGGCCTTCCCCCTCGAGCCCGTCTTCGACGTGGTCATCTTCGACGAAGCCTCGCAGCTCCGGCTCGAAGAGGCTCTGGCCGTGCTCGTCAGGGCCAAGCGTGTCGTCATCGCCGGCGACCCCAAGCAGCTCCCCCCCACCCGCTTCTTCGAGGCCGGCGTCTCCACCAACGATGACGTCGATGATATCGAGACCGAAGAAGACCTTTTCGAAGCCCAGCAGTCCGAAGTCGAAGACCTCCTCGCCGCCGCCCTCAATCTGTCGATCGAAGAGGCCCACCTCAACGTCCACTACCGCTCCACACACCCCAAGCTCATCGCCTTTTCCAACGAGCACTTCTATAGAAGCCGCCTCCAACCACTCCCCGCCCACCCGTCCCGCCACCCCGAGCTCCCGCCCGTCAACCTCATCCGTGCCGACGGCACGTACACCGACCGCGCCAACCCCATCGAAGCCGAGCGCGTCGCCGACCTCGTCAACGAACTGCTCACCTCCCGTAAGCCCCCGTCCATCGGCATCGCCTGCTTCAACCTCGTCCAACGCGACCTCATCGCCGACACCCTCGCCGACCGCGCCGACGCCGACCCCGCCTTCGCCAAACGCCTCGCCAAGGCCTACGCCCGCACCGGCGACGACGCCTTCGAAGGCCTGTTCATCAAGAACCTCGAAAACGTCCAAGGCGACGAACGCGACCACCTCATCATCTCCACCACTTACGGTCCAAAACCCTCTGGCAAGTTCCACCGCCAGTTCGGCCCCCTCAACATGCCCGGCGGCGGCCGACGCCTCAACGTCCTGGTCACCCGCGCCCGCCAACAGATCCACCTCGTCACCTCCATCCCCCGCGACGCCTACCGCAACCTCCCCCCCATCCCCGAAGGCTCGACGCCTTCAGGCGGCTACCTCCTACTCGCTTACCTCGCCTTCGCCGAACAACTCACCGACACCTGGCAACCCCACCCCACACCACACCACACCACGGGGATGAAGCCCACGGAAGCCGAAGGATTCGGTGGGCTCGCCGCCGCCCTCGCCCCCCTGATCTCCCAACACACACCACTCCAACCCACCCCCCCCAACCCCGCCGTCACCGCTGGCGGCTTCCACATCGATCTCACGCTGCAACCACAAAACGAAGCTGGCTCCACGCTCGCCCTCCTCCTCGACACCCCCCACTTCCCAGGCGCCCCCGACCCCGCTGAGTGGGACGCCTACCGCCAGGGCATCTTCACCTGGCAAGGCTGGCAGACCCAGCGCCTCTGGTCCCCCCAACTCTTCCGCGACCTCTCCCGGTCCCTCGCCCAACTGAACACCACCACCCAATAGCTGCGAGCACCCCTGCCCGTCGCCCACCCTCCGAAAATCTCACCCCTCCGCGGAACAATCCCCGCTGCACCCCCGTTCCCCTCACGCACCGCCTCTGATCCAAACCAAGGGAACCGCCATGCTCACCACCCGCCTCGCCACCCGCCTCGCCACCCTTCTCCTCACCGTACTCGTCGCCCTCCCACTCCACGCCGACCCCGAGCCGCCCCTCGCCGAGCAAGCCACCGCACAGCCCGTCCTCCACCCCGCCCTCGCCGGCTACGACGCCCTCCTCCGCGCCCACGTCGATCCCCACGGCTACGTCGACTATCCCGCCCTGGCTCAAGACACCGCCGCGCTCGACGCCTACATCGCATACCTCGAACAAGAGACCCAAACCTGGCCCCAAGCTATCAAGGTCAACCCCGACCACAAGCTCGCCACCCTCATCAACGCCTACAACGCCTTCACCCTCCGCCTCATCCTCGACCACTACGACGACGGCAACCTCCAATCCATCATGGACATCGCCGCCGGCAAACCCTGGGACCTCCGCCGCTGGAACCTCCTCGGCCAAACCATCACCCTCAACGAACTCGAACACGAGATCATCCGCAAACAATTCAACGAGCCCCGCATCCACTGGGCCGTCAACTGCGCCGCCCTCTCCTGCCCCCCACTCCGCAACTCCGCCTACCTCGGCAACCAACTCGACCAACAGCTCGCCGAGCAGGAAGCCTACGTCTTCAACTTCGCCCACCCCCGCTTCGCCCAACGCACACCGAACGGCACTTCCGGGGGCGCGGCCGTCACCAAACTCCTCGACTGGTACGCCACCGACTGGCCCGACGCCAAAGCCCACGCCCGCACCCACCTCGGCCTTCCCGCCAACGCCCCCATCACCTTCCTCAACTATGACTGGTGCCTCAACAGCGTGAAAAACCGGCCTTGATCAACGATCCCCATGGGTATGATGGACGGATGCCCGAAACCGCGGAAAAGCTGATGACCGCCGACGAGTTTGCCGTCTTCAAGGGCGACGATGACAAGGACTACGAACTCATCCAGGGGATGCTTGTCGAGATGCCTAAACCCGGAACCCGTCACGCTCAGCTCCAAGCCAGACTCATCATCAAACTCGGAGCCTACCTCGAAGCCAACCCGATCGGCGAAGTGATTGGCGAGTCCGGCTACCGCCTCACCTTCAACCCCGACACGGTGCGAGCCCCCGACGTCGCCTACCTCTCGCGCGATCAGGCCGAGCGTGCGTCAGACCCCGGCTTCCTCGCGGTCGCCCCGCACGTCGCCATCGAGATCAACTCGCCGAACGACGTCATGAGTGAGGTCCTCGACAAGGCCCGCTGGTGGCTCAAGCAAGGCTCCGCCCAGGTCTGGATCGTCGATGACCCCACCCGCACTGTCACCGTCTACCTCCCCGACAACACCGCCCGCGTCTACGGCATCGAAGACAACCTCACCGCAGATAACGCCATGCCCGGCTTCACCTTGCCCCTCACCGAACTATTTATCTAACGAACCCCCGGGGAATCCCGGCATGCCCCACCTCCACCTGTCGCTAACAGCTTTGCTGTGCTTCGCCTCTGCTAGTTGTAGCTCGTACTCCCTCCCAAACCGCCACACCGATCGCACCATCAGCACCACTGAACTGATCGGCACATGGAAACTGACCGCCGACTCGCTTGCCCTGCTCACCCGCGACGGCTTCGCTTCCAACCCAGCCCATACCTACACCATCACATTCGATCCCGGCGGTACTCTGCTGTTTTCCTCGGTGATGGCCGACTTTCAGAGCGGTGTCTACACCACGGCGAACGGATCTTGGCGACTCGAACACAGAAAGCCTGGCGACCCGAGCGGAACACCCACGAACACCCTCGTGATCGAAATCCAACAAACCAGCCTGGACCGGTTTGTTGCCTACAGCTTTGCCGAAGAAAATGGCTCACTGGTGATTTGGCGGTTCTACGGCGACCCCGATCTGTGGGAGTTCATGCAGTACGAGAAAATCCGGTAGCAGCTATCGCAAACCCGACGCATCACCGCGCACAGGTCTGCAACGTTCAGACCAACCCCCATCGAGAGTCGCGGTCGGAGATGACACGGATCACCCCAATAAAATGTCCGCCACTACGCGGTGCCCCATCTTCGCCGCCCACGCCCTAGGCTGTGCCCACACCGGCGTTCCTTCCTCTTCGACCGGCACGCCATACTCCAGCAACAACTTCACCAATTCGATACGCCCGTACCGGCACGCCCAGCCCAGCGCCGTGCTGCACAGCACGTCGTCGCGCTGCATTGGATCGGCACCGGCTTCCAACAGCGTCCGGGCGAAACGCAGACGGTCTTCGGTCGGCATCCGCCGTTCCTTCGGGCCGTCCCCACGCGCCGCGGCGACATGCAGCAGCGCCATGCCGAATCGATCCCAAGTGTTCGGCTCGCCGCTGGCTTCGAGCAGCTTCTCCAGGATGACAAACCGGTCCGCGTAGCGATCCTCGCCCGGCGCCGGCCCGCCCAGACGCATCGGCTGCACCAGCAAATCGTGCCAATCCAGCTGCTCCGGCGACAAGCGATCTTGAAGCTCAAGCAGCCGTGGCAACGCCTTCTCGATCACCGCAAGGTTCGTGGCGTACGCCGCCGCCCACACCATCTCGCGCACCGCCACGGCGTCGTCACCCTGCTCAGCGAACACCCGCTCGAACGCCTCCTCGTGCCCGAGGCCACACGCCGTGTACGTCGATGGCCGGGCCCCGCGCTGCACCAACAGCTCGATCATCGCCGGGTCGCCCCGGCCGTACGCCTGGTCCAGCACCCAGCCCGAGGCGAACACCACCGCGTTCGGATCAGCCCCCTCGTCGAGCAGCAAGCGTGCCACCTCCAGCCGGCCAAACGCCGCCGCCCGCCACAACGGCCCGCCCCACGACCACGCCTCCTCATCCCCCGGCTCGTTCACCGCGAGCGCCTCGTCCGGGTCCAGCCCCAACGCCAGCAGCCCCGAGACCACGCCACGCTGGTCGAACACCGACGCCGCCGACAGCACCCCACCGCAGCCGCCCCAATACCAACGATGCTTCTCGCGCAGCACCGCCGGCGACGCCGCATGGATCGCTTCCAACCGCGCCAGGTCACCCGTCGCTGCCGCCACCAACGCCGTTCGCTCACCCATCCGATCCGACCACCGCGACAGCACCCGACGCGCCGGCTCCAGCCTGCCCTGTCGGCTCATGTCCACCGCCAGCACAACCCGATCCAGCGGCGTGTACCCCGAAGCATCGCGTCGGTCCCAACCGACCGGTCCGCCCGCTGCCTGCTCATCGAGCCAAGCGATCACCGGCTCGTTCACGGCCGAGCACGCCGCATGCAGCGGCGTCGCCCCGTCCCGGTCGATCTGCGAAACCAATCCACGATCCGCCTGCAGCATCGCGATCGCTTCCTGACTCTGGCCACCCCGGATCAGGCCAAACAACCGCTCCAGCCCGTTGTGACGCGGCGACGCCTCACCGCCGAGATCACGCCGCCGCTGGGCTTCGATTTCTTCGATCACCCGCACCAGCGGCTCCAGGCCACGATCGAGCGCGATCTGTAGCGCGGTCGCGGCCTCGCGGTGGGCCGAAAGCCCGTGGTGGGCGTCCGCCCCGTGCTCCATGAGCAACCGAAGCATCCGGACGTCCTCACCCAGCACCGCCAGATGGATCATCCGCCTGCCATACTCCTCCACAAACGCGTTGGCCAGCTCGGGCCGACGCCGCAGCACGGCCGACGCCTGGTCGTGATCCCGGGCCCGGATCGCCTCGACGAGAGCCTGCCGATGCACCCCCTCGATACAAGCCTTGAGCTTCGGCCAGCTGTCATGGCCGTACGCCCGTGCGACCACCAGCTGTGCCTGCACCAGCGTCAGCGGCTGGTCCGACTCGGGGTTGAAGTGTTCCCGCACCTCACCGATCGCGGCGGGATCGGCGGCCGTGTACCGACGCAGCAGGTCCTTAGCCTGGCCACGCAGGTGGTCGAGGTCCGGGTGATCCGGGAGCTCCCGGAACGACCGCGGGGACGTGGACGGATAGAGCGATACGGGTTGCTTAGCCATGACGATCTCCTTGGGCGGTTAGCCCTGGGGCCCGGTGTCCGCTCGCTCGGGCCAAAGAAGATCATCACGAGGATGAACTCAGAGATTGGGTTGTTCACCAGAGGGGCTAAGCCCTTTCCGCGGACACGGCGGCGACCTGGATCGCATCTGGAAACTAACGGCCAAGCCGCGAGATAACAAGTAAAAAAAATCCTGGGGCCGAAAGCTCAAGCCTCACCCCGTCGCAAAAAACCCGACACCGCGTCCTGCCCCATCTTCTTCGCCCACGCCCTTGGCTGGGCCCACGCCGGCGTCTCCGGCTCCTCGATCGGCACACCACGCTCCAGCAACAGCTCCACCAACTCAGCCCGCCCGTACCGGCACGCCCAACCCAGCGCCGTGCTGCACAACAAATCATCCCGCAGCATCGGGTCCGCCCCCGCGTCCAGCAGCAGCGTCGCAAAACGAACGCCATCGTCGGTCGGCCCGGTCGGCGGCCCATCGCCACCGAATAACGCCGCCACCCAGTGCAGCACCGTCAGCCCGAAATACCCCGGCACATTCGGGTCGATGCCCGCGTCTAGCATCAGCTCCAGAATCTTGAACCGATCGTCGTGGCGATACCCCGCCGGACGGACGTGATCGGTGGGCTTGCCTAACCGCATCGGCTGGTGCAGCAGGTCGTGCGACGACATCAGCCCGCCGTCGTCCGGTGGCATCAACGGCCGGAGCTCCATGAACCGCGGCAACGCCATCTCCACAATCGGCAAGGCGATGCAGCACCCCGCCGACCACACCAACTCCCGCACCCACGCGGGCTCATGGCCACGCTCCGCGAACAACCGCTCGGCCGTCGCGTAGTCGTGCGCATTGCACACCGTGTACGGCGATGGCTCCGCGCCGTACTCAAACAACAGCTCGACCATCGCCCG
The DNA here is from genome assembly GCA_039025195.1 of Planctomycetota bacterium. Taxonomy (GTDB): domain Bacteria; phylum Planctomycetota; class Phycisphaerae; order Phycisphaerales; family Phycisphaeraceae; genus JBCCOW01. The sequence goes on from JBCCOW010000033.1 coordinate 26,589, forward strand.
GTCCCCCCGGCCGTACGCCCGGTCCAACGGCCAGCCTCCGGCATAGATGTTCGCATTGGCGTCCGCCCCCCGTTCCAACAACAGCCGTACCACTTCCATCTCGCCGTGCTCCGCCGCCGCACACAGCGGCCCACCCCACGACACCGCCTCCTCATCATCCGACTCCCGGCCCAACGGCAACGGCTCATCCGGGTCCAATCCCAGGTCCAACAAACACCGCACCGACTCCAGCTCGCCAAACTGCGCCGCCCGGGTCAGCACCGCCCCGCGGTTCCCAAAACGCTCGCCACCCAACGCGAAGCTCGCCGGCGATTCCGCGTAAAGCTCCCGCAACCGATCCACATCACCCAGCGCCGCCGCCGCCCAGGCCGTGGTCTCACACCCGCGCTGCTTCAGCCGACGCATCACCCGAAGCGCCCTCGGCCGATCCACGTGGTGCGGCCAACCAATGGACATCACCGCCCGGTCGATCGGCGCGTCGCCCTTGGCATCCACCTTCCGCGCATCCGCCCGGTGGTCACACAGCCAGTCCACCAACGCTTCATCGCCCGTGTCACAAGCGAGGTGCAGCGGCGTCGCGCCATCGCGGTCGCACTGCTTCATCAACTCAGTCTGCGCCTCAAGCATGGCGATCGCCTCGTCGCACTCACCCGCACGGATCAAGCGGGCCAACTCGTCCTGCTCCGGGCTCACCGTGGTGTTCGGGCAACTCAACTCTTCCTGCCGCTGCCGCTCGACCTCTTCGATCGCCGTCACCACCTGATCAAGACCGCGCTCGGTCGCCATGCGAAGCGCGGTCGTCGACTCACGGTGCGGCCAGATCCCCCGTCGCGCATCCGCCCCGTGCTCCATCAATAGCCGGGCCATGGCCACGTCTTCACGCAACACCGCCAAGTGGATCATCTGCTGTTCGCCCTGCCCCGTCGTCGCCGCAGCCAGCTCGGGCCGACGCCGCAGCATCCCCCGCACCGACTCCCAATCACCGGCGTTGATCGCTTCAACCAAAGCCTGCTTGTTCACCCCGTCCACATACGCCTTGAGCTTCGGCCAGCTGTCGTAGCCATGCGCCCGGGCCAGCACGAGCTGCGCTTCGCTCAGCATCAGCGTGTGATCCGCTTCGACATGAAAGAAACGCTTGACCTCTTCGACCGCTGCGGGCTGCCGGGCCTTGTGGTTCTGCAGCAGTTCCTTGGCCTGCTTCTTGAGCTGGTTCAGGTCCGGGCGGTCCGGCATCGGCCGAATCACACGCGGTGCGGTGGACGGATGAACGGGACGAGACGAGCGGGTGGGGCGGGGTTGATCGGGCATGACGATCTCCTTTCGAGAAGGTGTTGCCCGGTGTCCGCTCCGCTCGGGCCGAAAGAAGATCATCACGAGGATGAGCTTTAGAAGATGTCTCCACCGGGCTGAAGATGACCAGCAACCCGGTGAGTGGGGTGGGCTCAGCCCTTTCCGCGGACACGGCGGCGTCCTCAACGCCGACCTCACCATAACCAATCCCCCGCGGGCCGATCAAGGCCCACGAGGGGTGAAACATCAAACGCGCTGCCGCAGCAGCCCCATCACCGCCGGGCTGACCCAGTCCTGGTTGTGGAACTGTTCGCCGAACTCCAAGGCGGTGACACCCCGATAGATGTGTAGCGATTCATCGGGCACAAACCGCAGCCGCTTCGGCAGCGTGGCCCGGACCGCGGTATCCGCCCCGTGATCGAGCAGCAGCCGAGCGAAGCTGTCGTCCTTGCGTCGGCCCACCCGGTACGGCTGCGAGACCACGCAGCCGAACAGCGCGGTATGGCCGCCGTAGCCTTCGGCATCAACCCGGGCCTTCGCGTTGACCTCGGCCCCACGCTCCAGCAGCCACTCCGCGATCTCCATCTCGTCAAAGTCGACGCACATATGCAGAAGCGTCGTGTTGTGCAGCGGGCTGCCGTGCAACGCCAGCGATTCGTCCTCATGGCAAGCCAGCTCGGGCGGGTAGAGCTCTTGGTGGGTGAATCGACGAGCCAGCAAGCCGGGGTCCTCAGCCAGATGCTTCTCGAGCAGGTCGATCCGGCCGCGGTGCAACGCCATCGTTGGCGTGTCCGGCAGGTCGATCCCGTGTTCCGCCATCAACTCCAGACACCGGTGCTTGCCGTCGGGGTTCCGGCAATAGGTCTCGAGCAGCAATGCAACGGGCAGGAGGCGGTTGCCGTGCGCATCACTGATCTCGGCGCCGAGGTCGAGCAGCATCTTCAAGCCATCGGCGTTCTGCGTCTCGCACGAGCCGACCACGATGTCACGGTCCAGCACCGCCCCGCGCCCAAGCAGCCACCGTGCGGTCTCGACCCTGCCTTGCAAGCACGCCCGGACAAACGCGTGCTGCACATCTTCCGCACCGAGATCGGCCAGCATCTGAATAACCCGGTCCCGCCCGAGGTTCGCCGCATACGACATCGGCGGGCCCCAGTTGCTGGTCGGCCGGCCGTTGGCCTGCTCGTGCAACAAGTCGGGGTGCTCACGGATCAACTCGCGCACCGCCTCGGGATCATCGCGATGGATCGCCGCGATCATCCGGCAAGCCAAGACCAACCGCGGCCACGACGGCACGCCATACCCACGGGCGATCACGAGTTGGGCATCACTCAGCTTCGCCTCCGCCGGCGGCACCGCACGCGGATGAAGCTCTACAAACTCGGCGAGCGACTCGGGCTCACCGCGATGCACACCACGCAACAGGTCTTTCGCCCGGTGCTTGAGCTGATCGAGGTTGGGGGGATGGGGGAGCTGACGTTTGGCCATACGAGGCCTCCTTTCGGGTGCTGCCCAAAGTCCGCATCGCTGGGCTGAAAGAAGGGCTCGTCTGAACCGATCGTCAAGATTTAAACCAGGTGGACTCGGTCCTTTCCGCGGTTTGGGGGCGTCCTGTACGCCTCATACAGCATACAACTCGTCCCCACCCACACAACCTCTCGACCGGTTTCTCTAGGATGAACCACTCCAACACATGAGCACGCCCATGCCTGCCGCATTCACTGACCCAACCGCCTTAAAGCTCGCCGGTGACGGTAATACCGACGACGGCCCCGCCCTCCAGCACCTCTTCGACCAGGCCGGCACGATCCGCATCCCCCCCGACACCTACCGCGTCGGCCAGACCCTCCGACTCCGCTCACGCACCCGCCTACTCGCCCACCCCCAGGCCACCTTCGTCTACGCCGACGGCGCCGGCCAAGACCACACCTCGTACCTCCTGACCAACGCCGACCCCGATGGCGGCGACCACGACATCGAAATCCGCGGCGGCACCTGGGACGGCAACAACCCCGGCAACCGACGTAACCTCAGCAACCTCCTCGACACCGGCAACTACTCCGGCGTCATGATCCACTTCCGTAACATCAAGAACCTCACCTTCGGGGACGCCCTGCTGACCGACGCAGAAAGCTACTTCTTCCGCGGTGTCGAGCTCGACCGCTTCACCATCGAAGACCTCAAGTTCCACGCCAGCCACCCCCGCCCCAACAACGACGGCGTCCACCTCACCGGCGGCTGCCACCACGGCATCATCCGGCGCCTCACCGGCCTCGGCCCCCTCGCCCCCAATGACGACATGGTCGCCCTCAACGCCGACGACGCCCTCCAACGCACCGAATGCCAGGGCGGCACCAACGGCCCCATCACCGACATCACCGTCAGCCAACTCCGTGCCGATCAGTGCCACAGCTTCGTCCGTGCCCTCAGCGTCCAAAGCCCCCTCGAACGCATCGACCTCGACGATATCGAAGGCGGCTGCACCAGCAGCGTGCTCAATATGGACGGCGCCCGCGGCTGCCGGGTCCAGGTTTTCGACGACACCGACCCTCGCTTCGCCAACGGCGTCGGCAACTGCCGCGACATCCGGCTCTCCCGTGTCCGCGCCTGGGCCGCCCGTGTCGGCGGCAACCACCCCCTACTCAACCTCGCCCAACACGCCGACGGCCTTGAGGTCCGCGACTTCACCCGAGCCCTCGAACGCGACGGCGCCCCCGACGCCCCCACCCTCGCCGTCGCCCACGCCCCCGGCCACCGCCTCACCATCAACGACCAGCCCACCCAGACCCTGGCCCACGACGACCGCCTCGAATCCAACAACCCCGTCCTCCACCGTGTCCGCCTCGACGGGCCATCCAGCACAGACTAATCGTCCTTGGCGAGAGCCCGCCGGAAGACCACATCGATCGCGTCGTGACCCGTCGGCAGCCAGCCCGCCTCGATCTTCGCGCCTGCCCCAAGCAATAGCTCCGCACACCGCGCGTGGTCTTGCTCGAAGCCCGTCGCCCAGCCATGCAACGCCCCGTGGACGCACGTCTGGATCGGCGTGCCGTCGTACTGGTGCACCCACTCCAGCGGCGGCTCGGGGTCGCCTTCCAACAGCTCGGCCAAGCACGCCGCGTGCCCGTGGAAAGCGGCCCGATCCAGCGGCGTCATCTTTTCGTTGTCCGTGATATGCCGGTCAAAACCGAGCGCCAGCATCGTCGTCACCGCCTCAGGCCGATACCACCAGCAGGCCCGGTTCAGCGCCGCGTGGTCGTCCGCCGACATCTCATCCAGCAAGCCTGGGTGCTCACCCAAGACCGCTTGCCCCCCTTGCACATCGCCCCGCCACGCCGCCGCCAAGAACCGTTGCTTCGGCGGCGACGCCTCCAGTAACCGCTCCTCCACCGTGCGATGCCCGCCCTCCATCGCGACCTCGATCGGCGTCCGCCCGTGCCCCAGCGTCCAGTTGTAGATATGCCCCCCATGCTCGTTCACCCACGGAAAAACCCCCAAACGGTGCGTTAGACAAATCTCGTCAACCGCCAAACAACCCTCCAACAGTTCTATATCTCCTAACGCCGCCGCCAGGAACACATCCGGCTCCGCCCCGTGCTCCAACAACCGGCGCACCACCGCCTCATCCTTCACCCGGTACTGCACCGGCGTCGAGCCATGATCAATGTCTCGTGCATTCACGTCCGCACCACGCTCCACCAACAAGTCCACCATTTCCACCGATGTCGCGTAGTGCAGCGGGTGCTTCCCGTCCCCCCCACGCGCCGTCACCAGCGATGCGTCGCCATCCAGGATCGCCCGCACCCGGTCCAACCGGTCCAACCCCACCGCCACCCAGATGTCTTCCACCACCCCGCGCTCCAACATCGCCAGTGCGACTTCCGAGGGCTGATCTTCCGCCAGGCCAAACCCACCAGGGCCCCAGTCTGACTTGCGGTTCACATCCGCCCCGTGCTCCACCAGCCAGTCAAACACCAGCAGGTTCCCCCGCACCGCAAACAACAGCGTCCCCCCAAAACCACCAACCGGCTCATTGATCCGCTGCCCGCACTCAGGGTGCGCCTCAAATAGGCGCTCCATCTCTGGCACATCCCCCGCCTTCACCGCCGACACAAACCGCTCAAACGGCGACCGTGTCAGCGACTCGATCTTCCTGATCAGATCAGTCCACTTGGCAAAGCCATACCCCCGCGCCACCACCAGCTGCGCATCGCTCAGCTTCGCCGCCCCCGGCTCCGGCGGCTTCGGGTGCAACGCCCGCAACCGCTCCACCGCCTCCGACTCCCCCGCCCCACCCCTCCACCACGCCCGCACCAACGCCTTCGCCCGCTTCCGCTGACGCTCCAAGCTCGGCTTCGCCGGCAACGGCTTGATCCAACGCTCGTTATCCGATCCCATCACTCCCCCCCTTCCGTATGCCGCAACGCGTCACGCTCGGCCTGACTCACAAGCCCCTGAACCCGCAGCCACGCCTCAGCTTCAGCCCGGCCGTACTGCACCGCCTGGTCGACCACGTTGCTAGGCCCCGGGATCGTGACCAGCTCATCGATCTTGGGATACAGGAACGCGAGCGTCTGGACATCGCCCGCCTTCCCCGCCATCCAGAACGCCCAGTTGATATCGTGCTGGGCCGTCTTCTCTTCTTGATAATGCGGGACCCGCGGGGCGTCGGCGCGGCGATTGCCCGTTTCATCGAACATCGCCTCGACCAGATCAAACCGACCGTTCCCGGCGGCGAGCACGAGGTCGACCGTCGCGCCCCGCTCGATTAGGTGCGCCCCGATCTCCCGCAACTGAAAAATCGTCGCGTTGTGCAGCGGCGTCCCGCCCGTCATGACCCCGCCAAGCACATCGATGTCCGCACCGGCGTCCAGCAACGCATCAATGCACTGAATGCCGAGCTCGGCACTCCCGTCGCTCGCCGCGATATGCAAGTAAGACTCGCCCGGCCCCGCCTGCTCCACCGACGCCCCCCCCTCGACCAGGAACCGGATCGTCCGACCCGGGGCCGTCCGCCGGTTGTTGAGATAGCACAGGTTCCCGACCAGCGTACCCCCGAAGATCGGTAGCTCCGCGTCTAGCCAATGCGGCTCTTGATCGAGTATCGCACCAAGCGTCTCCAGGTCACCCGCCAACGCGGCGTGCACCACCGGAACCACCGCCGCCGCTTCATCCAGCAACGCGACAATCTCGGGGTGCCCGCCGTACTCCGCCCAGCCGCGCGGGATCGAGCCCCAGAGCTTGTCTTTCGTTTCAAGCCGAGCGCCCCACTTCACCAGTTCACGCGCCGCATCGAGGTGGCCGTGGTAAGCCGCGAGGTGCAACGGTGTGGCGTGGGCGTGCGCGCCTTCGGGGTTGAAGTCGTTGGGGGTGTCCCCGTAGTCGGCCGAACACAGATAGAAGATCGGGTCCTTGTGGCCGAACAGCGCCGCGTAAGCCAGTGCAAGCCGGCGCTCGCGCTCGGAGGGGTTTTCCTGCTGCACGATCCGTTTCACCGCCTGCGGCTCGTTGAACGCCGCGTAGACCGGCAGCGTCTTCTCCGCCCCGAGTTCGATCAGCAGCCGTGCCGCGTCGATCTCCCCCTGGCCGAGCGCCCCACCGATCGCCCGGTCCGGGTCCGCCCCGCGTTCCACCAGCAACCGGATCAACGGCTCCTGCAGCCCGTTAACCCGCGCGAGCATCCCCGACGCCACCAGCCCCAGCGTCGTCCCTTCACCCGCCTCCCCGCACCCCGCATCGACCTCCGCCCCGGCATCCAGAATCACCCCCGCGATCTCCACCAGGTTGCTCGGCAAACGCTCGCCCTCAAACAACGGGTTCGCCGCTACAAAGTGCAGCAGCATCGCCCCCCGGAAGTAGCCCTTCTCGTACATCTCGTGCCCGCCGGCCAGCCGTTGCTCCACCAGCCCCGGGTGCTCCGCCAAGAGCCAACGCAGCCCCTCAGCGTCCCCGTCGTCGAGCATCGCCACCGCCCGAGCCAGCAGCGGGTCGTCCGGCGCAGGATGGCGATGCATCTCGGCACCGCCGTCGGCGTGTTGTGCGAACCGACAGCCGCCGAGTACGAGGACGGCTGAAAGAGCAGACAGGATGAGCAGGGCGTAGTCCATGACGGACCTCCTTCAAGGAGTGATGCCGGGCGTCCGCGAGGCCGGCGAAGGGGTACGTCATGCAACAAGATGGATCAAGCAGACAGGTGGGCGGAGCCCTTCCCGCGGACCGGGGGCGTCCTGCAACGCGGAGTAGAGCATCGGCCGATCGCCCAAGCTTGTCAATCCCCTACCCCGATATGGCCCCGTCACTCCAGCAACGCAACCGCCCGCTTGAGATGGACCATCGCCCGTGTATCAAGCTCCGCCAACCCTTCTAACCATGCGATCTCCGACGCCCGCACCTCCGCCGTCCACGCGCTCGCCGGCTTGCCTTTCGTAAACCCAAACCTGTCATCTGCCGGGTCCCACCGGGTTAGATATTGCCCGGTTTCCTCGTACACACCTGCCGCCGCTTCCGCGTGTCGCTGAACACCCTCCGGCAGGTGCTCCGCGCTCGCCCGCAGGTACGCTACGGCGTGATCCCGACGCGTCACGTGAAGCGAGCTGTAGTTCCAACCGTTCAGGAAATACAGGTTCTCCCGCTGCGCCTCCGTCAGCGAATCCGCACGACGCAGGTCCGCAATCCACTCCTCGTACGCCAACGGCCCGTAATAAAACCGTGTCGATGGCTCGTAAGGCTCGTCCTCCGTCCCCTCGTCCCATCGCCGGACCGCCAACCGCAAACCCGCAGCGACCGCTTCCGATCGGGCCAACGGCTCCACCTCCTCCACCAGCCACGCCGTCACCCCGCAGATCGCCGACGTCTCCATCACGAACGGTTCCTTGTCCGCCCAGTAATCGCTCAGCAGCACCCGCGACCCGCCATCCTCGTACCCGTAGATCACCGCCACATCCATCATCTTGCCGTACGCCAGAATCGGCCGGCCCGCCTCCACTTCCGCGACGATCCGCTCCACCGGCTTATCCGCCTCCGGGTCCGGGAACGACCACTCAAACCGCTTGCCCGTCGCCCGCCCCAGGGTCTCGCGTTCCAACGGCCACTCCCCCACCGGGCTCGACCCGCACCACCGCTCATCGCTCACCCCGCGCGCCCAGCGCAGCCGGAACGCCAGCCCCGAATCCCCCATCATCGTCGTCACGTCCAACGGCGTCTCGCTCTCACAAAACGCCGCGTCCATCGCCCCGATATACGTCGGGTCCGGGTTCTGCCCCCACTTCAATGCTGAGACCCCGTCAATCCACACCCGGCCCCCCTCCTGCCGCACCCGCCCACCCGTCGCCGGCCCTTGAAAGTGCGCTACCAGCCTCGGCCAACTCGCAAACCCGTATGACCGCGCCAGCTCGTGCTGCACCCCACTCAGCGTCACCTTCCCCGGAAGCGCCCCCTTCGGCAGCGCCGCCGCCTCCGCCCGCCGCTGCTTCAACAGCGTCTGCGCCCGCTTCCGCAGGTTCTCCAGCGACGCCCCCTCCGGCAAGGACACCGACAAACCGACCGATTCTTCAGACTTGTGCATCGCGCACCTTCCTTCCAGCAATGCCCGTTGTCCGCTGCGTCGGGCAGGAATGAAGGTGGGTTGTAAAGAAAGCGATCTGGTGGGCTTAGCCCTTCCCGCGGACGTGGAGGCGTCCCTGACACCTTTTCAAAACATACCACGCTTCCGTCACGTCTGTTTCCATCACACCATTAAACCGACAGACACAACCCACCAAAACCCTTGACCCATAGGCGGCGTGCTGGAAAATAAGATGCCCTAGCAGACCACCGCCCAACCCCAACAGGAAGCCCCGGCCATGCGTCGAACCCTCAGCCTGCTCCTGGCCTTCACCACACTCGCATTCACCGGCTGCTCCGAGCCGTCCGCTCCGCCACCCGCACCCAGCCCCGCCGCACTCTCAGGCCTCCCGCTGGAGATCACGATCCGTCAGCGGTCCACCGTGCCCGTGCCCGAGAACGACGGCCAACTCCTGATCACCCTCGACGACGTCACCCGCGGACAGGTCATCGTCTCCGTCGCCACCCCGGACGGCCAGCCCCTGCTGGCCCCGCGCTCCATGCAGCCTAACACCTCCACCGACCTCTTCTTCAACGGCCAACCCCTCCGGCTCACCCTGACCCAACTCGACAATTCCCTCACCGGCGACGACTTCGCCACCTTCACCCTCACCGAAGACACCGGCCGACTCACCGAAACCCAGAAGATCGAACGCCTCATCCAGGGCATCGCCGACATGCCCGACGCCGTGTTCATCCGCAACGGCTCCGAACACGCCGCCGACAAAGCCGCCAGCCACCTCCGCCGCAAGTGGAACGCCGTCGGCGACCGCGTCACCACCGCCGAGCAATTCATCGAACACCTCGCCTCCCGCTCCTCTATGACCGGCAAGCCTTACCACATCCGAACCCCCGACGGCCAAACCACCCCCTCCCGCGACTACCTGCTCAAACAGCTGCAACTTATCAACGCCGAGACCTGAGTCAGGCGACAGACCCGTGTAGCGGGTGACGCGAAGCGTCCCGACCCGTTCCCGCCGGAACTCATCAGTCCCTTGTGCGTCTAAGCCGACCGACCGCACATCCATCCTCGAACCTGCACCTCGATGCTCCTCAAAAGAACCATCTGCAAAGGCCTAATCGTCGCCGCCCTGGTCTTGATGACGGTTGTGGCCATCCTTGTAATCCGCACCGCGGTCGCCCGTGCCGAACTCGCTGAAACTAAAGCCCATGTCTATAGCCTGATCAGCGTTGGCCAGCCCCTTGAAGAGGCCCAAAAGACACTGACTCAACACGGATACGAATTGGCTTATGAAACACCCAGCTCACCGACCGGCGACCCGGACTACACATCTCAGTTGGTCATCGTCGGCGACACCAGCTTGTCGGCACTCGACTCTTACTGTTACGCGGCGGGCATCAGCAACCCCCTGAGCGCTGGCGTCCCCTACGTCGTACTCAGGGCTGGGCCCGACGGCAAAATCTACCGACTCCAGTAATGGTCTCTCGTGACGTAATACAAAGACGACACGACCATATCCGAGTAACCATCTAGCCCTCGCCGCCCCGCCGATCCAACTCCGTCGGGTCCTCAGCATCCGGAAGCGAACCGTTCACTGGCTCATCGGCTTCATCGCGCACGATCGGGTTCCCCGCCGCGTCCAACTCTTCCACCACGCCGTCCGCGCTCGCCCTCGTCTGGATGACCACCGGGTCCGGTTTCGCCTTCACGTACCCCTGGTTCCGTGTGATGCCCTTCGCCGCCCGGATGCCCCACACCGACGCCCGCTTGTCGGTCAGCGACTCCGGATCGTCGTGCCGCCGGGACGCGTCCTGGTGCTCTTCCTGATACACATGCAGCGTCTGTGTCGGGAACGCGAACTGCACGCCCAGCGCATCCGCCAACCGCACGATGTCTCTAAACAACCGGTCCCGCTCCCTGAGCTCGGTGTTCCAGTCCGGCACCTCGAAGAACATGTAGAGCAGCACCTTGAACGCCGAGTCGCCGAATTCGTTGCAGTAGACCTGGTAGTAGTCCTTGCGGGTATAGGGGTGCAGCCGTATCAATTCACGGATCCCCTCGGTGAAAGCGGAGAGTTTTTCCGGGGGCGTGTCGTACTGCACACCAAGGTGGGTCTTCCAGCGTCGGTAACGGCGTCGGCCGTAGTTGTCGACGACGGCACGGACGAGGTTGCTGTTCGGGATCGTGACCTGCGAGTTATAGAACGTCCGGACCCTTGTGGACCGGAAGCCGATGTCTTCGACGATGCCCTCGTGGCCGTCGATGACGACCCAGTCGCCGACATGGAACGGCCGATCCGCCAGCACCGCGATCGACCCGAAGAAGTTCTCCACCGTGTCCTTGGCTGCGAACGCGAACGCCACCGACCCGATCCCCAGCGACGCCACCAACGGCCAGATGTCCACGTTCACCGCCCGCGCCACAAACACCACCCCCAACACCACCACGAACACCTTCGCCGTCTTCCGCAGCAGCGGCACCAAGACGTCGTCGACCTTCGTCTCCGTCGCCTCGGCCTTGAAGCTCAGGAACGACCCGACCAGATCGATCAGCCGCCACGCCGAGACGATCCCCGCCAGCGAGGCAAACACCGCCAACGCCCCGTTGATCACCTCGAACGCCGCCCCCTCCAGCCCCGTGAGCCCGATCACCGTCATCCAGAACCCCGACGCCACCAGCAGCCCGATCGGCCGCATCGTCTTCCGCACCTCTTTCGCGTCGGCATCCACGAAATCCTGTCCCGCGACCCGCCCCGCCACCACCCGCAGCACAACCCGCACGATCAGATCCAGCACCAGCCCCGCAAAAATGAACAACATGATCGCCAGCCACTGCCAGTACATCAGCCCCAGCAGCTCATTCGCAACCAACGACTCGGGCAGCACCGACTCGATCCCTTCCCGCCCCACCCCACCCGATCCGCTCGGCTCCGTCGCACCCCACGCCGCGCTCGGCCAAGCCAACCCCAGGCCTGCCGTCAGCCCCAAAAGCCAACGCGTGACGCTCACCAACCACGCCCGGTTGCCGTGTCGCTCTACCGTCTCAGCCATCGCGGCACTGTAACCCTCGCACGCTTGCCTCGCCTACCGTCTACCCCCTCACCCCAGCAACGCCCGGTAGTGCTCCTGCCAATCGCTGGTGCAAGGCCCGTCAGCCCGCGTCAGCAACGCCGGCAGCTGCGGATAGCACCGAAGCACCTGGTCCCGCCGGGCAAACCGGTGGTAGGCCAGGTAGTACGTCCCGCCCCGCTCGATCGCCGCGTCCAGCAACGCCCGGAAGACCGCGCGGGTGTGCCGCAGCCCCGCCGCGTCGTGATCGGTGTGCAGGTTCAACACGATGCACGCCATCCGGCCGGTCGCCCACGGCAGGGCCGTCTCCTCATCACGCTCGATCAGCCGGACATTGCCATAAATCAGGTCGCCTCTCATCTCACGCAAGACCCGGGCCGCGTCGGTAAGGAACGGCACCAGCGCGTCCCGCGGCACAAAGAACTCGCTGAGCACCTCGCTGCCCCGGACCCTCGCTCCAACCGCCTGATCGATCGCCGTGTGATACCCCGGCAGGTACTCCGCCGACTGCCAACCATCCGACCAGTCCACACACGGCGGCGCCTCGATCAACTGCCGGCGATAGGTCGAATAGGCAAGCGGCTTGTCCGTGTGAGCCAGCATCACCAACCGCAGGAACGCGTCCGGATCGGGCTGCCGCCGAGTGATCGGCTCATCCAGCCCCGCCGGCTCGTGCGTCAGCATCACCCCGTGATCGAGAAACCCGTCCGACGTTTCATCGATATTCACGTGGAACTCCCCACAGGTGATCCCCGCCGCAACCGCACGATCGAACCGACCGATCACCTCCGCCGCCGCGACATAGTCGGCCCGCCGACGCAGCTTCACCCGCGGCACCAGACGCAGCGTCACCGTTGCGATCAGCCCGAACATCCCGTAGCCCCCGATGATTCTTCGGAAGCGCTCCGCGTGATGCGACCGATCGCAACGCACGACACTGCCGTCGGGCTCGACCACCCCAACCGATTCCACATCCGCCACGATCGGCGGCGCGTCGAGGCCTCGGCCGTGCGCGTTGACACTCACCGAACCGCCGAGGCTCACCGCGTCCGCCCCGCTCTGCTTCTGACGGATCGCCCACTCCGGCGCATGCGTATTGAGCCAACCCACCAGCGTCGGCCACCGCGTCCCCGCCTCCGCGGTCACCAGGCCCCGCTCCCGATCGATGCCCAGCACCCGGCCGAACCGCTCCAGGTCGATCAACCGACGCCCCGTCAGGAACGGCTGCCCGCCCGACGCGTACCGCCCACCACACACCGCAGCCGGCTCCCGCATCGCCGACACCAACTCATCCAGAGCCGTCGGCCGAACCACTTCGCTGACCACCGTCCGCGAAAGCCCCGCGTGCACATCGTTGACCTCCACCCCACCCTCCTCTCCACCCTCGACCACGGCCACCTCGGCAGCTCTGCCGAGAACCCCTTGACGCAGATCCTTCATATGGTAAGTGTACACTATGAAAACCGTCCCCGACCACACCGACGCCGAGACCTGGCCGATCATCACCCGCGATGACGAGGCCGCGCTGCTCGAGGTGCTCCGCAGCGGCGAGGTTTCCTGGCACCCCGTGATCGGCGAGCTCGAAGCCGCCTACCGGCAGCGCCTCGGCTCCCGCCACGCCATCGCCCACTGCAACGGCACCGCCGCGCTCCACGCCGCCTTCTTCGCCATCGACCTCCAGCCCGGTGACGAGGTCATCGTCCCCGCCGCCACCTGGTGGTCCAGCGTCTCGCCCATGCTCTGGTTCGGCGGCGTCCCCGTCTTCGCCGACTCCGAATCCCGCCGCCTCGGGCTCGACCCCGCCGACGTTGAACGCCGCATAACCCCACGCACCAAGGCCATCGTCGTTGTCCACCTCTGGGGCATGCCCTCCAAAATGACCGAGCAGATCGACCTCGCCCGGAAGCATAACCTCAAGATCATCGAAGACGCCTCACACGCCCACGGCGCCACCTGGCGCGGCCGACCCTGCGGCACGCTCGGCGACATCGGCGTCTTCAGCCTGCAGGGCAACAAGCTTGCTCCCGCCGGCGAGGGCGGCATCTTCCTCACCGACGATGACCACTACGCCGAGCGCGCCGCCCTGCTCGGCGACGTCATGCGTATCCACCAACTCGACACCGCGAATCAACGGTTCGCCGCCACCGGCTTCGGCATGAAGACCCGCATCGCCCCCCTCAGCGCCGCCCTCGCGCTGTCCCAGCTCCAACGCCTCGACGCCACTAACGCCGAGCGCAACCGCAACATCCGCTCCCTCGCCCGACGCCTCGAACCACTCGGCTTCGACACCTTCCTCGGTCCACCACACATCAATCGTGTCTACTTCGAGTTCCTCATCCGCAACCAACCAGCCAAGACCGGCATCGCCACCGACACCCTCCTCGCCCACCTCCAGGCCGCCGGCTGCCACGCCCGGCCCGCCCGCTACCCCCTGCTCCACCAGCAGCCCTTCTTCACCGAAGGGCACGCCCAACGCATCGCCCGCCACCCCCTACCCGACTACTCAAGCGTCTGTCTGCCCTTCGTCGAATCGACGGCCCACGACATGATCGCCCTCCCGTCGTTCCACCGCGCCACCCCCCAACTTCTCGACCACTACGCCGACGCCTTCACCCAAGCCGTCCACGCCTGCTCGAACTGATGCTTGCCTACTTACAGAAGCCCACGGTCTGTGACCGTGGGCCGCGCTGCCGCACGCCCATTCCCTGCAAACCCCAACCACCCACCCAGCCCCTCGCCCGGCTTCCGCTAGACTCCCGACCATGCCTTCCAAAGACCCCAAAAAGATCGTCCTCGCCTACTCCGGCGGCCTCGACACCTCCGTCATCCTCCCCTGGCTCAAGGGCCGATACCCCGGCGTCAAGCTCGTGGCCTTCGCCGCCGAGCTCGGCCAGGGCGACGAGCTCGAGGGCATCGAGAAGAAGGCCTACGCCTCCGGCGCCGACGAGGTCATCGTCAA
>JBCCOW010000034.1:0-41092 GCA_039025195.1 Planctomycetota bacterium
CAGGTCGTCGCCACCCTCGGCCTCGGGTCCATCGCCCTGGGCTTCGCCTTCAAGGACATCATCGAAAACTTCCTCGCCGGCATCATCATCCTCTGGAAGTTCCCCTACGACGCCGGCGACTTCATCGAGTGCGAAGGCATCACCGGCCGCGTCGAAAATATCGAGCTCCGTATGACCCTCATCCGCCGGACCGACGGCGTCCTCGACCTCATCCCCAACGCGATGATGTTCAAAAACCCCGTCAAGGTCCTCACCAACCGCCCGATCCGCCGCATGACCGTCATGTGCGGCGTCGCCTACGGCGAAGACGTCGCTGAATCCCGCAAGGTCATCAAGCAGGCCGTCGAAGCCTGCACCTCCATCGACAAGTCCAACCCTGTCGAGATCTTCGCCCAGGAATTCGGTGCCTCCAGCATCGACTTCGAGGTCACCTGGTGGTGCGGCAGCACCCCGCTGCAGGTCCGCGAGTCCCGCGACGAGGTCGTCGAAGCCGTCAAGAAAGCCCTCGACGACGCCGGCATCGAGATCCCCTACCCCTACCGCACCCTCACCTTCACCAAGAACGAGCCCGACATCATCAATGCTGTCGCCGGGAGGTCGGGCAATGCAAACGACCATGCAGATGGCCATGATTCGTAAGAACCGCATTGCTTAGGGCAGGATTTATCCGGCCAAGCCGGGTTCAGATGCGCGGCCGGTTGAAACCGGTCCTACCTGCTTTGAGTCTACCTGTAGTCAGCCTTGCATTATTGAACACCAAGCACTGCTGTTTAAATTAGTTAAAAGCTGATGCAAGTATTGGCAGATCGTGCGGCGACTTAAATCTCCATACAAGCTGTTCGGTAGCAATATCTCTTACTGCTTCAACCCTAAAGACCTTATTCTTCGACAGACCAGTACGGCCAACTGTGTAGTCAATACTCACAGCAATATCCGCGTATTCGACACTATCGAGACCGCGTCCTGAACTAAGAACAAGTTGTTCCGACAATGGATCAAGAGATACTCCGTAGATTTCACCTGGCGACAAAAACCCGGGAGTCTCTTGAGAATCAAAAACCATATCTTCAACAATAATTTTCTCTACAAGTTCTGTTTCGTATTCGGCACGCAAGACGTGATAACTAATAACTATGTTTTGGGCAGACAATGCACCCGAGTTTTCTATATTCAAAAAGCTTGTGTACAAGCTACTTGACTTGGATTCAGGTACACCTTGAGCTTTGATATGTGATGTGACACTTTTGCTATCAATAAAAACAGTCAAGAGCGTGGCGATAAACGCCAATAAAAATGACAGTACTACGGCAAACTTGCATAGAGAGTTGAACATCTTTCGACTCCACCACCGCACGTTTGCTATAGCAGGCAACTGATCCGAATCTGCATCATCGCCTCTGCTCGTTCTCTCAGATCGTCTCATGTAATGTGTAGTCCTTCTTCGCATCACATAGTTATACAGATGCTCAGGAATTCTTCGAGAGAAAAACTACGCGTTTTGTAGCGATTTTGGGAACAATCGCACTGCATTGCGATCATCGTTCGCGCAAAATCATATCCATCCCTACCTACGCGAAAGCAGGTTCAGAGGTGCTTTAGGAGTAACTCTGACAGGTTCTCACAGAGGTATTCGGCGGCGAGGCGGCGGTGGCATTGGTCAGGGGTGGGCTCGGCGCATAGGAGGCAGCCGCCGGGGAGGAGGTTGGGGTCGAGGGTGTCGAGCGGGCGGCGGGATTCGAGCAGGCCGTGGTAGA
Source organism: Planctomycetota bacterium (assembly GCA_039025195.1). GTDB lineage: Bacteria > Planctomycetota > Phycisphaerae > Phycisphaerales > Phycisphaeraceae > JBCCOW01. The sequence continues at coordinate 1,755 of JBCCOW010000034.1, forward strand.
TCGTTTCGTATTCGGGCCAGGTGATGCGGTGGTTCTTGTAGTCGTCGAGGAGTTGCCGGGTCGGGGCGAAGGCGGTGAGGTGGTGGTAATCGGCCCCGAGGATCGAGCGGAGGAAGTAGGGCAGGTCGGAGCGCTTGGTAGCCGGCGAGTTGGGAGGTGTTGTGCAGGCGGACGTCGAGGATGCGTTCGACGCCTGCGTCGGCGAGGGTGGTGAAGAACTGCTGGGCGTTTTTGCCGGTGAACCCGATAGTGAAGAGCGGCTTGTCGAGTGTCGCCGGTTGTGCGGGTGGCGGGAAGAGGGTGCTCATGGCCGGAATTGTTTGACGCTTCATTTAGCCCCCGGTGAGTCACCGGGGGCCGGCCCCGGGTCATTGACCCGGGGCTAAATGGAGAACACCCGGACCGCTTTACAGCGTCTCGATGACGGGGAGATCGCCGACGAGGGGGAGGGCGTAGTGCTTGAAGGACTCGGCGATGTTGTTGCCGTTCTCGATGTAGTGCTCGGGGAGGTGCTTGGTCTTGGCGGCGACCTCTTTGATGTCGATCAGCTTGTAGTCGACGGTGTACTGCTCGGAGGGGCCGGGGGTGGAGGTGCGGATGATGGCGATGGAGCCCATTTGGGCGCCGGCGAGGGCGTGGGTGGCGGCGGCGTGGCCGGCGGCGCGGGCTTCGGCCTGGTCGACGGGCGAGGCGCAGCCGACGAAGGAGCGTTGGAGGTAGCCGAAGGTGTCGGCGCGGACGCGGACCTTTTCATCCTTCGTGGCGAAGTAGTTTTTGATGGCGTTGGAGAGGGCGTCGCCGAGGGCGCCGGAGCCGGAGAGTTGGATGTTGCCGTGGGAGTCTTTCTCGACGGCGATGCCGGCCTGTTCGGCGAGCTTAGCGGCCATGGGCGTGCTGTCGGCGTCGTGGATGCCTTCGGAGACGGCGATGAGGCAACGGCCGAGCTTGCGGTAGGTGGCTTCGACGTCGTTGCAGAAGGAGTCGAAGTCGAAAGCGGCTTCGGGGACGTAGACGAGGTGGGGGCCGTCGTTGGTGCCGGCGCGTCGGCCGAGGATGGAGGCGGCGGTGAGGAAGCCGGCGTGCCTGCCCATGATGATGTTGACCTTGATGCCGGGGAGGGCGGCGTTGTCGAGGTTATCGCCCATGAAGGCCTGGGCGACGAACTTGGCGGCGGACCCGAAGCCGGGGGTGTGGTCGTTGACCATAAGGTCGTTGTCGACGGTCTTGGGGACGTGGACGGCGTGGAGGTCGTAGCCCTGCTCGGCGGCCATCTCGGCGACGATGCGGCAGGTGTCGGAGGAGTCGTTGCCGCCGGCGTAGAAGAAGTAGCGGATGTCGCGGGCTTTGAATTTTTCGAGGATGAGCTTGCAGTAGTCGGCGTCGGGCTTGTCGCGGGAGGAGCCGAGGCCGGCCGAGGGGGTGTCGGCGAGTCGGTCGAGGACGTCCTGGGGGGTGTCGGTGAGGTCGATCAGGTCGTCGGCCTTGATGCCGGCGACGGCGTGGTGGGCGCCGAAGATTTTTCCGGGGAAATTGCCTTCGCGGAGGCCCTCGACGACGCCGACGGCGGACTGGTTGATGACGGCGGTGGGGCCGCCGGACTGGCCGATGATGGCGTTGCCTTGGATGGACATTGAGTTTCTCGTTCCAGGGTTTTAGGGGGTGGGAAGGTTTGGGGCGGAGTTTAGCGGGTGATGGCGCGACCGGCGATGCGTCGCATCGCGGCTATGCATGAGTTGCGTGGGATGTCGCGGGTTCGTGTGGGGTGGAGCGGGACGCTTCGCGTCTCCCGCTACACGGCACCTGGTGGTGGGTGCGGGGTGGAGTGCCGATTACTCGGGGGTGCCCTCGGGGGTGAGGGGGACGGCGCGGGTGGGGCGGAGGACTTCGAGCTTGACGGCGGGGTCGTAGGTGGAGGTGCCGGAGACGCCGAGGAGTCGGCCCAGGTTGTCGTTGACGCGGAGCTGGGGGGTGGGTTCGAGGTAGGCGAGGGTGCGTCGGCCGTTGGGGGCGACGAGTCGGTAGAGGCGGGGGACGTTCTGGCCGTCGTAGACGGAGGAGACGGTGAGGATGCCGACGGCGTCGAAGGTGCTGGGGGTGGTGTCGTCGGCGGGGATATCGGTGAGGGGCGCGGCGGTGGCGTCGGACTTGGCGGCCTTGAGTCGGAGCAGGGCCTGGGCGACGCGTTGGTTGCGTTCGATGGCGATCAGGCGGCGTTCAACGATGAGGCGGTCGACGCGGGTGAGGGCCGAGTTGGACTTGATCTCGGTGTAGCCGGCGATCATCTGGTCGTAGGGCTGCTGATCGAGGGGGAGGGCGAAGAGGGGCAGGAGCTCGGCTTCGAGGGCCTTGAGCGGGTCGGCGACGGCGGGGCTGGTTAGGGGGACGTCGGCGGCGACGGCGGCGGGGAGCGGGGCGTTGGGGTCGGGGGTTACGGGTGTGACCGGCTCGGGCGTTTCCAAAGCGGGTTCCGGGACCACCGGGATGGGCATCGGCTCGGGCGTGGGCTCGGGGAGCTGGGTGATGGTCTGGGCGGGTTCGGGTGTGGATTCTGGTGGTGTGGGCGGGGTGAGTGGTGTGAGCGGTGCGGGCTCGGGGGTGGGAGGCGTGGGTGCGGGCGGGGCGGGAGGCGTCGGGGCGACCGGTTCGGGGGTCGGCGTGGGCTCGGGTGTGGTGGGTGTAGTGGGTGTGGTGGGGGTGGGCGGAGCCGGGGGCGCGGGTGGGGTGGGGTTGCGGAGTTGGGCGATCTCGGTGTCGGTGGCAACGCGGACGGACTCGGGGGGAACGTAGACGAAGGCGTCGGGTGGGGGGACGATCTTATAGAAGCTGCCGTCTTCGCCGAGGACGCGGACGATGTCGTCTTTGTTGAGGCGGACCTGGATACGGTAGGACTCGGCGGGGCCTTTGAGGGCGCCGGCCTTGGCGTCAACGCGGTCGTTGTTGACGATGCCGCGGGAGCCGTCGCCTTGGAGGTCGACGAAGGCTTTGGAGATGTAGGAGTACATGCCTTCGGTGGGCTTGATCTTGTACCAGCGGTAGAAGACCTCTTCGACCTCGACGGGGGAGCCAGCCTCGAGGGTGCCGACGACGTAGTAGGCGTTGCCGGCCCCGGCACGGACGGGGGTGTTGTTCTGGTTGATGATGCCGAGGAAGGGGCCGTCGGGCTGGGCGTGGAGGGTGGGGGCGAGGAGGAGGGCGAGCAGGGTGGCGGCAAGGGTGAAGCGTCTTGCGGAGGCGTGGACGGTTGCGGGCATCGCGGGGGCTCCTGATCGTTGGGGCGTAACTGCTAAGAGCATATTAGACGGGATTGTGGGTGGGAGGTTCCATGCGTGTGTTGATGCGCGGGATGGCGCGGCCGGCGATGCGTCGCATCGCGGCTATTAAGGGGATGGGTTGCGTGGGCACGCGTTATGCAGAGTGGCGGTGCGTGTCGGGTGGGGCGGGTACGAGGGTGGGGGTGTTGTCGCCGGGTTGGGCGAGGGCGGTGTGGCCTTTGCCGGAGCGCTTGGCGTGGTACATGGCGGCGTCGGCGGCGTCGAGGAGGGCGTCTGCGTCTGGCGTGTCGGAGTTGATTCGGGTGGCGAGACCGATGGCGAGGGTAGGGGTGGGTGGCGGCATGCCATCCCGCTGAAGCGGGATGTCCTTGGTGGGGGGTGGGGGGACAATGGGGGCGAGGGTGTAGGGGGCGGACGGCGACGGGTTTTTGAGGATGGCGTCGAGCTCGGCCTGGGCGGCTTGTTGGAAGGCGGCACGGAGGCGGTGGGCGATGCGGGCGGCTTCGTCGGCGTCGGTTTCGGGGAGCAGGAGGACGAACTCGTCGCCGCCGAGTCGGCCGGGCGTGTCGGAGGCGCGGGCGCAGTGGCGGAGGGCGTCGGCGGTGGCGATAAGCAGGCGGTCGCCGGCGGCGTGTCCGAGCTGGTCGTTGATGGGCTTGAAGCCGTCGAGGTCGAGGAGCAGGCAGGCGAGGTCGCGTTGATGGCGTTTGGCGTCGGCGAACCGGCGATGGAGGGATTCGAGGAAGGCGCGGCGGTTGGCGAGGGCGGTGAGCGGGTCGGTGGCGGCGATCTGTTCGAGGTCGGCGTTGCGGGACTTGGTGCGCCCGAGCAGCATGGTGAGCTGCTGCTGGAGGTAGGCGTTCTCCTGCTTGACGCGTTGGAGGGCGCGGTTCTTCTCGATGAGGATGGGCAGGATTTCGGGGTCGAGGGTCGAGGCGACGGTGAGGTAGTCGTAGGCCCCGCGGGCGATGGCGTCGGCGGCTTCGCGGTGGTTGGCGTGATCGGTGAGGAGGATGACCGGGAGGTCGGGGGCGAGTAGGAGCAGGTCGTCGAGGAGTCGGAGGGCGGGGGTGTCGGTAGAGGGCGGGGTGGGCTCGTCCGTGTGGGAAGGGTGGGGGGTGTGGGCGAGGACGAGGTCGGTGTCGGCGAGGTGGTCTTCGGGCGTGGGGCCGAGGTGCTTCAGGGCGGGGATGGCCTCGGCACGCCAGCGGGTGGGGTGCTGGGTGAGGTGATCGACCAGGTGGTGCCGGAGCTTGGCGTCGGGGGAGATGATCAGCAGCCTGGCGGGGGAGTCGGCGGGGTCGGTGGGTCGGGCTGGGGGGATGAGCTGGGGCGGCATGGAGTGGGTCAGGGGTGCCATCCCGCTGAAGCGGGATGGCCTTGTTGGGGTGTGGGCGTTATATGGAGCATCGGCGGGGTTGGGTGGGGGATTGACTGCCGGAGGGGGGGAGATGGGGGGGCTATGATCGCGGCTGTGGCAGAGCAGGCGTCTCAGGCTGATGAAGGGTTGTTGGAGGGCCGGCTTGAAGGGCGTCTTGAAGGACGTTTGGGAGGGATGTCGTTGCCGCGGCAGATCGTGTTTCTGGCGGTGTGGCCGTTGGCGCAGCAGGTGCTGAACTATTTGGTGGGGTTTGTGGACACGGCGGTGGCGGGGCGGGTGTCGGTGCCGGCGACGAACGCGATCGCGGTGGGCGGGTACATGCAGTGGTTCATGGGGCTGATGTTCATGGCGGTGGGCACGGGGGCGACGGCACTGGTGGCCCGGTCGATCGGGGCGGGGGATCGGGGGCTGGCGGAGCGGGTGCTGGGGCAGGCGGTGCTGCTCGCGCTGGGTGTGGGGTTCATCGTGACGGTGTTCATCTGGGCGATGGCGGGGGTGATCGGGGGGCTGGCGGGGTTGGGTGAGGCGGACGGGAGCCTGGGCCTGGCGGAGCAATACCTGCGGGTGTCGTCGCTGACGGCGTGCCTGGGGGCGGTGCTTTTTGTGGGGGGGGCGTGCCGGGCGGGGGCGGGAGACACGCGGAGCCCGTTCTGGATCATGCTGGTGGTGAACGGGGTGAATGTGGTGTTGACGCTGTGGCTGGCAAGGGAGCCTTGGGTGTTTGCGGGTGTTGAACTTCCGGGGTTGGGGTGGGGGGTGGCGGGGATCGCGTGGGGGACGGCGATCGCGTGGGCGGTGGGGGGCGTGTTGACGCTGGGGGTATTGCTGCGGGGTACACACGGGCTTCGGCTGTGCCGGAGCTGCGTGCGTTGGGAGGGGGGGCTGAGTCGTCGGGTGATGCGGTTGGGCTTGCCGAACTTCTGGGAGCGGGCGGGTCAGTGGGCGGGGAACTTTGTGGTGCTGTATGTGGTGGGGGTGATCGCGGTGCGGGGGGCGGAGCAGGGGGCGCACATCGTGGCGATCCGGATCGAGGCGATGAGTTTTCTGCCTGGGCTGGCGTTTGCGACGGCGGCGTCGACACTGACCGGGCAGTATCTCGGGGCGGGCTCGGTGGCGATGGCGAAGAAGGCGGCGGTGGGGTGCTGGGTGATGGGGGGCGGGATGATGACGGCGATGGGGGTGGTGTTCCTGGCGGTGCCGGAGGGGTTGACACGGTTGCTGACGGACGAGCCGGTGCTGATCGAGATGGCGTCGCCGTTGGTGTTTTATGCGGGGCTGATCCAGTTCTTCTTTGCGAGCTACATGGTGCTGAGCGGGGCGATGCGGGGGGCGGGGGACACGCGGACGCCGATGGTGCTGACCAACGCGATGACGTGGTTGGTGCGGTTGCCGTTGGTGTTGCTGGGGGCGTGGTGGTTTGAAGACAAGCTGCTGGGCGTGTGGGCGGGTTTGTTGACGGAGCTGTTTTTGCGGGGGGTGGCATTTATGGTGTGGTTCGGGCGGGGGAAGTGGGCGGAGGTGGAGGTATGAGTTGGGCGCTAGCTGCTAGTGGTTAGGCGCTAGGGCGGGCCCGGTGGGCGGATTGGGTGGGTTGATCCAGGCATAACGTACTTTCGACTTTCTTACTCCTGACTCCCTCGGAGCTTCGACATGAATGGGCGAACAGCGATGCGGGTGATGGGGGTGCTGAACGTGACGCCGGACTCGTTTTCGGATGGGGGGGTCTATGGCGAGGGGGAGGCGGGGGTGGCGGCGGCGGTGGGTGCGGGGTTGGCGATGGCGGAGGCGGGGGCGGGGGTGATCGATGTGGGGGGGGAGTCGACACGGCCGGGGGCGGAGCGGGTGGGGGTTGAGGAGCAGGTGCGTCGGGTGGTGCCGGTGGTGGCGGGGCTTCGTGAGGAGCTGGACGGTGCGGGTTACGGCGGGGTCGCGATCAGCGTGGACACGACGCGGGAGGCGGTCGCCCGAGCGGCGCTGGATGCCGACGGCTCGGGTATGGGCATGGTCAACGATGTGTCGGCGGGCGGAGACGACCCGGGGTTGTTTGGCCTGGTGGCGGAGCGGGGGGTGCCCATGGTGTTGATGCACAAGCGGGGGGAGCCGGCGACGATGCAGGAACGGCCGGCCTACGAGAACGTGGTGGCTGAGGTCAAGGCCTATTTGAATGAACGGGTTGAGACGGCCGAGCTAGCGGGGGTGCCGAGGGGGCTGCTTTGGGTTGACCCGGGTATCGGTTTTGGCAAAACGCTGGAGCACAACCTGGCTTTGCTGAGGTCGATGGAGGACCTGGTGGGATGGGCGTCGGGGGAGGGGTTGGCGGGGGTGCTGGTGGGGGCAAGCCGGAAGCGGATAATCGGGGAGCTGGACCCGGTGGGGGGGACAGCGTCGGGTGACCGCTTGGGGGGGACGGTGGCGATCACGGCGATGGCGGCCTGGGCGGGCGTGGGGATGGTGCGGGTGCACGACGTGGCGGCGAACGTGCAGGCGGTGCGGGTGGTGGAGGCGGTGAAGGGTGCTCAGGCGTCGTTGGCCTGAGGCGGTTTGCGGCGGGCGTTCTTGTCGGCTAAACGATACCCAAAAAAGAACCAAACTTTATGAGATTTTCGCAGCGTAACCACGGGTGCGCCTAAGCGTTTTGTATGCAGTCACTTGGGTTACGCAGCAGTACTGGTGCCGGGATGATTATGGGACTAGCCCGTTTTGAGATGTCGTCTAATTGACGAACTGGGAATACTTTAGGGGTGTAGAGAGTGTTGACCGGTTGGAGTGGGTTTGTTGGAGGGCGAGCAACGGCTTGGGCGATAATGCCCGTAGAGGGGCGAAGAGCGTCAGGCCGACGCGTCCGGGGTGTCCCGGTTTGGGTCGGCTGAGCGACCTTGGCCTTCCGCAGGAGACGTGTGATGAGTGATATTGCCCCGATCAATCAGAGTGCCGCCGCCGGCTACAGCAGCCTGCCTGGGACGCCGGTGAAGCCGGTGGCTTCGAGCCCGGTCAATCGGCCGAGCGACCGCGCCGAGTTCTCGGACGCTGCCCGCTTCCTCGCGCAGCTCAACGACGTGCCGGACATCCGTGAAGACCTGGTCAGCTCCGTGAAGTCGGCGATCGACAAGGGCGCGTACGAGTCGCCCGAGAAGCTGGACATCGCGGTGGACCGGCTGCTGGATGACCTGGCCTGAATCCCCGCATCCACAAGCGAAAAACCTTTCGTGTAAAGCCCCGAACCGTTCGGGGTTTTTTTACGGCCTGTGGAAAGCCGGTGGCTGAAAAGCTGCGCGGCAGGGGTGAAATGGTGTGGCGGCTGGGCCGATGATTTGAATAGGACAGTGGGGATGTGTGTGAATGCCCACGGCGTGGTTGGGGCCCAGGAGTGCAACGTTGAGCGACAAACCCATCCGAATCGGCGAAATCCTGATCGAGCAAGGCGTGCTGAGTGAGCAGCAGGTCTTTGAGATCGTGCAGGCCCAAAAGAAGCAGCACCTGCCGTTCGGCGTACTGGCGGAGCGGATGTTCGATGTGACGGTGGAGTCGATCGAGAACGCCTGGATCGAGCAGTACCACCGATTTACCGGGACGATCGATCTGTCGGAGCAGACCATCGACGAGCGGGCGCTTCGGCTGATCAACCGTCGGCAGGCGTGGCAGTTCGAGATCCTGCCGATCGGCTTCGAGCCGGGCGGCGAGTTGCTGATGGCGGCGTCGCGGCGTCGGCTGGCGCGGGCGGTGACGTTCTCGACCAACCGGATTGATCGGGTGGTGTACTTCCGGATTGCGGAGTCTGACGAGCTGCAGGCGTTTTTGAATCGGTACTACCCGATGCCGGAGATCACGGAGGAGCTGATCCAGCAGGCGCGTGATTTGGCGGATGCCGAGGTGCCTGGGTCCTGACGCCGTTGGCCCATTGAAACGAACACCCCGCCCCGTGGCGGAGAGGGAGAGAGCCCCGCGCCAGCCGCGGGGTTTTTCATGCCGCGGCACAGCGGGATGGCGTGTGACAGAATGTGGCGATGGACGAGCGATCGCTGCGGGAGCGTTTGTTTGATGAGGTGCTGCTGGCCCGGCAGCGGGTTTACGCGGTGCGGGGGCCGACGCCGATGGAACGGCTCGATATCGGGACGTCGGCGGAGGTCTGGGTGAAGCGCGAGGACGTGCCGCCGATCTACGCGTACAAGTGGCGGGGGGCGTACAACCGGATGGCGACGCTGAGCGATGCGGAGCGTGAGCGTGGCGTCGTGTGTGCGTCGGCGGGGAACCACGCCCAGGGGGTCGCGCTCGCGGCGGCGAAGCTCGGGTGTTCGGCGACGGTGTTTATGCCACGGCCCACGCCGATGGTGAAACGGCAGGCGGTGAAGATGCACGGCGGAGACGGCGTGTCGATCGAGCTGGTCGGCGACAGCCTGGACACGGCATACGCCGCAGCACTTCGGTTCGCAAAAGAGCACGGCCAGGCCTTCGTCCATCCTTATGACGACCTGGTCACGATGGGCGGGCAGGGCACGCTGGCGGACGAGGTGGTCATGTCGGGGCAGGGCGCGTTCGACGTGGTCTATCTGCAGATCGGGGGCGGGGGGATGGCGGCGGCGGTGGCGTGCTGGTTGAAGCACTACATGCCAGGGGTGCGGGTGGTGGGCGTGGAGGGCGAGGGCCAGGCGTCGATGGCGGCGGCCGTCGCAGCGGGCCGGCCGGTCACGCTAGAGGAGCTGGACATCTTTTGTGACGGCACGGCCGTCCAGCGAGCGGGCGACCTGACGTACCCGCTGTGCCGGGAGCTGATCGATGAATTTATCATGGTGAGCAATCAGGACGTGTGCAACGCGCTGCGTCGGTTCTGGAACTGGCGTCGTCGCATCGTCGAGCCGGCAGGCGCGTTGGGGCTGGCGGGGCTGCTGTCGCAGGCCGATCGGCTAGATGGGAAGAAGGCGCTTGCGGTGATGTGCGGGGCGAACATGGACTTCTCGCAGCTGGCGGTCATTGCAGCAGAAGCGGGGATTGGCGGGCAGTTGCGGAAGCACCTGCGGTTCGAGGTGCCCGAGCGGCCGGGGACGTTGCTGGGCCTGATGCGTGAGGCACTCGAGGGCTGCAACATCGTGGAGTTCCAGTACGGCAAGTCGCACGCCGAGCGTTCGTTCCCGGTGATCGGTTTTGACACAACGCCGGAGTTGTTGGCTGAGGTCGAGCGGCGGTGTGAAGCGGCGGGGATCGCGGTGGCGGACGTCTCGCTGGAGGAGGACGTCGAGTTCCGGGTAGTCAACTACGACCCCGGCCTGTTCAAGCACCCGTTAATGCTTCGGTATGAGTTTCCGGAGCGGGTTGGAGCGCTGACCGAGTTCCTCGAGCGCATCCGGGGCCTGGCCAACATCTGCTATTTCAATTACCGATACACGGGTGAACGTGTGGGTCGTGCGTTGGTGGGGTTGGAGTTTGAGAACGCGGACGATCGGCGGGAGATGGGCGATTTGCTGAAACGTGACGTGGCGTTCGCGCATCGGCACCGTGTGCTGTCAGATGAGGTGGTGGAGCGGATGCTGAGTGCGGACTGATTGAGTGGGTGATTGCCTGAATGCGTGATTGGTGTGTGGGGCGGGTGGGGTGGGTGGGGTTAGACATCGATCTCGTCGGCGTCCTCGGCCCGCTCCATGATGAAGCGGAAGCGGGCGGCGGGGTCTTTGCCCATGAGCTCGTTCATCACGCGGTCCGTTTCCAGCGCGTCTTCGACTTCGACGCGGAGCAGGCGGCGGGTCTTGGGGTTCAGCGTGGTCTCCCAGAGGACCTTGGGCATCATCTCACCGAGGCCCTTGAAGCGGGTGATCTCGACCTTGCTATTGCCCTTGGCGTGCTGGTCGAGGATGCGATCGCGGTCTTGTTCATCGGCGGCCCAGTGGGTTTCCTTACCGATATCGACGCGGTAGAGCGGGGGCAGGGCGATATAGACCTTGCCCGCATCAATCAACGGCTTGGCGTGTCGGTAGAAAAAGGTTAGCAGGAGCGTGGTGATGTGGTGACCGTCGGAGTCGGCATCCGCGAGGAGGATGACCCGGGCGTAGCGGAGTTTGGACGGGTCGCACATCGGGCCGACGCCGCAGCCGAGGGCGGTGATGAGGTCGGCGAGTTCCTTGTTCTCGACGACCTTTTTCAAGTTTGCCGTTTCGGTGTTCAGCACTTTGCCGCGCAGCGGAAGGATCGCTTGGTGCGTGCGGTCTCGGCCCTGTTTGGCGGAGCCGCCGGCGGAGTCGCCCTCGACGATGAAGAGCTCGGAGTTGCCGTGGGCTTTGGAGGTGCAGTCGGCGAGCTTGCCGGGCAGTGTGAGCTTGCCGGAGGTGGCGGACTTGCGGGAGACGGTGGCGGCGGCGGCGCGTGATGCCTCGCGGGCCCGGGCAGCGGCGATGACACGGGCCACGATGGACTCGCCGAGTGAGCGGTTGGAGTTGAGCCATTGTTCAAAGGCCTGACGTACGGCGTTGTCGACCAGCGCGGTGGCTTCGGGGTTGTTCAGGCGGTCCTTGGTCTGGCCCTGGAATTGGGGCTCGGCGATGAAGACGGAGAGGATGCCGTGAAACCCTTCGCGGAGGTCTTCGAGGGCGAGCTTGAGGCCGCGGGGCTGGAGCTTGTGGGTGTCGATGAAGTTGCGGAGGGCTTTGGAGACGCCGGCACGGAGGCCGTTGTCGTGAGTGCCGCCGGTGGGGGTGGGGATGCCGTTGACGAAGGACCGGAGCATCTCGTCGGTGGATTCGGTCCACTGGAAGACGGTCTCGATCTTGCCTTCGGCCGAGTCTTTTTCCAGGCGGAAGGCGGGGTCGTGGATGGGGCGTGCTTTTTTCTCGGTGATGAGGTGGATGAGGAAATCGGCGATGCCGTTGGCGTGGTGGAAAGTGGTTTTGGTCTTGGTGGTCTGGTCGTCGAAGGTGACGCGGACGCCCTTGTGGATGAAGGCGACGGTCTCGCAGCGGGCCTCGAGCGTGTCGGGGTTGAAGGTGGTCTTGGGGAAGATGGTGGGGTCGGGGTGGAAGGTGACCTCCGTGCCTGAGCCGCGGGCGGGGCCGAGCTTCTTGAGCTTCTGGGTGATCTTGCCTTTGGAGAAGGCCATGGCGTATTTGTGGCCGTCTCGGGTCACGGTGGCGGTGAGGGATTTCGACAGGGCGTTGACGACGGAGGCGCCGACGCCGTGGAGCCCGCCGGAGGTCTTGTAGTTGGCGCCGGCTTCGAACTTGCCGCCGGCGTGGAGCTCGGTGAAGACGAGCTCGAGGCCGGAGCGTTTGGTCTTGCGGTTGATGTCGACGGGGATGCCGCGGCCGTTGTCGGTGACGGTGATCGTGGCGGCGTCTTGGTGAAGGGTGAGGGTGATGTCGGAGGCGTGGCCGTTCATGGCCTCGTCGACGGCGTTGTCTAGGACCTCCCAGCAGAGGTGGTGGAGGCCCGCGGAGCCGACGCCGCCGATGTACATGCCCGGCCGTTTGCGGACCGGGTCGAGGCCCTCGAGGTGGGTGATGGCGTCGGCGGTGTAGGAGCGTTTGGGTGAGGGTGCGGTTGCTGGCATGAAGTCATCCGTGACGGGTACTGTGTGAGGCAATGGGCAGTAAAGAGATTATCAAGCGGCTGAAGCGGGAGGGCTGGGAACACGTGCGGACGCGTGGCAGCCATCACATCTTTACGCATCCGGATCGGCCGGACGCGTTGGTTGTGGTGCCGCATCCCCGCAGAGACCTGCCGATCGGCACACGCCGGAGTATTATGAAATCGGCCGGATGGAGTTGAACCATGGATTATCTGATTGCGATCCACAAAGACCCCGACAGCGATTACGGCGTCACCGTGCCTGATCTGCCGGGTTGTTTCTCGGCGGGCAGCACCATTCACGAAGCGTTGCTGATGGCGCGGGAAGCGATCGAGCTCTATCTCGATGTGCTGATGGATGAAGGGCGAGACATCCCGCTGCCCGAAGAGATCGATGCCCACCGTGACAACCCGGATTATACGGATGCGATCTGGGCGATCGTGTCGGTGGATGTGTCTCGGCCGACGGCGGCGTGAGGGGTGGGCGTGGGGGAGGGGCGGTAGGATGTGGGGATGGATCAGAGTCTGAAGCATGTGTGGCCGTTGCCGGATCATCGGCATCTTTGGTTGTTGGCGGCGGGGTTGATTTTGGGGGTGTTGGCGGGGCCGGCGGTGTTGGGGAAGGTGAACGCGGAGTGGTATGAGCGGGTGTTTGTGAGTGGGGGGGCGGGGGCGGGCGCGGCATCGGTGCTGGAGCTGGCGCAGCGAGAGCTGGCGGCGTTTGAGGCGGAGACGGCGAGGAAGGAGGCGGAGACCGGAGCGGTGTTTCAGGACCCGTCGGACAGCTCGGCACAGGCGGCGGTCGAAGGGGTGCGGCTGGAGCGGCGGGCGCGGCTGGAGGGGCTGCAGCGGCAGGCCCGGGAGGCGGAGGTGCGGTTGCTGGCGGCACGGGGGGTGCACCTGGAGCGGGTGCGGGGCGTGTTGCTGGCGTTGGTCCTGGCGGGGGTGGGGGTGATGATTTTGGAGGGGGCCATTTCGCCGACCCCCGGACGTGTGGGTGGTGGGGACCGGTCGCAAGCGACCGGGCTAAACGGGGACGGGGGCATTGAGTTGGGGCCGGGGGTGGGCCGGCTGGTGACGGTGCGTTACGCGATGGGGGCGTTGGGGTTGGGGTTGGTGGTGGCGCCGCCGGCGTTGTTGGGTGGGGTGTCGTGGGTGTTGGTGGGCGGGGTGTTGGTGGTGGGGTTGGCGGTGGGGTTGGTGCCGTTGGGGAAGAAGAAGTGATGGGTCGTGAGTGATAAGTGATGAATGCGGGTGGTGGTATGGTGCGGGGTATGGACGAGATGCGTGACTTGGTGGTGGAGCAGGGCGGCGGTGCGGGCGTGGGGTTTGACGGGGTGTTGGAGCGGGAGTGGTTGCTGACCGACGGGTCGGGGGGGTATGCGATGGGGACGGCGGGGTATGCGGGGACGCGGCGGTATCACGGGCTTTGGGTGCCGGCAGCATCGCCGCCGGTGGGGCGTGTGGTGGTGTTGAATTCGGTGTTCGAGACGCTGGTGTTTGAGGGGGGGCAGCGGGTGGAGTTGGGGTCGGCGGTGTTTCGGGGAGGTGACGGTGGAAGGGTGGTGGTGCCGGCGGGGCATGAGTGGCTCACGCGGTGTGTGGTGGAGGCGGGTGAAGAAGCGGTGCGGTGGGAGTACGCGGTGGAACTGGACGGGCGTGGGGTGGTGGAAGTGGTGCGTCGGCTGCGGCTGGTGGAGGGTGGGGCGGCGGTGAGTTATGCGGTGTCGGTTGGTGGGTTGGTGGAGCTTCGGCTTCGGCCGATGGTGACGCTGCGGGACTTTCATCATCTGGCGCAGGCGGCGTATGCATCGGTGACGGCAGAAGGGGTGGATGGTGGGCGTTTACGGCTGCGGGGAAAGGATGGGGTGGACGCGACGTTGGGGTGTGAGGGTGCGAGGTTTGAGGCGTCGGGCGATTGGTGGCGGGGGGTGTGGTATCCGGTGGAGACGCGGCGGGGGCAGGATGATGCGGAGGATGTGTGGACGCCGGGGGAGTTTGTGGTGGTGGGGAGGCGGGATGGGGTGGAGGCGGAGGTGACGGTGGGATTGGGGGAAGGGGTGTTGGGGCGTACAGGTGTGGGTACCGCACGGAAGGCTTCGCCATCCGTGGGCTTGGATGGGGGGCGTGTGGGAGGCTGGTTGGAGCGGGCGGCGGGGGCGTTTGTGGTGGGGCGGTCGGTGGTGTTGCCGGGCGAGGACAAGCGGACGCGTTTGGCAACGGTGCTGGCGGGGTATCCGTGGTTTGCGGATTGGGGTAGAGACGCGTTTATCGCGCTGCCGGGGTTGCTGCTTGAGACGGGGCGGTTCGACGCCGCGCGCGATGTGCTACGGACGTTTGCGTCGGTCGTGCGTGATGGGCTGATCCCGAACCGGTTTGACGACCGCGATCCGGACGGGGCAATCTATAACACGGTGGACGGGCCGTTATGGTTTGTGCACGCGGCGTTGGCTTATCTGGAAGCGTCGGAGGATCGTGGATCGTGGGATGCGTGGTTAGGGGGGGCGTGTGTATCGGTGCTGGGGAGTTATGCGAAGGGGACGCGGGCTGATGGACACGATGGACGGGACGGGCCGCGGATTTGTATGGATACCGCGGACGGTTTGATTGTGGCGGGGGATGCGGGGAGTCAGCTGACGTGGATGGACGCGGCGTATGGGGGGGTGGTGTTCACGCCGAGGTACGGGAAGGCGGTGGAGATCAATGCGCTTTGGGTGAGTGGGTTGCGGGGGGTGTTGGGGGTGGCGGGAGGAAAACCGCACAGAAGGCTTCGCCATCTGTGGGCTTGTGAGGTGGGGATGGAAGAGGTGGAGCGGTTGGCAGCGGATGCGTTCGAGCGGGTGTTTTGGTCGGAAGAGTTGGGGTACTTGTTTGATCACGTGACGGAGGGCGGGGCGGACGTGTCGTGTCGGCCGAACCAGTTGATCGCGTGTTCGCTGGAGCGGTCGCCTTTATCGGTGGAGCGGAGGCGGGCGGTGGTGGGGGTGTGTCGGGAGCGGCTGTTGACGCCGGTGGGGATGCGGACGTTGCCGGTGGATGACCCGGAGTATCGGGGGGTGTACGCAGGTCCGCAGTTCGAGCGGGATGGGGCGTACCACCGGGGGACGATCTGGCCTTGGCTGATCGGACCGTATGTGGAGGGGCTGCTGCGGGCGGGGGGGATGTCGGAGGCGGCGAGGGCGGAGGGGCGGGCGGTGTTGGAGCCGTTGGTGGAGCGGGTGAGCACGACGAAGTATGCGGGAGGGATGGGGTCGTTGGCGGAGATTTATCAGGGGGATCAGGAAGGTGGCGTGTGGATGCCGCGGGGGTGTCCGGCCCAGGCGTGGTCGGTGGCGGAGGTGCTGCGGGTGTGGCGGATGTGTGGGGGGTGAGGTCTGGCGGGAAGGGCGGGGTAAACCCCGCCGCTAAACGTTGGGAACAGTGCGTATACTCCCGGCTCGTTGGTTTGGCCTTGAACGACAGGAGACGGTGTGATGAGCGATGCGCGGAAGAAGACGGTGGGCGGGAACTGGAAGATGAACCTGGACCGGGAAGGGGTGCGGGCGTTGTCGGCGGGCCTGGCCGGTGCCGGCTTGCCGGTGGGTGGGGTGGACGTGGCGGTGTATTGCCCGTTCCCGTATCTGGCGGTAGCGGGGGAGGCGTTGGGCGAGTGTGGGGTGAAGCTGGGGGCCCAGGATTTTTATGTTGAGCCGAACGGGGCGTTCACGGGTGAGGTGAGCCTGGCGATGCTGCAGGACTGCGGGGTGAGCACGGTGCTGGTGGGGCATTCGGAGCGGCGGCACGTGATTGGCGAAGACGATGGGCTGTGCAACGCGAAGGTGTTGGCGGGGCTGGAGGCGGGGCTGGAGGTGGTGCTGTGCGTGGGAGAGAAGCTGGAGCAGCGGGAGGCGGGGCAGACGGACGCGGTGAATGCGGCGCAGCTGTGCTACGGGCTGGCGGGGGTGACGGCGGAGCAGATGGCGCGGGTGACGATCGCGTACGAGCCGGTGTGGGCGATCGGGACGGGGAAGACGGCGACGCCGGGGGATGCGCAGTCGGCCCACGCGGCGATCCGTGGGGTGTTGGGGTCGGTGTTGTTTGATGAAGCGACGGCGGCGGGAGTGCGGATCCAGTATGGCGGGTCGATGAAGCCGGGCAACGCGGCGGAGCTCATGGGGCAGCCGGACGTGGACGGGGGGCTGATCGGGGGGGCATCGCTGAAAGTGGAGGACTTCTCGGCGATTGTGGGGGCGGCGGCGGGGTGATTGGCGGGTCTGTTCGGCGGAGCGGGGGGATTCGCACCTCCCGCTAAACGGCGTGTGAAGGGGTGACGTGGTGGTCGTGTTGGGGTATGGTATGGGGCTCGGGAGAGCGCTCTCCCGGTCGTTTTTGAGCCGTTTTGAACCGTAGGGATTGGCCATGACAGGCACGACACTGACGCTTGGGGTGATCAGCGGCTGGGTGGTCGCGTTGGCGGTGCTGTTCATTGTGGTGAGCCTGTTCATGATGTTGGTGATCCTGATCCAGAAGCCCAAGGGTGGCGGGCTGGGCGGGGCGTTTGGCGGTGGTGCCGGGGCGGGGTCGCAGCAGGCGGTGTTCGGGGCGAAGGCGGGGGACGCGCTGACGTTCTTCACCATCGCGAGTTTCATCCTGTTTTTGGCGATCGCGATGGGGCTGACCTGGGCGATCAATCCGGAGCCGCCGCAGTCTCAAGCCGCTGGAGCGGGCGCGGGTGCGACTACGCCGGCGAGCACCGCGGGTGCAGGTGCGGGTACACCGGGTCCTGCAAGTGGTTCGCCCACCGCATCGCCCAGCCCAGCACCGGCACCGGCTCCGGTTCCTGCCCAGACGCAGCCGGCGGAAACCGGTAACGACGCGCCGAGCGGGTTGGACATCCTGAACCAGCCGCTTCTACCGGGCATTGATTCTGAGCCCGAGGCCGAACCGGAGTCTGAGCTTCCACTTGGGCTCCCGCTCGGTGAGTAACAACGGTTGGCGTCGTGGGGCCTGCAAGAAGTCTGTGGTGAGATCGTGTGTTCGGCTGATGCCGATGCGGTTTTGTCTTATCCTGCCGCGGCGGTGAAGGGACGGCCAAGCGGTCCGCTTGGCTGATCACGGTTTGGCCTGTTCAGGAACTGCTTGATGATCCACTCGATGACCGGCTTCGGCGACGCGTCGGCGTTGAGCGAAGGGACGGGCTACAGCCTGGAGCTGCGGTCGCTGAACAACAAGTACTTCAAGTGCGTGGTGCGGCTTCCTGAGGAGCTGACGGGGCTGGAGGCGGAGCTGGAGTCGGCGGTGCGGACCCGGTTGGGGCGGGGGTCGTTCTTGCTGACGGTGAAGCTGCGGCTGGGTGAAGAGGCGGCGGCGTCGGACATCAACGACCAGGCGCTACTGACGTATGTGGAGCACCTGGAGACGGTGCGGGCGAAGGTGCAGGCCGACGGGCGGGACCACACGCTGAATATCGATCTGACGCAGCTGCTGGCGTTGCCCGGCGTGCTGAAGCCGACACGGACGGCGGAGGATGTCTTGAGCGCGGCCCGGCCGGTGCTGCTGGAGTTGTTGGACAAGGCGATGGACGAGCTGGTGGCGATGCGGGTGCGTGAGGGGCAGGGCTTGGCGGACGAGCTGGAGAAGCAGCTCGAGGTGATGGATCGGCTGGTCGAGTCGTTGACCGAGCGGGCGCCGGTGGTGGTGGAGGAGTACCACGAGAAGCTGCGGGCCCGCGTCGGGGACTTGCTTCAGCGGGTGGAATTGGAAGTGACGAAGACGGACCTGCTGCGCGAGGTGGCGATCTATGCCGACCGCAGCGACGTGAACGAGGAGTTGCAAAGGCTGGCGGCGCACATCGGGCAGTTCCGGGAGACGCTGCTGTCGGACGACACGAAGCCGGCGGGGCGGACACTGGACTTTCTCGCGCAGGAGATGCTGCGTGAGGCGAACACGATCGGGAGCAAGAGCAACGACGCGGCGATCGCTCGGGCGGTGGTGGAGCTGAAGTCAGCGATCGACCGGGTGAAGGAGCAGGTGCAGAACGTGGAGTGAGGCGGGCGGTGCGGGTAGGGTACCGCTGTGTTTTGTTGTTGAAGGATGATTGTCTATGGCCGAAGCCGCTCCCGACGATTCCGCCGGTGGATCGACGCCGACCGATGTGGGCGTCTCGTCGGCGGCGTCTGCCGGTTCGCAGTCGGGGATGCCCGCCAAGGACCGTGCGACCTTCGCGCCCGACGAGCTGGCCATCGTGCTGTCGCACTACGACCTCGGTGTCATCGACACTATCAAGGACTTCCCCCGCGGTTCACGCAAAGCACCCAAGCTCCTGCTGCGTTCGGAGAAGGGGCTGTACCTGCTGAAGCGCCGGGCCCGCGGCAAGGACGACGCCTACAAGGTCGCGTTCTGTCACGGCCTGCAGCTCAGCCTTGCCGACAAGCAGTTCCCGCTGCCGCACCTGATCGGCACGCGTCGCCAGAACAACTCCATGCTCAAGTGGGGCGGCACGATCTATGAGCTCTTCGAGTACATCAAGGGCAACCCCTACGACCAGTCGCTCGAAGCCACCGCCGACTCGGGCAAGGTCCTGTCGCTGTTCCACAAGCTGCTGCAGGACTACAAGCCGAACTACGAGACGCCTCGCGGCTCTTACCACGATGCCCGGTCGGTGCACAGCTCGTTCGCCGCGATGCCCGCCACGCTCGCCAAGCTGCCGAGCGACCACCCCGCCGCCGCCGCCGATGCAGTGGCCAAGGCTACGCAGTTCCTGAAGCAGCACTACCTCGCCGCCGCCGGCCGGGTCAACGACGCGGGGCTGCACGACTGGCCCACCACCGTGGTGCACAGCGACTGGCACCCCGGTAATATGCTCTTCCGCGGCTCGCGGGTCGTGGCGGTCATCGACTACGACGCCGCCCGCCTGCAGCAACGCGTGCTCGACGCGGCCAACGGGGCGTTGCAGTTCTCGATCCTGGGTGGTGGCGAAGACCCCGCGAAGTGGCCAGAGTATCTGGACGAGTCGCGGTTCAAGCGGTTCCTCCGCGGTTATGACAGCGTGCCGGACAACATGCTCTCGCAGGCCGAACTCGACATCGTGCCGGACCTGATGACCGAGGCGTTGATCGCCGAGGCGGTGATCCCGATCGCGGCGACGGGGCGGTTCTCGCGGATGCATGGGGCGCCGTTCCTGCAGATGGTCTGTCGGAAGGTGACGTGGCTGAAGCAGAACGCCAAGAAGCTCATCGGTTCGGTGGCGGAGTGAGACCGCCGTGCGATCGCGCGAACCGCGGGCCCGCCTGCCGCGTCGGTCTACACTGGAGCGAGTGTTGGGTTTTAGTCCGCGGTGCTGCCATGAAGAACGCCAAGCATCCCGTCGTTGTCGCACTCGTCCTCGCCGCCACGATCGCCGGTGGATGGTGGGTCGGCCCTGTTCCTCTATTCGCTCAACCCGATGCCGCGGCGACCCCCGAAGACGTTGACCGCATCCGCCTCGATGCGTTGGCCGACCTTGACTACGCCGTCCGCCGCAACGCTGAGCTCGACCTGCGGTCAGATCCCACACTGACGCTCGATCGCCTGCGTCCGATGCTTGCCGAGGCCCGCACACTCGAGCAGCAGCAGCGTCTGATGCGGGTTGCTGAGCACGTGTTCCTCCGCTCGCAGGCCGCCGCCACCCGCGCCGGACAGGCGGGCCCCGGCTCTATCGGCATCGAACACAAGATCCCCCCCACCGATGCCCTGCCCGGCGTCCGCGGCTCCGGCGTCCTCGTCCTGTCCACCCTCCCCGGCTTCCCTGGCCACGAGGCCCTCGTCCCCGGCGACATCCTCCTGGGGATCAACGGCCAACGCTGGCCCCTCCACCTCACCAACGACGTCTTCGGCCGAGCCATGCGCCGCATCCCCGCCGGTGGCACCGCCCGATTCACCGTCCTCCGCGACGGCCAGGAGACCCCCGTCAGCCTCACCCTCGCCCACAAGATCGACCTCACGCGGATGTACCAGACCCGCAACCTCCAACTCAGCCCCCGCTTCGCCAACCTCTGGCAGACCACCCGGGCCGAGCTCCTCGCCCTGACGCCCGAACCCGTCGCCCCCGACCTCACCCCACCCCCACCACCCGCCCCACCAGCTTCTCCACCTGCGCCCGCGTCGCAGCCCGCCCAGACGCAGCCTGCATCCTCCTAACGATCGTTAAGCCACCAGCCCATCGTCGGCAGCTCTTTACCCAGATGATGCCGGAGGTACGACAGCAGCAACCGGTTCGCCCGCCGATCGGTCTCCGCATCGCCGTCGGCCGCTTTGCCCTGTCCTAACCCCCGTAACCGCTCGATCGTTTCCGCCCGCACCTTCCAATCCGCTACTCCGCCGTCACGAACCAGTCCGCCCGCGTCCGGTGAAAACACGTACGCCTTCCGCGACGCCAGCGCTTCGCCCGTCGCCACATCCACCCACACCTCTGGCCGAACCCCCGCCTCCCCCAGCATCCCCCACAAGAACCTCAGTAACACGCCCTCGACCGGATGCTCCCGCTGACTCTGACCCACCGCGTCAAGCAGCCACAACAGCAACTTAAATACCCCGCCGCACGGGTCCTCCTCCGCCAGCAACGCGTCCGCCACATCCGCCGCCACCATCCCCGCCCGCCACGCCGACAGGTCGCCGCGCAGCCCCGGGTAGCTCCCTTGTAAATCCCACTCCGTGACCGACGCCAGCCCCGTCCGCCGCGTCGTCGCCACCACCTGCCCCCGTGTCAACAACCCGATCCCTCCCGAGTACCGCTCCACCGCCCCCGGCGACACCCGCCGGCTCCCCTTCGCCAACCCCCGCACCTTCCCCCGCTCCCGTGTCACCAACACCACCAGCTGGCTGGTCTCCGACCACTCCGGACTCCGAACACAAACCGCCTCGTCCGCAAACCTCGGCATCCCCCGATCCTACCCCCCACCTGCAAAGCCCACACATGATCTCAGATCATGTGTGGGCTTCCTCGGATTCGCCACCGCGAAACGTCCACACCCAGGCTCCCTCTTGCTCATGCCTTGCGATATACGCAAACGTCGCGCGTTGGTGTGCACGATCCTTCACCCGCTTGATCCCACAACCCCTTGCCCATACCCGCCCGCACACCTGCTCACGCACCGCAAACGACGCATGCCGCTTCAGCCTGCCCACCTCGTGCTTGGTCGTATCGCGGGGCAGTTCGATCAACACATGGACATGTGTCACGTCCACCGCCAACGCCAGCAGCCGGTGTCCAAGCCGCTCAGCTTGCTCGGTCAAGCACAAGCCGATCACCCGTCTCGCAAGACCACCGAGCCGCACTGTGCTGCCCGCCACAGACTTGGTATACACATGTAGCCCTTCGTGCTCACCCGTCGGCGGCGGGCTCCGGTGGTCACCGCTGGAGTGAACCCTGTGCCCCTTCCGCCGGAACCCGCGCGGGTCGCCGGGCAGCCAAGAGCCGTAAGTCCCGAGGGTGATATGAAACCACGCTTTGCCTTGGGTGGGCATGGCCCCACCTTATATCCACCACTACTCCCAAGCCCACACATGATCGAAGATCATGTGTGGGCTTCTCCCCTCACTCCAGCGCCGTCAACTGCCGCGCCACTTCCTCCAACTCCGCCGCCGCCGCCGCACGCTGGTCACGCGTCTGCTGCACCAGGTGCGACGGGGCCTTGCTCGTGTACTTCTCGTTACTCAGCCGGCCATCGAGCGTCTTCAGTGACTTCTCCAGCTCGGCCTTCCGCTTGTTCAGCCGCTCGGCCTCCTCCGCGGTGTCGATCTGCACGTGCAGGTACCCGATCCCTGCTGGGCCGGTCACGACCGCGGCGCCTTCGGGCTTGGCGATATCCGGGCCCACCGCCACCATCTTCGTGTTCGTCAGCGTCTCGACCAGGTGCAGGTTCGGGCGCACCCGATCCGCCTCGGCGTCCTCCATGTGCAGCGAGAAATCCACCACCTCACGCGGCGGCACCTTCGCCCCCGCCCGCACCTCCCGGATCATCCCCACCACGTGCTGCACCTTCGGGAACACCTCCTCCGCCTCCAAATCAATCAACGCCCGGTCCGCCACCGGCCACGGCGCGCCGACCAGCTCGTCGCACTCCACCGGGTCCAGCCCGAGCACGCCCCGCTGCGGGAACACTGCGTTCAGCCCGGACCACAGCCGCTCGGTCACGAACGGCATCACCGGGTGCAGCAACCGCAGCGACACATCCAGCACTGTCGCCAACGCCTGCCGGCTCTTCGCCGCCTCCGGCGACTTGATGTCCGGCTTCACCGACTCGATGTACCAGTCACACACCTCGTTCCACACAAACTCGTACAAGCCCCCCGCATAGTTGTGGAAGTCGTACGCCTTGAGCGTCTTGTCCGCGTGCTCGATCGCCCGCACCGTCTTCGACAAGATCCACTTGTCGGCCAGGCTCAGGCTGCTGGTCACCGCGTCGGACTCTGCTTCCGCGAGGTTTGACAACGCAAACCGGGTTGCGTTCCACAACTTTGTGGCAAACCGTTGCCCGAGCTCGAACTTTTCCGACGTGTTGCGAGCGAGCGGTTGGTTGTCGCTGGGTTTCACCTCGCCCGACGCGAGGCCATAAGACGAGACCATCGACTTGCCGTTGCGTTCTTGCGTCGGGGCAGCGACCTTCACGCCGCCCGATGCGGTGATGAACTTCGGGGTGAACGTCTCGCCGCTGTGCGGGTCGACCATATCGACGGGCATGCGGACGTCCTGGGTCTGCGTGGTCATGGACGCGAGGGTGAACCGCATCGCGTCAGCCCCGTGGCTGTGGATGATGTCCATCGGGTCCACGCCGTTGCCCAGTGACTTGCTCATCTTCTGCCCGTGCCCGTCCTGGATCATCGCGTGGATGAACACGTCCCGGAACGGCAGCTGCCCGAGGAAATACAGGTTGAACATCACCATCCGCGAGACCCACAGCGTGATGATCTCCCGCGCGGTGCACAGCACCGACGTCGGGTTCCACAGGTCCAGCTCCGGCGTCCGCTCCGGCCACCCCAGCGTCGACATCGGCCAGAGCGCCGAGGAGAACCACGTGTCGAGCACGTCGGGGTCTTGCTTCCCCCATATGAGATGCTCGATGAAGTCAAATGCTGCGTCCTTCTTGGCCTCATCAGGGAACGGCAGGACATCAGCAAAATTGGGCTTCTCACCGGGAGCAAGCTTCTTTAGCTCGAATTCGCTCAGTTGACGAAACGCTAGATCAATTGCCCCGGCTGCTGCTTCAGAACGAAGGCAGAGATAGCACTTCAAGTCTTCCGTAACGGAAACGATAAAATCTGACTCGGCCCTCCAGGCAGACATGTAGTTATTGCAGAGAACCGTAAGTTCTTCCTTTAACGCATCTGCGTATTCTTGATTGTTCTTAGGTTGCCTTCTATCGAAAACTCGCGTGTAAACGGAATCGTCTGGTTGAAGGTGCCACACCGGAATGCGGTGCCCCCACCAGAGCTGGCGGGAGATGCACCAGTCGCGGATATTTTCGTGCCAGGTCTGAAAGGTCTTGGCGTAGCGGGGCGGCGTGAAGGTGAGGCCGGTCGTGGGGCCAGTGGGTTCTTCCTTGGCGTCTTGGCGTCTTGGCGTCTTGGCGTTGAACGCGTCGTGAGATGACGCTTCACGCTGCGATTCATCCAGTGCCCGCAGCGCCGCCCCCGCCAAACGATCGTCGGTGACCTTGAGGTACCACTGGTCGGAGTAGTACGGCTCGATCGCGGCGTGACTGCGGTAGCTGTGTCCTACCGCATGCCGATACGGCTTGACCTCGGCGAGCAGATCGTTCTCCTTGAACCAGCGGACTATGGCCTTGCGGGCGGCCTCGCGGGTCTGGCCAACAAACGGCTGTAATCCTTCGATCGCTCTCGGATTCTCTTTCTCGGGCCATCCATGGTCGATCGAGATCGACGCATCGGGTGCCATTACGTTGATGATGTCTAGGTCGTGCCGCTGCCCGATCTCGTAGTCGTTGGGGTCGTGGGCGGGGGTGACCTTGAGGAAGCCCGAGGCCATGCGGGCCTTGCTGTCGTCGCTGTCGGGGTCGGGGATGACGACGTAGTCGTCGCCGATGATGGGGATCACGCGGTCGGCGATCGGCAGCTTCACAAACTGCCCGATGTACTTCGCGCGCGGTTCGTCTTTTGGGTTCACGGCCACAGCGGTGTCACCGAGCATGGTCTCGGGACGCGTCGTCGCGACGGTGACCTGGTCGCCGGTCGTGTTGCCGTCAGCGTCGCAGACCGGGTACTTCAAGTAGTAAAAATTGCCATCGACATCCTTCATCTCGACCTCGTCGTCGGCGAGGGCGGTCTGGGTGACGGGGTCCCAGTTGACGAGGCGTTTGCCGCGGTAGATCAGGCCGTCCTTGAACAGTTGGAAGAACGCTTCCCGCACGGCCTTGGCCCGCGGCTCGTCCATCGTGAACGCTTGGCGATCCCAGTCGCAGGAGCAGCCCATCTGCTTGAGCTGGTCGGTGATGGTGGCTTCGTACTCGTCTTTCCAGGCCTGGATCTTGCCGACGAATGCGTCGCGCTCGAAGTCGGTGCGGCGTTTGCCTTCCTCGGCAAGCACGCGTTTTTCGACGACGGTCTGAGTGGCGATGCCGGCGTGGTCGGTGCCGGGGAGCCAGACGGCGTTCTTGCCAGACATGCGGGCGTGTCGGGTGAGGATGTCCTGGAGGGTGTTGTTGAGGGCGTGCCCGAGGTGGAGCGGGGCGGTGACGTTGGGCGGGGGGATGCAGATCGAATACGGATCACCGGTATCGTCCGCAGTGGCTTGATATGCGTCGCCGGCGAGCCAGCGCTCGAGGATGGCGGGCTCCTCGTTGGCGGGGCGGTAGCTGGGGGGCAGGTCGGCGAGGGGGTTTTCGGTGGGCGTAGTCATGGGGACGGTGTCGCGTTGTGGGGAACGCGGCATTATGGCAGCGCGGTGGCGGTGTGGCTGGAGGATTGGTGGTGGTGGGGCGAACCGCACCGAAGGCTGCGCCATCGGTGGGCTTGTGATGGGGGAGAGGTGGGTAGAGGTTGGGGTGGGCGGGTGGTGGGTGGGGTTAGGCGAGTTCGCGGTCGCGGAGGCCGAGGAGGTAGAGGACGGCGTCGAGGCCGAGGGTGGAGAGGCGGTGGTCGGCGGTCTGTTGGACGAGGGGCTTGGCGTGGAAGGCGATGCCGAGGCCGGCGGCGGCGAGCATGGGCAGGTCGTTGGCGCCGTCGCCGATGGCGACGACCTGCTGGGTGTCGATGTGGAGCTCGTTGGCGATCGAGCGCAGCAGGTCGGCTTTCCGGGGGCCGTTGATGATGGGGCCGACGACGCGGCCGGTGAGGTGGTTGTTGTCGATCTCGAGGACGTTGGCGTGGACGCGGTCGATACCGAGCTGGGATTGGAGGTGTTCGCCGAAGTGGGTGAAGCCGCCGGAGAGGATGGCGGTGGTGTAGCCGAGGCGTCGGAGGTTGGCCAGGAGGGTGGGGGCGCCCTCGGTGAGTTGGAGGCGTTGGGCGACCTTTTCCAGGGTGCTGACTGGCAGGCCTTGGAGGGTGGCGACGCGTTGGCGGAGGGACTCGTCGAAGTCGATTTCGCCGGCCATGGCCGCTTCGGTGATGCGGGCCACGCGATCGCCGACGCCGGCCTCCTTGGCGAGCTCGTCGATGACCTCGGCCTGGATCAGGGTGGAGTCCATGTCGAAGACGACGAGTCGGCGGGTGCGTCGGAAGGCGTTGTCGGCCTGGATCGCGAGGTCGATGCCGTGCTGGTTGGCGACGTCGATGAGCTGGGCCTGGAGGGCGGCATAGTCGGTGGGTTGTCCGCGGAGTTGGAGCTCGACACAGGCGCGTTTGGGGGAGCCGTCGTCGATGCGGGGGGCTCTGCCCGAGAGGCGGTGGAGGACGGTGATGTTGAGGCCGTGGTCGGCGATGGCGTGGGTGACGGCGGCGAGGTCGGCGGCGGTGATGGCTCGGGCCAAGAGGGTGAGGATGTAGCGAGGCTTGCCCTGGGCGGCGACCCAGGCGTCGTATTCATCGGCGGGGACGGGCTTGACCCGCATGTGGAGGCCCGCGGTGGTGGCGAGCTGTTCGACGCTGTTGAAGGCCGTGTCGGGCGCGGTGCTGGGAAGCCGGACCATCATGCCCAGGACCAGGACGTTGTGGATGACAGCCTGATTGATGTCGAGGACCTCGGCGTCTTGCTGCGCGAGCGCGTCGGTCAGGGCGGCGGTGACGCCGGGGCGGTCGTCGCCGCGGAAGCGGAGGAGGTAGATGGGCGTGTTGGGTGGTGCGTCGGGCATGGTGAGGCTGGCGGGAGGGTAGCAGAGGGGCGGCGGGAATTGGAGGTGATCGCGGGACGGCCCACGGTCGCAGGCCGTGGGCTTCGGGGTGCAGTGGACGGGGGCGGTGGCAGGGTTTGATATGGTCCACGAGATGGAGACGACGGTTGCGGTTGAGCAGGGGACGGGTGGGGCTAGTGGGGCTGCCGAGCGGCTAAGGTCGGTGAAGGGTCGGCCGCTTCGGGTGTATGTGATGGCGGGGCCGGGCGATGTGCGGGGGACGTTTGAGTATTGGGCGAAGGGGGAGGACGACCCAGCGAACGTGGCGATCCCGTATTCGCATCAGGTGTATGACGCGCTGCGGGCGATCAGTGCGGAGGCGTTGGTGGAGAGCAGCGGGCGGCACGAAGGCGAGACGACGCACGGCACGATCACCGTGCGGGCTCGGCCGAGGTACCGCTGGGGGAAGGGCGGGGCGATGTATCACCTGCGTGAGGTGATGTACGGGCTGTCGCTGGTGTGGGCGGCGAAACGGTTCCGGGCGGACGTGCTGGTGTGCATGGACGACACGTTCTACGCGGGGCTGTGGCTGGCGAAGGTGCTGCGGATGAAGGTGGTGGTGTCGCTGCACAACACGTTCTGGGCGAGGGGGACGGAGCCAAGCGCGAAGCGTTGGCGGAAGCTGCGGTGGAATGGTTGGGCGTGGCGCCGGGTGGTCGACGGGACGCTGGGGGTGTCGCCCGAGGTGGTGCGGCAGGTCGAGCGATTGGCGGGCGGAGCAGAGCGGCTGAAAGGACCCGCGGTGGTGCAGGTGCCGCAGTACCGACGCGGGGTGCTCCGTGTTGAGAAGCCGCCGGCGGAGGGTGGGCCGTTCACGGTGATGTACGCGGGCCGGCTGGAGTCGGTGAAGGGGGTGTTCTTGTTGCTGGAGGCAGCGGTGGTGTTGGAGCGGGAGATGCCAGGGCGGGTGCGTTGGGTGTTCTGTGGGGGGGGCAACGCGATAGAGGCGTTCAAGGCGGCGGTGCGGGAGGAGGGAGCCAAGGGGTATGTCGAGGTGCTGGGGCAGTTGGAGCGGGAGCAGGTGGTGGAGCGGGTGCGGGGGGCGCATGTGCTGGCGTCGCCGACGACGACGGGGTTCGCGGAGGGTTTGGCGAAGGTGCCGATCGAGGCGGCGCTGTCGGGTCGACCGTCGGTGGTGAGCAGTGTGGTGCCGGCGGCGGACTTGCTGGGTGACGCGGTGGTGGAAGTGCCTGCGGATGACGCGGAGGCGTTGGCGGACGCGGTGCGGCGGCTGGCGAATGATGCGGCAGAGTATGAGCGGCACCGGGCGGCGTGTGCGGAGGTGGCGGAAGCCTTCTACGACCGGCGGCAATCGCTGGCGACGCGTTTAGTCGAGGTTTTGGGCGGGGTGTTCAGCAAGCCGTCGGGTTAGCGCCGGCGTTTGCGCTGCTTGAACTTGGACTTGGTTTTGGTCGACCCGCGGGAGCGGGGCATGCCGCCGCGGGTGGTCATGTTGGCCATCATGTTGGGGTCCATGCCGGCCATGGCTTTGGCGCGGGAGATCGCGCCCATGCCGGTCATCTGCTGGCTCATCTTGGAGACGAGCTCGAAGCCCTTGACCAGTTGGGAGACGTCGCGTTGATCGGTGCCGGAGCCGCGGGAGACACGGCGACGCCGGGAGTTGTTGAGCAGCTCGACATCCTTGCGTTCATCGCCAGTCATCGACTGGATGATCGCTTCGGTGCGGTCGATCTGTTTCTCGTCCATGGGCAGGTCTTTGAGCTGCTTGCCGATGCCGGGCATCATCCCAAGCAGCGACTTCATCGAGCCCATCCGGCGGATCATCTTGAGCTGTTTGAGGAAGTCTTCCATGGTCAGCTTGCCGGCCGCCATCTTCTCCTGCAGCTTCATGGCCTCTTCTTCGGAGACCTGTTCCTGGGCACGCTCGACGAGCCCGACGATGTCACCCATGCCGAGGATCCGGCCGGCGATGCGGTCGGCGTGGAAGGCTTCGAGGTTGTCGAGCTTCTCGCCGACGCCGATGAACTTGATGGGCTTGCCGGTGACCTCGCGGACGGAGAGGGCGGCACCACCGCGGGTGTCGGAGTCGAACTTGGTCAGGACGACGCCGTCGAGCTCGAGACGCTCATTGAAGGCCTTGGCGGAGTTAACGGCGTCCTGCCCGGTCATGGCGTCAATGACCAGGAAGATGTGGTGCGGCATCACTGCAGCAGAAACGCGACGCAGCTCGCCCATGAGCTCGTCGTTGATGTGCAGCCGGCCGGCGGTGTCGAGGATGAGGACGTCAACGTTCTGGGCTCTAGCGGCTTTTAGCGCGTTGCGGCAGACGTCGACGGCCACGCCGACCGCTTCGCCGTAGGCGGCGCACTTGTCGGGCTCGCCGTGGAAGAGGACGGCCCCATCGCCGGACATCTCGGCCTCGACCTGCTCGGCGAGGACCTGCAGCTGGGTGACGGCTGCGGGACGTTGGAGGTCGGCGGCGCAGAGCATGACCCGCTTGCCGCGTTTCTTGAGCCATGCGGCGAGCTTGCCGCAGGTGGTGGTCTTACCCGAGCCCTGGAGCCCGGACATCATCACGACCGTCGGCCCGGGGCTCACGTACATAATCGGGGCCCCGGAAGTGTCTCCCGCCCCAAGGTCAGACATCGTGGATTCGAGATCGCCCTGTTCTTCGACCGCCTCGTCTCCGCCGAGTAGGCGGACCAACTCGTCGTTGACGATCTTGATCATCTGCTGCCCGGGCTCAACGCTCTTGAGCACGGCCGTGCCCACCGCCTGGCCGAGCACGCGTTCGCAGAAAGACTCGGCGACCTCGTAGTGCACATCCGCTTCGAGCAAAGCCTCGCGGACGTCCTCCATCGATTCGCGGACGTTGGACTCCGAGATCTCGCCCTTGCCGGAGAGCTTGCGCAGGGCACCCTCGAACTTCTCGCTGAGGCTATCGAACATGGGGTTTGTCAATCCTGGGGGGAGGCAGGATCAGACCTTGATCGGATAGGCAGTGTAACCCGTCGAGCAGGCGGGCTGTGTTGGTCGGCGGCACCGCGACGCGAGAGGTCCACTGTCTTATCGATCTGATCAAACAAAAAACGCGACTTGCCCGAACCATTCAGGGGCGACGCCGTACCGAAATATTCAGGGACACGCCCGCTAACGTTGGCGGGGCATTGGCATCTCTTTTAAACGCATCCGACAAGGGGCATCTCCATTGATCTTTCGAGCGATCCATCAGGTGGATGAGGTATTGCGTGGCCGGGGCACGGTCCCGAGCGAACTGATACGGGGCGAGCTTCGGCTCACCGCACGCCCCCTGCTGATCGCCTCGGTGGTCCTGGCGATGAGCTACGGCGTGTGCATGAGCGTGTTTGCGTTGGTACGCGGCGCGGGCTCATCTGACGCGTGGATACAGCTGCTCGCCAGCACGGTGAAGCTGCCGGTGCTCTTTTTGGCAACGTTCGTCGTCACCCTGCCCTCGCTCTATGTGTTCAACGTGCTGATGGGGGCCAAGCTCTCGCCCAAGGCTTTGCTTCGGCTGATCGCTGCGATGGGTGCGGTGATCCTTGCGGTGTTGGCGTCGTTTGGGCCGATCGTGGCGTTCTTCAGTGTGAGCACGACGAGCTACCCCTTCATGATTGTTCTGAACGTCACCGCCTGTGGCATCGCGGGGGTGCTGGGCTTGGCGTTCCTGCTGCGGACGCTGGGCTGGCTGGTGTCGGCGTTGGATGAACCGGGCATGCCGGAAGCCGAACCAGACGCGGTTGCCGTTGATCGCATCACGACGGATACCGGGTCTGAACAGGCAGGGCTGGAAGAAGAAACGACCGGTTCCGCAGAGGGGCAAGCGTTGGCACCTGCTGAAGATGGCGAGCCAGCACGGGACGCATTCGATGCCGATAGGGCGGTGGATGATGCTGGGGCCGAGCGAGACGAGATCGCCGCGCTGCGCGAAGCCGATCGCCGACGGGCGAAGCTGGTGTTCCGTGTGTGGGTCGTGATCTTCTCGCTGGTGGGTGCCCAGATGAGCTGGGTCCTGCGTCCGTTCATCGGCCATCCGGGCATGCCGTTTACTTGGTTCCGCAACCGCGAGAGTAACTTCTTCCTGAGTGTGCTCCGTGCGCTAGGCCAACTGCTCGGGGGCTGAATCGGAAGCCTTCTTACGGGCCGCCTTATGACCGCCGTCATCCACAACCTGTTGCGGGATCGGCCGCAGCGCATCCTGCTCGCCGACACGAGCCTGACCCGTGGTTCGGAACTGATCAGCCTTGTCGCGGTCATCGCCGTGTTCGGCTTTACCTACGGCATCGTCATGGGCGCATTCGGCGGGCTCGGCCCCGACCGCTGGCTGCAGATCACCTACTCCGGGCTCAAGACGCCGTTGCTGTTGTTGGCGACGTTCGCGCTCAGTGTCCCGCCGTTCTTCGTGCTCTACACACTGATCGGGCTACGGGATGACTTCGGCGAAGCGGTCCGGGCGCTGCTGGCTACGCAGGCGGGGCTGACCATCGTGCTCGCCTCGCTCGGGCCGATGATGGCGGTGACCTATCTCAGTAATCGCGATTACGACACCGCTGTCTCCGCCAATTTCGTCTGCTTCGGAGCCGCGAGCCTGTCCGCGCAGTACCTGCTCCGCCGCTTCTACCGACCGCTGATCGACCGCGATCGCCGCCATCGTCCCATGCTCTGGGCCTGGCTCGCGATCTACGGCTTCGTCGGCATCCAGATGGGATGGTCGCTCCGTCCGTTCATCGGTGCCCCGGGTATGTCGACGCGGTTCCTGCGTGAAGACGACTGGGGCAACGCGTATCAAGCGCTGCTCAACAAACTGACGGGCACGCTCGGGCTCTGATTCCTGGGCCGGGCCAACTTGCTAGCCCTCTTCGTTGAAAGGCACCTGATAGAAGTGCAGCGTCATCCCGCCGTAAGGGATAGAGGCGGGGCCGTCGTAGCCGGGGTATTCGGGGGCGTCGGGCAGGTTGTGTTCGTTGCCGGGGGTTGGCGTTCTGAGCACGATCAGGCCGCCGGGTTCGAAGCGGGGGAGCAGGGCGGCGAACAGGGGGGCGAAGGTGGTGAAGCCCTGCTGGTCGTTGGTCAGCATGGCGTAAGGCGGGTCGAGGAAGACGATGCGGAGGGGGGTGCGGTCGGGGCTCGGTAGGCGATTGGGCCAGACGGGGACGAGGGCGGAGCTGTGGAGGACGGTGGCGCGGTCGGTGAGCCCGAGGCCGTCAAGGTTCTGCTTGAGACGATCGACGGCATCGCGATCCTGCTCGACGAAGACGCAGTGAGCCGCTCCACGGGAGAGGGCTTCGAGCCCGAGCGACCCGGTGCCGGCGAAGACGTCGGCGACGGCCCAGCCTTGGACGGCTGTTCCGGGGTCTCCGGGGTCGAGCATGCCCAGCGACTGGAGCCGGTTGAACAGGGCCTCCTTCACGCGGTCGGTGATGGGCCGAGTAGTCGCTTCGTCTTGGGGCGGCAGGAAGGGTCGGCCGCGGTGGGTGCCGGCGATGATGCGCATGGGCGAAGCGTAACGGCTGGCCGGTCGCGTGGGCGGGAAGTCGGTATTCTGCCCGCCATGCCAAAAACCAAAAAAGCACGGAAAGGCGAGAAGGCCGGGAAGTCGAAGAAGCAGAAGCCGGCGGTGCCGCTGAACCGCACGGCCGAGGGCGCGGACAAGTACGAGCTGTATGGCTTGTCCGTCCAGGAGCCGGAGCACGAGGTCGATTTTTTCGACACGGTCTTCAAGGACCTGCGGGGGCGTAAGCCGATGTCGCTGCGGGAGGATTTTTGTGGTACCTTCGCGGTGTGCTGCAAGTGGGTCGAGAGCCACAAGGGACGGACCGCGTTGGGGGTGGACCTCGACCCCGAGCCGGTCGAGTGGGGCAAGGCCAATAAGCTCGCAAAGCTCAGCGAGGCGGAGCAGTCGCGGGTCACGCTCGAGCTCGCCGACGTCCGCAGCTTGCACGATACGAAGGTCGACATCCTCGCCGCCCAGAACTTCTCGTTCTTTGTCTTCTACACCCGCGACGAGCTGCGGACCTACTTCGAGCACGCCCGCAGCAACCTCGTCGACGATGGCATCATGGTCCTCGACCTGATGGGCGGCTCGGAGTGCTTCGACGCCCCGCGTGAAGACCCCCGGACCATTGGCTCGGGCAAGAAGAAGTTCAAGTACGTCTTTGAGCTGGAGAAGATCAACCCGGTCACGCACCGCTGCGTCTACCACATCAGCTTCCACTTCAAGGACGGCTCGGCGTTGGACCCGTGTTTCAGCTACGAGTGGCGGTTCTGGACGCTGCCCGAGGTACAAGAGCTCTTGTACGAGGCCGGCTTCTCGAAGGTCACGGTGTACTGGGGCGAAGAGGACGAGGACGGCGAAGACACCGGCGAGTTCATCCCGGTGGAAGAGGCCCGGCCGGACCCGTCTTGGGTGTGTTACATCATCGCGGAGCGGTGACAGGAGGTGGTAGGTGGTAGGCCGTAGGTTGTAGGTGAATACATGAAAGATCAGCCGCACGGAACCTACAGGGAATTGACCGTCTGGCAGAAGTCGCTTGACTTGGTTGATGCCGTCTACGACCTTTGCGGCTGCTTTCCGGATGACGAGAAGTTTGGGCTGACATCACAGATCAAACGGGCCGCGGTATCGATCCCCTCGAACATCGCCGAGGGTAACGGTCGTGACAGCAACGCCGACTACCGCCGTCACCTTTGGATCGCCAACGGCTCCCTCAAGGAGCTCGAAACGCAAGTGATCATCGCTGGCCGACGCGGCTGGATCACCCGCGATCAAACCTCCACCGCCTGGTCACTCGCCCAAGAGGTCGGCAAGATGCTGCGTGGTCTAATACGCTCCCTGCCTTGACCTACCACCTACGGCCTACCACCTACAACCTCCCAACATGCAAGCCCCCAAAGGAACCCGCGACTTCTACCCCGCCGAGATGGCTCAGCGGCAGTACCTCCTCGACGCTTGGCGACGGGTGTCGGAATGGCACGGGTTTGAGCAGGTCGACGGGCCGGTGTTTGAGTTGCTGGACCTCTACAAGATCAAGTCGGGGGATGGGATCGTTTCCGAGCTGTTCCACTTCGAGGACCGTGGCGGCCGGGCGTGTGCGATCCGGCCAGAGTTCACGCCGACGCTAGCGCGGATGATCGCGGCGAAGGCGAACGCGCTGCCGAAGCCGATCAAGTGGTTCGCGACGCCGAATTTTTGCCGGGCGGAGAAGCCGCAGCGGGGTCGGCTGCGGGAGTTCTGGCAGTGGAACGTCGACTTCGTGGGGCTCGATACGCCGGCGGCGGACGCGGAGGTGATCGGCGTCGCGGTTGGGCTGCTGCAGGAGTTGGGGCTCACGTCGGAGCACATCGCGGTGAAGCTGAGCCACCGGGATGTGGTGCGGCAGGTCTTGGCGAAGCTGGGGGTGCCGGACGGTCGGATGCTTGATGCGTTCAACCTGTTGGACGGTCGTGACAAGCTGCCGGAGGAGGTGTTTGTGAAGCAGGCGGGGGCGCTCGGGCTTGATGCGGACAAGGTGGAACGGTTCAGCCAGATGAGCCGGCGGAAGTTCCCGGCGGGGGATGTCGATCACCTGATGCGGGCTGTGGGCGTGGAGGACGGACTGGAGGCGCTGCGGGCGCTGGACGACCAGCTGACCGCGTGGGGTTTGGCCGAGTGGTGCGAGTACGACCTGGGGATCGTGCGGGGCTTGGCGTACTACACGGGCACGGTGTTTGAGCTGCACGAGCGGTCGGGGGCGGAGCGGGCGTTGGCGGGGGGGGGGCGGTACGACCAGCTGATCAAAACGTTTGGGGGGCCGTCGCTGCCGGCGGTGGGCTTCGGGATGGGGGACGTGGTGTTATCGCTGGTGCTTCAGGACAAGGGGCTGTTCCCGGAGGCGGCGAGCGTGGGGCCGAAGCCGGACGTGTATGTGGTGGCGGCGACGGACGCCGCCGCAGATCGCGTGCCCGCCTTGGTCGCAGAGCTACGCGGGGCCGGTCTCCACGCCCGGCTGAGCTACAAGACCACCCGCAACGTCGGCAAGCTCCTGAAGGACGCCGAGAAGGCTGGGGCCCGTTTCGGGCTGATCGTTGAAGAGAACACTCTGCAGCTCAAGGACATGAGCAGCGGAGATCAGAAGCGTGTAGAGGCAAACAGCTTGGTTACAGCACTGGCCTAACAAGCCCACGGCTGCGCAGCTGCTGTGGGGTATGCTGGCGAAATGCCAATCCAGGGCAAAGTCTGGCGACATGTCACCTTTGGCGTCGCCCGAGCCTGGCTGCCGGGCGACCCCAGAGGCTTCCGTAGCCGAGGCCACCGGTTGCATTCGACCGGTGATCACCGGAATCCACCACCCGCCGGGGAGCATGCGGGGCTGCATCGGTTGGCTAGTGGTCAGTCGAAGCCCCCCAAGCCATTGACCATGCCGCAGACGGTGGCGGTGGGCGAGAGCCTCGTGTCCACAGGCGAGCGTTTGAGCCACCGCCTGCTCTCGGCTGCGGTATCAGCGATACATGTGCACCTGCTGGTCGAACTGCCAATGGCCCGAGCGGAGGCTCAACACGAGGTCGGACGGTTTAAGCAGGCCGCTTCGCTGGCCATCCGAGCAGAGTGTCCCGGCAAGGTTTGGCAATCACGCAGTGGCTTAAAGGTCGTACAAGACCGTCAGCACCAGCTTGCGGTGTATCGGTACATCCTGCGACATGCCGAACAGGGTGCCTGGGCGTGGTCCTGCCAAGACGGTGTGGTGGATACAGACCGCGCGGCAGCTGCGCAGCCGCGGGCTTGTGATGGGGGGGCGTGACGGTGGCGAATCGGCGGTTTCATTACGACCGGGCGTTTGAGCATTTCCTTCGGGCGAACGCGATTGCCTATGTGGCGGTCGATGAGGCGAAGCGGGCGCTGTCTGCCGACCGGAAGGCGAAGGTGCTGCCGACGAAGCTCAAGAGTTTTGATTTTGTGGTGTACAGCCAGGGCGGAGCGAACCTGCTGGTCGATGTGAAGGGGCGGAAGCTGGCGAACACGACCGGGCGGGGGTTCCAGAACTGGGTCACGGAGGACGATGTCGAGAGCCTGACGAAATGGGCGGAGATTTTTGGCGGTGGGTTTGAGCCGGTGTTTGTGTTTTTGTTCTGGTGCGATAGCCAGCCGGCGGATGCGTTGTTTCACGAGGTCATGGAATATGGCGAGCGGTGGTATGCGGTGCGGGCGGTGCGGCTGGCGGAGTACCGAGAGGTGATGCGGCCGCGGTCGGCGAAGTGGGGGACGGTGAGTGTGCCGGCGAGGGACTTTGAGGGGATGGCCCGGCCGTTGGGTGATCTGCTCTGAGGTTTGAGTGCGATGGGATCGGTACAATCCCGCGTTCCGTAAAGACCCTGGAAGGACCCCGGAAAGCCCCGCCATGACCGATACGCCCGCTGAGAAGCGCGATTACAAGAAGACGCTGAACCTGCCTAAGACGTCGTTCCCGATGAAGGCGAACCTGGTGCAGAATGAGCCGGCGAGCTTGAAGCGTTGGGAGAAGCTCGGGGTGTATGAAAAATTGCGTGAGGCGAGATCGTCCGCTGAACCATTCGTTTTCCATGACGGGCCGCCCTACGCGAACGGGGACATCCATCTGGGGCACCTGCTCAATAAGGTGCTCAAGGATTTGGTGGTGCGGAGCCGGTCGGTGCTGGGGGAGGACTGTCCGTTTACGCCGGGGTGGGACTGCCACGGGCTGCCGATCGAGCACAAGGTGATGCAGGAGCTGGGCGAGAAGGCGAAGGCGATGGAGCCGATCGCGATCCGGCGGAAATGCAAAAGCTACGCGGAGAAGTTCGTCAAGCTACAGACGAAGCAGATGAAGCGGTTGCTGGCGATGGCAGACTTCGATGATCCTTACCTGACGATGCTGCCGCGGTACGAGGCGGGGGTCTTGGAGGTGTTTGCAGGGATGGTGGAACGGGGTCTGGTGTATCGAGATTTGAAGCCGGTGCATTGGTCGCTGGAGAACCAGACGGCGTTGGCGGACGCGGAGCTGGAGTATTACGAGAAGGAAGACACGTCCGTGTATGTGCGGTTCGACGTGTTTGAGCCGGGTGATTTCGACAGTGTGATGATCTGGACGACGACGCCGTGGACGCTGCCGGCGAACCTGGCGGTGGCGGTGCATCCGCGGGCGGAGTACGGGGTTTATGAACTGGATGGCAAGCGGGTGGTGCTGGCGGTGGAGCTGGCGGGGCGTGTGTTTGGCCAGCGGGGCTTGGAAGCGAGCAAGCCGTTGAAGGTATGCAAGGGGGCGGACCTGGTGGGGACGCGGTATCAACATCCGTTTATCGATAAGTCGCCGGTAGATGAGGCGGGGGCGGTGTACTCAGTGCTGTCGGCTGAGTACGTGACAATGGAGGACGGGACGGGGCTGGTGCACACGGCACCGGGGCATGGGGCGGAGGACTACCAGACCGGGCTGCGTGAAGGCTTACCGGTGTATTGCCCGGTGCAAGGGGGTGGGACGTACGACGACACGGTGCCGGAGTGGCTGCGGGGGCAGCACATCTTCAAGGCGAACGCGGCGGTGGTGGATCGGCTTCGGGCCAGCGGGCACCTGTTCCACGACGAGCGGTTCATGCACAGCTACCCGCACGACTGGCGTGGGAAAACGCCTGTGATCTTTAGGGCGACGGAGCAGTGGTTTGTCGGGGTTGATTTGGATCGTGACGGAGTCGAGGCGTCGCAGAGCCTGCGGGAGTCTGCGTTGTCGGCGACCGCTGAGACGATCGAGTTTCTGCCGGAATGGGGGCGGAACCGGATGCGGGGGATGCTGGAGGGGCGGCCGGACTGGTGTGTGTCGCGGCAGCGGAGCTGGGGGGTGCCGATCCCGGCGTTCTACCGGGAAGACGGGTCGGCGTTACTGAACGCCGAGAGCGTGCGGGCGGTGGGTCGGGTGTTTGGTGAGAAGGGGAGCGACGCGTGGTTCTATATGTCACCCGAAGAGTTGTTGGCGGGTTATGAAGAGGATGGTTTGGATAAGTCCAAGCTCACCAAGGGGCGCGACACGTTCGATGTGTGGTTCGAGTCGGGTTCGTCTTGGCAGGCGGTACTGCGGGGGGGCTGGGCGGACAAGCAGGCAGCAAGGGCGGATGAGGGGCTGGCGGACCTGTATCTGGAGGGGTCGGACCAGCACCGGGGCTGGTTCCAGCACTCGCTGCTGCCGGCGTTGGCGAACACGGGGCGGCCGCCGTTCAAGACGGTGGTGACGCACGGGTTCATGGTGGACCGGCAGGGGAAGAAGCTGAGCACGTCGGGGGGGAACGCGATCGCGGTGGAGGAGCTCTTGAAGGACTACGGGGCGGATGTGTGCCGGTGGTGGGTGGCGTCGCTAAACCCGGAGAACGACATCAAGGCGGGCGGCGAGCTGTTCAAGCTGGCGGGGGAGGCGTACCGGAAGGTGCGGAACACGCTGCGTTTCCTGTTGGGTAATTTGGCCGACTTTGAGGCGTGGGGGCCGAACGCGCCGGAGTGGGCGGGGGCGTTTGAGGCGATGGAGCCGACGACGCTGGAGGCATGGCTGTTGGGTGAGTACAACCGGACGGCGGCTGAGGTGGTGGCCGGTTATGAGAGTTTCCAGTTCCGGCGGTCGGCGCAGGCGTTGTATGGGTTCTGCAACGAGACGCTGTCGGCGGTGTATCTGGCGGCGGTGAAGGACCGGTTGTATTGCGATCTGCCGGACACGCCGCGGCGGCGGCGGGCGCAGGCGGCGATGCACATGATCACGAGTGGGCTGTGCGGTTTATTGGCGCCGATCCTGCCGCACACGGCCGACGAGGCGGCACGGGCGAAGAACCCTGAAGACGCAGACTACTGCGTACACCTCGACACGCTAATCCGGCGGTTCGATCACCCGGTGTCGGAGCAGTGGTCGTCGGTAATGGCGCAGCGTGAGCAATGGCTGCGGGTGTTGGAGCAAGAGCGGCAGAAGCAGGGGGTCGATAACCCGCTGGATTGCGGGCTGCGGGTGCCGGACCCTGAGGAAGTATTGGCAGGGTTTGATGCGGTGGACCTGGCGGACCTGTGCGGGGTCTCGCGGTTTGCGGTGGACGGTTCGCTGGGTGGGCCGGTGGTGGATGACCTGAGAGGAGAGCTGCGGTGTGCTCGGTCGTGGCGTCGGGATGAGACGGTGCGGGATCGCGGGGTGGACTGGGGAGAGTTGAGCGATCGGGATGCGGTGGCGGTGGGGGTGTGAGGGAGGGCGTGAGTGGCTTGCGGGACGGCCTGCGATGCGTCGCATCGCGGCTGTGAAGGGTGGGGGTGGTGTTACGTCGTTTGGACGGCGTAAGCGGGGAAGAAGTGGTCCATGACGAAGCGGCCGATGGGGTTTTGGCCGGTAGCGAGCTGGTGGGCGACGTGGGCGTGGAGGCACTTGAGGGCGTGGGGGTGGTCGGGGTTGGTGCCGGCGATGCCGGTGTCGCGGAGGGCGGTGGTGTAGCCGAGGTCGTGGGCTTGTTGCTGGTGGGGCTCGGAGAGGAGCTGCCAGCGGTGTTGGGCGTAGGTGCGGTGGGCACGGGCGAGCTGGTCTTTGAGGTCGTGTCGGCGGGCGACGAGGTCGTGGACTTCTTGGATGACGCCGAGGCGTTCGAGGTCGGCGATGCGGTGGTGGAGGTCGGGGTCGAGGAGCCAGTAGAGGGTGGGGACGGGCTCGGGGGGTTTGAGGCCGTGACCCCGGCCGCGGCACCACCATCGCCGCCGTCAACGCTAAGCACCACCCCGCTGTCCTCCGCTGCTACCCCCGCCGCTTACCCCCCCCCCAAACCCCCCCCCCCCGGCCCCCCCCCAAAAAGGGCCAACCCCCCCCCCCCCCCCACCCCCCCCCCCCCCACCCAACCCCCCCGGCGAACCAC
>JBCCOW010000035.1:0-38448 GCA_039025195.1 Planctomycetota bacterium
GGTGGCGTTGGCGCCGGCGGTGATGTTCTTGAGGCCTTCGGAGAAGATGGCCTCGGCGTAGACGGTGGCGGTGGTGGTGCCGTCGCCGGCGTCCTTGGAGGACTTGGACGAGACTTCCTTGACCATCTGGGCACCGATGTTCTCGATGGCGTCTTCGATCTCGATCTCCTTGGCGACGGAGACGCCGTCCTTGGTGACGGTGGGTGAGCCGAAGGACTTTTCGAGGATCACGACGCGGCCGGAGGGGCCGAGGGTGGTTTTGACGGCGGCGGCGAGCTTGGCGACGCCCTTGCGGATTTTTTCGCGGGCGTCGTTGTCGAAGACGATTTGTTTGGCGGGCATGGTGTGGGTTCCGTTTTGTGGTGAGTGGGATTGGTTGTTGAACGGGAGGGCGGGATGAATCCCGCGGCTAAACGATCAAGGATGGGGACTGATATCAGTCGACGATGGCGAGGACTTCGTCTTCGCTGAGGACGAGGTAGTCGTCGCCGTCGATCTTGATTTCGGTGCCGCCCCACTTGCCGAGGAGGATGGTGTCGCCTTCCTTGACCTGGAAGTCGGTGGTGGAGCCGTCGTCGTTGACCTTGCCGGTGCCGACGCGGACGACCTTGGCTTGCTGGGGCTTTTCTTTGGCGGATTCGGGGAGGTAGAGGCCGGAGGCGGTTTTCTCTTCGGCTTCGAGGCGTTGGACGAGGATCTTGGCGCCGAGGGGTTTGACTTTCATGGTGGGTTCCTTGTGGGGGGTTACAGGGTTAGGGAGAGAAAACAGTTTCGCGGCCCCGGGTCATTGACCCGGGGTTAAATGGTGTCAGGTTCCGTCTGGGACGGAGTTGGCCATTGGCCGTGGTGGTAGCGTTGGATCAGGCGGGCGATGGTGGCGAGGAGGTGGTTGAGGTCGACGGGGTGGTTGAGGACGGAGAAGGCGCCGAGCTGGAGGGCTTGGTTGAGGAAGCGGGCGACTTGGCGTTGGGAGTAGGCGTGGGGGTTGACGACGATGACAGGGGGCTTGCGGGGGAGTCGGTTGAGGACTTGGAGGAGCCAGAGGCCGCCCGGGGTAGTTTGTGGAGAGGGTTGGCCGGTGGGGGTGGCGAGGTCGATGACGGCGGCGTGGTAGGGGTGGTTGCGGGCGAGGTCGAGGGCCTGGGTGCCGGTGGCGGCGACGGTGGCCTCGCAGCCGAGGGGCTGGAGGAGGCGGGGGAGCTGGCGGGTCCAGTGCTCGTCGGGGCGGTCGCGGTCCTCGGTGAGGAGGACAGAGAGGCGCGGGTTGTGGCGTACGGCAACCATGGTCGAGCTTGAACTGGTGCAAGCGGGGTGCCGGTTTGGTTGGCGGGGGGATGAGTGGTGGATGGCGTTAATCGCTTTGGGATAGGCGATTACGGTGGCGGGGTAATGGGTTGTATTGGGTGGGGGCTGCCGTGCGTGGGGATGAGGCGGGGGTGGGGTGTCGGATTGGCAGGCGGGGTGGGGGGTGTTGTGGGGCGGGCCGGTCGCAAGCTACCGGGCTAAACGATGGGTGGATCGCAAGCGATCCCGCTACGAGGGGCGCGTGCGGGGGGGGTGGGGTTAGCCGAGGGGGATGTGGAGGTTGAAGCTGTGGGGGCGGTCGGGGTGAGTGTCGTCGGCGGCGCAGAAGAGGACTTTGGGTTGGCCGTCTTCGAGGTAGAGCTGGGGGCGTTCGAGGTGGCCGAGGGTTTGGGTTTGGCCGTCGGTCCAGGTGATTTGAGGTGTGGTGAGGAAGGGTTCGTCGGCGGGGGACCAGTTGAGGCCGTCGGGTGAGGTGAACGCGACGAGGGCCATGCCGTGGGGGGTGAAGGAGCCGTTCATGTCTTTGACGATGGCGTGGTAGGTGCCGTCCTGGACCCAGATGAAGGGGTCTTCTGCGGGGAAGTCAGAGTTTTCAGCGGTGAAGATGGGATCGGGGAGGGTCATGAAGGGGCCGGTGGGCGAGTCGGCGAGTGCGGCGAGATGGACGACGGGGCCGAATTTGGGCGGGGGGTTTTGGTCGCCGACGGCTTTGTAGATCATGAGGAAGGAGCCGTCGGGGCGTTGGGTGACGGAGGGGTTGGCGCAGCACATGCCGGCGTGGGTGCCGGGGGTGCAGTTGATGAGGGGTTGGTCGAAGCGTTGCCAAGGGCCAGCGGGGTGGTCGGCGACGGCGACGCCGATGCGTTGGTGGTTGCGGTGGTCCCAGTACTTGTCGCGGGGGTCGGGGAGGTCGTCGCCGAAGGTGCCCATGTAGTAGAGGAAGTACTGGTCGTTGAAGTGGCAGACGGTGGGGTTGTGGGTGCAGCGGGCGTCCCAGTGGTCGTTGCCGCGTGCGGGGAGGACGACGCTTTGGTGGGTGTAGGGGCCGAGGGGGTCGTCGGCGGTGGCGTGGGCGATTTCGGATTCGGTGACCCAGGCGTCGTGGCCGGCGGAGCGGGGCCAGCGGGCGTAGAGGAGGTGGCAGGTGCCGTCTGGGGTGCGGGTCATCGATGCGCCCCAGATGTAAAAGTCGGGGTCGCTGAATTGGGCGTGTCGGGGGACGGGGAGGAGGCGTTGGCCGGTCGGGAGTTGGCCGGCGGGAGGCGGTTGTGCGGGCATGGGTGAAGGGGTTAGTTGAGGGCGTGGAGCTCGGCAAGGATGGCGTTGAGGAGTTCTTCGAGGACATGGTGGGGGGTGGCGGGGATGGGCATGAGGACGAGGACGTTGCCGAGGGGGCGGAGGATGACGCCGCGGTCGCGGAGGCGGTGGCAGACGGTGGCGGCAGCGCCAGAGGCGGGGGGGGTGGTGTGGGGTTGGTGAGGTGCACCATCACGCTGAAGCGGGATGGCCTCGGGGGTCGTGTGCGTGGGGGCGAGCTCGATGCCGACCATGAGGCCGGCTTGGCGGATGTCGATGATGTGGGGATGGTCGTGGAGCGGGGCGAGCTTTTGGGTGATGAGGTCGGCGGACTGGTTGATGTGTGCGAGTAGGTCAGGGGGGGAATCTGCGCGGCGGTCTTGCGGGACGTTGGGGAGGCCGGGCTCGAAGAGGTCGAGGCCGGCGAGGGCGACGGCGGCGGCGAGGGGGTTGCCGGTGTAGGTGTGGCCGTGGTAGAGGGTGCGGTGTTTGTGGAAGTCGGGGGAGTTGGGGTCGTCGTTGCCTTCGAAGGCGGCGGCGATGCGGTCGGTGGTGAGGGTGGCGGCGAGGGGGAGGTAGCCGGCGGTGAGGCCTTTGGCGAGGCAGAGGATGTCTGGGGTGACGGCGTCGTGTTCGCAGGCGAAGAGTTTGCCGGTACGTCCGAAGCCGGTGGCGACCTCGTCGGCGATGAGGAGGGTGTCGTGTTGGTCACAGAAGTCGCGGACCATGCGGACGAAGCCGGGGGGTTGGACGATCATGCCGGCGGCGCCCTGGACGACGGGCTCGAGGATGACGGCGGCGAGGTCGTGGTCTTGTGGATCGGTGTGCCCACGGATGGAATCCGTGGGCTTCGGGGTGATGAGTTGCTGGAGGGCGTTTTGGGTGTGTTCGAGCGAGGCGTTGTGGGGGAGGGCGGAGACGGCGAAGGTCAGGGGCTTGAAGGGGTTGTGGAAGAGGTCGGAGTAGCCGACGGACATGGCGCCGGCGGTGTCGCCGTGGTAGGCACCGCCGAGCGTGACGAAGCGGTCGCGGTGCGGGTTACTCGTGTGGTGGTGGTAGCCGAGGGCCATCTTGAGGGCGACCTCGACGGCGGTGGCGCCGGCATCGGTGTAGAAGACTTTGGTGAGGCGTGCATCCGGACTAAAGTCCGGACGCCGGGGTGAGGGGGTGGGGGGGAGGTGTTGGTCGGTGAGTTGGATGAGGCGGTGGGCGAGTTGGGTGGCGGGGGGGTTGGTGAGCCCGAGCATGGTGGTGTGGGCGACTTGGTGGAGTTGCTCGGTGATGGCGTGGTTGAGGTGGGGGTGGTTGTGGCCGTGGACGTTGCACCAGAGGGAGGAGGTGCCGTCGATGTAGCGGTTGTCGTCGGTGTCGAAGAGGTGGGGGCCGAGGCCGCGTTGGATGACGAGGGGGTCTTGGGTGCGCCATTGACGCATGGGGGTGAAGGGATGCCAGACGTGGTCGTGGTCGAGCTGGGCGAGGGAGGGGGTGTGCGTTGCCGTTTGGGTTTTTGGCTCGATTGTGGGAGAGGTCACGACAGGAGGCTCGATTGGTTGCATACTGGGGTCATGGTAAATGATGGGATGGAGGAGGCGAAGGGGTTGGGAGGCGGTACGGGGGGGGTGGTCTGGCCGATGTGGGCAAAGCTGGGGCTTGCGGCTTTGGTGTTGGGGGGGTGGGGGTTGCTGGGGCGGGCGCTGGGCAAGGCGGGGTCGCTGTATTCGGACGATATTGCGATCCTGACGAACATCTTGGAGCTTGGGATGTGGGACTACGCGGGGCCGTTGTGGCGGGACCAGATTGCGCCGTGGGGGTTCATGGTGGCGGTGCGGGGGTGTTCGGCGTGGTTGGGGAACAGTGAGTGGTCGTTTCGGCTGGTGCCGTTTGGGGCGGCGGTGTTGTCGCTGCCGGTGTTCGCGTGGCTGGTGATGCGGTTGTGTGTGCCTTGGGCGGGGCTGGTGGTGATGTTCGGATTTGTGGCCTCGGGGGAGTGGTTGCTGCAGGCGACGCGGGTGAAGCCTTACACGCTGGATGTGTTGTTTGCGTTGCTGGTATTGGCGGTGGCGGTGCGGGTGGTGGATCGGCGGTGCGGTTGGGGGTGGGGGGTGTTGCTGGGGCTGGTGGGCGGGGTGGGGTCGTGGTTTTCGGTGTCGCTGCCGGTGGTGGTGGCGGCGGGGGGGATGGTGCTGGTGGGGGTGCGGTTCTGGCAGGGTGGGTGGAAGGGGCGGGGGGATTGGGGACCGGTGGTATTGGCGGGGGTGTTGAGTGCGGGGCTGGCGGGGGTGCACCTGGTTGGGGTGCTGTTGCCGCAGCGGGCGGCGAGCGGGACGGCGGAGTACATGGCGTCGTTCTGGGCGCGGGGTTTTCTGCCGCTGCCGATTGTGGAGCCGGGGCAGTTTGTGCTGCGGGTGATGCTGTTTGTGGAGGACGCGACGCGGTTGGCGTTGCCGGGGCTGGTGCTAGGGCTGGCGTTGCTGGGGTGCTGGGCGTGGGTGCGTGTGGTGGGTCGGAAGGATGAGGCGGTCGGGGGATGGGGCTGGCGGGGGGTGTTGGTGGTGTCGCCGGTATTGCTGGCGGGGTTGTTGGCGATGGCGGAGCTGTACCCGATGCAGGGTCGGCTGGCGTTGTACCTGGGGCCGTCGGTGTTTCTGGCGCTGGGGGTGGGGTTGGAGTGGTTGCGTGGGGTGGTTGGTGGGTGGGGGGGTGCGGTGTTGGCGGGGGTGGCGTCGGCGTTGGTGCTGTCGCTGCCGGTGGGTAACCGGGGTGGGGTGGTG
This sequence comes from Planctomycetota bacterium, assembly GCA_039025195.1. Taxonomy (GTDB): domain Bacteria; phylum Planctomycetota; class Phycisphaerae; order Phycisphaerales; family Phycisphaeraceae; genus JBCCOW01. Next base: position 5,373 of record JBCCOW010000035.1, read on the forward strand.
ATTGAGGACGATGTGGTGCCGGTGCTGGAGGCGGTGCACGATCGGCTGGAGTCGGGGCAGCGGGTGTATCTGCATTACCCCGCGGCGGGGACGTATCTTTTTTACGTGAAGCACCTGCAGCCCGACCTGGCGTTCGAGGCGGATTGTCTGATCATTGGGAGCTTTGGTCGACGGGATTGGCTGCGGTACGACGACGATGTACGGGAGGTGGCGGCTGAGCCGGGGGCCGCGTGGATGGTGTTGACGGCAAGCGGGGGGAACGCCGGGCTGGACGAGGCGGTGTATTTGGGGATGCTGATGGACCGGAACGGGACGCGGCTGGATCGGATCGATGGGCGGGATGCGTATGCGGTGCTGTGGCGTCCGGGAGTCGAGGAGGTGGTTGATGGCGAGTGATGCGACGCGTGATGGGGCGGGTGCTAAGGGGGTGGACAGCAATGCGGAGGTGTTGAGCGGCGCGGGGCCGGTGGCGAGCGACCGGGCTAAACGGTGGTGGTTGGGGTTGATGGTGTTGTTATTGCTGGTGTACGCGGCGCAGGTGCCGGGGCACATGCGGATGATGAACGACTCGCTGTCGTACTTCGCGCGGACACACAACCTGCTGGAGGGGCGAGGGCTGTTCTACGACGACGGGTTCGTGAACCACCCGGCGGGGTACTCGGTGCTGCTGGCGGGGATGATCACGCTGGGGCTTGACAATGTGTACTGGTTCATCGCGGTGAACGTGCTGAGCCTGGCGGCGGGGCTGGGGCTGATGTGGGTGTACTGGCGTCGTCTGGACGGGTTCGGGGTGTCGGTGAGCGCGGGGCTGGCGTGTGTGTTCATGCTGTCGTGGTCGACGGCGAAGCACGTGCCGATGCTGTACACAGAGCTGGTGTTTTTCGTGGTGACGGTGGGGGCGCTGCTGCTGTGTGAGTGGGCGATGGGGATGCGTTGGGGGCCGGTGATGCGTGGTCGGTGGTGGGGGAAGCTGGGGGTGTTGGCGGGGGCGGGGGTGTTGATTGGGGCGGCGGTGATGGTGCGGACGATCGCGGTGGCGGCGCTGCCGGCGTTGGTGTGGGCGGGGCTGGGCGGTTGGCCGGGCGTGCGGGGGGTGCTGCGGGTGATTGGGCGGGAGCGGCTGCGGCTCGTGGGGGTGGTGCTGGTGGGGGCGTTGGTGTTCGGGGTGGGGGTGTACGTGGTGGTGACGTCGCGGTACTTCGAGAACTTGATGTATCGGTTTCGGGTGGAGGAGCACCCGATCGGGCGGTTGGTGTACTTCCGGCTGCAGGAGGTGGGGAAGCTGGTGCTGAATATGCCGGGGCGGGCGCTGCGGGCGACGGGGCCCGGCGAGTGGCTGGTGTACCCGGCGGGGGTGGTGTTCTTCGGGTTAGCGGGGTGGGGGCTGTGGCTGAAGCGCTGGCGGTGGACGGCGTCGGATGTGTACGTGGTGGGGTCGGCGGGGATCCTGGCGATCTGGCAGTCGTTCGATACGCGGTTCTGGCTGCCGCTGTTTCCGATGATTCTCGCGCTGCAGTGGCGGGTGGTGGGGCGTTGGGTGGGGGGTGCAAGCGAGGGGGATGAGGTGGGCGGGGCGGTTGCAAGCGACCACGCGACGAGCTCGGGCGGTCAAGCAGGGCGGTGGGTGTGTTATGGGTTGGCGGCGTACCTGGTGGTGTACGGCCTGTTGGGGGCGGGGGCGATCGGGCGGAGCGTGTACCTGACCTATCTGGGGACGGGGTACTCGGAACGGGCGATGTTCTTCCGGGAGTCGTACCGGGTGGCGTACGGGGAGATGGACGAGGCGGAGGTGGTGGGTGAGCGGGATCGGCGGGCGGTGAATCTGATCCGTCGGTACGACCCGCGGACGCCGGCGGAGCTGCGGGGTCGGCTGATCCCGATTGTGGTGGAGAGTGAGGGGGGTGATGCGGGTGAGTTAGGCGGGGCGAGCGGGGGTGGTGAAACGTCAGTGGATTGAGCTTGCGGATGGCGTGGGCGCGGGTATGGTTCGGCAGTAAGGCCTGCGTGGGGTTGATTTTGAGGGAGCGGTACGCATGCGAATCTCGGTAATCATTCCGGTTTACAACGAAGAGAAGACGCTGCGCGAGGTGGTGGAGCGGGTGCGGTCGGTCCCGTTGGATATGGAGTTGGTGCTGGTGGACGACTGCTCGAAGGACAGCAGCGCGGCGATCATGCGGGAGCTGGCAGAAGAAAGCGGGGACATCTCGGCGTTCTTTCACGAGGTGAACCGAGGCAAGGGGGCGGCGCTGCGGACGGGGATCCAGGGGGCGACGGGCGACCTGGTGCTTATTCAGGACGCGGACCTGGAGTACGACCCGCAGGAGTACCCGAAGCTGATCGAGCCGATCCTCGAGGGCAAAGCAGATGTGGTGTATGGGTCACGGTTTGCGGGGGGCGAGTGTCACCGGGTGCTGTACTTCTGGCACTCGATGGGTAACCGGTTCCTGACGCTGCTGTCGAACATGTTCACGAACCTGAACCTGACGGATATGGAGACGTGCTACAAGGTCTTCAAGCGGGAGCTGATCCAGGGGGTGAGCCTGAAGGAAGACCGGTTCGGGTTTGAGCCGGAGGTGACGGCCAAGCTCGCACGGCTGTCGGGCGTCCGCATCTACGAGGTGGGGATCTCGTACGCGGGGCGGACCTATGAAGAGGGGAAGAAGATCGGGTGGAAGGACGGGGTGCGGGCGGTGTGGTGCATCGTGAAGTACAACGTGTGGTCGCGACGGTAGGCGCGTGATGGCGTGCGGTGTGGTGGTGCTTGGGTGAGCGTGGGTGTGGGGTGTGAAAAAAAACGGAGCGATGCGGTGGGCTTATCATGCCGCAATGCCGTCGTTCCTGACCAATCCTTACTTCTATGGCATCGCGGTGATGGGCGTGATTGCGATGTACCCGCGGGTCGTTCATCTGGTCGAGCGTGAGGCGGCGGCGCCGCGTGAAGTGAAGCCGAACCTCGCGCAGCGTTTTGCGTTGCTGATCCCCGGATTGGCTGTGTTTTGCAGTGTTTTTATGTTCCAGTCCTTGTGGGCGGGTGTGGCGTTGGTGGTGTGCTTTGGCGTGGGGTACGCGGCAATGATTGTGTGGGTGCGTGGTCGTCACGAGGCATGATCGCGGGTGGTTAAAGCGGTGTGTTGAGGCTGTGGTGTGTTGCGTGGAGAGTGGGTGCTGGGGTGTGGAGTGATCGGCTTTCAAGTTGTGCGGCGCATCGTGACGATGAACGCCGTGTGCTTTTTCGTTGACGCTTGTTCGTTAACGCCGTTACATTGCACACACGCCTTGCAGGGCAACACGAAAGGACTGACACGCCATGGCAAAGAAGAAGGCAACGAAGAAGAAGGTGACCAAGAAAAAGGTCGCCAAGAAGAAGCCGGTGACCAAGAAGGTCGCCAAGAAGAAGGTCGCCAAGAAGAAGGTCGCCAAGAAGAAGGTCGCTAAGAAGAAGGTGGCCAAGAAGAAGGTCGCTAAGAAAAAGGTAGCCAAGAAGAAGGTTGCTAAAAAGAAGGTCGCCAAGAAGAAGGTGGCGAAGAAGAAGGTCGCTAAGAAAAAGGTGGCCAAGAAGAAGGTTGCTAAGAAGAAGGTCGCCAAGAAGAAGGTGGCGAAGAAGAAGGCCACCAAGAAGAAGGCCACGAAGCGGAAGTAACCCGATCGGGTCGGCCGACGCCGGCCCATGGCTTTGCCCGCCGCTCCGAATTGGCGGGCCCGGCCGACCCCTCCCCCGCCAGCCCTGCAAACGCACAGAGGCGTCCTTCTCGGACGCCTCTGTTCTTGCGCGTGCGGGGTGGGGGCGATGATCGTCTGTGGTGGTATCCCCGAGTCGATTGACGGTGTGGAGGCACGGCTGGCGACGCGTCGCGTTGCGGCGAAAAACAGCGATTAGCGCGTGTTTCGTTCGCGTGTACCGGGTGCACCGAAGGTGCCCGCGGTTTCGGAGCGGGACGCTTCGCGTCTCCCGCTAAACGCTTTGGGAATCCGCGCTAATCGCTTTATTTTCTCGGCTTACGCTTGGCCCAGGGCGTCGCGGAGGCGGTCGGCGGCGAGGGGTTTGTGCAAGTCGGACTTACCGAAGCCGGGGTGGGCGCCGGCCTCTTCGGCATCGGCCTGCGCTTCGGGGAAGTTGGAGATCAGCAGGGCCGGGGTGTGGGGGCAGACGCTGCGGATCAGGTCGATCCCGGTGTCGGCGTCGAAGCGGCCGTCGAGCACGCGGTTGACCAGGAGTAGGTCGAAGCTGGGGGCGTCGTCGGCGGACGGGGTGAGGTCGTCTTGTTGGTTGACGGCGGTGACGTCGGCATCGGGGAAGGTGGAGCGGACCAGCCGGGTGAGCGAGCCGGAGTCGAAGCCGCAGTGGCCGACGAGTGCGATGCGGGGCGAGGCGTTGGGCATGGCGGGTAAGAGGTGCGGGTTAAAGGTGGGCGTCGACGAGTTGCTGGAGCTCGGCGATGGCGAGGACGTCTTGCGGTTGCTGCCGGGCGTGGTAGCTGTGGGAGAGGTTGCGGAGGATACGGAGCAGCCAGTCGTGGTGGGAGGCGGTGGGGAGTGGGTTGCCGATGAGGCCGCCGTGCCCGACGCCGGGGTGGAGGTCGAGGCTGGCGGTGAGGTGATCGATGGCTTCGCTGCGCGAGAGGAGTCGGCCGCCGTTGAAGACATCGATGAGCGTGAAGGCGTGCGGGTCGTTGGCGTGGGCGCCGGCGTCATCGGTCTCGCAGACGCCGGCGAGGAAGTGGCCCGGTGCGTTGATGCCGACGGTCGGCACGCCGAGCGGCTCGAGCACCGCCTTATAGAACAGCACCAGCAGGATGGGCAGCCCGGCATGGTGGTCCATCACGTGGAAGATCGACGAGTGGTTCGGGTGGTCGTAGTCGTCGCGGGCCCCGCTGAGATGCAGTTCGTTGAAAAGGCGTTCGTGCGCGTGGGCGAGGGTGGCTTGGCGGTCTCCGGACTGCGTGTTCATCAGGACCGACTCGATGATGTCGTCGAGGTGTTCGGTGAGTTGTTGGGCGTCGGCCTCATCGCGGTCGGGTTCGATGTGATAAGCGACGGCGACGGCGGCTTGGAGGAGGCCTTCGGTGGTGTCGAGGCTGGGCAGGGCGTCGGTGAGCGCAGCGACGGCTTCGGGCCGGGCGTAGCCGGTCGGGCTGGGTGACGGATCGGGGGAGGGTTGGTTCACGGGTGGGGGTTCCCGACAATCAGTTCGCAGCGGGTTGAGCGGACTGCTCGGCTTGCCGCTGTTTGCGGACGGCGATGAACGAGCGGATGCAGGCGATCAGGAGGATCAGGCTGGGTACGCCGAGCAGCCATTGCACGATGACGGCGAGGGGCCGGGCATGTTCGCCGTTGGCAATCCACTTGATGCTGCCGGGGATGGCCATGCCGAGTCCGCCGATCACACCGAGGAGTGCGACGACAGCGGCGGCGTGCATCGCGTGCTTGGTGAGGGCAGGTTTGAGGGCGAGGGCACCGCAGATGACCAACAGGATGCCGAAGAAGGCGGGGAGATTGGCGGTGAAGCTGCTCATGCCGCTGATGAAGTAGGCAGCCGGTCCGAGGACGACAAGCAGAGCGCCGATAGCGATGGTGAATTTGGGCATAGCCGGATGATAGGCGGGGCGTTGAACGCGATGGGGTGGGGATGGCATGGGGTTCGACGGGCAGGCTGCCGGTGAGTGTCGCGGTGTTTGACGATCTGACGGATGGGTTTTGCCGTATCATCCGCGGCCCGCTGGTTATTAAGAAGACAGGACTACGTACATGAGGTTTGCGATGACATCTGGCCGGACGTTGGGCGTTGTTTGGGGTGGGGTCGTGATGACGGGGCTTGCCGGTTCGACCTGGGCGGACGATCACGCGGCGGACGCAGCACCGGCGACGCAGCCCGCAGCGGTGCCTGTGCCGGTGCACGAGGTGCCGGGGTTTGAGCGGTTCGAAGCGCGGTCGAGCTACGTGCTGGGCCGTCAGATGGCACGGTCTTTCAAGACCTATGGCATCGATTTCGATCAAGAGGCGTTTGCGAAAGGCGTCGCCGACGCGGCGTTCGACCCGGCGGGGTTCGAGGCGGCTGGCGGGGGTGCGGCGACGCAGCCTGCGGTGGAGGGTGAGCCGCTGCTGGATGATCAGCAGATGGAGCAGGCGCAGTCCGAGCTGGACCTGTTCACACGGCAGCGGGCGGCGGAGCTGCAGCAGCAGGCGATCGAGCGGGTGGCCAACGAGAACGCGGCGCAGGCGGAGGCGTTCCTGACCGCCAACGCGGCGGAGGACGGGGTGGTTGTGACCGAGTCGGGGCTGCAGTACCGGGTGTTGCAGACGGGCGAGGGGGCGAAGCCGACGGACGGGGACACGGTTCGGCTGCACTTCACGATGTCGCGTCCAGGCGAACGACCGTTCCTGAACAGCCGGGACCGTGGGCAGCCGACGGAGCTGTCTGTGGATCAGACGCCGCTAGGGGGTTGGGGTGAGGGGCTTCGGCTGATGTCTGCGGGTTCGACGTATACGCTGTTCCTGCCGCCGGACCTGGCGTTCGGGCCGGCGGGTCAGCAGGGGTTGGGCATCGCGCCGAACGAGGTGCTGGTGATGGAGGTGGAGTTGTTGGAGGTGGTGTCGCCGGAAGCTGAGGCGGAAGAAGAGATCGAAGGGGTGATGCCGGCAGCGACGCAGCCGGCGGAGTGAGGGGCTGGAAGATGCCATCCCGCTGAAGCGGGCTGGCCTGGTGTGTGATTGGTTTAGGATGGTGTGATGCGGCCCGAGTTGAACAGTCTGGAGTATCAGGGGCCGGGGAAGATCGTGTTGTTGCCGGGGCTGGGGGCGGACGCGGGGTTGTTTGAGCCGCAGCGTCGGGCGTTTGGGGATCGGCTGATCGTGCCGGAATGGGTGGAGCCGGACGTGAACGACTCAGTGGCGGAGTATGCGTTGCGTTGGGGTGCGGCGATCCGGGAGCAGTTGGATCAGGAAGCACCAGGTGAGCCGGTGCTGTTGGGTGGGGTGTCGTTTGGGGGGATGATCGCGTTGGATATGGCGGGGGTGGTCGGGGCCAAGGGGGTGGTGTTGATCGCGGGGTGTGTGTCGCCGGAGGAGGTGTCAGCTCGGACGCTGTTGGCACAGCGGATCGGGTCGGCGGTGCCGCGGTCGGCGTGGGGGCTGACGCTCAAGGCGTTGGCGTTGCCGTTCGCAAAGCTGGATGGGCTAGGGGATGACGACACGAAGCTGCTGCGTAACGTGGCGGCACGGGTGGATGTCGATCTGCTGGATTGGGGCGGCGGGGCGCTTCGGGACTGGACGGGGTCGGAGCACCTGGACGCGTCGATGCCGGTGTTCCGAATCCACGGCCGGCAGGACTGGGTGATCCCATGCCCGCGGCATGGGGTCGATGAGGTGTTGTCGGATGGGCGTCACCTGATCAACCTGTCGCATGAGAAGTCGGTGAACAGCTTCTTGGCGGAGAAGGCGCGGGTGTTGATGGGGGCAGAGCAGTTAGCGGCGAGAGCCGCCACGCTTCAGGTGTAGCGGCTGCCCCGAAGGGGCCCGCTTCTGAGCACGATCCACGAGCGGGGCACTTCGTGCCGCCCGCTACACATGGAAATAGGCCTGACGATGGAGCCTAGTGGGTGAGGGTGACCGTGGTGCGGAGGAGGGACTTGTTGGCGGTGATGTAGAGGGTTTTGCCATCGGCGGCGAAGGTGCAGTTGGTGGTCTGGAAGCCGGAGTCGATGAAGCCGAGGACTTGGGGGTGGGGGGCGGAGGGGGTGACGACGACGACGCCCTGGCTGAACATCGTGATGTAGAGGTTGCCTTGCGAATCGACGGCCATGCCGTCGGGGTTGCCGCCGGTGCGTTTGTGGTCGGGGGTGGCAAAGCGCTTGCCGAGGGGGGCGAGGTCGAGGAAGAGCTTGCCGGGGCCGAGCTTGCCGGGGGCGAGGACGGGGTAGGCGTGGATGGTGGCGGCGTGGTTGTCGGCGACGTAGAGGGTGTTGCCGTCGGGGGAGAGGGCGATGCCGTTGGGGCGTTTGAGGGTGGTGATGAGCCGGGTGGCGGGTGCGGTGGTTTGGCCGGTCAGCGTGCCGGGCGCGATGTAGTGGATGCCCTCGGTGCGGACGGCGGGATCGACCTTGTTGCCGTAGGCGGGGTCTGTGAAATAGATGCCGCCGTTGGCGTCGACGGCGAGATCGTTGGGGCCGTTGAACGGGGCGGCCTGACTGTCGGCGATGAGGGTGGTGAATTGGGTGACCGAAGCGTGGGGTTGGGTTAGGGCGTGTGTGTCGGGATCGATGGTCCAGGAAGAGACGGCTTTGGCCCCGCCGCGGCAGGCGAAGAGCTGGTTGCCTCGGATCATGAGGCCGTTGGCTCGGCCGGTGTTTTCGAGGGCGACGGTGGTTTGATTCGTGGCGGGGTCGTAGCGGTGGATGCGCTGGTTGGGGATGTCGGAGAAGTAGATGGAGCCGTCGGGGGCGAGGGCGGGGCCTTCGGTGAAGCGGAAGCCTTTGGCGAAGGTTTCGAGGGGGGTGTGGGTGATGCCGGTGGGGGTGCGGTGGTTGTGGCCCTGATGGTCGGGGTGGGGGTGGGCGTGCGCGTGAGTGATGAAGAGCAGGGCGAGGGTGAGCGGGAGGGAGAGGTGTTTCATGAGGGGTATCGCAGGGCTTAAAAGAGTGAGTGGGATGGCGTTATCGTACGGGGATGAATGAGACATCTGCAGGTGAGCGGTTTCGGTTCGGGGTGTTGGGGACGGGGAACATTGCGCGGCAGTTCACGGAGGGGGTGAAGGGGTCGCAAAGCAGTGAAGTGGTGGCGGTGGCGTCGCGGGATGCGGAGCGGGCGTCGGCATTTGCGGCGGCGAACGGCGTGCCTGTGTCATACGGGTCTTATGAAGAACTCTTGGCGGATGCGTCGGTGGAGGGCGTGTATGTGTCGCTGCCGAACGCGGGGCACCGGGAGTGGACGGAGAAGGCGTTGCGGGCGGGGAAGCACGTGTTGTGCGAGAAGCCGATGGCGGTGGACGCGGCGGAGGCCGAGGCGATGTTCGCGGTGGCGGAGCAGACGGGGTGTCGGCTGATGGAGGCATTCATGTACCGGTGTCACCCGTTGATGGACGCGGTGGCGGAGCGGGTGCGGTCCGGGCTGATCGGGGAGCTGCGGATGATCCGGTCGAGCTTTTGTTACGCGACGACGCCGGACACGGGGAACATCCGGTTTGTGAAGGAGCTGGCGGGCGGGGCGCTGATGGACATCGGGTGTTACTGCGTGAACTTCAGCCGGTTTATGGCCGGGGTGGGTTTGGGGTTGGAGGGGTCGGCGGAGCCGGCGGTGGTGCACGGGGTGGGGAAGGTGCACGCGGGGACGGGGGTGGATGAGTATGCGTCGGGGGTGATGCGGTTTGGGGAGGGGGAGCGGGCGATCACCGCGCAGTTTGCGTGCGGGATGACGGTGCAGGCGGACAACGCGGCGATGCTGTGCGGGACGACGGGTTATCTGGTGGTGCCGGTGCCGTGGAAGCCGCCGGCGTCGGGGGGGGAGTATGTGTTTAAGGGGCAGACGCCGCCGAAGATGGACGGGGGTGGGAAGCCGCCGAAGCCGGGGGTGTACAAAGTGAAGGCGCCTTCGCCGTTGTTCGGGCAAGAGGCGGACGTGTTCGCGGTGGCGGTGCGGAGCGGTGGGGCTTTGTCTATGCCGGTGACGGCGTCGGACACGGTGGGGAATATGCGGGTTTTGGATGACCTGCGGGGGCAGGTGTTGGGGGGAGGGTGAGGCGGTTTGGGCTGGGGCGGGTCGCCGCGACCGGCGACGCTACGAGGGCGGAGGACCGCCTAGCAGAGGGCGAGGAAGGTGAGGGCCGCGAGGACCAGCAGCTTCTTGCGGTTGGCGAGCTGCTGCGGGCTGAGTTTGAACATGGCGAACATGGTGGGCTCCATTCCGATAAAGCGTTGTGGATACCATACCTCCCGTGTCAATGGCCGGTCCCGGACGACGTCAAGAAAGGCGTAAGTTGAATATCGAAAGCACGTTGCGTTTAGTGTTCGGGGTTTTCGGGTTGTGGCGGTGGTGCGGGCTGATGCCGATAAGCGACACGCGGAGTAGTCGAGCGATGTGGGCCTGGGTGCTGGGGCGTCTATTTTGGGGGGGCACCGGGGTGGGGCAGGCGGTGGTGGTGCAGCCGGGCACGGACATGGGGCTGATCGCCCACCGGACGGTGGAGGCGTGGGTGGTGGCGGGGGCGGTGGGGGAGCTGCCGGCGGTGCGGTCGGCGGTGCCGGGGCTGGTGGGGGTGCGGGTGACGCTGCGGGACCGGGCGTTGCTGGTGGGGATGGGCGATGCGTATGTGCTGGAGTGGGACGCGGCGGAGGAGGACCCGGAGCGTCCGGTGGAGCTCGAGCCGTTGCTGCAGGAGGCGACCGCGGTGGCGATCAACCACGCCCGGCGTCAGATGGAGGACGCCCGGTTCCGCCGACAGCTCGCGCGGGAGGGGGATGTCGGGGAGATGGCGGACTTCAGGCGGATCGCGTCGCGGGTGCTGGTGGATGTGCAGGTGGGGTATCGGCCGCAGCGGATTGTGCTGAATGCGGAGGACCCGCCGGGTGTGCTGCTGGAGCGGTACGCGGCGGCGTATCACGGGCTTCGGTTGAAGGGTGTGGGTGGGCTGGCAGAGGCGGCGTCTTATGAATGGCCGGCGACGGGGCTGAGTCTGGGGATGACGCCGCTGCGGCAATTCCGTCGGCTATTGCACGGGCAGGGTTTGGAGGACCGGGATCTGGTGGATGTCGCACTGCCGGGTGGTCCGGCGTTGTCGCGGTTTGAGGTGGTGCATGTGGTTCGGCCGAGACGGGACCGTCGGCCGGCGGCGCTGGTGCGGGGGAACCCGGCGGGGTCGGGGGGCTTGCTGGGGATGGCCGAGATGCAGCTGTTGTGCGACCTCCTGGCGGAGCAGTTGTCGGACCGGACGCTGTTTGATGGCCGGGTGTATGGGCCGTATCAGCCGCACACGGCTAAGTATGTGCCTGGTTTTAGCAGCGATCAGGCGGCGGGCTTAACGGGGTTGGCGTTGGCGCGGTTTGCGGCGGAGCTGGAGCGTCGGATCGCGGAGCGTCGGGCGAAGCAACGGCCAGGCGATCCGGAGATCCAGGCGGACCCGCGGGTGGCGGAATATGCGGAGCAGGCGCGAGTGATTGGGGCACGGCTGGCGGCAGCGGTGTTTGGCGAAGCGGTTGAAGCAGAGGAAGGGGCGGAGCGTGGCGGGGCGGGCAAGGCGGGTGGGGCGGTGGCGGCGCTGGCGTTGTTGGCGTTGTCGGAGAGCCCGGGGGTGTTGGAGGATGCGGAGGCGGTGGGGTTGGCGGACCAGCTGGCGGGGCATCTGGTGGGGCTGCAGCGGCCGGACGGGTCGTTTGTGACTCGGCCTGGCCGGGAGAAGGAGGCGAGTCAGGCGAGCGCGGCGTTGTTCCTGGCGGCGTTGTCCTCTTGGCGGCAGCGGACGTCTGGTGAAGAGGAGCGGATGGGGTTGGCGGCTGCGGTACAGCGGGGGCTGGAGCGGGCGCGGCAGCGGCTGGCGGTGCGGGCGGATGTGCAGGCGGCGCCGTGGCTGATGCTGGCGGAGAACGCGGTGGGGGTGGTGGGTGATGAGGATGCGGGGCGGGGGCTTCGGCTGACGGAGTTGGCGGCGGTGCTGGACCCGCTGGTGAACGAGCACCAGATCACGGTGCCGCCGATGCTCGGGCCGAGCGATGTGCTGGGCGGGTTCTTGTTTGAGCAGCCCGCGTTTGATGCGGCACCTGATCCGGGGTGGCGGTCGTCCGTGAGCGTGCTGTTCATCGCGGCGGCGCTGCGGAACACGGGGGTGGTGCCGGCCAATCAGCGTCAAGCCCCGCTGCTCGCGCTCGGGTTGGCGGGGCGTTTCCTGGACAACCTCACGCTGAAGGGCGCGGGGCTGTTCATGGCGATCGATCACCGAGCGACGGCGGGGGGCGTGCGGCGGAACCTGTGGGACACGACGGTTACCTCGGAGGCAACCGCGATGGCGTTGCTGGCGTTGACCGAGACCTCGCGGGCGGTGTCTGAGCTCGATGATGACGGGGCCGAGTAGCAGGTTTGGCGTGGCCACTGTGTGGCGAGTCATGGCGTCGTGATATTGGGCAACGGGTTCAAATTACGCCTGTTTGGTGGGCAGCTGCTTGTCAGATAGGCCGTGCGAACACAGTTTTTTTGATTCCGAATCGGGCCTGATGTGCTGTCAACAAGGTTTCCAGAATTGAGCGCTGCTTTTTTCTGAGGTGGTGTGGGGTGTGGTGTCTGTCTTGCAAATGCTCTTCCGTCCGCGATTGACCAGCCGCTTGCTTCGTCATGTTGGGGGGGAAGAAGGCGGAGGGAGAGAACGGGGGAGAAAGAAGCGGGTGGGGATGGTGGGGGAGAAACCGGGAGGCCGTGGGGGCCGACCGGACATCTTGGCAGGCCGGCCGTACGGGAGAGGTACGGCAAGAAGCTCTGAAGCCTGTGGGGACGGGCCGACGAGCGGCTTCAGCACCCGGATGTCTCCCCGGAGCTGAGGTGGGCCGCCGAGGTCAGATGCGTCGGGCGTGTCCCGACCGGCGACGGGGCTTGGTCAGTGATACTGGCCAAGCCCCGTTTTTTTAGGGGGGGTTGGTGTGTGGGTTGACTGAACGGGACGCTTCGCGTCTGCCGCTACACGGTTTGACTTGCGGGGGTGTCGTGACGCTGGGCTAGATCGGTGATGACGCGATGGAGGACGTCGGCGGCGTCGGGGGCGAAGTGCCGGGCGGTGAAGGGTTCTGCGAGGCGGTCGAATGCCGCGAGTTGGGCATTGCGTTCGGGGCTCGGGCTGAGCAGGGGACGCAGGGCGTCGGCGAGGGGAGCGGGGTCGCCGAAGTGGGGCACGAACTCGGGGATGATGCGCTGCGACTCGGCGTGCTCGCTGATGAGGTTGGGCAGGGTGAAGGTGCGGGTGCTGATGAGGTGTCGCCCGATCTGCCACTGCCAGGGGCTGTGGACGAAGACGGTGACCATGGGTTTTCGGCGGGCGGTGAGTTGGAGCGTTGCGGTGCCGGAGGTGACCAGGACGGCGTCGGCCCAGTCGATGACGGCTTCGGTTTGTTCCGCGATGACGATCGGGGTGGGCGTCGGCGGGGCGGGTGGGGCGGGGTGGTGTTGGATGAGCTGATTGATGCGGTCGGCGTCTTGCGGGGTGCGGGCGGCGATAGCGATAGTGAGGTCGGGGTGATCGGGGGCGAGCAGCCGGACGGTCTCAAGCATGACCGGGAGGTTGCGGCTGAGTTCGGCGGCACGGGAGCCGGGCATCAGGGCGAGCTTCGGGCAGGCTGTAGTTGATAGCTGTTCGGGAGGGGTGGTGGGGGGCGGGGGGTCGAACATCGGGTGCCCGATGAAGGTGCCGGCGACGCCGCGCTGTTTGAGCCAGTCGGGCTCGAAGGGCAGCATGCACATAACGTGGTCGGTGAGCCGGCGGAGTCGGCGGATGCGCCAGGCGGCCCAGGCCCAGAGCTGCGGCATGACCAGATGGGTGATGACAGCGGTGGGGTGGTGCTTGCGGGCGATCTTGCAGACGGCCCAGTTGCCCGCGGGGCTGTCGGTGGGGATGAAGGCGAGCGGGTTCTGGTCGGCCAGTGTTTGGCGGAGCTGTTTCATCAGGCCGCGGTGCCAGGCGATCTGGCTGAGGGCCCCGAGGAGCATGGCGGGGTGTTGCGTGGAGTTGGCGATGAGGGTCGCGCCGGCGGCCTGCATGTGCTCGCCGCCGAGGCCGAGGACGGGGCGGTCGGGTTCGCGGGCTTTGAGTTCGGTGATGAGGCGTGCGGCGAGCAGGTCGCCGGAGGGCTCGAAGGCGGTGAAGACAAAGGGTCGGGACGGGTCGGGGAGAGGCGTCTTCACGGGAGTGGATCACGTGGCGTATTGCGGACAGTTGGGACCGCGGTAGCGGCACGATGCATGGCATGCCGTCTGTGCAGCTTGGGTGTGATGTCTTGCGATTTGGAATGTAGCACTTCGCTGCTGCGCTGTTTTGACGGAAGGTCTCGCTTAAAACCGGCTTGCGTGCTTGTCCTGCGGATCAGCGATGATCAGCGTCGTAAAAACTCGCCTCGAACGGGCTTGCTGGTATATTTCACAGAAGGCTTTATCATGCGAAAATGGGGATATGCACGTAATTTTTCCGGAAGTGCAACCGTCTACGTGGGGGATGCAAGCGGCGTTCTGCGTCGCTTCGGCCTGCGTTTAACCTACGGCCCAGGATGTGGATGGACACTGTGATGAAAAATGTAGCAGCACTCGCCCTCTGCCTGATGCAGGGGATCGGTTGTGGAGCACTGGCTCAGACCGAGCCGGACCCGGTCGCTCCTCATGACGCGGACACTCAGGCGTCTGAAGCCGTCAGCCCGGCCGGGGCAGCGGCCCTCACCCCCGAAGAACAGCAGACGGCTTTTGAAGTTCAAGAGTATGAACGGCTCAAGGCCGAGCTCCAGGAGGTCCGGCGGGCGACGCTGCTCGTCGATCAGCAGCACTACGAGCTGGAGACCCGGATCCAGACCATCAAAGACCAGACGCCCGGCAAACGGCCGGTGCAGCTTGTCCGGCTGCTTGACGACCTCGAAGAGGCCCGCGATGAGCTTGCCGACTTGCGGAGCCGCAACGTGGTCAGCTTTGCCAACCTTCAGCGTGAGCTTGAGGGCTATCGGCGACAGCTGGCGAAAAAGACCGACAACCCCAACTTCGACCTCGGGCCGAACCAGGCCCAGCTCGACAGGGTCCGCGAGCGAGAAAGTTCACCGCAGGACGACTTATCAAGGCAGCTGAAAGAGTTCGGCATCATCCTTGAGGAGGAAAAAGAGAACATCGAGCAGTTCAAAAAGGACATCGCCGACCCCACGGCTCGCCAGGCCTACCTGAAGCATGTGCAAGAGGTCTCACGGGAGACCAACGCCAAGCTCGACTCGGTCTACGACCAGTGGATGGCGGCCTACGACACCGGGGTGCTCGACGGCGGGAATCCGCCGCCGCCTCCTCCCGGCTATGCCCAACGCAATGCCCATCGCCAAACCACAGCCGGTGGTCAGGCGGCCGGGAATGCCAACCGTCGGCCGGTCCATGCTCCGAACCCCGACGCCCGGCGTTCGGAGACCAACAACAACAAGGAACAGGCCCGGATCCTCCGCGAGCAGGCTGCCAAGGAGACCGATCCGGCGATGAAGAAGATCCTTAATGATCAGGCCGACAAGCTCGACCCGCCCGCGGCCAGCTGATCCGTAACGATCCGATCCTGCCCTGACCTTTGTCCCGACTCACGCCACACCCTTAACACCCAACCCCAACCCCGGTTCCTCAGAGGAACCCGTTCGATCGAGGAGAGCCATGAACCCCGCCAAGTCCCTTTCATCCGTCCTTTGTCTGACCCTGGTCATCGGCCTGACCGGCTGCAAGAGTGCGCCATACGTCAAAGACCGTGTGCCGCCACCCCCCGCGGTCGCCCCGGCCGACGCGGCGCCGCTCAGCGTCGGCGTCCTGCTCTTTGACTACGACCCCGAAAGCGTGTCAATCACTGCGGCCGAGGCACAGCAACAAGCGATGGCCGCACAGACGCAGAGCACCCAGCCCGCGAGTGCTCAGCCCAGCCCCGGTGAGCCGCAGGTCTTGCAAGACCCCGGCCG
Source organism: Planctomycetota bacterium (assembly GCA_039025195.1). GTDB lineage: Bacteria > Planctomycetota > Phycisphaerae > Phycisphaerales > Phycisphaeraceae > JBCCOW01. The sequence goes on from JBCCOW010000035.1 coordinate 21,014, forward strand.
GGTTCACGAGAGCATCCGTCGCGCCGAAAGCTACTACCTGGCCGAGCTGCTTAAGAACCGTATCGCCGAGTCGCCCTACTTCAGCGACGTCAAGGTCGTGCCCGACGAGACCGAGCACTTCGACCTCATCGTGGCGACCCGTGTGGTCCGGTCCAACGGCCACGACGTTGAGCTGCTGGTCACCGTGACCGACTCGCGTCAGGAAGTCTGGCTCGAGCGCGAGCAGTTCCGGACCCGCCCGATCGCGTCCTCGTCGTTCATCCTGCAGAAGGATGCGCAGGGCAATGATCAGATGGATACCGACCCGTACGCCTTCGTCTTCGACGTCATCACCAAAGAGATCGAAGGCGCCACCCCCGCAAGCCCCGAGGCCTTCGATCAGATCACCCAGGTCACCACGCTCCGGTACGCCTCCGACATGTCCCCAGCCGCGTTCCCGCAGGAGCGTTACATCCTGGCGGGCAAGCAGACCCCCGGTGCGTCGCTGTCGCCCGGCTCGCTCCCCAGCGACGCTGATCCCAACTTCCAGCGCATCCGTCAGGTGCGTGCCAACGAGCAGCAGGCCCTCGAGCGCTTTGCGGCCTATTACAGCGGCGGGCACGACACCGTGCAGATGCCTTATTTCTACTGGCGTCGTGACAACCGCGAGGCTGTCGAGTACTACAACGATGTCAAGAAAGAGATCTCCGATGCCAAGATGCTCGCTACCGCCCAGTTCGGGCTCAAGGCCATCCTCGCCATCTTCCTCGGCGACAACACCGAAGAAAAGGCGGTCATTGCTGCCGCCATCCTGATCGAGATGGTCGACATCGGCGAAGACGGGCGGATCACGCTCGACCCCGGCAACCTGGATGAGAACTTCCGACGCGTCTTCCAGGCCGCCAAGGAAAAGGAAAAGCTCGTCGAAGCAACCGCCGAACGGATGACCGATCTCGGCAACGCCTTCGCCACCTATGTCGAGCCCATCACCGTGCAGATCGGTGAGAGAACCCTCACCTTCTCCGGCAAGGTCGATGAGCAGTTCACCCAGGTCCGCGGCCTGCTCCGCGAGATCTACGCCAAAGAGACCGGCTTCGACGTCCCCGAGGATGCCCCCGCCGAAGCCTTTAACTCCCCGGTCGTCCCCCGGGTCGCTCACGCCCGAGCGATCAACAACGGGTCCTGACCGACCCCCTGCCAACCACCCGTGACGGGGGGCCAGACATCTGGTCCCCCGTTTACTTACCTTCATTAAACCCCAAAGCCATGACGCGAACACCCCACCAATCCGGACGCATCCACCCCATGGTGCTGGTCACCCTCGCCATCCTGGGGTGCATGCTCGCGGCCTGGCTCGGGTTCATCATGGTCTCGGGCAATAACAGCACCTCAGCCTCGCGCGATGCCAGCGATGTCGAGACCACCGAACGCCAGGACGCCGAAGCGTCATCCGATCCAAACGCCGGATCCACAACAACCCCGAATCAAACCGAACCGTCTACAGCACCCGAGCCCTCGTCGTCATCGGCAGGCGGCGAACCCGCCGCCGCGCCGCAGCCCCAGCGTGACCTCACCGAACTGCGCACCAAGGCCCAGCAAGCCGTGGCCGAGGCCGGCAAGCTCGCCAGCGACCTCCAGCACCCCGCACTCCAGCAGCTCTTCGGCAGCCTCCAGGTCGACCTCGACGACGCCCAGAGCTTCGAGGACAGCGGCAACACCGACCGGGCCGCCGCCAACTACGAGTCGGTCGTCGAACGGGCCGCCCGCCTCGCCGACAGCAAGACCCGACTGCCCGATCTCAAAACCGCCACCACCGCCTATACCGAGGCCCTCCGCGAAGCCAACAGCCTAAACAGCATCAAGTACGAGCGCGACGCCTTCCTCGAAGCCTCCAAGGCCCGGGATACCGCCGCCGAAGCGATCGAAAAAGCCGACTTCGCCACCGCCATCGAGTCGTTCAACGCCGGCACCGAAACCCTCAAGACGGTGGTCGCAGCCCAGCGACAGCGGATCGTCGGCTTCCGCGAGACCGGGGCCAAGGCGATGGAAGAAGGCGACAAGGCCGTCGCGGTCAAAGCCTTCACCGATATCCTCGACGTCGATCGCAACGACGCCGACGCCCGCTTCATGCTCGGCCGTGCCCAGACCATCGACATCCTCGTTCAGAGCCTCCGCAAGGCACAGGCCCTTGAAGACCGTCGTGAGTTTGCTCTGGCCCAGGTCGAGATCGCCAAGGCCCTGAAGATCGACCCCCACAGCCCCCGGGCCCAAGCCGCGGAAAAGCGGCTCATCCAGCGAGTGAATGACACGGCCTTCGAAGACCGCCTCGCCGCCGCCGAAGCCGCCTTGGAAGCGGGGCGTTTCGCCGATGCGATCGAGCTCTTCAAAGACGCCCAGGCGCTGCGCCCGAACCACCCCGCGATCCCGCCGCTGATCCGGAGAGCCGAGCTCGCCCTGGAGGAGCAGAAGGTTGCCCAATTCGTCTTTGATGCGGCGCAGGCCGAACGGAACTGCGATTACCAGAAGGCGTTCGACCTCTACACCGAAGCCCTGCTGATCCAGAAAGGCCGGGCCGAAGCCGTACAGGGCCGGCTGCGGGCCGCTCTCGGCATCAAAAACGCGGCCACCGCCGCCGAGTTCCGCAAGACCGCCGCGGACCGTCTCACGCTTGTGTCAATCGAAGAAGTCGAGCTCGCTGTTAAGGAACTCCAGGAAGCCGTCAAGCTGGTGCCCTGCGACCCCCGGGCCGGCGAGCTGCTCAAGAAAGCCCAGACCGCGCTCGCCGAGCTCAACAAGCCCGTCGAGGTCACCATCAACTCCGACGGCCGCACCAACATCGACTTCTACAAGGTTGGGCAGTACAAACCCTTCAAGACCCAGACGCTCATGGTCAAGCCCGGCACGTACACCATCAAGGGCTGGCGCCGCGGCTACCGCGACCAATTTCTAACCATCGAGATCAAGCCGGGCATCGTTCCCGAGCCCATCACCGTGACCGCGTCCGACAAGCTCTGACCTCCCACCACAGCCCCCGCACACACACGCAAGCACGCCGACATGGCCGACCTCATCCGAATCCTGAACGCCGACGGCGAGCTCACCGCCGAACAGGCCGCCCCCGCGGGCCTCGCCCAGAGCACCGACGGCTTCGAGCTCTGCGGACCCACCGAGTTCCGAGCCGTTGCTAAGGTCCGCAAAGATCAGGAAGTCTGGCTCATCGAACGCGGCCTCACCGGCGGCACCCTCGTCGATGGCGAACCGCTCACCCAGAGCATCCCCCTCGCCAGCGGCGTCCGCGTCCGCCACGAAGACACCGAGTGGATCACCCAGCTCACCGCCGAGGCCGTCGCCTTCCGGCCCGCACCCACCGAGGCCCAAGCCGCCGCCCTCGCCAAGCAGCAGGCCGCCCGGCAACGCAAGAAACGCGTCGTCTCCGTCCTCGCCGGCCTCTTCATCTTCACCATCGTCTGCGCCGTCGCCGGGGCCGGGGCCTGGTACTTCCTCAAGGCCCCGCAGCCCGTGCGCCTCTCCTTCGATCAACCGCCCCAGTCCGTCGCCCTTAACGGCAACCCCATCGACGACCCCGACGCCCGCCTCGAACTCCCCCCCGGCGAACACACCCTCGACGCCGCACTCCCCGGCTACGCCCCGATCCGCGAGACCATCACCGTCCGCCGTGGCGTTACCAACACCTTCGAGTTCGAGTTCGAGCAACTCGACGGCATCCTCACCATCCAGACCAACGTCGAGGACGCCGAGGTCTTCATCGACGGCCAGAAAGTCACCGGCGACACCGCCTACATCGAACTCCCCGCCGGCGAATACCAGATCCGCGTTGATGCCGGCGAGTGGTACCTGCCTTTCGAGGGCACCGCCACCGTCGCCGGCCGCCGCCAGGAGACCGTCATCGACGCCAGCGTCCAGCCCAACTGGGGCTTCGTCCAGCTCCAGACCGACCCGCCCGGAGCCCGCGTCTTCGACACCACCACCGGCGAGATCGTCGAAACCACCCCCATGAACCTCCGCCTGCTCAGCGGCAGCTACAGCTTCCGCATCGAGGCCGACGAGCCCGGCTACAAGCCCCACACCGCCACCGTTCAGGTCACCCCCGGCCGGAACATCCAGCTCGACCCGCACCGCTTCGAGCCCCTGCCCGGACTCCTCCAACTCACCAGCGAGCCCACCGGCGCCGCCGTGCTCATCAACGGCCGAACCGCCGAAAGCAACACCCCGCTCACCGCAGAAATCCCCCCCGATACCGACGTCACCGTCGAGGTCTTCGCCGAGGGGTACAAGCCCGCCCGCATCCGTGTCAACCTCGGCCGCGGCGAGGCCGACACCCAGCACGTACCCCTCGAACGCCTCACCGGCACCGTCGTGATCGAGTCCGAACCCGACGTCGCCGAAGTGCTCGACGCCGACGGCAACCGCCTCGGCTTCACCTCCCTCGAACTCACTCTTCCCGTGGCCGAGCAGAAACTCACCGTCCGCAAGAACGGCTACAACGACGAGTCCATCACCCTCGTCCCCCTCGCTGGCCGGAAGATCATCCGCAAGGCCCGCCTCAACCCCGCCGCCGGGCAAGCGGTCGGTAAGCCCCTCGACCTCGCCCAAGCCCCCGAGGAGCTCACGGGCCCCTACGACATCAAGCTCCGCCGCATCGACCCCGGCGAATTCACCATGGGCTCGCCCCCCGACGAACCGACCCGCCTGCCCATCGAAGACGCCGTCAAGGTCAGCTTCACTCTGCCGTTCTACGTCCAGACCACCGAGGTCACCAACGACCTGTTCCGCCGATTCAAAGCCACCCACAACTCCGGCAAGATCGGCTTCCAAACCCTCAACTCCGGCGATCGCCCCGCCGTCAGCGTCTCCTGGGACGACGCCGCCGCCTTCTGCAACCACCTCTCCCAGCAGGCCGGCCTTGACCCCGTCTACCGTCAGCAGGGCAGCGGCATGGTCGCTATCGACCCCCTGCCCAACGGCTACCGCCTCCCCACCGAAGCCGAAATGGAGTACCTCCTCCGCACCGGCTCTGGCGACGCCTTCTTCCCCTGGGGCAACTTCCTCCCCCCACCCAACCGGGCCGGCAACTTCGCCGGGAGTAACTCCAAAGGCACCCTCAACGCCTTCATGAACGACTACGCCGACGCCCACGCCGTCAGCGCGCCCGTCGGGTCCTACACCGCCGACAAGAACCAGCTTTACGACATCACCGGCAACGCCGCCGAATGGACCCACGACGTCTACACCCCCGTTTACCCCTCTCACCCCAGCCCCCTCGTCAACTACACCGGACCCAAACCGGCACCGAACGCAGGCCGCGTCGTCCGTGGCGCCAGCTACCTCACCCATACCGGCCAGGAACTACGCAGCGCTTTTCGCCGCGTAACCCCAAATCCGGCGAAAGATATCGGCTTCCGCGTCGTCTTATCTGTACAGGGGGCCATCGCCTCCCTCAAACCCTGAGAAACCCCGCCATGACCCGCTTCCCCCTCATCCTCGCCCTCCCCGCCGTCGGCCTCATCACCGTCGCCACCCTCACCGCTCAGCCCCAGGCCGGCAGCGGTCAGGCCCAACCCGCCAACACCCCCACGATCAACACCGCCGCCGACAAAGCCGCCGCCCGCCAGCAGGCCAAGCAGGCCGCCGCTAACCGCCCTGTCGGCGTCAGCACCGTGTCCATCGAGAAACCCATCACCTTCCCCGACGACATCTAACCCAGGCCGCCGCCATGAAACGCACCGCCACTCTCATCGCCGCACTCGTCGCCGCACCGCTCCTCTTCGCCCAGGACGCCAGCCCCGTCGTCGATCAAGCCCAAGACCTCGGCATTAAGACCGGAGGCCTCGAAAACAACGCGCCCGATGACAATATGGACGGCAACGAGCAGAAGAGCCTGTCCAAAGAGCTCTCGGACGGCCAGAGCCAGGTCGGCGAGGCCCGCCAAAAGCTCGATCAGGCCTCCAAGGAAACCCAAGCCGCCAAGCAGCAAGCCGACCGCGCCCAAAACACCGGCAGCACCGCGCAGAAGCAGGCCACCCAGAAAGAACTCGCCGAGAAGCAGGCCGCCGAAGCCCGGGCCCTCGCCGAATACCTCCGGGTCCTCAAGCAGCAGAACAACAAGACCCAGGAAGCCCTCGGCCAGGGCGGCGAGCCCGACGAGAAACGCCGTGCCCAGCAGATCGGCGGCGGCATCGATCAGGCCCAGAAAGACGCCGAAGCCCTCAAAGAAAAGACCCAGGCCACCGCCGGCGGTGCCGCCGGTGAGCCTAGCACCGCCGAGCAGGAAGCCCAGAAACAAGCCGCTGCCGCTGCCGCCGCCCAGCAGCAGGCCGAAGCCCTCCAGAAGGAGGCCGAAGAGGCCTTCATCCAAGGCAACACCCCCGCCGCCCAGAAGAAGGCCGGCGAAGCCCGGCAGGCCCAGCAGAAAGCCCAGGCCAGCCAGCAGGCCGCCGCCAACGCCCAGCAGCAGGCCGCCCGTGAGATGGCCCAGAAGCAGCCCGGCAACGCCGCCGCCCAGAGCGCCGCCAACCAGGCCGCGCAGGAAGCCCAAAAGGCCGCCGAGGCCATGGGTGACGCCGCATCCAAGCAGGCCGAATACGAAAAAGCCATCAGCCAGGGCGACACCGCTAAGGCCAGCCAACTCGAGCGTGAGATCGCTCAGGCCCAGGCCGACGCCAAAGCCGCCCAGCAGCGTGCCCAGGCCGCGTCCAAGCAGGCCCAGCAAGCCAGCCAGAACGCCCAGAATCCGCCCAGCACGCCCGGCCAGCAGTCCCCGCAGCAGCCGTCTCCTCAGCAGACCGCCGCCAACCAGCGCGAGCTCGAAGAGCTCAAGAGCCGTGCGAAGGAGCTTGAACAAGCCAACAAGCAGTTGGGTCAGAAGGCCGAGGAACTCGCCAAGGCCGCCGACGCCAAGCAGTCCCAGTCCGCCAACACGCCCTCCAGCAGCAGCGAATCCAAGCCGCAGCCCGCGAACACGAAGCCCGGCGAACAGCAGCCACCCCAGCCGCCCAAGGGTCAAGACCCGAATCAAGGGCCCTTGGACCTGAAGATTGACAGGAAGAACGAACCCACCAGTGGTCAAGGCTCGACGTCGGATCAGCAGCAGCCCCAACCCCCGACCGATCCCTCAAACCAGGGTGATCCCTCGAAGCCGTCGCCTTCTTCTGACTCAACGCCACCACAGAACAATAACAACCAGTCGCCACCGTCAGACCCGAACCAGACCGGCAATCCCTCGCAGAATCCGACAACTCCGCCGCAAAACAACACGACACCCACCAACTCGGGCCAAACCTCGTCGTCGCAGCAGACGACGCAGACCGAAGAGTACAAAGACTTCAAGCCCAAGAAAGAGGACTCGCCGTTCCACCGATCGCCCCAGCCCTCGGGCCAGTCCTCGGCGCCATCGCAGACCGGCCAGCCGTCGTCCTCAGCACCGAGCCAGAGCGCCAGCGACCCGGCGATGGCTGAGGCCGAACAGCACTTCCGCAGCCAGCCGAAGACGCCCGCCAACGGATCGCCCGGCTCCGCCACCCCGGGGCAACCCGGCGCGCCAGCAGCCCAGGCCGATCCCGCGTCGGCCGTCCAGGTCCCCGGCCCGCCACCCGAGATCACCGGCCCACGCCCCACCATCGCCGAATCCACCTATCAGCCCGGCCGCTTCAACCGCAGGCCGGCCGCGACCCGTCCCAGCATCAGCGGTGCAGCCACCGGCCAGCCCGCCCCCAACGCCGAAGCCGGCTTGCCCCCGGGACTGCTTGATACCCTGCTCGGGAACGACCTGCCCGCAGGCCCGTTCAATACGACCGGCACCGCTGACAACGCCGACGCGTCCGCCACCGCCACCCCTTCGCGGGGCAGCTCGACCGACGCCTCCCGCTGGCAGCGGGTTAAGACCAAGGATGCCGCCAAAGACGAGGCCGAGACGGAAACGGACGACGCGGACGAGGACACGAAGACCGACACCGAGAAGGACACCGGCGACGCCGATGACGACCAGGCCGACGAATAAACCCCGCCGCCGTCTTGCTTGCTCGCTCTTCGCGGCCGCCGCCCTTGCGGTCGCCGCGGCTCCCGCGTCGGCCGACCTCGACTACCTCCCCCCCGACGCCGCCCACGGCGACTGGGCCGAGCAGTTCTACGCCGGCCCCTCCACCGTCGCCGGCTTCCTCGTCCGCGTCGGCGACATCGACAACTTCAGCACCGGCTGGGACCTCGCGTACCGCCCGTTCTTCGGCCGCCCCGCCCGGCCGTTCGACGAGGTCCTCAACCAGCCCGACGATGCCGACGGCACCGACCTCGCCCGCTGGCCCATCCTCGATACCGACATCCCCGACTCCGACCGCGGCATCACCCTCTCGGGCAGCTTCTTCACCCTCGAAGACGTCACCTCCGCACGGCTGGTCTTCTTCGCCGCACGCCTCGAAAAGAAGCCCGTTGCCGTCTCCGCCACCCTCAATGACGTGCCCGCACCGTTCATCGCCGACGCCCTCGCCGCCGCTGACATCCCGCTCGGGCAGGGCCGGCTGATCAGCCTTGCCGTCCCCGAAGAACACCTGGCTGACCTGTCGCTCGGCACCTTCCGCCTGACCCTTAGCCACGACCGCGAGGCCGACACGCCCTTCGCCCTGGACTTCGTCTCCTGCTACCTCAACCCCAAGCCCCTTGCGGAGCGGGCTACCACCGGGCTCACCGGCCGCGTCATCGACCGCACCGACGGCGTCCCGCTGAGCGGCATGACCGTTGAAGCCGCCGGCTACACCACCCAGACCGACGACAGCGGCCACTTCGCGTTCCCCCAACTCCCCGCCGGCCACACCATCGTCCACCTCGGCAGCGGCGACCGCCGCGTCTCCCACGCCCTCGACCTGCCCGGCGGCCGGACCCACCAACGCGTCCTCGCCTACTGACCCCGATCCCTTATCGCACACAAGTCCCGCTTAAGCCCCAGCCCCGAGACCCCGAAACCCCAAGACCCATGGCCACCCCCAACGCATCCCCCCCCGAGACCTCCAAGGGCAGCGGACTGCCCATCCAGACCCTCTACATGCTGGTCAGCCTCGTGGCCTCCATCGTGGTGGTCGACCTGTTCTACCGCGTGGTCGTCAAGCCCAAGGTGGAGGGCATCGCCCTGCTCAAGGAATCGGGCGAGCTCGATCCCACCGAGACCTCCGTCTGGATCATCCTCCGCGACTTCGAGCAGCAGGCCTGTATCACGCTGTTCCTCTGGGCCACCGCCCTGATCGTCTACAAGTGGTGGGAGACCGGGCGGGAGCGTCGGCTGCTCAAGCGCGGCCTCCTCGAGCTCGGTGAGGCCGACGCCATCGCCGCCAACCGTGCCACCTCGCTGGTCACCTCCATCCGCGAGAAACTTAAACCCTCCGAACAACGCGGCATCCTCCCCCGTGCCCTGTTCCGTGGCCTCTCCCGGTTCCGTAAGGGCAGCAACGTCGAAGAGGTCTCCAGCTCCATCAACAACCACTGCGAGGGCGAGCTCGGCCGGATGGAGTCCGAGCTGTCCATGATCAACTACATCGCCTGGGCCATCCCCTCGGTCGGGTTCATCGGCACCGTCCGCGGCATCGGCGGCGCCCTCGCCGTCGCCGGCACCGCCCTCGGCGACGACATCACCCAGGTCACCGACAAGCTCGGCGTCGCCTTCAACTCCACCCTCATCGCCCTGCTCCTGAGCATCCCCCTGATGCTCTTCATCCACCACATCCGCCAGCGGCAGGAGAGCACCATCTCCGAGATCGAGGACTACTGCCAGGACAACCTCGTCGCCCGCCTCTACCGCAGCCCGACCTAAGCCCCATTCGTTCCCACCCATCCCCACCCGCTCCCGCCACTGACCCGCCATGTCTTCCACCGGAATCGACCTCAATGACTCTGCCCTCGCCGTCGCCGAGACCGGCTCGGGCAGCCCCCGCCTGATCGACTGCGACGGCGGCACGCTCAGCCCCGGGTTCTCCGCCAAGGACGGCCAGACCGGGAGCGCCGCCCGAGCCCAGGCCCAACGCGCCCCGCAAGCCGTCACCGACCAGGCCTGGGAACGCCTCACCGATGAACCGGCCGTCTCTTTGGGCTTAGGCGAACCGCTCGGCGCGTCCTGGAGCGAGCTCGCCCGTCGCCACCTCGCCGCCGTCCACGCCACCGCTCCGTCCGGCAACCCCACGCTGCTGGCAGTGCCCGCGACCTGGAGCCAAAGCGGCCCCACCCCCGGAGCCCCCCGCGTGCTCGCCGTCGCCCACGCCGCCGGCGTGCCCGTCGCCGGGACCATCGGCCAGGCCCTGGCCGCGACCGTCGTGGGAAGCACACACAGCCTGACCCCCGGCGCTCCGGTGCTGCACCTCGACCTGACGCGGGCCGAGGGTGTGCTCACCACGCTGCAGTTCGACGGCAAGACGCTTAGCTTGCCAGCCCCGCCGGTGCCCGTCGCGTCCAGCGGCTTCCGTGCCCTCGAAGACGCGGTCATGCTCGGCTTCGACGGACGCATGGCCGAGACCACCGGCGTCCTACCTTCCGAAAACCCCGAGCTCGCCCAAGCCCTCTACGACCAGCTGCCGCAGTTCCTCAGCACGCTTCAGTCCGCCCCGTCTGCCAGACTCGAGGTCCCCAACAGCCGGCTCAGTCTGACCCGTGACGAGGCCGCCGTGTTCTGCCGTCGGCTGGTCCAACGCCTGACCGCCGCCGTCGAAACCGCCTGCAGCCAGACCAACACCCGCGGCAACCTCCTGCTCAAGCTCGGGGCCTTCGCCGCTCAGGTGCCGGGCCTCCGCGAAGCCCTCGCCGAGCTCCGCAAGGTCGTCATCGAAGAGCTCCCCGCTGGGAAAGCCGCCATGGGTGCCGCCCACCTCTGTGCGGCTTATGGGCTGGCCCCCGCGACGCCCGACGCTCCACCCGAACCGATCACAGAGGTCCCCGTCAACTGCATGACCGGCTACCGCGACCTCGCCCCGATCGAGAACGCCGCCGTCGCCGAGACCCCCGAGCAGGCCGCCCGCCCCGGCCGGCAGTTCCACACCGGGCCAGCCGGCTTCATCACCCGCGATGCCCCGACGCACTTCCTGTTCCAGGGCCGAGCCCTGCCGCTCGAAGGCTCCAGCTTCAGCATCGGGAGCGACCCCGGCGAGGGCACCGCCGGCATCCGTGTCGCCGAAGACTTCCCCGGCCTCGCCCCCGTCCACGCCCAGCTCACCCGCCAAGGCAACGCCTGGCACGCCAGCCCCGGCCCCGACGGCGTCCCTCTACTCCTCAACCAGCAGCCCGTCGCCGAGCCCGCCCCCCTCCAGACCGGCGACATCCTCACCCTCGGCGACTCGGGCCTCAAAGCCATGCTCATCCGGACCCTCGACTAACCATGCGACGCAGAAGCCAGGACAACTCGGACAGCTTTGGCCTCTCGTTCCTCGACGTGATCTGCTGCGGCTTCGGCGCGGTCATCCTCCTGTTCATCATGACCACCCGCATCACCGGCGAGTCGGTCGTCCAGACCGTCGAAGACATGTCCGCCGAGATCGAACGCGTCCTGCTCCAGCTCGAGGAAGAGCAGACCGAGCTCGCCGAGATCGAGGAAGAGATCAAGTCGGAGCGTGAGCTGCTGGCAAAGCTGATGAACGACGCCCGTGCCGCCGAGGACGCCGTCGAAGAGAAGAAGGACGAGGCGACCGCCGCGAAGCTCGCCGAGAAGGAAGAGGTCGCCAAGATCGCCCGGCTGATCCAGGAGGTGAACAAGGTCGAGGCCGAGATCAAGCGTCTCGAACAGGCCCAGCAGCCCAGCGGTGAGGCGAAGAAGAACGCGATCCGCGACTCCGCCGGCACCGAGCGTCGGCACTACCTCACGGGCCTCCGGCTCGACGGCAAGCGGGCGCTCATACTCGTCGATGTCTCGCTGAGCATGCTCGCCGTCGAGCAGGTCGACATCCTCCGCTACAAGCTCGCCTCGCCCAAGGACAAGCTCAAGAGCCGCAAGTGGGTGCGGGTGCTCGACTCGGTCGACTGGATGCTCGCCACCCTCGAAGCCGACGAGTACCAGATCTACCTCTACAACGAAGACGTCCGTGCCAGTATCCCCGGTACCGAGGGCACCTGGCTGAAGAAGAGCGACAACGCCCAGCTTCAGAAAGCCGCCGAGGGCGTCTGGAACTTCCCGCCTATCGGCGGGTCGAACCTGGACAAAGCCTTCGCCGAGATCGCCAAGCTCCAGCCGCCCCCCGACAACATCTACATCCTGACCGACGGGCTGCCCAACCACTCCAACTCCGGCGTCAGCCCCGCGATGGTCGATGGCCGCACCCGTACCCACTACTTCACCCACGCCACGCACACGCTCCTGCGCCGCCAGCGCTACAGCGGCGCTGTCCACACCGTCCTCTACCCGATCACGGGCGACCCGGCCGCCGCCTCCCGCTACTGGTGGCTGGCCTCCCAAACCAAGGGCTCGTTCTTCCAGCCCACCCCGGACTGGCCCAACTAACCCGCCCCCTTTCGTACCCGCTCGCACCGACCCGTTCACCGTGAACCGCCATGGCCCGACGACGCAAAAAAGCCGCCCTCAACATCTTCAGCCTCAGCTTCATGGACATCATCTGCTGCGGCTTCGGCGCGGTCATCCTGCTGTTCGTCATGAACGACACGGTGAAGAAGCAGGAGATCGTCGAAGAGACCAAGGACCGCTCGTCGGAGTACAAGGAGATTCAGGACGAGCGGTCGATCCTGCGTGCACAGGTCATGGCCACGCAGATGGAGTTCGGTGCCCTCAAGGAATCGCTCAACGCCGAGGAAGAACGCCTCGCCGCGGCGCAGGAACAGATCAAGGCGCTGGCCACCCAGATCACGCCCGACGAAACCCTTGATCAGATTGTCAAGAAGCAGGAGGAGGCGTTGAAGCTCGCGTTGCAGAAACGCGATGCCCTCCGCAACACCCCGCCCGCGTGGCGGACCGACCTGGTCGGCGGCATCCCCGCCGACAGCGAGTACATCATCTTCATCATCGACACCTCCGGAAGTATGCGGGCCTACGCCAAGCTCGTCGCCGACAAGCTGATCGAGACGCTCTCGGTCTACCCCGCGGTCAAGGGCATCCAGCTCATGAACGCCGACGGCGTCTACCTCTTCCCCGCCACCGCCCGCAGCTGGGTGCCCGGCGACATCAACGGCCGACGCCGCATCGCCCAAGGCTACGTCGACTGGCGCAACAGCAGCTCCTCCACTCCCGTCAAAGGCATCGTCCGGGCCCTGACCGACTACGGCCGCTCCGGCAAGCAGATCAGCATCTACATCATCGGCGACGACTTCTCCGGCAACGCCGACGGCCTCCTGCGGGAAGCCGACCGGCAGAACCCCATCCAGCCCAACGGCGACCGGCTCGTGCGCATCCACGCCATGGGCATCCCCGCCAACCTCGGCGGCCGCGGCGCCGAGAAGTTTGCCATGGCCATGACCGCGCTCGCTAGCCGCCACGGCGGCGCCTTCGTGGGCATCGCCAAACCATGAGCCCGCCCACGCCCACGCCCGAAACCGAGACTGAGCACCCGCTCCGCGTCGAGCCGGATACCGCCCGGCCTGACGCCCTGGAATCGCTCCGACACCCCGCCTACTTCGGGGCCGCGCCAACCCCCGAGCCGAAACCCGGTGATCCGACCTCCACCGCCACCTCCAGCCCCACCCCAACGCGGCCCACGACCGCAGCACCCCCGCCCCTACCCCCCAAATCCAGCAAGCTCCTGCTCGTTACGACCCTGCTCCTGGCCACTGTGCTCCTGCTTGTCGCTGCCGCGGCCGGCCTGTACTTTTCTGGTTACCTCGACGAGAAGCTCCCGGGTGTTTCGCCGGACCGTCCGCCCTTCGCCGTCGACCTCGGCGAGCCGCTGCCCGCCTTCCGCGGCTACCTCCTCGACCCCTCCGGCAGCGGCCCGCTCTACACCAGTGACGACACCGTTGGCAAGCCGCTGGTCATCGCCGTCTGGAGCGCTACGGATGAGCAGACGCCCGCCTTCCTCCGTGCGGTGACCAACCTCGCCGCGAGCGAAGACCACCAGGACACCACCTTCCTCGGGCTGGTCCTTGATAGTGAACTGAACCCGGCGATCGATGCCGTCGCCGAGACCGGCGCGTTCACCTGGCAGCACCTTTACAACGCCGACGCCCGGCAAGACGTCGCGTCCCGCCCTGCGACCGTGCTCGACGTCTCGGCGACCCCCGCCCTCTACTCCTTCGATGCCCTCGGCCGACTGCGTTTAGCGACCACCGACCCCGCCGAGATCGCCGACGCGGAGTGAGGGGTGATGCTTCATCGGGGCGAGAAATACCGGAGGTGGGACTCGAACCCACAAGACCCGAAGGCCATCGGATTTTGAATCCGACGCGTCTGCCAATTCCGCCACTCCGGCGTGGGGACCGCACAGTGTATCGAGGCGGTCAGCCGAGGAGTTGGATGATCGCACGCCGTTCGTGGTCGGGGGTGTAGTGGGTGGCGACGTGCTGGCGGGCGGCGTTGCCGAGGCGTTGGCGGAGGGCGGGGTCGGCAGCGAGTTGGACGAGGGCGTTGGCTTGGGCGTCCACGTCATGCGTGGGGGTGAACAGGCCGGTTTGGTTGTGGGTGATGAGATGGGGGAGGTTGCCGGAGGGGGTGGAGGTGATGGGGAGTTGATGGGCCATGGCTTCGAGGAGGGCGACGCCGAAGGCTTCGACTTGATTGGTGACGGGGCCGGTCTGGTGGTGCCACATCGCGATGTCGGCGTGTTGGAGGAGCCGGTCGGCGGTGGTGGCATCCACTGCGCCGAGCAGCTCGATGTCGGGGTCGTCGTTCGCGAGCTGCTGGCAGCGGGGCATCAGGGGGCCGTCGCCGGCGAGGACGAGGTTTGTTCCGTGAGGGAGTCCGAGTTGTTTGGCTTTCTGGAAGGCTTGGATCGTGAGGTCGGGGCCTTTGAAGTCGATGAGTCGGCCGAGGTAGAGGATGGTTAGGGGGTGGTCGTTGGTGTGGGTTCTGGTGTGCGTGGGGATGGGAACGGAGAGGGGTTTGAGGGCGATGCGATCGGCGGGGACGCCGATGGATTCAAGGGCGTGTTGGGTGGGGGTGCTGTTGGCGATGAGGGTGGCGCGCTCGGCGATTCGTCGGACGTTGGCTTCGTAATCGGGGGGGTGGTGGGGTTGGTTGGATTCTGGGCGATTGCGGTTCCAGGTGACGTCGTAGCCGTGGGCGTGGACAAGGAGTGGGGCGTCGGTTTGTTGCCAGAGGGGTTCGAGCTTGAGGGCGAGGGGGAGGTAGTGAATAAGGGCGTGGGTGATGTGGGGGAGGTGGTCGGGGGTCTGGTTGTGGGTGATGAGTGGGGCGGGTGGTGGGGTGGAGCCCACAGAATCCTTCGGCTTCTCTGGGCTTTTTTGGATGGCGATGGCGTGGAGGTGGTCGGGGGGGAGGAGTTGGAGCATGCGGTGCATCCAGCGTTCGCTGGGGGCGGGCCATTGGGGCATGATCCAGAGGAGGCGGGGGGAGGGCATGGGCGGTTGTTGTACGCGATACCTCACGGAAGGCTTCGCCATCCGTGGGCTTCCGCATGGTTGGTGAGGTCGTTGCGGTGGGTCGGGTGGGTGGGGAGGGTTAGCGGGGTTGGGGGCGGTGGTGGCCGTGGCGGTGGAAGGCGTAGACGTTGAAGACGGCGTGGGTGTCGGGCTTGTCAGCAGCTTCGTGGAGATTGACGGGGGTGAATCGGCCGTGGCGATAGGCGAAGCGGTTGTAGCCGAGGCGGTCGAGGAGGTCGTCGAGGTGTTGGAGGGAGGAGCCTGCACGGCGGAGGGTGGCGCGGTTGTATTCGACGGCGAGCATCGGCTTGTGGCGTTTGAGGGTCTGGGTCATGCCGAGCAGGGCGTCGGGCTCGCCGCCCTCGATGTCGAGCTTGACGAAGTCGAGGCGTTTGAGGTTGATTGCATCGGCGTGTTCGTCGAGTGGGAGGACGGGGACTTCGAGGCGGTGGTCGGCGGGGGCGTTGGCGAGGTAGCCGACGCCAGAGCAGTGGTCGAGGAAGGCCTCGTGGTCGGCGGCGTCTGGGGAGGGGGGCTCGAAGTGGCCGGTGGTGTGTGATCGGCCGGCGGCGGCTTCGTGGGTGTGGAGCCAGTGCATGCCGTTGAGGTTGGCGTTGCGTTGGAGGCGTTGGGCGGAGACGGGGAAGGGCTCGAAGGCGTCGACGCGTCCCATGGGTCCGACGCGGCTGGCCATGAGCAGGGCGAACCAGCCGCGCTCGGCGCCGAGGTCCCAGGCGGTGTCGCCGGGCTGGACGTAGCGTCGGATGACGGCGGACATGCGGGGGTCGTACTCGCCGAAGAAGTAGATGCCAAAGGACGCGTAGTCGCGGGGCGAGGCGAGCATGCGGAAGCCCCACTTGGTCTGGACGGGGAGTTCGCGGGCGTCGCAGAGCTTGCGTAAGTGGTTGCGGAGGAGCAGGCGAACGCGGGGGGATTCGGATTGGCCGAGGGTGGCGCGGAGGGTTTGGGAGAGGAGTTTGCGGAGGGGGGAGGCGGCGCGGGGAGAGTCATCGCAAGCGATGACGCTACGAGGCGGATCGTCGAGATGTGGGGTGGAGAGGGTGGACATGGTTAGGCCGGGGGTGAGGTGGCGGTGGCGAGGAAGACGCAGGCGTTTTGGGGGTCGGGGTGGTTGTGGTCGACGGCGGCGGCGGTGAGCTGGCACGCGAGGAAGAAGGGCTTGCGGAGGATGCGGGGGAGTCGGCGGTAGAGCCCATCCTGGAACAGGTGGACGCCGGTGGCCGCGAGGTTGAGCAGGCCGGTGGTCTGGATGTTGTGGAAGCCGGCGTCGGCGAGGGTTTGTTGGAGGCCCTCGGCGGTCCAGCGCCAGAGGTCGCGGGGGTGGGGGTGGTACTGCCAGGTGCCGTGGGTGGTGAGGATCAGGCTGGCGTTGGGTTTGAGCAGGCGGCGGGCCTCGGCGAGGTAGTCGGCAGGGGAGGGGACGTGTTCGAGGACCTGGGTGGAGAGGACGGCGTCGGCGGCGCGGTCTTGCAGCGGTGCGGTGAAGTCGTCGGTGTAGTGGAGGTCGGCATCAGGGTTGTCGGGCAGGTCGACGCCGAGGTAGTGGGCGAGGCGGGGGGTGAAGAGGGGCTTGTAGCGGAGGTCGCCGCAGCCGAGGTCGACGAGGGTTGAGTTTGCGGGGATGAGTTGTGCGGCTTGGGTGAGAGCGGCGGTGAGGCGGCGTTGGATGAGGCAGCGGTAGTGGTGGAGGGGGGGGTGGAGGGGGTTTGATTTGTTAGCCGCAAAGAGGCGCAAAAGACACAGATTGGGTTGGGGGTGCGTTGCGGGGAACGGATTGGCGTGAGGGACGGCGGTCATGCGGCGGCGACGGGTGGTGTGGGGGCGGTGGGGAGGCCCCCCGAATAAAAAAAAGGGGGGCCGGCAAGCCCAGCGAAAAAAAAAAAAAAAAAAAAAGACCACAAAAAAAAAAA
>JBCCOW010000036.1:0-38412 GCA_039025195.1 Planctomycetota bacterium
CGGCGACTTCATCGAAGACGAGTCGGCGGCCCACCCCACCGACTCGGCGACCTCCGACATGCTCAAGCAGCGCATCGAGCAGGTCCTCAAGACGCTGACCTACCGGGAGCGCGAGATCATCAAGCTCCGCTACGGCATCGGCGACGGCTACACCTACACCCTCGAAGAGGTCGGCCGGATCTTCAAGGTCACCCGCGAACGCGTTCGCCAGGTCGAGGCCAAGGCGATCCGCAAACTGCAGCATCCCGTGCGTAGCCGGAAGCTCGTGGGCTTCATCGAGGGTGACGAGGACGAGATGCTCGAATAGCTGCTGATGGTTGAATTCGAGTGAATAGTTTCACGGTCCCGGGCATGTCCCGGGGCTTTTTGTGCGGCCAGATTCAGAGCCCACCCTCACGAAGCTGGGCCGCGAACTTTTGAAGTAGTCCGGCGCGAGCTATCAAGAGTGGTTCCAGTTCATCAGAGTTCTGGGGACTACCGAACCCGGCATATTCGCCGTTCCTAATCTTTTCAGCCGCTTCTGACCACTGATAACTGAAAGCCGATAGGACGTCGGCCACGCATTGGATGTTGTCGGTTGCAGTCAGGTAATCGGTCGGCACGTCGCCCGATATGGCCCACCAGCCGATGAAATCCGGGTCGGCTTTCGAGCGCACGGCCCAGACGGCGAGGTATGGCGATAAGAACCACCGTGGCTCTAAAGAAACACCAGCGTGTTCGCAGCCCTGTTCTTGGAGATAAGACTCCACCACTTCACGCTGCCGAACTGCCCAGGCAGCTTCTTTGGGGTCAGTGATCGTATGGTCTTCTTCGTTTGCTGACATTGCTACTCCGGCAAAGCATCATGCCGAGACCACTCACTCGAAGAACTCGCCGACGCGGTAGGTAAAGCCCAGGAGTAATGGGCCGCCGTCGAGCGTGTCGTTGGGGCCGAGGATGATCGGCTCGGGTTCGCGTCCGTGGATCAGGACGGATTTAGTTTTGGGGTAAGCGACCCAGACTTCGTGGGTACCGCAGTCGAGCCACATCTGGGTTTTACTTTCGACTTCGGCGGTCGTATCGCTGGGGGAAACGACCTCCACCGCTAGGTCGGGGGCGCCGTTGAGGAAGCCGTGTTGAAGAGGTTCGAGCCGAGCTTTGGTGATGAACGCGACATCGGGGGCTCGCAACGTGTCGGGTTCTTTCTCGATGATGAATCCGGTTTCGGCGGCGTAGACCCGGCCGAGGTCATGGGTTTTGACATGCTGACGGATTGTTGCAGCGAAATTGAGGGCTACAAAACCATGCCAATCACCAGCGGGACTCATAATACGAAGCTCCCCTCGGACGAGTTCCCATCGCACCCGCTCGGGCATGCGATTGGCAACATCTTGAATTCTGAAATCACGATGGATGGGCACAGCAACAGCTGACATATTCAGAGTATATCGGTCCAATGATGTGATCAAAAGCGGTAGTAATCTGCAAATCAAAGGCACCCCCGCCCTCCGAGCGGGGGTGCCTTTGTACAGGTAAGGCGTGTTGAGTTGTGCTGCTTGGTCAGGCGGCTTTGCGTTGTGGGTTGGTGGAGCTGTTGTCGGCGGACTCGGGTGTGGTGATCTGCTCGGCTTGGTCCGTCAGGAGGGCTCGTCGGTAGGAGTGCGAGCCGAGCCACCAGGGGCGGCGGAGGAGCTGCTGCCAGAGGCGGGCTTTGTGGCTGCCCTCGGCGGCTTCGGACTGGGCGAGGGAGTAGATGCGTCGGCGTTCGTCGCAGTTCTTCCAGAGCATGAACCGCTTGGGGCCGGGCATGGCGTCGGCCATGGACTCGGCGGCGTCGATGTACTCGAGCCCGAGGTGGAGGACCTGCCGGCGGTGTCGGCTGCCGGCGTGTTCGCGGACGGCGGCGAGCGGGGTGTTGACCAGCGTGGGTTTGCAGTCGGCCATGAGTAGGCGGGCCTGGAGTTCGTAGTGGTAGGCGAAGGTGAGGCGCTGGTCGAAGCCGCCGTGGTAGCCGAGGAGTTCTCGGCGGTAGAAGCTGGCGGCCCCCGGAAGTAATCCTTGAGCATGCGTCAGGAAGTCGAAGGGGCAGTCGGGGGCTTGCGGGGTGATATCACCGAGTTGCTGGTCGAGGTCGCCGATGCGTTGGACGCCGCCGACGATCCAGTTGGGGGCGTCGTCGTTGGCGTACTCGCTGGTCATCTCCGCGGCGACGCGGTCGAGGGTGTAAGGCAGCAATAAATCGTCGCCGCCGAGGACGCCGACGATCTGGCCGGTGGCCCGGCGGAGGGCCTGGTTGATGGCGTCGGCGGGACCGCGGTCCCAGGTGCTGGTCCAGAAGGCGATCTGGTCTTCGTAGGCCCGGATCAGGTCGAGGGTGTCGTCTTCGGAGCCGCCGTCGATGACGATGAGTTCGAGGTTGTCGTAGCCCTGGTCCAGGACGGAACAGAGGGTCTGCTCGAGGTAGTCGCCCTGATTAAGGGTCGGGACGATGAGGGTGATGCGGGGGCGTTCGGGGGTGAGGGAGGTGGGGGAGGTCATGGGCCTGGGTTCCGGTCGGGGCTGATGCTGAGAGCAGCATCGGGCGGAGCGGGGGGCCACTTAACCGGCACAGGCGTTACAGACGGAAATTTTTAGCTGGATCGTTCTTCCCACCGGCTGATGACCGGGTATGCGACGTGGCGGCTATTCAATACGGGTGAACGTTTCGGTATGGATCGTGCCGTTCATCCCGAGTGAGGTCCACCGGCCGACAAGATTTTTGCCCTCGAGTCTGTAGAGCACCACCACGGTCTGCTCGCCCTGCGGATAGCCGACGGCAAGGTAGCCGTCTTGGAAGACCCCAATCGCGGTGACCTGTTCGTTGCCGAAGTCCCAGACGACGACGTAGGCGTCGCCGATCTTGGTGATGGCGGCCCCGGCGTTATAGGTCTTGCCGTCGCCCATGCTGCCCTGGACGGTGTAGGAGCCGGCGATGGGGTCGGCGTCTTCGGCATAAGTCGTGTGGAGCGGGAAACCGCAGGCGAGCACAGTACCGAAAGCGATCAGGGCGACGACAGTGGTTCGTGAGCGGCGCATGGGTTTCTCCTGGCGGGATTCGAGGGCAGTCGCTTTTAGTATGCCGTGCTGATGGTCGGTCTGGCAAGAGTGAGTTCAGACGAATCAGCTTAAGCGGCGCGGGTGCTGGTCATAGCCGAGAGGGCGTATTGGGGTTCGAGCTGCAGCGGCGCGTCGAGGCGGGCGGCGTCGAGGTACTGGCAGGTGACGTGGTCCCAGTTGAGGGGCTGGGCGTGCTGGCGTGCGGTTTGGCCGGCGGGGGCGAGTGGGGTGCGGTCGACGATGAGGCGTTGGAGTTGTGCGGCGAGGTCGGCGGGATCGTGGGCGTCAACGAGCCAGCCGGTCGAGTTATCGGAGATCAGCTCGGCGTTGGCGTTGAAGACCGGGGGGATGCAGGAGTCGAGTGTGGGGTCGCGCCGGCGGGCGATGGCGGGGACGCCGCGGATGGCGGCTTCGAGGATGACGTTGCCGAAGGTCTCGAAGCGGGAGGGGAAGGCGAGCAGGTCCATCGCGGCGTAGGTGGCGTCGAGGTCGGCGGGGTTGGTGAGGTTGCCGGTCCAATGGCAGAGCGGGTCGAGGCCGCGGGTGTGGGCGGTGCGTCGGGCGTCTTCGAGACCTTGGCCGCCACCCACGAGGAGCAGGTGCAGTTGGTGTCGGCTAGTCTCGGGGAGCTGCGCGACGGCGTCGAAGAGGAAGGGCAGGTCTTTGCAGGGGTCGCCGGGGCGTCCGACGAAGCCGAGGACGAGGGCGGAGTCGGGGAAGCCGAAGCGGTGGCGTGCGGCGGACCGGCCGGGTGTCGCCCGTCGGCTATCAAGAGCTGTGGGTGGGGCGGGTGGGGTGACGCCGTTGAGGACGACGCGGGTGGTAAGTTGACGGTTGCGATGGCCGAGGTGGTGGGCGTACTGGTCGAGGAGGTTTCGGGACTGGGCGACGAGGGTGCCGACGCGTTGGTAGGCGTAGCGGTCGAGGCGGACCGCGTATGGCGTGCGCCGCAGCGGGGCCATCTCGGGGTAGGCGTCGGCGACGCGGTTGAGCGAGGCATAGCAGAAGACGGGTCGGTAGAGCGTGCGGTGGGCGAGGCCGAGCCTGCAGGCGGCGGCGGCGGAGTCGGGCTGGGTGACCCAGACGGAGGTATGGGGCTGGCGGGTGACGCCGGCGGCTTGGAAGGCGCTGCGCCACCAGCGGTAGCGGAGGCGGTCGGCGAAGCGCCACATCCGGCCAAGCTCGAGCTTGGGCTGACGGAAGACGTGGAGGTTGGGGCGGAGGGTTTCGAGGGTCACGTCGTTGGCGTCTTGCTGCTCGGTGAGGACGGTGACGGTGTGGCCGAGCTCGGTGAGGTGCTTAGTGAGTTGGAGGAGGACGCGTTCGAGGCCGCCGAACGTGTGCGGGTGGAAGAGGCGGTTGGCGACGAGGATGTGTGATGTGCTATGTTCGACTTGCGGTGTTTTGTGGCTTCGCGGGAGTGATGCTTTCAGGGCTGAGCGTCGGAGGGTACGGCGTTGGGTTCGGAAGAGGCGGGTGTTGGTGAAGAAGTCGGGGGGTTGTTGGATAGCGAGGGCAGCGCGTTGGGCAATGGCTTTGAAGCGAGCGGCATCGCCGGGGTGGGCGGGGGTTCGGCCTTCGGCGGCATGGAGGATGCGATCGGCTTCGGCGGGTGGGGTGCCGGGCATGAGCAAGGCGAGGTGTTGCCTGCGGCGGGTGTCGAAGCGTTTGCGTGGGTCGGTGCTTTGGGTCGCGGTGATAGAGGCGTCGTGTCTGCGGTAACGCAGGAGGGGGTCGGGGAGGTTAAGCAGCGGGAAGCGTTGTGCGAGTCGTAGCCAGAGGTCGTAGTCCTGGCCGGGGGCGAGGTCGCGGTAGTTACCGACGGCCAGGACGGCGTCGCGGCGGAGCAGGACGCTAGGGTGGGCGATGGGGTTGATGAAACGGAGGGCCCAGCGGATGTCGGGGTCGTTCAGGGGGAGTTGGCTGGGTGGTGCGCTCGGGTCATCGAGGGGGACGTGTTGGGTGCCGATGACGGCGGCGTCGGGGTGTTGGGCGGCAACGGCGCGCTGCTTGGCGAGACGCTGCGGGTGGGCGATATCGTCGGCGTCGAGTCGGGCGAGGTAGGGGGTGTCGGCGGCTTCGACGAGGCGGGCGAGGGCGCGGCCGAGGCCGACGGGTTCGTGGCTGAGGATTCGTCCGGGGAGTTTGCCGCCGCTGAACCAGCGGTTGAGCTCGGCGGCGGAGGCGTCGGTGGAGCCGTCGTTGTAAGCGAGGACGATGAAGTTGGTGTCGGTCTGGGCGGCGATGGACGCGAGGGCGTCGGGGAGGAAGGGCATGCCGTTGCGGACGGGCAGGAGCCAGGTGACGGGCTGGTCGTGGGCCGGGGGCATGGGCTGGGTCAGGTAGGCTGATGGGCGGGCCCACGGTGAGACACCGTGTGCTTCTGGGGAACGGCGGGGAGGGGGTGGGTGGGTAGGCTGAGCTTCTTGAAGAGGTGTTGGAAGCGGTGGGCCCAGGTGTGTTCAGCGAGGACACGGCGGTGACCGGCGGCGGCGATGGCTCGGCGTTGGTCGTCGTGCTCGAGGTAGAAGCGGCACTTGGCGACGAGTTGTTCGGGGGTATCGAAGAGGGAGAGGTCCTTGCCGGGGGTGAGGTAGTCGGCGAGGTCTTCGGCGGGCTGGGTGAGGAGGAAGCCCCCGGCGGCGGGGACCTCGAAGACGCGGCCCTTGATCTGCCGTGGGATAGGGAGTTTGGCGCGTTGACGGTTGGCTTGGTTAAGCAGGGCACGGTCGAGTCGCCAGACGCCTGGGAGATTTTGGACGAGCTTTCTGGTGAGGGGGTGTCGCCGGAGACGATCGGCGGGGGCGTAGCCGGGGTGGGAGGCGTCGGCGAAGTTGAGGTTGATGCGGGAGCGTTGGAAGACGCGGACCATGTCGTCGTGAGCAATGGGGCCGTGGTCCGAGCCGTTGCCGAAGGTGGCGACGTTGAGGCCGGCGTCGCGGAGGGCTTGGATGAAGGCGGGGCGTTGGCCGTAGGCCTGTCCGACGAAGGAGATGTCGTGGTCGAAGTCGTCTGGTGTTGGGTTGGTGTTGTTGGGCGGTGGATAGAGGCGGGGGTTGGCGGCCCACTGGGAGAGGATGACGTGTCCCCAGCCGGCACGGGCGTAACGCGGCAGGGCGGAGCGGGCGGTGGTGACGACAAAGTCGAAGGCGGGCGCCCAGCGTCGGGTCTCGGTGTCGAACTGCCAGTGGTCGTCACAGAACCAGTTGACGGTGGGGACGCCGAGGGAGGAGACGGCCTTGATGGTGTTGGGTTTGAGGAGGCCACCGCGGACGACGCCGAAGAGCAGGTCGGGCTGCTCGGCTTGGGCGAGTTCGATGAGTTGGCGGTTGAGTTTACGGGGTGGGAGCTGTTGGGCGAGTGTGGGGTAGTCGAAGGGGATGAGTTCGTGGCCGAGGTGGTTTAGGGAGTCGGCGAAGTTTTGCTGGTCATAGCTCGGGCCGCGGGAGGCGTGGCCGTAGTCGTGGGCCTTGGCGACGTAGAGGATGCGCATGGGTGGATTGAAGGAATGGTGATGGCTTGATTGCGAGATTGATTGCGTTATGCGGCGTTGGCTTGATGGTTGTTGAGTTGTCGGCGATCGCCGATGATTTTGGCGGGGACGCCTCCGACGATGGCGTAAGGGGGTACGTCTCGGGTCACGCATGAGTTGGCGGCAACGACGCAGCCTTGGCCGAGGGTGACGCCGGTGGTGATGGTGCAGTTGGCGCCGATCCAGACGTCGGCTTCGAGGGTGATGGGGCCTTTGTGGATTCCGGGGGCGTCGCGCATGGGCATGCGGAGCTGGGTGTGGTCGTGGTTGCCGGAGGCGAGGACGGAGTGGGGGCCGATGAGGCAGTCGGGGCCGATGTCGATGGGCTCGCCGGTGAGCAGGACGCAGAAGTAGTTGATTTGGGAGCGCGGGCCGAGGGTGACGGAGCCGCGGTTGTTCTGGATGACGGCGTGCTCGGAGATTAGGGCGTCGTCGGCGAGGGTGAGGCGATCGGGCTTGGTCACGATCGCGGTCGGGGCGAGGCCTTGACGCATCGGGGTATAGCGCCGGCGTGCGTGTAGCAGCGGGTCGGGGCGGCCGAGTCGGAGCAGGCGTTGGAGCAGGGGGGCGGGCATGGGCGGGAGGAGACAGAAGAGAGAGGCGTGGGTTACCCGGCTTTTTGCAGCGGGGTGTTGTTGGGCTGGGAGGTCTCGGTGACCGAGCTGTTAAGGCCGGCTCGGTCGAGGAAGCGGAGCGCGGCGGCGGTGTCTTTTTCGGTGAGGAACTTCAGGGGCTTGTCGGCCTGGTTCTGAGTTTGGCGGTAGATGGTGTAGGGGTCGTTGGGGTCGGGGTTCTCGGCGGGGTTGGAGGTCTTGAGCAGCTTGGCGTGGGCGGCGTCGTCCCAGGGCAGGCCGAGCGTGGCGGCGAGGCGGGGGAAGGTGTTGGCGGGGTCGGCGCAGAGGTCTTCGTAAGACACCAGTGCGACGTTGGGGAACAGGCGCTGGCAGCGCTGGAAGAGCCGGTGGATCAGGGCGCTGGTGATGACGAGGTCCCCGATGCGGCGGAGGCGGTGGTCGCTGATGTCGGCGAGCTCGGCCTGGACGCGGGCGGTGTCTTCGTGGCGCTGCGGGTCCAGCACCGCGGCGAGGAACTCGGGCTTCCGTGCGTGATGGGCTTCGCCGATGAGGTAGCGGGTGTCGAGGCCTTGGGCGTGGAACACCGAGTCGGCGATACGGATGGGGTCACGCACGAGCAGGACGGCCGGGGCCTTGGTGATGGCGAGCAGCGCGGGCGTGGCGAGCAGGGCGTGGACCTCTTTGGCGAGGACGGCACGGGCACCCGGGTCTTCACGCATGAGGCCTTTGTTAGCGATGCGCCCAGACTCGTCGGCGCATAGCACGCGGTAGCCCGTCACCAAAGGGTGGTGGTTGGGGAGTGCGTCGGCGAACGGGGCGGCGGTGTGTTCGCCGTCGCTGGAGAGCGGGATGCTGGGCTCGAGGTAGGTCAGCGGTTCGCGGTAGGCCCGGATGGGGATGCCTTGTGAGGCGGAGAGGACGCCGAAGGTCCAGGAGGTGCCGGAGCGTCCAACGCCGAGGATGAGCCGGAGCTTGCGGAGGTCGGCGACGGTGGGGACGTGGCCGAGCGTGGCGACGATGCGTCGTCGGAAGCTCCAGTGTGCGAAAGAGCGCCGGGGTTTATTGGGGAGGGTGCTGAGGCGGAGCGGGCGTTGGCGTCGGTTGGCGAACCACTCGTCGGTACCGCGGGGCGAGATGATGTAGCGCTGGTCTTCGGGCACTAGCCGGTGCATAACGGGCTGGAGGAGTTGGACGGCGGCGGGCCCGAGCCGACCGTCGCGGTTGTCGCGGGTCCAGTACGAATCGTGCGAATAGCGGTGGTGGTAGTACGAGTCGGCTGCGACACCGATGCGGCAGCCCGCGGCGGCAAGCCGGAGCGCGAAGCCCCACGCGTCGAGTGCGCCGGCGTCATTGGGGTAGCCGCCGGCCCGCCTCCAGGCGTCACGAGTAAACAGGAAGTTGCCCCCGCCGCCGGCGACGTGGTTGGTGCTCAGGAAGTCTTCGAGCGTCGCGGCGCGGTTGGGGTATTCGACGGTGTGGGTGGTCTTGGTCGGTTCGGTGCCGTCCTTGAAGAAGCGGAGTTCCGCGAAGCTGACCGCGTCGTCGGCGGAACCGAGCAGGTGGTCGAGCAGGGGGGACACGGCGCTCGTCGGCAGCTGGTTGTCGGCATCGAGGCAGAACAGCAGCGGGTGCTTGGCGGCGCGGACGGCGGTGTTGCGGGCGGCGGCCCCGCCTTTATTGGTCGGGTGGTGGATGACACGGACACGGGCGTCTTCCTTGGCCCAGTCCTTGAGCTTCTTGGCGGTGCCGTCGCTCGACCCGTCATTCACCAGGATCAGCTCGTCCTGCTTGCGGGCGTTGGTGGTGAGGACCGACTGGACGGTGTCGTCGATCCAGGGCTCGCAGTTGAAGCAGGGGATGAAGAAGCTAATGGCCGCCTCGGGGACGACGGCGTACCAGATGCCGCCGGGGGCGCGTTGGGCGGTGAGCCCGAAGCGGCCAAGGAAGTGATCGACGGCACGCTGGACGCCGGGGAAGTCGCGGTGGCCGTAGTCGTGGCCAGCGATGATGCCGCCGATGCGGATTTTGGCGTACCACGCGGCGAGGTCTCGGCGGAGGCCGTCCTCGCTGTGGTCGGCGTCGAGGTAGACGAAGTCGAGCGGCTGCTCGAAAGACCGGGCGGCTTGAACGGAGTCTTGCCGCAGGAGCGTGAAGCGGTCGCTGTAGGGTTTGAGGCGTTCGGTGGTGAACTGGTGCAGCTCGTCGAAGGCGGGCTGCGGGAGGTTCATCGGGTCGTCGTAGCCATCGCGGTGGGTATAGGCATCGACGCCGGTGAGCTCGGAGACCTCGGTGAGTTCGAGGATGGCGCGGGCGTGGCCGCCGAAGGCAACGCCGACCTCGACGCCGGTCTGAAGCCCGAGCTTGTTGATGATCTCGGGGAACACGCGATAACCCTTGGACCAGTTGGCCTCGTGACGCTGAGCAAGCTCGGGGATGCTGAGGTCGGTCATGCAGCGACGGGCTCGGTGGCGGGGGCGATGGCGTGATGGTTTCGGCTGCCGTGGCCGGGGAGGTTGACGAGCCCGAGGTTGACCGGGTCGAACTGTTCGGACCACGCCTCGGCGACGGTGAAGCGTGCGAGGTCGACGCCCCAGGTGTAGTCCTGCATGCCCTCGCGGTAGCCCCCGATACAGACGGTGTAGCCGCCGGGTCGCAGCAGGTTGGGCGGCAGCTGGACGGACGCGGTGAACGGCCCGGCGGGGAGGTCGGTCGGGTGCGGGGCGTCGTGCTGCGTGAGCAACCGGATGCCGTCGCGGAACACGGAGAACGTTGTGCGATACGCGGGGATCGCCTCGTCGGCGTGTCCCGACACCCGGAGGTCGATCGGCTGATCGGGGTGGATCACCGCCGGCTCGCTGGAGTCTTGGTCGTTGATCCACAGGCCATCAAACCGCAGGCGATCCGTCAGCGGCCCGCGGAAGACGGACGCGGGCTCGTCACGCCAGTCGGCGGTGAGTTCGAGATAGCGGGCCACAGCAACACGCGGTTCGTCGATCGTGTCGATGCGTCCACCCTCCAAGACCATCACGCGGTCGCAGAGCTGCTGGATTGCGCCCATGTCGTGTGACACGAACACCACGGTGCGTCCGCCCTCTGCGATGCCGTGCATCTTGCCCAGACACTTGCGCTGGAACCCCGCATCACCGACCGCCAGGACCTCGTCGATCAGCAGGATCTCCGGCTCGAGGTGGGCCGCGACCGCAAACGCGAGCCGGACGAACATGCCCGAGCTGTACCGCTTGACCGGCGTATCCAGAAACTTGTCGATCTCGGCGAAGGCGACAATCGCGTCGAACTTGTCCCGCACCTCACGCCGGGTCATGCCGAGCACCGCGCCGTTGAGGTAGATGTTCTCACGCCCCGAGAGTTCGGGGTGGAATCCGGTGCCCACCTCGAGCAGTGAGCCGACCCGTCCGCGGAGCATCACCTCGCCGGTGGTCGGGTCGGTGATGCGGGACAGGAGTTTGAGCAGCGTTGACTTGCCCGCACCATTACGGCCGATGACGCCGAGGACCTGCCCGCGGGGGACATCGAAGCTGATGCGGTCCAGGGCGAGGAAGTGGCTACGGCGGACGCGGGCGGGGTCGGCCTCCAGCGGTGTGTTTTCAACGGGTTCGGGGGACGGTGAGATGGCTTGGCGGAGGCGTTGGCAGGCGGCGCCGATGCCGGTGTAGATCAGCTCGCCGAGGGTCTGGCCCGCGGGGGTGGATGCGCCGAGGCGGTAGCGTTTGGTCAGGTCGGTCGCACGGATGACAACAGGGGGCGAGCCGGTCTCGGGCGGGGCGGATGACGGGATGGGCGGGTGGTGAGCGCCGGGTTGCATGGGGCAGTCCGTTGCCGGTGGTCGGTGGCGTAACGGTTTAGATGATGTCGGCAAAGCGGCGTTCGACGCGTTGGAAAACCGACAGCCCCACCGCCAGGAACACCAGGGCCGAGAGGGTGGAGATGCCCCAGCCGGCGTAGTTGATCGGCTGGTTGAGCACCGCGGCCCGGAACGCCTCGATGACGCCCTGCATCGGGTTCAGCGCGAGCCAGGCGTGGAACCGCTCGGGCACGATGTTCGAGGGGTAGATGACTGGCGTGAGGAAGAACAGCAGCTGGATCATGAACGGCAGCAGGTGCCGGAAGTCGCGGTACGCCACGGTGATCGCGGACATCATCAGCCCGACCCCCAGAACCGCGATCATCATCGACATCGCCAGAAACGGCAGCAACAGCAGGGCGGGCCCGAACCCTGTGCCGAACCACAGCATCATCCCGAAGAGCACCCCCAGCGCGAGCAAAAAGTCCACGATCGGTGCACCGGTCGACGCGATCGGCACGATCAGCCGGGGGAAGTACACCTTGCGGACCATCGCCGCGTTGGCGACCAGCGCGTTGGACGAGGCCGTGACGCTCTGCGCGAACAGGTTCCACGGCAGCAGCCCCGCAAACAGGAACACCGGGTACGGCACAGCCACCCGCTCCTCCATGTCCAGCAACCGCCCAAAGAACAGGTGCAGCACCACCATCGTCGCGATCGGCTGGATCAACGCCCACATCGCACCTAGCACCGCCTGCTTGTATCGGACCTTCACATCCCGGGCCGCGAGCAGCCAGAGCAGGTCGCGGTGGCTCCACAACGCCCGCAACTGCAGCCCGGCAAAGCCCCGGCGGGCCCGGAGATACGTCGGCGTGGGCAGCCGCTCGGGCTCATTCTCCGGGGTCAGGAGCGTGGGATCGAAATGCGGGTTCGCTTGTGACAGGGCGGGTGCTCCATAGGCGGGTGATCGCGCAACATCACCTCAGACCCTGCCTTATCGGCACCGGCCCAGAGCCCAGACCAGCCAGCAACGGCTTGACACGCCACCCGTCTGCCTATCGGACCCGCCCCCCACCCGGCCTCAACCCACTCCCAACCCGCCCTCAACCCCCCAACAGCAACTCAGATCGGCCGACCCCCCGCCACCAGCGGCACCTCCTCCTCGACCGACTCTTCCAGCAGCTCGACCCCCGGCGCGATCGCCTTGCCGGCTTCCCCCTCCATCTCGGTCACCGCCGCATCGTCCTCCTCATCGGGGCGACTGGCCACGGGCAACCCCTGCCCGCCGGTCAACGGCAAACGCACCGCCCGGTAGTTGTCGCTGTCCCGATCCCCCGGCGACCACCAGCCCCACAGGTTACGCCAGCTCCGCCCGGCCCCGTCGTCCACATCGTCATCCCCAGGGTTCACCGCCATCGCCACGCTCAGCAGCCCGCCGGCCCTAGCGATCCCCGCGGGACCCTCCTGACCCTTCCGCCGCCGCTTCGGCCGACGCACCACCGCACGACGCGGCAGCACCACCCCCGACGCTGCCCACCCGCATACGATCAGCCCCAACACCCCGACCCCGCCCCGCGTGCCCTCGCCCAGCACCAACGCCGTCAGCGTGACCCCCAGCAGCAGTCCCAGGCAGACCACTTCGCCCCAGCGTCGCCTGGCGATCAGCAGCCCCAGCCCCAGCCCCGCCACAAGGACCACCGCCGCGTTCAGCCCCGCCCAAAGCAACCCCACCACGGTCAGCACGTTGTTGCCCGATTCATCCGTCGCGTCGCCTTTTTGACCTAGCCACTGCGCGACACGGTCATACCCCGTCGGCTCTACCCCGAACCCCGACACCACTTCCCCGCTCGCCGGCATCAACGCCGCCCGCCATGCATCGCGTTGCACCCGCCACGACGCATGCCCCAACGCCTCACGCACCGCCTGCCACGCCACCGCATCGGCAGCCGCGTACGCCGACCGGTCCGGCTCCGTTTCCAGTTCCCCCCGCACCATCGCCAACGCCGCACCCGCGTTCGCCCCCGGCGTCGCCGCGGGGTTGTGCGTGGCCCACGCGAGCCGTGTCGCCGCCCCCGCCTGCCAGTCGTTTGCCAAGCCAGCCCGATCGCCACCCTGCGACACGATCAGCCCCGGCACGAACCCACCGACCCCCACACACAGCCCGGCCGAAACCACCGCCGCCGCGAACACGCCCGTGTGACGACGCCAACCCGAAGCCGCCGCGATCGCCGTCGGATCGCTCGCCGCTGCGTCGTCACTCGCTGGCGTCGCCTTCCGCCGGCTGTGGTCCCGCTCCCGCTGCCACACCCACCACGCCAGCCCGACCCCAAGCCCCGCCAGGAGCACGTACACCAGCCCTTCATCCACGCCACCGAACGCGATCGCGACCGCCAACGCCAGCCCCGCCCCACACGACCGGGTCAGCAGCCCGAACCAGTCCCGCCGGTTGCTCCCGTCGGCCCGGACCCGCGTCTTGCCCACACCCGTCAGCAGGTACACCGCCAGCAGCACCCCCGCGGCCGACCACAGCGTTGGCTCCAGCGATGCCCCAGCCCGCAGCACCGCCGGGTGCACCGCCACCAATGCCGCCGCGATCAACCCCACCCGGTCCGCCGACTTCGCGTCCTCTTCGTCATGCCCCCCGAACCGCCGCCCGATCGCAAATGCCAGCACGATCATCCCTAGCGCGAGCAGGCTCTGTACCGCCACCACTGCACCTGCGGGCAGCCCGAGCTGCGCCGCCCCGTGGAGCAGCATCGCGTACCCGTCGCTCGGCGTCGCACTGGCTTCAGCGGCCGCTTCGGCATGCGATCCACCGTCACCCGGACTTATCGCATCGAGACCCGCCGTGATCCCCGCGACCGTCTCCGGGTCCACCCCGATCGGGTCGCCCGGCGTCGCCCGGTCCGCAGCGGACACCACCGCCGGCTCCCCGCCCGTGAATACCGCAGCGACTTCGCCCGCCCCGCCGCCAAACGCCAGCATCAACCCCCGCAGCGTCACCGCCGCCAGCAGCACGATAACTAACCACGCCGCCCAGCCGCGGTCGTCGTCGGACGGGGTGTGTTTAGACTCAGGGTGGTCGTCCAGCGGGGGACGCAGGCCAAACTCTGCCGGGCGACTGGTGGCGGCAGGTCGTTCTTCGGGGGGGGTGCTCAGCACAGCGGGCAGGCCTGGCGCGGGGGAGCCGCGCGTCCAATAAGTCATCGTCGCGGAGGTCAACCCGCTCCATCACCCAACCTAACCGGCTGCGTTTTGCAGAGATCAACGCCTTACCCCGCCCACCCGAACGTCACAGCCGCGCCAGACGGCCACCCTCACCCACCCTCACCCCCGCTCGCGCGTCGCCAACGCCTCGGCCTCCGCCGCCAACTCCAGGCTCCGCAGCCCTTGCGCTTCGGTCAGCCGTCGGCTGTGCGTCGTATCTCGGATGTAGCGGGCCTGGTCGTCCAGCAACCCACGCAGCACTTGGCCGTACAACGCCGGCTTATCCATGCCCACCGTCGCCGTGATCCGGTACCGCCCGTCGGCATCAAACGCCTTGTGCCGCCCGGCCACCTGGCCGGCGTCGGTATCGATCGGATGCTCGGTGATCCGGGCGTCGCCGAACAACCCCGCGATCTGCTCAGCCGTATCGAGCGTTGTGCAGCAGTCGACGACCAGCGATGTCGGCACCCACTCATCCAATGTGATGTCGCCCCGCTCGAACAGCAGCCGCATGGTCTGACGGTCCATCGCGTCGGGCTGGGTGAAGCCGTGGTAGAAGCCGACGAGTACGCCGCCCGGCGCGTCGCCGTAGCGGGCGGTGGTGTGGACCTGTTCGATGAGGGGTTCGCCGTTGGGCTGTGTGCTGTGCGATCGAACAGTCTGCTGTGCCGCTTCGACCGTGATGGGTCGTTCATCGCCGAGCAGGTAGGCGAAGAGGTCGAAGAAGTGCACGCCGTGCTCGATGAAGATGCCGCCGGACTGCCGCTTGTCCCAGAACCAGTGGTCGGGGCCCAGCGTCTGGTCCTTCGCGAAGTTCTCGAAACTCCCGCGGAGGGGCTCGCCGAGCAGGCCTTCGTGCACGATGGTCCGGACGGCTTCCACCAGGGGGTTGTAGCGCATGATCAGGTCGGTCGCCAAGACCCGCCCAGCCGCCGCCGCCGCGTCGATCATCCGCCGGCCGTCCGCCACGTCGATGGCCAACGGCTTCTCGCACAGCACGTGCTTGCCCGCCATCACGCAACGCTCAGCCAGCGCCGCGTGTGTGCCCGGCGGTGTCGCGAGATGCACCAGCTCGATGTCCGATCGCCCCAGCAGTTCATCCACCGATGCACACGCCTCCAGACCCAAGTCATGGGCTGCGCTCGCCGCCGACTCGGCCGACACATCCGCCACCGCGAGACAACGCACCGTCTCCAGGCTCCGGTACTGCTCGACACAGAACCGCCCGAACGCCCCCGCACCGATCAGCCCGTAGCCCACCGGGTTAAAGGTGCTCACCACGACACTCCCTCCCGCTGCGTAGCACGCTGCGTCGCCCGCTCCGCCAGACGCAACGCTGCCAGCCCGTCCTGTGCGGTGACCCGCATCGTGTGTATTGGGTCAGCGATCGCGTGTAAGAGGTCATTCATCAACCCCCGCAGCGCATCCGCATAGATGACCTGCTTGTCCCGCGGGTCCGACCAGTCCAGCTCAACGATGCGGTGCACCGGGCGCGTCGAGCCGCGCTGCGCGACCGTCCGTTCGTCGGCATCCGTGATCACCCGTTGTCGGAAGTCCGTGGTCGCAAACGGGCCCCATGTGTCGGCTAACCACTCGGCCGTCTCGTCATCGACCGCGGCTTCGAGCCGGATCGACGACGCTACCCAGCCGCTCAGCACGACCTGCCCATGCTCGAAGATCAGGCGGATGTCCTGTTGATCGGTGTAGCTCGACTGCGTGAAGCCGTGGTAGTGATCGACCGTGGCCTGCTCGCCGAGGCGTATGGTGCACCCGGCCTGATCGACGAGGTCCGTACCCGGGCGCGTCAGCTCGTACGCGTGCAACACCTCCGCGTCTTCCGTCTTGCCCAACCAACCGTGTATTAGGTCAAAGAAGTGCACCGCGTGCTCGACGAAGATGCCGCCGGACTGCTGTTTGTCCCAGAACCAGTGGTCGTCACTCAACCCGCCGCTGCCCGCCCGGTTCGTCACGATCCCCCGCAGGAACGCCCCCATGCAATCGCTGCCACAAAGCTCCCGCACCGGCTCAAACAACGGCCCGTACCGCATCATCTGATTCACCCCCAACACGCTTCCGTTTTTCTCTGCCGCCGCGATCATCCGCTCCGCATCCGCCACACTCGTTGCGATCGGCTTCTCCACCAGCACGTGCTTCCCCGCGTCCAACGCCTGGCACACCAGCTCCGCATGCGTCGCCGGCGTTGTCGCCACGTGCACCAACTCCACCGATGCGTCTGCCAACAAAGCGTCCAAAGTCTCGTGCACCGCCAGCCCATGATGCTGCTCCGCCAAACACTCCGCCGACCCCACCGACCGGCTCCAAACCGCCACGGGCTCCACGCCACTCGATCCCCAACTCTCCAAGCAAAACTCCGCAAACCCGCTCGCCCCGATCACACCCAACCCAACCGACCGGTTGCTCACGCCAGCACGCACCGGCGAAGCCGATGCATGCCGTGCCCTCGCCAGCCCGCTCATCACGTACGCCAGCACCGACTCCGCCCCCTGGTTCTGATTCACGCCATCCGCATGCAGACCGTCACGGCACCCGCCGGTTTCCGCATCAATCAGGCTCACCCTCAGGTCATTACACCCCGTGAACCAACCGTGACACCACGCCGCCGCGTCGCCCCACCACGCGTCACCCGTCGCCGACGCCGCGTCCAGCAACGCCTCCACCAACCCACTGGCTTCCAACGGCTGCTGATCAAATGCAGCCCGCTCACCACCCCGCGTGAACCAGCCGTCGTTCCCGATCACGCTCAGCCTCGGCGACCCCGCGTCATCCAACACCGTCTGCCGGTCCAGCACCCAACGCAGCGCCCGCAGCCCGTCCCGCAGCATCGCCCCGTCCTCCAACGCATCGCCGGTCACGATCAACGCCTGCGGCATACGCGCGTTGTCGTACGTCACCGTGTCCTCCCACCACACCCAGTCGTCCGTCGCGTGCCCCTTGAAATACCCGTGCAGCCGAGACGCCAGGTCCGCCCGCAACGCCATCGCGGGTTCGTGCCCCGGTTCGACCCGCAGCACCGCGTCCAACCCCAGCAGCACAAACGCCCACGCCCGCAAAGACCCCAAACTGGATAACGCCGGTAACGCTTTACCGACCAGCTCACCCGCCAATGCTCTGACGTGCCGCGTCGGCCCCAACTCCATCGCCGTGCCCAACGCCCACACCGTCCGGCCCTGCGAATCCTCCGAACCCACCGCTTCGAGCCAACGCCGGTCGTACCCCATGAAGTTGCGGAACCGGCCAGCGTCTTCATTGAACGCGTACCCCAGGAACGTGAGGTACCGCTCCATCGGCAGCGTGGTCTGGTCACCAAGCCGATCGCGTTCCCACAGCGCCGCGATGAGGGCCCGGGCGTTGTCGTCGATGCAGTAGCCGTGGTTCGGGTCCGGCACGCCGAACTTGCCGTGCTGCAGGATGCCCGTGTCGTCGGTCAACGCCAGGGCCTGGCGGGTGTCGATGTGCGGGGCGGGTGGCGGGGTGGGTGGTGAGGCAGGTGGCGGGGCAGGGGGGCGGTCGGTCATGATGCGATGATGCCGGAGGGGTGCCGCGGGATTTCGCATCATACCGCTGCACCCGCATGACCCTGAGTGTTGGATCGCCATGGAACCCGAACCACTGAACCTGCTGCCCCGGCCGCGCCGCTTCGAGCCCACCGGCGGACTCGTCGAATGCTTCCTTAAATCCGAATACCGCATCGACCCGCAGGCCGTCCCGCAACCCCAGGGCTACCGCCTCGAACTCCAGCCCAACACCGTCACAGCCACCGCCCACGACCCCGCCGGTCGGTTCTACGCCGAGCAGACCCTGCGTCAACTCCGCACGCTCCCGACTGTCCCTTGCGGCGTGATCCACGACTGGCCCGATGTCCCGCTCCGCGGCGTCATGCTCGACATCAGCCGTGACCGCGTTCCGACGATGGCCACGCTGTACCGCCTCGTCGACGAGCTGGCTGGCCTCAAGATCAATCACCTGCAGCTCTACACCGAGCACACCTTCGCCTACGCCGGGCACGAAGTGGTCTGGCAACACGCGTCGCCGATGACGCCCGGCGAGGCCCGGGCCCTCGACGCCTACTGCCGCGACCGCTTCATCGAGCTGACGCCTAATCAGAACAGCCTCGGCCACATGGAACGCTGGCTCAAACACCCGCAATACGCAGCCCTTGCCGAAACCCTGGACGCCGCCGACCCGCCCACCACCCTCTGCCCCGGCGATCCCGGCTCGCTCGCCCTCGTCGCCGACCTCTACCGCCAGCTGCTCCCGAACTTCACTTCCAACCTCTTCAACGTCGGCGGCGATGAGCCCGTCGAGCTCCAGCACGCCACCGGTCGGAGCCGACCCGACATCGAACGCCGCGGTCTCGGCCCCGTCTACCTCGACTACCTCCTCAAGCTCTATGCCGAGGTCTCGAAGCATGGCAAGACCATGATCTGCTGGAGCGATATCCTCCAGAACCACCCCGAGCTGATCCCGCAGCTCCCCAAAGACCTCATCGTCGCCGAGTGGGGCTACGAAGCCGACCACAACTTCACGACCCGCTGCGCTCGGCTCGTCGACGCTGGGCTTGCCTTCCTGATCTGTCCCGGCACGTCCAGCTGGCGGAGCCTCGTGGGCCGAACCCCAAACATGCTCGGCAACCTCAAGTCCGCCGCCGACGCCGCGGTCGCGTTCGATGCCATGGGCACACTCATCACCGACTGGGGCGACTGCGGCCACCCGCAGCCCTATGCCGTTTCGCTCCCCGCCTACGCCGCCGGGGCCGCGCTGTCGTGGTGCGTCTACACCAACGCCGACCTCGCCGAGCCCGGCCCATTGGCCGACGCGCTCGACCACCACATCCTCCGAGCCGACCCCGGCACCGCCGCCGCACTCCTCGGCCTTGGCGACGCCTACACCCACCTCGAACGGAACGGCGTGAAGGTACCCATCAACGGCACCCCCATCGGCCGGCTGTTCGCTCAACCCGACACGGACCTCTCGCCGTACCAACCCGACTGGTTCGCCGCTGCTGCCGCCTCGCTTACCGCTCACGCCGCTGCCTTCGCCGCCCGTACGATCCGCCGCGACGATGCCGAGCTGTTACACGAAGAGATCGCCTACGCCGCCGACCTCGCCATCCTGTCCTGCGACCTGGCCCGCAGCCAGCTTGACCACGGCGTCACCCAAGCCCAATACTTGCCCCAGGAAGTGATCCCCCCACTCCGTGACCGCCTCACCGCCATCCTCTCGCGCTACCGCAAATCATGGCTCGCCCGCAGCCGCCCCGGCGGTCTCCCCGACAGCATCGCCCACCTCTCACAGGCTCTGGCTTAAGCCCCTGGGCTACGTCTTTGAGCTGGAGACGTTTTGCCGGGGATATCGGCGGGTGTGGCGTTGTCATGTGCTTTGGTGTGGGGCCTGGGGAAGCAATGAGAGGGCCACGGGCAGCCTGCTGGACGCTCCACAAACGCTGGGCTTTTGAGCCGGTCAAGCCGCTACCCACGCGATTGTTACGAGACTGGGTCTAAAATCAGCCGCGCGGCAGATGAATGTTCTCCGCGTTTATCAGTACTATATTTGAGTGTAAAGAAAAATCATAAAATCATATAATAAATGATTTAATTTAAAATAAAGCTTTATCTCTGGGCACCAATAGCGGTCAGCTTGATGCCCATCGCATCGCCATTCATCGATCGGGATCGACTGATTCACCAATTTAATTTGACCAATGGTATATTTTGGATTACCATCGGTAATCATGCCCTCGACTGTTCAAGCCAAGCGAAAGAGGTCGCTGCCCGCCCGCGGGGAGGCGCGGCGGTTTCTCAACGATCTGATCGTGAGTCAGAGCGTGTCGCCTGGGGGGCTGCTGCCGTCCGAGCGGGAGCTGTCGTCATCGGTCGGGGTCTCTCGGCCGACGGTGCGGTTGGTGCTGGAAGAGCTCTCGCGGGAAGGCCGGATCGCACGGATCGAAGGGAGGGGCTGGGCGGTGCCACAGTCCGAGCCGAAGAGCATGATGGGTGACGCGGTGCTGCTGGTGACGGAGCTCAATGGGGGGCATCGGTCGGGTACGGGGCTCATGGCGGGGATCGTCGAAGAGATCTCGCAGGCCGCCAGTCATGCGGCGCTCGACACGCTGACGGTAGACCCCGGAAGACTGAGCCGAGACCGGCTCTGCGGGCTGATCAAGCAGCCTCCCGGCGGGGCGATCTTCGCGGTCGAGCCGCAGACGGCGCAGGCGGTGGCCGAGCCGATCCGTGAGCTGCTTAAGGCGGGGGTCCCGGTGGTGGCGTACGGGTCTTCACTTGTCCCAGAGGCGTGCGACCGCGTGGTTTCGGATCATGTGGCGGGCACGCGGAGCCTGGTGGAGTTTCTCGCTGGCCGGGGCCGACGCAGGCTGCTTCGGGTCTGGGCCAAGATGCCCGCACACAAGTCTCGGCCGTACTGGCTGAATCAGCGAGACGAGGGTTACGAGGCGGGCTGTCAGGACGCGGGCCTCGGCGCGCTGCCCCCGCTGGAGTTCTTCCAGCCGGTTACCGACGGCCTCGACGCCACGCAGGCTTTTGAGGCGAAGGTCCGCCTGATGATGGGCTACCTCTTCGATCAGTTCCAAGGTGACGATCGGCCCGACGCGATCCTGGTCAACTCCGATGGCGTCGCGTTTGCCGCCGCCCAGGCGTTGCGGACGCTGGGCCTGGACCCGCACACCGATGTCCCGATCGTGGGCTACGACAACTATTTCCGGCAGTGCCCCGAAGCCGAGATGCTCCCCGACTTTCAGCCGCTGGCCACGATCGATAAGGACAGCGGTGCACTTGGCCAAGCCATCGTGGGCCTGCTCGCCGACCGCGCCGCCGGCCGGATCAGCGGGCCTTCGCCCGTCACGCGGGCGGTCCCACCCGCTTTGGTAACTAACCCCTTTTTTCCGAATACTTCACCCGCGTCCGGACCCGCGAACACCGGCACGCAGGTGTGACTTCACGCCGTTCGCCGTTTCTATTTCACGACCTGATGGAGGAATATCATGATCAAACGCATGTCTTTGGTTCACTCGCTCATCGTGACGGGTCTTGCTGTGGGGTTCGCGCCCGCTCTTAGCGCGGCGCTGATCATTGAGCAGACATTGGATGGTTTCTCGAGCGGGACTGTGTTTGCCGGCCAGGCTTTTGTGCCGAACGACGCGGTCGATGAGTCGACGTCAATCAGCCCCACGCCATTCCCCGACCCGATCGACTTGGTCGAGTTCACGGTCTTCCGTGGGAATGATGGAGATCCCGGCCAGGTGTTTCTCAACATCTACAGTTCGCTCTCCGGCGGTAGCATTGGCGGCTTCGTTGGCTCGTCCGCTGTGGTGGACTGGAACGCGAGCAACCCGGGTGAGGCGGTCGTGTTTACTTTCGATAACTTGACATTGGACCCAGACACGCAGTACTTCGCGGCCTTATCGACGACGGCCGTTTCAGGCGACATCGTCAGTACCCGGATGCGTGGGCAGGGCGGTAACCCCTACGCTGGCGGGGGGGTTGTGCTCAACAACAGCAATGGCACGATCACCGAAGGGGCGAACAACGACCTCCGGTTTGAGGCCGTCTTCGTGATCCCCGAGCCGGGGTCCATGTCGCTGCTCGTCACCGGTCTCGCACTGGTCGGGCTGCGAAAACGCCGTTCCACCAACGCCTGATACAAAGCATGCGACCGCACCCCGAAACGGGCCCGGTCGTTTTTACTCTTCTCCCGCTCGTGCTCGTTCGGAGCCGCATCATGAGACGCTGCGCTGACCCTCGTCGCCACACCCAACCCGCCTTCACGCTGATCGAGTTGCTGGTCGTGATCAGCATTATCGCGCTGTTGATCGCGCTGCTGCTGCCCACGCTCGGCGCCGCTCGCAACACCGCGCAGCTCAGCGTCTGCCAGAACAACATCCGCCAGGTCGGCATCGGGCTGCTGCTGTACGCCAACGACCACGATTCCACCCTGCCCCTGGCCGACGGCACGACCTTGCTGGGTCAAAACGGCTCGGGATGGATCACCCGGCTCACCGAAGGCGACTACGTTCTCACCACCCCGCGCGATCACTTTGCCAAGGCCGACGTGTTCTTCTGCCCGCTGGACGAGCTGACCAATGTGCCGTCATCCACCATCTGGACCAGTGCCTTCAATAACCGACTGCTGGGTTTCAGCAGCTACAAGGCCCAGACCCGTATCGGCTGGGAGCAGAACACCGGCCCCAAGGAGGGGCGACGCCTCGACGATATCCCAACCTTCGACGTCAACGTCAGCAGTATCACCCACATCCCCGGCGACGGCTCGCTCCGCCCCATCGTCATCGAATCACAGACCGACAACTCCGCCCAGACCCAGCACCCTGGGCAGCCGTACTTCGATGTCGTCGGCGCCAACGTCACGGGCCCGAGCGGCACCACCTTCACCAACTACGAGATCTCTACGCCTCACCCCAACGCCATCCGCACGATGCTGATGAACGACCTCTCGGTGCGTACCGGCGAGGTCAAGCGTGACCTCAGCGATCCATTGGTGTTCCGTTACCCCGGGCGTTGAATCCATTACTCATTGAGCACACGTCCATGCCATCCACAGGCCAATCGATCACTCTGCTCATCACGCTCCTGCTTGCCTTAGCGCATGGCAGCGTCCACGCGACGACCTTCACCGCTCGGGTCGATCTCGGCGCTGATGGCCAGATCGATCAGACCGCGGAGGTGCAGCGTGTCGGGCTTGATGAGCTTGACAAGATCGCGTTGGCCGACCCGGGCACGGCTTACCGCGTGACGTTCGAGGGTGCGGTGCAGGTCGATGCCGACGGGCTCTACCGCGTGCAGGCCAGCGGGACACACACCTGGCGGGTCTGGGTCAACGGCGTCCTGGTGCTCGACTACAGCCATGCGACAAGCTATGAGAAGGCGATCGCCGAGGCCGAGCATTGGCAGCGTCTGAGTGAGGCGGTGGTGCCGATGAAGGCGGGTGTGGTGTATCCGGTGCGGCTGGAGTACATGCGTGCCGGCGGGATGCCCAGCGTGGCGGGTGATGTCGCGTTATCGATCGGTGCGGTGGGCCAGCCCCTGACGCCTGCCGTCTCGGTGGCGGGTGGTGCAGCCGAGCCCGCACCCCACCCGGCCCGGCGTGCGTCGGATTTCCATGCCTCCAACGGGCTGGTCGTCAACCAGCTCCAGCGTTTCAGCGACGCGGATTACCAGAAGCTGAAAGCCCGGCTCGGCGAGCTGGGCATCACCACGATCCGCGGCGCGTTCTACCCTTGGGTCGCCGAAGCCAAGAACCTCGACGGGCGCTACCGCGATCTCTATGAGTCTCTGGGCATCGAGCTCTGCGGGGTGATCCGTGAGTCGTTCGTGATCGACGACCCGGATTCGATGATGGCCGACATGGCGGTGTGGGTCGAGCGGTCGTCGGACTACCTGAAGATCGTCGAGGGCCCCAACGAGCCATACGGCAAGACCGAGAACTTCAACTACCGCGGCCACGGCCGACAACACCGCACCGGTAAGCCGCTGGGCGATGGCTGGACCCGCGGTGTGAGCCTGTTCATGCAGGACCTGCACCAAGCGGTATCGCAGCTGCCAGCGGATGACGACATCCCCGTGCTCGCGGCGGCCAGCACCGTCTTCGGTCCGTGGCGTCCGGACAACCCGCTGGCCGAGTTCGTCCGAGCCGAGGGGCTTGTGCTTGGCGAGTCCTTCGCATTCAACAATATGCACAAGTACCACATGGCCTGGCCCAACGCCCGGTTCTATGAGCACCAACGCAAGGTCCGTGAGCAGAGCCCCGATGCGCCGTGGATCATCACCGAGATGGGCTGGAACAGCGGGGATGTCGACCACGATCAGGTCAGCCCCCGGCGTAAGACGACCTACACGCTCCGCAACCACCTGCTCGCGTTCAACGCTGGCTCGCAGGCTAACTACACCTTCGCGCTCTACCACCATCAACCGGTCAAGGGCCGAGGCGTCAAGGCGTTTGGCCTGCTGCACGCGGACTTCACACCCAGGCCGGCCTTCCACGCGTTGCGTCGGCTGATGCAACTCACCCGGGACGTTCAAGGCGATGCGTTGCCGGTCGTGGCGGGTGAGCTGGCCTACCGGCTGGACACCGATGGCCCCGAGCCGATGCGGACCCTGCTCACCACATCCGGCGGTGATTTCCTGCTGGTACTCTGGCTGGAAACCGGGCAAAGCACCGACCGCACCCGTGCGATCCTTCGTCTACCCAACGCGATGCAGATCGCTGTCCACCAACCCACGGAGCGGGACCAGCCGGTGCGCACGCTGACCGCGGAGCGACTGGGCCTTGTGATCACCGGTGACCCGGTGGTGATCCGATTGACGCCCGTCGTTTCCGGAGCGGAGAGCACACCGTAAGGGTTGGTGTTTTGGAGTATTGATCCGATGCGTAATGATCCCGGGCCGAGGCAACCGCGTGGGGTAGCCCGCCGCCCCAACATCCTGTTCATCCTCACCGACCAGCACACCAAGCGGACCGCCGGATTCTGCGGCGATGACCTCGCACGGACGCCGCGTCTGGATCGACTGGCCCAGACCGGCACCGTGTTCGACCGTTGCTACACGACGTGCCCGTCGTGCAGCCCGGCTCGGGCGTCGCTCCAGACCGGGCTCTACCCCTTCGCGCACGGCATGCAGACCAACCTCTTCATGAAGGGCTGCATGCTCCACGAGCTGGCGGACCACCCCGACCTGCTCTCACGCCGACTGCTCGCCGCCGACTACCGCCCGCTGCTCACCGGCAAGTGGCACCTGGGCTACGGCAGGGCCGCCCGCGAGGACCCCTACTACCAGCAGCACTACCGCGACATCGACCACCACCTCTACGACGTCCCGCTCCCCGCTGCTTACCACAACGCCTCCGGTCTGCCCACCGACGTGGGCTACACCGGCGACGACTTCCCAGGCCACGGCGGCGGCGGCCACGCCTACCCGCAATACCAGCAGTACCTTGCCGATCAAGGCCTCCAACACGAGCTGCGTCCCGCCGGCGTGTCGGGGTGCGCCGAGGTCACCTCGTCAAGCGAATCGACCATCGACCACTTCCTGGCGAACCGTGCGATCGACCTGATTGGCAAGCCGTCGGCCGAGGACGCGCCGTTCTTCTGCATGCTTAACTTCTGGGGCCCGCACCACCCGGCCTATGTGCCCACCGAGTTCCTCGAACCGTTCCGGGATGTGGCGATCGACCCACCCCCGAGCTGGGACGTTGACCTTGAGCAGCGGCCACGCATCCATGACGTCACCCGCGTGCAGCGCAGCTGGTCGGACTTCGAGGAGCAACTCCGCTACGCCTACGCCTACACGTCGTTCATCGATTACCAGATCGGGCGCGTGCTCGATCACCTCGACGCGATCGGCGAGCTCGACCACACGTGGGTCATCTTCTCCGCCGACCACGGCGACTCGCAGGGCGTGCAGGCCGGGCTCGCCAATAAATCGTTCCACTTCTTCGAGTCGGCGGTCAGTGTGCCGCTGCTCATCCGCCCGCCCGGCGGCGCGGACACCCCGCAACATATCGACGCCCCGGCCAACCTCACCGACCTCTACGCCACCGTCGCCGACATCGCACAAGCCCCTGACCCCACGACCCCACGCCACGGCCGATCACTGGTCCCCTGGGTCAACGGCGAACACCCCGACGACTGGCCCGATGCGGTCGTCACCGAGGGCTCGGGTCTGATGCATTGCCTGATGTCGCAGCGGATGTACCGGCACGGTCAGTGGAAGTACGTCTTCAACGCCGGCGACATGGACGAGCTGTACGACCTCGACGAGGACCCCGGCGAGTGCGTCAACCTGATCGCTCAGGACGAGTCGCACCCCGAGCTCCCCCGGCTCCGTGACGGCCTCCACGCCTGGATGCGTGACCACGTCGACCAGCTCGCCTTTCAATTCAAAGCACTCCGGCTCAAGCCGAGTTGTGTCTCGACGTAAGCCCCTCACCCCATGGACGAGAGCCCAGACATGATCCGACAGTCCTCTATCGCTCTGATCGCCGCATGCCTCACCCACCATGCCGCGGCTGGCCCTCCCCAACCGCCCACCGAACCCGCGCGTCCGTCCGCGGATCGCCCGGTCATCCACACCCAGTTCTTCGTCCGCAACCCGGGCGACGGCGGCCGGATCCCGCGTCAGCTGTTCTGGACCGAGTCGTTCCTGGCCGACAAGGTGGACGAAGCCGCCGCTGCGAATCAAGCCAGCCACGCCGAGGGCCTGACCCCCACGCTCGGCCTGATGATGTGGAGCGATGCCTACTACACCGCCGAGCCCGGTGCCGGCCGAGCGTTCAGTGACGACCCCGCTTACAACGCGTACTGGCGTTGGAACCGGGACCGGCACCACTACTTCGCACGCCGGCCCGATGGCCAGGTCTGGAGCCGACGCTACACCGAAACGGGCGAACCCAAAGATGCGTGGATCACCCCATCCATGCCGCTGGACGAACGGGACCGTGCTACGGGGATCACGACCTACGGCGACTGGTACGCCCAGCGCATCGCCGACCGTGCCGCGGCCATCGGCGTACGCGGGGTCCTCCTCGCCGACCACGCCGATCAGATCGCTCACGGGAACGCACTCGACCAAGACTTTTCTGATGCGGTCATCGCCGACTTTCAGGAGTGGAGCGGGATCGATTTGCCCGGCGAGACCACGGCCGACCGCGCTAACGCGATCCTCTCCGACCACACGCCGCTTTGGATCGACTACCTGTCGAACGTCTACGGCGCGTGGTGGCTCGACATGGTGAACCGCATCAATCAGGCGACCGGCGACGACGACGCGATGATCCTGATGCAGAAGCACGCGTTCCCGCACTGGTCACGCTACAGCGCCGCCGACGCGATCTGGATGCGTAAGAACGCCGACAAGGCCTCGCAGATCGCTTACCACGTCGAGGCTTGGAGCATGCCCTCGCCGCGTGGCGGCGCGATCGGCAACGGCGAGATCAGTGCTTATGTCGGGCAGGTCGGCGCTCACCTCAGCCGGGAGCCCGACATCACCCGCGGCATCTTCGTGCCCGTGACGATGTTTGCGTCTTACCCGGGGCCGGGCAAAGCCAGGGGCATCGATCACTACTGGGCGATCGACACCGCTGAGCGTCAGCACGGGCTCACGCTCACCGACGCCGAGAAGACCGAGATGCAGAAGAAGATCCAGCTCGGTGCGTGGCTCGCCCTGGGGTGGACTCACTTGGC
Source organism: Planctomycetota bacterium (assembly GCA_039025195.1). GTDB lineage: Bacteria > Planctomycetota > Phycisphaerae > Phycisphaerales > Phycisphaeraceae > JBCCOW01. The sequence goes on from JBCCOW010000036.1 coordinate 27,420, forward strand.
GAATCACGACGGGGGTGTCGAGCGGGCGGCCATGTATTTCTTCACCCACCGCAACCGCTTTGAGAATCCGTACGACGTGTTCGCCTCGGCGATCCGCCCGATCAACCCGCGTCGATCCGTTGGCCCGGCGTTCTACTACACCACCTCGACCGAGAAGGCCTTCGAACGCCGCGGCGAGAAGTGGAACCCCCTCGAAAAGATGCCCGGCTTCGCCAAGCGCGGCACGGACGGGCACGTCATGCTCGCCTACTTCGTCAGCGACCAGACGCTCGATACGCTGCAGCCGTCATCCCACCCGACCGCGTGGGTGGTCGATGAGCTCGACACGCTCGGTGAAGACGAGCGCCGCCGACTTGAGGCGATCGCGCCGGTGTATTCCATCGACGATCCCAACGGTCTGCCACCTGGCCTGACTCCTATGCGTGTCCGTGGCGATGCGACGGGCTTCGCGTTTGCCGATGAGGAAGACCGGCTGGTCCTCTACGTCACCCGTGACCATGTCCTCAATGGCGATGACATCAAGGCGCATGTCGTTCTGCAGGGCTTCGCGGATGGCGATTATGTGGCTCAGGACGTCGTGTCCGGTGAAGAGCTGCCGTTCACCATTGCCGAGGGCGTGGGCACTCTGGAGGTCTCGCTGCCGCGTTGGTCGTCCCGTGGCTTCCGGACTACAGTCCGCACCAACTGACGTGTGTGACACCCGATCCAACGCCATCACGATCGCCCTCTGCATGCTCTCGGCCGCGCTGACCGGCGGGTGTAGGTCCGCGTTGGACCGCTCGGCCGTTCCGACGCTGACGGCTGCCCGCACGCCCGAGCCGCCCAGCCTGACCGCCGATCCGGATGATCCGTCCTGGGTCAACATTGAAGCCATCGAGGGCCTATCGCTGGTGACCCCCGTTAAAGATGGGCTGGCGACTTACCCCGAACCGGTCTACCCCACGCGGGTCCAGGCCCTCTGGGACGCGTCTGCCCTTTACCTGCGGTTCCGCTGCACCGATCCCGAGCCGTACGCCCCGTTCGATGGCCACGATGACTTGCACCATCAGGGCGATGTCGTGGAGGTCTTCATCGATCCGGTCGGCAACGCGCTTCAGTGGTACGAGTTCCAGTTCAGCCCACGCGGCAAGGTGCTCGACAAGCGGTTCGTGATGTCGGTCCCGCCCGAGGTTGACAAACAGGGGGTGCTTACCGGCGCGTCTCGCCGGCATCTCCGCGAGTCGCTGGACTGGGACGCGACAGACCTCCATGTGTCCACGCGATATGTCGTAGGGCAGGGGGGTACCGAGGCCCAGTGGATCGTGGATGCCGCGATCCCGGCCGCCGTGCTGACCCAGCACCACGGCGGCGGCCCGCTCACACCGATGACCCTCTGGGTCAACTTCGTCCGCAACGACCGGCCCATGAATCCAGCGGGCGAGCGCAGGCTCGTGGCGACCACCTGGGTCGATATTTTGGCGGGCCGGCCGCACGTCAGTCCGAGGGCGCGTGGTCGCCTGGTGCTTGCCCCCGCCGATCAGACCGACACCACACGCTGAATACCCCTAAGACCAACAGCCATGAACGAAACCGTCGTCCCCCGATCGGAACAGGTCGAGCCCCGCCTCGGCACGCGGCACACCCGCTGGATCCACTTCACCTCCGCCGCTCGACCCTTCCCCATGATGAGCCTGAGCCCTGACACCCGCGTCGACGGCGACTGGGGCTGCGGCTATTCCCTGCACGACGACAGCTTCGTCGGCATCAGTCATGTACACGATTGGCAACTCGCCGGTCTGCTGGTGATGCCGGTGCGGGGTCGCATGGACGCGTCGGCGGACCGGGAAGCGCTGCGTTCGCCGTTCGATCGGTCGGCCGAGCACTGCAAGCCCGGCGACCACCGGTTCGTCCTGCAGCGTGACGGCACGGCGGTCGAACTGACCGCGACGCTGCGGACGGGCTGGCACCGTTACGGGTTCGATGGCGAGGGCCCGCGGAGCGTCGTGCTGGACCTCGCCGGGCCGCTGGGGCCGTGTGAGATGGCCGACGCCGAGCTCCGCGCACTCGGGCCCCGCCGCTTCGAAGCGAGTGTGACCAACTTGCCGACTCGTCGGCGGAGCCAGCCCGTCCGGCTGTACTTCGCTATTGAGCTCGACGTCGACGCGGACCTGCACGAAGCCGGAGGCGATGCCAAGCGTGCCCGGCTGGACCTACCCAGCGATACGGATACCGTCGTCATGCGTGTCGCGCTGTCTTATACGTCGATGGAAGGCGCGTGGCGGAACATGCAGGCCGAGGTCGAGCCGTTCGGCTTCGACTTCGACGCGGTCCGTGAAGACGCGACCGCCGAATGGGACCGCTGGCTATCACGCGTCGATGCGTCAATAATTGATGCTGAGCACCGCCCGCGGTTCGCCACGGACCTCTTCTTCGCGCTCGCCGGCCGCCGCACCGCCAGCGACGCCGATGGCGCCTGGCTCGACAGCCAGGGCGACACCCCCGTCGTCCGCCAAATCCCGCCCGATCCATCCACCGGTCAACCCCGCTACGGGCACTTCAACTCCGACGCGCTCTGGGGTGCCCAGTGGTCCATCATCCCCCTTTGGCTTGAGTTCTACCCCTCGGTCATCCGCGACTTCTGCGAGAGCTTCTACGACTACGCGCGGCACGGCGGCTACATCCCCCGCGGCCCCTCCGGCGGACGCGACACTTTCGTCATGACCTCGGCCCAGGCCACGCCGCTCTTCGCCGCCGCCATGATCCGCGGCGTCTGGCAGCCCGACGACCCCCACGCGGTGTTCGAGCACGTCAAAGCCAACCACCTGCCCGGCGGCGCGATGAGCAAGTGCGGCTACGAGCATGACACCTGCCTCGGCGGCGGCGTCGAAGACTACCTCGCCCTCGGCTACATCCCCGAAGACCGCCCCGAGTCGGGCTTCCACTGCCACGGCTGCGCCCAGACCCTCGAGCACAGCTACAACGATCACGCCCTCGCGCTCCTAGCCAAGCACCTCGGCCGGGACGACGACGCGGCCGAGTTCACCCGCCGGTCCAAACTGTGGCGCAGCCTCTTCGACCGATCGATCGGCTTCGTCCGGCCCCGGCTCCGCAGCGGCGACTGGCTCGAACCCTACGACCCGATGGGCAAGCCCGGCATGACCGAAGCCAACGGCTGGAACTACACCTTCTACGCCGCCCACGACCTCGACGGTCTCACCGAGTGCTTCGGCTCGAGCGACGCCCTCATCGACAAGCTCGACGAGGCAATGCAACGCAGCGCCAACGACGGCTTCTTCGCCCCCCACGGCGACCACGAAGTGATCACCCTCGACTTCGGCAACGAGCCCGCCTTGGCGACGCCTTGGCTCTTCGCCGCACTCGGCCGATCCGACCGCACGAGCTATTGGCTCCGCCGCATCATGACCGAGCTCAAGGCCGGCAACGCGATCACCGACTGGCACGGCGGCGACGAAGACCAGGGCATGATGGGGGCCTGGTCCGTCCTCGCCGCCCTCGGCCGATTCAGCCTCGACGGCGGGTGCACCACAATCGATCTGCCCGACCCGCCGCTCGCGTCAGTATCACCCGCTTGAAGCGGAATGACACACGTGCCAAGTCTTCCTGCGGGTCGGTGTCGCTTTTACCGAAACGGGTGTCCAAGCCGCACACCATGACGGGGCGACGCTGGCGGACTTATGGTGGCGATGAAGAAATTGAATCATGATGGCCGGCCGTCCCACAGTCTCCGAAGCTGCATGGCGGAGGTACGGCTGGGTTCCTTCAGACGACGACCCTCGAAGCCATGGCGAAAAAGCGTATCAAAACGCCGGGCGACAAACGCCTGGCCGTGACTTTGCTGATCACGCCCAGCAGCTCCCCCCTGCTCGATCCCAGCACCAGCGTCTCGCCCCATGCCGTCGGGGCAGAGAACGGCACAAACGCGCGCCGCTCCACCGGTAACCCCTCACCCGTCCACTCCACCCCGCCCTGCGTTGTCACTGACCACTATCACTTGACGCCGTTGACGTCCACGCTGAACGAAGTGGTCGCAGAGCCGGAATTGAGCAGTGCGGCATCCGTCGCGGTCGGGGCAAGAGCCGCACCCAGCAAGGCACAGAAGGTCGTGCATGAACCAGTTAGTGAAGTAAAACGAGCCATTTGAGAATCCTCCAGAGTTAAGAGACTGATGAGATCAACATCCAGCATTCACGCAGGCTGGATTTTAAGGAGTGGGGTTGGGGCCGATCACGCGGAACGGCACCTCTTGATCAATAAACGCTTCGGAGCGGGTGTCGGCGCTTCCATCGAGCAGGGCTCGGACGGCGGCGCTAACCGCATCGCCGATGAGTCCGTCCTGTTTGTCGAGGGTGGCCAGGGGCCGCCAGTTTTTGATGGGCTCGGGGGATTCGAGCCAGCCGACGTTGTGGTCGTAGCCGGTGATGTCGGGCAGTTGGTCGAGCGGCATGCCCAACCGGACCATGGCGTAGGCTGCGGAGAGGGCGACCTGATCGGTGGCGGCGAGCACGGCGTTGATGGGTTCGGACGTGCACGCCGGGCCCTTGACACGGTCGAAAAGAAAACCCATGCACTGCCCGGACATAACTTCCGGGCCGCCCGCCGGGGCCGTCACCCCGCTGGCCGGGACAAAGATGGGGTCAAGCGGTTCCAAGCCTGCGGCTTTCATGGCCGTGCGGTATCCCTCGACCCGCATGCTCTGCCACAACAGCGGCTGATTGACGAAGAACAGCGGCAGGATGCGTCGCCGGCCACGCTCGATGAGCAGCTCGGTGAGCCGACGGGCTCCCGCGGCATGGTCGTGGGTCCGCCGGATGTAGCCCTTAACGACCGGCGAGGAGCTGTTGGTGACAACGGGGATCTGCGCTTCCATGAGCGCAGGCACCAGTTCAGGACCGTGCGTCTCCACCGCCCGAGACGTCAGAACCACCGCGCCGGGGCGGCTGGTGACCAGCCGGCCGACGCTATCGGCGATGAGGGTTTTGGGATTGATGGTCAGGATGTGGAAGCCCGCCTCTCGTAGGCTCTCGACCAAGGGTGTACTGGACGTAGGCCTCGATCCCATCCCGTGCCTGGACCGCGGGTTTGAGGTGGCTCTCGGGCGAGATGACCGCGATCATGCGCGAGGCGAGGCTCTGGCTGGGTGGTGCCGAGGCGGTGGCCAGGCGTCCCCCGCGACGCGGTAGCCGCTGCCCTGACGGCAGGTGACCAGCCCCGAGGATCCGAGGCTCTTGAGGGCCCGCCGGATCGTCGATCGCAAGAGCGTGAGTTTCGCGGCCACCTGGCGTTCGGTGGGAAGGACACGCCCCTGCGACAGGTTGCGTTCGGCGATAAGTCGGCCGAGGCGGTCCGCTAGGTCAGCGCTGCTCCGCACTTGGAGGGAGGCCCACGGAAATGCGTGGGAGGCAGGTGAGCTCTCGACGCTTTCGGGAGTATTCATCTTTGTGATCACGATCATAAGCCACCAGAATAAAACCAAAAGTCAAATTGGATCATTGATATCTTTATGCCGTGCCATATTGGTGTGTAAATCACAAAAATCAGGTCAAATACTCGATTCGAACAGGAGAAACTGGTTTTTATAGACGTCGTCACTCAGAGTAAAACACACCTGAAGACCAATGTGCTTCTAAATTGGTCTGCATTTCCGCTACGCAGCAAGACCCGCTATGTTCGCGATACGCTGGGCACGCTTGAGTTGCTGAAATCGCCAAAAGCCGATGCCCGCCCACCCGTACATTCTGAAGATCTGCACCGACCAGCACTCGCCCCGTGTCCTGGGTTACGCCGGCGACCCTCACGTCCGGACACCCCACCTCGATGCGCTCGCGGCTCAAGGCACCCGCTTCGACAACCACTACGCCGCCTGCCCGATCTGCGTGCCCGGCCGATTCAGCATGATCGCGGGACGCACCCCGTCGCAGCTCAACGCCCCGTTCTTCGAGTCGACCCTGCCCCCCGACACGCCCACCTATATGCGCCGCTTCACCGAACACGGCTACCACACCACCTGCGTCGGCAAGATGCACTTCCACGGCCCGGACCAGATGTACGGCTGGATGTTCCGGCCCTACGGCGACATGCAGTTCCTCAACCACACCTACGAGCCGGGCTACCACATCGAACACGACATCACCGGCGGCAACCCGCCGCGCCCCTTGGACCGCGGCGATGTCGGCGGCTACAACGCCTGGATGCTCGCCCACGCCGGGCCCGGCGATACAGGCAATCTCCGGTGGGACGACTCGGTCACCCGCGAAGCCCTCGAGAACCTGACCGACTACTTCACGCCGTCCTATATCGACGAGATGTATCAGGGCGAACGCCCGCTGCTGTTTGAGGTCAGCTTCAAGAGCCCGCACTGCCCGTTCGTCTGCCCGCCCGACCTCTTTGAGTACTACATGGACGTGCTGCCTGGCCCCGCGCACCCGGCGTTACCCGAGGGGCTGCCCGACTTCGTACGGAACAAGGCCCGGAATGATGTGCCCGAATCGATCACCCCGGAGATGATCCGCCGCGCCCGCGCCACCTACTGGGGGCTGACCGAATGGATCGACGGACGGATCGGCGAGGTGCTCAATCGGCTGGAAACACTGGGTCTCCGCGATCAGTTCGTTGTGCAGTTCACCGCCGATCATGGCGAGATGGCGGGCGAGCACGGCCTCTGGCAGAAGCACCTGTTCTACGAGCAGAGCGTCCGCGTGCCTTTCATCCTGCAGGGCCCGGGCATCCCCGCCGGGCGCGTGGTCCGGGAGAACACGTCGCACCTGGACCTGTGCCCCACGCTCTGCGACCTAGCGGGGCTGGAAGTGCCCGAGCTGGGGAACGAGCCGTTCGCGGGGCGGTCCATGCTGCCTTTGCTCGATACCGACACGTACGGTCAGCGGACCGTGATCAGTGAGTTTCGGGCCCCCGATGGCAACGGTCGTGCTGAGGGCCTGCCCGGCGGCGTCTGGATCGTGATGGCCAAACAAGGCGCCCTCAAGCTCGTCGATTACGGAAACGGTCAATGCCAGGTCTTCAACCTCGCCGACGATCCCGAAGAACTGCACGACCTTGCGGGCACTGCGGTAGACACCACCGATTTGCAGTGTGTGATCGACGACTACCGGGGGAGCCTGAACTGATAGCCGATCCGTTCACGCCAGAGCAACTGCTCAACATCGTCTGCCTGCACTCGCACGACACAGGTCGCTACATCTCGTCGCTGGAACGCGCCGAATGCTGAGGCTGCCCGTCCGTCGCCCGGACCAGACCTTTGAACAAGCCGACCGGGCGATGCCGACGCGTGAGCTGTCCGCCATTTGGGCTATACCCCTGTGTCGGTGCGGAGCACGGCTTATGGCGGGCGTGAAGCGACGGGTTTCTTTCGCGTCGAGAAGGTCGGCGATTGCTGGTGGCTGATCGACCCCGAGGGTGCCCCGTTCTTGCACCTGGCCATAAACGCGGTCGCGCTCTTGAAGATCTGTGGCCAGTATGGGATCAATGGCCGGCACTAAGAACCGATACACGTTGGAGCCTGCGTGATGGATCACGGGTTTTTGAAAGGCGTTCGAGTCCGATGGTATTCTCGTGATGCCGTAGGACTGGTATTCAACCAGGCGGACCGATGGGACGCACCATGAGACAGAACGTTCGGACTGAGAACTACGCCGAGGCAGACTCGCCCGCCGCCCGTGCGAGCCTGAACCCGAAGGCGTCGCGTTGCGTGGTGTGCGGCGTCCCGCTGAGAGACCCGGCGGCGGCACCAGACAGCCTGTGCGACTCCTGTGCCTACCGCGTCTCGGACGGACGCCAGATGCCCGAGGGCACCGCCCGTTCGCTCGACGACTTTGCTTCGACGGCACCCGCCCCCGATGAATCGGGTGGGACCGGGCGGGGACGCTTGCTATGGGTCGGCATCTTCGGCGGGTCTGTCGCGGTGCTGGGCGTGGTGGTGCTCGTCGCGATCATGCTCTGGGACAACGTGGCGTCGCTCCTCGGCGAGGACTACGAGCGCGGCTTCGCGGGCACGGTGATCCGCTATGCCGACCGGTCTTACGAGGGGCTGTCGTGGGAGGTGGTACGTCGCGCCCCGTCGCTGGGCAATCTCCCGGCTCCGGCCTCGAACAGAGATGTCGCTGAACTGACACGAATCTACGGCTACGACGAGGACAACCTGTGGGTGATCGATCTTAAGGGGGCGGTATTCCAGTTGGAGAATGGAGCTTGGCGGTTCCGCACCGTGATCCCGGGCGGCAACAACCACAAAAGACTCCACGGCGGGTTGATCGGTCCCGACACGCTGCTGGTGGGCGGTCAGCCGGGCCGACGGTTCGATCCCGCGGTTTACGTCATCGGGCCGCAGGGCGTGAGGCAACACGACCTGATCGCCGGGCCCTCATCCGCCGACGTCCCGATCCCACTCAGTCCGGGTCAGGCCATCCTGCCGCTTGCCCCGGGCATCACGTACATCGCCACCGGAAGGAAGTACTTCACCTCCAGCCACAAGATCGTTGATAACACCATCGAGGCGCTCGACCCGGCAAAGGGGCACCAAGACTCGGTGGTGGTCGACTCCGACGGATCGGCGATCCAGCTCGACCGCGTGGGGTCGGGTTTCAAGCAGCCGAGCGTCCGCGACTTCTGGCTGTCGAGCACCTTCGCCGAGGGCGAAGCCGCGGCGATCGCCCGGTTCGAGGCGTCCCACCAATACGACGACCCGATGCTGGTGGTCTACCGCGATGGCACATGGATGCGTGTTGAAGACATCCGCCTGCCCGAGGCGAAGTCCTATGTCAATGGTTGGCTGAGCAAGGATGACGACGGCAAGCACTTCGCCGTCCTCGTCGGCCCCGGCCGGGCTGCGGTCTACCGCGAGGGCAATGGCGTGGTCACTCACCCGCTCACCACCGCCACCGGCGTGACCGACCTCAGCCTGTTCATAGTCTGGGGCACCGGCCCCGACAAGTTCTGGGTGATGGACCGAAGCGGCAGCGTGTGGGCCTTCGAGGAAGGGCGCTACCGCCCGCTCGTCGCCGGGATGATGGAGGAGGAGACGCTCTTCAACCACGCCTGGGTGGCCCCCAGCGGCACGGTCTTCGCCGTCACCGACGACACGCTCTACCGGTTGGGCGAGCCTTGACCGCCGCTCTCTCCCGCCCGGGCTTGCCGGTCACCACCGACCGCGTGAAAGTGACCGTCCGCTCCGGGTGGCTGCGGCGCAAGCCCAAGGTGATCCTCGACGAGGCCTCGACCCACATCGCTCCGGGACAGTTCGTCGGCGTCCTCGGGGCCTCGGGCTCGGGCAAGTCCACGTTCATCAAGACCCTTGCGGGCTTGATGCCCATGTCCGATGGCCGGGTGCTGGTCGACGGCAGGCCGATGACCTCGGCCGAGCTCAAGCAGGACCGGCGGATCGCCTACCTGCCCCAGGACGTCGTGATCCACGAGGCACTAACGCCGAGGCGAGCGCTGCGCTACCTCGCCCGGCTCAAAGGCCTGAGCCCCGTCGGCGGCGGCATCCGTCAGGCCGTGGCCCGCGTGGCCGAACGCACCGGCATCACCGACCGTATGGATGTGCCCATCCGGCGGCTGTCCGGCGGGCAACGTAAGCGTGTCGCCTTGGCCGGCGAACTGCTGGGCGACCCCCGTGTCATCCTCCTCGACGAGGCGACCTCCGGCCTCGACCCCGCGTCCGAGGGCGAGATGATGCATCTCTTCCGATCCCTCGCCGACGAGGGCAAGACCGTCGTCTGCATCACCCACTTCCCCGACCGGCTCGCCCTCTGCGACAAGCTCATCTACCTCATGCAGGGCCGCGTGGTCTTCGCTGGCCCGCCCGACGAGCTGTGCGACTTCTTTGGCACCCGCACCATCGAAGAGGTCTACCTCGCCCAGACGAAGCGTGAGCCGAGCGACTGGCGTGAGGCGTTCGACCGCACCGACGCCGGCCGCCACAACGCCCTCGTGCAACGGTCCGCCCTCACCCTCCCGCCCCGCACCGGCTCCAAGAAGCCGGCCACGTCGGGCTCGATCTCACAGGCCATCACGCTGCTGCGGCGGTACACCCGGCTCCAGTTCGCCGACTGGCAGAACCTCCTGCTCTTGCTGCTCCAGGCCCCGGTCATCGGGCTGATGATCGTGCTGACCTACGGCCTGATACGCACCGACTTTGCCGAGGTCCACGCCGTCGACACCAAGGAGGTACTCTTCCTGCTCGTGCTCGCGATGCTCTGGTGCTCAGGCATGGCGTCGGTCCGCGAGATCGTCAAAGAGAGCACTATCTTCCAACACGAGACCCGCTTCGGCCTCAGGCTCGTGCCTTACCTCGGATCGAAGCTCGCGTTCCTCCTCCTGCTTGCCTTTTCGCAGGCGTTGATCCTAGTGGCCGTGGTCCGCGAGGGCACCGAGCTCACGGGCCATTTCGCTCCGCAGTTGGCGACTATCGGGCTCACCGCGGCGGTCGGGCTGGCGCTCGGGCTGCTTGTGTCGGTCGCGGCCGGCTCCTCGGAACGGGCGATGACCGTGCTGCCCGTGTTGCTGATCATGCAGGCGATCTTCTCCGGGGGCATGGCCCGGCTCGACGGAACGGTCCGCCTGTTCTCCTGGGTGTTCGTGCCCGCATGGTGGTCGCTCGATGGGCTTCGCGCCACCCTGAGCCCTACCCTCACCATGGCCACCTACCCCAACGCGCCGGGCCACTTCCAGCCGCCCATCCTCGGTACCGGGGGGCCCCTCGCCCTCGACCTTGCCGTGCTCACCCTCCACGGCCTGGCCTATCTCGCCATCGCGTACCTGCTGCTGCGAAGACGGGCCTGAACGATCGTTTAAATAGGTCCACGGGAATCAACCCACCACCCGAGGTAGGCCGCCCGAAACTAGAGCGGGCCTACCCCGTTTGTAGCGTGTAGCCGCAATGCCGGATGCAGTTGACCGCGTCGCTTGGCGTGACGGTGTCGAGCACCGACTGCATCGCGGTCCACAACGCCTCGCGGGTGCGGCAGGCCAGGGACCGCAG
>JBCCOW010000037.1:0-38270 GCA_039025195.1 Planctomycetota bacterium
CGGCTTCTGTGGGCTTTGGGGGGCGTGGAGAGGGTGAAGGGGTTGAGGGTAAGTCGGATGAGGGTGGGGGGGGTGGGGGATGACGGGTTTGTCGAAGTGGGGGGTGGAACGGCCGGTGCCGGTGAACCTGTTGATGGTGGGGGTATTGATTTCGGGGCTGGTGGCGGCGCAGCTGATGCGGAAGGAGTTTTTTCCGGAGGTGGACCCGACGGTGGCGTCGGTGACGCTGGTGTATCCGGGGGCAACGCCGGAGGAGGTGGAGTCGGACCTGGCGATCAAGGTGGAGGATGCGATGTCGACGCTGAACGAGATCGACGAGATGAACACGCGGGTGTACGAGAGCGGGGGCGGGATCACGGTGGAGTTCCGGGACGGGATCGATATCGATCGCGGGGTGGACGAGGTGAAGCGGGCGATCGACGGGCTGCAGGACTTGCCGGCCGAGAGCGAAGAGATCGAGGTGGAGCTGTTTGAGGCCAGGCTGCCGGTGATCCGGGTGGCGGTGTTTGGAGAAACGGATGAGCTGGCGTTGAAGGAAGCGATCCGGGGGGTGAAGGACGACCTACGGGGGCTGCCGGGCATGGGGGAGATCGTGATCGACGGGGTGCGGGATTACGAAGTCCGGGTGGATTTGGATCAGGGGGAGTTGTTGCAGCGGGGGATCGCGCTGCCCGAGGTGTCGGCGGCGATTCGGCAAGAGATGCTGGAGCTGCCGGGAGGGACGGTGAAGGGGGCGACGTCGAACACGCGGGTGCGGACGATGGGCGTGGAGGAGCGGGCGGAGGCGATCGCGGGGGTAGTGGTGCGGGCGGACGCGGAGGGCCGGGCGGTGAAGGTGCGGGACCTGGGGACGGTGCGGGAGACGTTCGTGGACGACCGGATCATCAACCGGTTCAACGGGAAGCCGGCCGCGATGCTGACGGTGTTCAAGGTGGGCGATCAGGACGTGGTGAAGATCGCGGAGATGGTGCGGGCGTATGTGGCGGGTCGGTTGGGGGAGGAGGTCGCGCTGCCGTTGGTGGAGCGGGTGCGTGAGGCGGGGCCGTGGGCGGAGCGGCTGCCGCCGGGTGATGTGCTGCGGGCGTACGAGTTGGGGCGGGCGTCGACGCAGCCGCTTCCGGTGGGGACGACGGTGGGGACGACGTCGGATTTAGCGCGGTTTGTGGAGGGTCGGTTGGCGCTGCTGTCGGAGAATGCTGCCCTCGGGTTGGTGCTGGTGATGGGGGTGTTGCTGCTGCTGCTGAACTGGAAGGCGGCGATGTGGGTGGGGGTCGGCTTGTCGACGGCGTTGGCGGGGACGCTGGTGCTGATGGCGGCGTTGGACATCACGCTGAACCTGTTGACGATGTTCGGGCTGATCGTGGTGATCGGGCTGCTGGTGGACGACGCGATCGTGGTGGCGGAGAACATCCAGGCGCGGAGCGAGGCGGGGGACTCGGCGAAGGACGCGGCGGTGTTGGGGGCGGAGCAGGTGTTCTGGCCGGTGGTGGCGACGGTGTCGACGTCGATCGTGGCGTTTATCCCGCTGACGTTTATTGGCGGGGAGATCGGAGATTTGCTGGGGGCGTTGCCGGTGGTGGTGGCATGTGCGCTGTCGATGTCGCTAGTCGAGTCGTTGATGATCTTGCCGAGCCATATGAAGCACTCGTTGCGTGAAGAGGCGTTAGAGGGGGATGAGGTGGAGGGCGGGGCGGACCGGTCGCGGGCCACCCGGCGAAAAGGAGACGGGGACGAGAAGGTGGCGGGTGCTGCGAAGCGGGGGTGGCTAGCGCGGTACGCGGCGGGGCGGGACCGCGTGATCCAGGAGAAGGTGGTGCCAGGGTTCGGGCGGGTGTTGGCGTGGCTGCTCCGTCACCGGTATGAAACGGTGTGCGTGGCGGTGGCGTTGCTGGCGGTGTCGATGGGGATGATCGCGGGGGGTCGGCTGGGGTTCACGTTTTTGGATGACAACGATGCGGAGACGATCGTGGTCGAGGTGAGCATGCCGGTGGGGACGCCGGTGGAGGTGACCGAGCGGGCGGTGCGGGTGATCGAAGAAGCGGCGGGCGAGCAGGCGGAGATGCTGTCGATCGCGTCGGTGGTGGGTCAACGGACGAACGTGGAGACGGGGGCAGCGGGGGGGGCGACGCCGCACGTCGCGCAGATGTTTTTGGAACTGCGCCCCACGGAGCAGCGGGAGCGGACATCGCAGTCGGTGACCGAGTCGATCCGTCAGCGGATCCAGGGGCGCTTGGGTGAGGTGGAACGGGTGAGTTTCTCGGAGATTTCAGGGGGGCCGGGCGGCCCGGCGATCTCGGTGCGGGTCAAGGGCGAAGACGCTGCGCGGATGCGTGCGGCGGCGGGCGAACTGAAAGAAGCGCTGCGTGGGTTCAACGGCGTGTTCGACATCCGTGACAGCGAGAGCAAGGGGCAAGCGGAGGTGCGTTGGCGGCTGCTGGACACGGCGAAGGCGGCGGGGTTCGATACGGCCACAGTGGCGGAGCAGGTGCGGGGTGCGCTGTTTGGTTTGGAAGCGCACGTGATTGTCGAAGACCAGGAAGACGTGAAGGTGCGGGTGCGGCTGGACGAGCAGACGCGTCGGTCGCTGGCGGATGTGACATCGTTGTGGGTGATCGGGCCGGGGGGCAAGCGGGTGCCGCTGCGGGAGATCGCGGAGATCGAGGACGCGACGTCGTACAGCTCGCTGAGCCGGCAGGACCGGGAGCGTTCGGTGCTGGTGACGGCGGAGACGGTGCCGGGGCTGAGCCCGGAGCCGATCGCCAGGAAGCTGCCGCTGGACGAGCTGCGGGCCAAGTACCCGGACCTCACGATCGAGACGGCGGGCCGGCAGGAGAACCTGGGGGAAGCGTTCGCGACGTTGCCATATGGCTTCCTTGCGGCGGTGGGGATGATCTACGTGATCCTGGCGATGCTATTCAACAGTTTCTTCCAGCCGATCCTTGTAATGCTGGTGATCCCGTTCGCGACGGTGGGCATGATCTGGGGGCACGTCGTGCTGGGTTATGACCTGACTTTCTTGAGCCTGATCGGGTTTGTCGCGCTTTCGGGGATTGTGGTGAACGACTCGTTGATCCTGGTGCAGTTCTATAACTACAAGCGGGGTCACGGGGAGGGGGTGTTCGACGCGTTGGTGTCGGCGGGGAAAGCCCGGCTGCGGGCGATCGTGTTAACGACGGTGACGACGGTGCTGGGGCTGACGCCGTTGATGCTGGAGCAGTCGTTCCAGGCGAAGTTCCTGATCCCGATGGCGATCTCGATCGCGATCGGACTGCTGTCGGCGACGGTGATGATCCTGATTGTGCTGCCGTGCATGATGCTGATCTTCGATGATCTCAAGCACGCGGCGTATTACGTTTGGCACGGCGAGCCGCGTCGAGGCGACTTTGAGTCGGAGGGGTCGTTCGCGGGGGATGAGGCGGTTTAGGCGAGGAGGGTTTCGATGGCGTCGAGTTCTTCGCGGGAGAGGTCGGGGCCGTTGAGGGCGTCGCAGCACTGGGCGATCTGTTCGGGTCGAGACGCACCGATGAGGGCAGACGTCACGCGGGTATTACGGAGGGCCCAGCGGAGGGCGATCTGAGAGAGCGACTGGCCGCGTGCTTCGGCGATGGCGTTCAGGTTGCGGAGCTTGGCCTGGAGCTCGGGGGTGATGCGGTCTTCGTTGAGGAACTGCGAGTCGGCTTTGGCGCGGGAGTCGTCGGGCACGGCGTTGAGGTATTTGTTGGTGAGCAGGCCTTGAGCGAGGGGGCTGAAGGGGATGACGCCGAGGCCGAGCTCGCCGGTGGTATCGAGGAGGCCGTGTTCGATGCCGCGGTTGAGCATGGAGTAGCTGGGCTGGTGGATGATGGGTCGGTGGAAGGCGTTGTCTTTGCAGACCTGGAGGGCTTCACGGGTCCGCTCGGGGCTGTAGTTGCTGATGCCGACGTACAGGGCCTTGCCGACGCGGACGGCGGCGTCGAGTGCGCCGAGGGTCTCTTCTAGGGGTGTGTCGGGGTCGGGTCGGTGGGAGTAAAAGATGTCGACGTAGTCGAGCTGCAGGCGGGCAAGGGACTGGTCGAGCGAGGCGAGGAGGGACTTGCGGGAGCCCCATTCACCGTAGGGCCCGGGCCACATGCGGTAGCCGGCCTTGGAGGAGATGATCAGTTCATCGCGGTAGCCGGCGAAGTCTTGTTTGAGGATTTTGCCGACGCGGGTCTCGGCGGTGCCGGGGGCGGGGCCGTAGTTGTTGGCGAGGTCGAAGTGGGTGACGCCGCGGTCGAAGGCGGTGAAGAGCATCTGCTGGGCGTTGTGATGGAACTCGGCTTCGGGCAGGGCGCGGGGGTCGGTGCCGGCGTCGCCGAAGTTGTGCCAGCAGCCGAGGGAGATCGCGGGGAGGAAGAGGCCGGAGGTACCGCAGCGGCGGAACCAGTTGTCGGGACGAGCGGAGTAGCGGTCTTCGGCGGGGGTGTAGGTCATGGGTTACTCGGCGGGCCGGTCTTCTTGCTCGCGTTCGAGCTGCTCGAAGGCGAGGTGGTCGGTGAGGGCGTCGGCGTCTTCTTGCTGGGCGAGGCGTTGGCCGGCCTTGCCGTATTGGATCAGGACGAGCTCGCAGGCGGAACAGCGCCACGCGGGGAAGCGGTTGGAACGTCGGAGGGCCTGGGTGCCGGGGAGGATTTCCGAGAAGTCGGAGTTGCCGGACTGGTTGGCGCGTCGCCAGGTGAGGCCCTGGGAGACGGCGACGGTGCCGTGGGTCATGGTGGCGTGGCAACAGGGGCAGTGGAGGCGGGCGTCGGGTGGGGGCATGACGTAGGCGCTAGTGGTTAGGGGTTAGGCGCTAGGTCGTGAGACAGGAATTATGGTGATGCGGGAGGGCGTGCGGGGGACAACGGGTGTTGCTCAGCGCAGCCGGTCGCAAGCGACCGGGCTAAACGGTGGTGTGAATCAGCGGGCGTAGTCGATGGTGCGCATCTCGCGGAGGACGGTGACCTTGATCTCGCCGGGGAAGGTCATCTCTTCGGAGACCTGCTTGGCGATGTCCCGGGCGATGTACTCGCACTGGGCGTCGTCGATCTTGTCGGGGTCGACAACAACGCGGACCTCACGGCCGGCCTGGATGGCGAAGGCGGAGCGAACACCCTTCTGGTGCGACGCGATGTCTTCGAGTTGGGTCAGCCGCTTGATGTACTTCTCGAGGGTCTCACGGCGGGCGCCGGGGCGGGCACCGGAGATGGCGTCGGCGGCCATGACGATCGGGGTGTAGGGGGTCGTCGAGGGGATGTCGTTGTGGTGGCCTTCGACGGCGTTGAGGACGGCTTCGGACTTCTCGCCGTGCTTGCGGAGGAAGTCGGCCCCGATCTTGGGGTGGCCGCCCTCGACTTCGTGGTCCATGGCCTTGCCGATGTCGTGGAGGTAGCCGCAGCGTCGGGCGAGCTCGCCATCGAGGCCGAGTTCGTCGGCGATGGTCTGGCAGAGGAAGGCGACCTCGACGGAGTGCCGGAGGATGTTCTGGCCGTAGGACGTGCGGTATTGCATGCGTCCCATCATTTCGGAGACGCGGGGGTGCAGGCCCTGGATGTTGACTTCGAGGGCGGCGTCCTTGCCGAACTTGGCGACGCGTTTGTCGAACTCTTCGCGCATCTGGTCGGCGAGTTCTTCGATGCGGCCGGGGTGGATGCGGCCGTCTTTGAGGAGTTCGCGGAGGGTCTCGGTGGCCATGGCCCGGCGGACGGGGTCGAAGCAGGAGACGGTGACCATGCCGGGCGTGTCGTCGACGACGATGTCGACGCCGGTGGCCTGCTCGAAGGCGCGGATGTTCCGGCCTTCGCGGCCGATGATTCGGCCCTTGAGCTCGTCGCTGGGGAGTTCGACGGCGTTGGTCACGGAGACGGCGGTGTGCTCGGAGGCGTAGCGCTGGATGGCCTGGAGGATGATGTTCTTGGCGGTCTCCTCGGCTTCTTCCTCGGTCTTGCTGCGGACCTGGGCGATGAGTTGGCCGGCCTCGTGCTGGCATTGGCGTTCGAGGACTTCCAGCATCTGGGCCTTGGCTTCGTCTTCGGAGATGTGGGCGATGCGTTGGAGCTCTTCTTTTTTCTGCTGCTCGAAGGCGGCGAGGGCGTCCTGGCGTTGGGTGATCAGGGCTTGGAGCTGTTCCTGCTTGCCTTCGATGTCTTCCTGACGACGCTTGGCATCGGCGACGGCGTCGGCGGCGTTCTTCTCTTTGAGCGTGAGCATCTCGAGTTTTTTATCGAGCGTGTCTTCGCGTTTGGTGAGTCGGCGGTCTTTGTCGTTGAGTTCGTCGCGGAGGCCGTCGAGTTCGGACTCGAGGGCTTCACGGCGTTTGGCCTGTTCGTTGCGGGCGTCGAGCTCGATCTGCTTGGCGAGGGTGTCGGCTTCGCCCTTGGCCTGGTCGCGGATGGCTTGAGCTTCGCGCTTGGCCTGAGAGAGGGCGGAGCCGCCGATGAGCTTGAGGGCGGCGAAGGAGCCGCCGATGCCGAGGGCCAGGCCGATGAAGAGGCCGAGGATGATTTCCATGGGGGGTGCCTTATCCGGGCCTGCGGCGCGGTGGGCGCGGGGCGGGCCGGGGAGGGCACGGACGGGTCGGATGGGCGAGCGATCCGGGGTTATCTCGGCGAGGGGTTCAGGGGTGCCGAGTGGTGAGGCAAGGGGGACAGGCCGGTCGTGAAGGGATGAGCCGAGACGTTGGGTGGGGTATGCGGTTGTGGGTGGGGCCCGCGGCTATGTGGCGTTGAGCGGAGGACAAAGCGGGTCGGGTCTCGGGTCGGCCGGCTTCGGGGTTGAGGAGGAGGGGGGTCACGGGGGCTGCGGAAGTCTTGCGGGTGGGTTTGGGGGATCGGATCGCCCGGCGGGTGACGACGTCGGTGCCGGGGGAAGTCCGCGGTGCATGCGGACGGGGAAATGCCGGTTCGGGGTACCGTCCCGGCGCCAGTTTGGGGCTGCGTGCACGTCTTGCAGCGGCAGCATCTTAAGTCGTATGCGGGGGGGGCTCAAATGGTTCGGGGTTTTGCGTTGAGCGAGGCATCGGCCGGGCGGCCTGGGTCGCGTAGCGACCCGGCTATTTGGGTGTCGCGGGCGGGGGTGAGACGGGTGGGTGGGGGAGGTTGGCGAACTTGCTGGTGCGGACGGCGGCCCAGACGAGGGACTCGAAAGCGAGGACGGCGATGGCGAAGGCGATGATGTAGAGGACCAGCGAAGGGTCGAAGAGGAGGGTGTGACGCGGGGGGAGGGTGAGGTTGAAAAGGGCGGCGATACGGTAGAGGGACTGCCCGTGGAGGAGCCGGATGGCTTCGAGGGTGAGGACGGTGGCGGGGACCCAGCCGGGGGCGGCGTAAAGGACGAGGCGTTCGGCGTGGTGGAAGGGGACGCGCCACTTGCGCCGGCCAGCGAAGAAGGTGACGCCGAGGGTCTCGATGTAGGCGAAGGCGAAGACGGCGTGGAAGGCGACGAGGCCGAAGAGCGGGGCGAGGATGATGTGGCCAAGGTCACCGGAGGGAGCGGCGAGGGGCGGCGGCGGAGCGAGGACGAGCAGCGCGGTGGTGTATCCGCTGCAGCCGGTGGCGATGAGCAGGAGGAACAGGCGGGGGGCCGTGTTGGGATGGTGGAAGGCGTGGCGGCGGGCGGAGCGGATGGGGTGAAACGAGAGAGCGATCAGTGTGCGGAAGAAGGCGGATGGGGTGAAGCGGTGGTCCCAGGGGAGCCCGGTGCGGTGGGCGGGGTCGGAGCGGGAGAGGGGGGTGCCGCACTCGGGGCAGACGCCTGATGCTTCGAGTGTGTGGGGGGTGGACGGGTCTAAGGGGTAGCCGCAGGCTTCGCAGAGGTGGCCAGGGGCGGGGAAGGGCATGGTCGGCTCAGGGCGTGGGGTCGAGCAGGTGGAGGAGTTGGGTGGCGAGGATGCGGGGGAAGGTGTTGGTCAGGGGCGGGGCAATGACGGTGGGGGTGCCGAGGGCTTGGGTCCAGGCGGTGGTGTGGGGATTGGGGTATGCGGGGTCTCGGGGTGGGAGGATGACGGCGTCGAGAGCGGGGAGGAGGGTCCAGGGCGCGGCGAGCCGGGGCTCCTGGATGAGGGCTTCGGGGAAGCCGGTGATGGCGGCGTTTCGGCGGGCGGCGTCGAGGCCGGGCGTGAGGGGGTGGAGGAGCAGGGCGGGCGGGGGGGTGTCGGGTTGGTGGGCCCGGCGGGCGAGGTGCGCGATGCCGAGTGCGAGCGAAACAGGGTGCGCGAGCGGGCGTGCGGCGGGGTGCTGCGGGTCGTCACAGAGCAGGGCGACCAGGGGGGCTTCGGGGTGGGTGCGGTAGCGTTGGCGGAGGTCGCGGCAGAGCTCGGCGGTTGGCGTGTCGGGCAGCCGGCGGGGGGTGGGTTGAGGAGGAAGGTCGTGGGGCAGCCGGGCGTGGACGGGGTGGGCTTTGGGCAGGGCGAGCCGGGTGAGGCGTGCGGTGGCGGGGGACCAGGCGTGGGCGTTGATGAGGGAGCCGGCGGCGAGTCGGCGGAGGGTTCGGCGGAGCGCAGGGAAGGCGGTGAGCAAGACGGCATCGGGGCAGCCGATGGGGTGCAGGCGATCGCGGGGCCAGCCGACGGCGCGGGCTTCGCGGTGGAGGGACTCGGGGCCAAGGGTGATCAGGTGGTCGTGGGGGTCGGCCTGATCGAGGAGGGCGGCGAGGAAGAGGGGGCTGGCGGCGGCAGTGCCGGTGGGGGCGATGTGGAGGGCGGGCGTGGAGGGGGGGGCGTCGGGTTCAGCGGCGGTGGTGGGTGGGGTTGCGGTGGCGGGCATAGCTATTTGAGGCTGTCGCCGGAGTCGGGGGGTTTCCAGGCGTGGAAGAGGCGGGCGAGTTCGACGCCGGTCTCCTGGGCGAGGCTCTGCTCGATGGCGAGGAGGTTGGGGCTGCCGGCGAGGGGGGGCACACGGGTCCACTGGCGGACCTTGAGGGCGTAGGTGCGCTGGTTGGGGTTGGTGCCGATGAACTGGCCGCGCTCGTCGGCCTCCTCGGGGAAGATGACCTCGTTGTCGAGGTTCCAGACGCTGATCTCGAGCTCGGCGGCGGGGCGGAAGTTCGAGCCGGCAGACCCGACGCCCATCGCGGTGACCCGGCCCTCGATGACCTGCTGAGCGCCGAGGCGTCGGCCGAGCTGCCCCATGGGGATGCGTTTCCAGTTGGTCTCGCCGAGGTTGATGCGTTCGGCAACGAGGGCGCGTTGGTCGATGAACATGTCGGCCATGCCGCCGTCGCGTTCGAGGGTGTCTTCGGTAACCGCTGCGATGAGTCGGGCGGCGTTGGGGTCGGAGAAGTGGCGGTCGGGGTCGCGGATGACCACGAGCGTGGTCTTGGAGGTGTCGAGCTTGAAGACGGCAGGCTTCTTGGTGGGCCCGGTGATGACGTAGGCGATGGCGGCGGGGCCCTCGCAGGCGGTGGCGGTGAGCAGGAGGGTGGCGAGGAGGAGGGTGGTGGCAGCGCGACCGGCGATCGTTGATCGCCGGCTATTGGGGCGGGGTTGGGTGGGGTGGGGGGGCCTGGCTTAATCGACCTCGATCTGGTGTTCGAAGAAGACGCCGCCGGCGCGGAGGGTGAACTCCTTGACGGTGGCGAGCTCGATGCTCTCGTCGCTGGCGTTGAATCGGCCGATCTTGGTCTGCGTCTCGCGGGGGTACTGCACGGAGACCGGAACGTTGAGCGCCATCTCGTCGGGGTCGGTGGCCTCGGCTTCGTACACCGAGACGGCCCCGGTGATCGTGCCGCGTTTGGTGGTGCGGTCGCCCGGCTCGGAGGTGCGGTACTCGGCGAGGTCGATGAGGATCAGCCGATCAACCTTGAGGGCTTCGATCAGGGTGGACGGGGTAACGGTCGTCCAGGTCGGGTTGTCTTCCTGGTATTGCAGGAGGTCGCGGGGGTTGACGACGCGGGCACCGTCGACCTCGCTGACGATAGAGCGGGCAACCGCCCCCATGATGTTCTCGCGGGCCTGGGGGTGACGCCGTTCGATGAACGGGTCGGCGGCGACCATGACCGCGACGGTCTTGCCTGAGAGGTCGGTGTACCGGGCGTCAATCGTGGCGTACTGCGGCTGCCCGGGGATTCGGCCACAGGCGGCGGCGGCGAGCAGCACGAGCATGAGCAGGGCAAGGCGTGTGTGGATTCGGGTGCGGCAGGGCATGATGAGGGCGGCTATTCGGGTGGGCGGGGTCAGGCGAGTTGGAAGCGGGCGATGGTGTAGGCCCAGGCGAGGACGGTGAGGACGGCGAAGGCCCAGAAGGTGCGCGGCTGGAGGAGGGCGTCGATGAGGGGCTGGAGGCGCATCCCGGTGACGAGGGCATAGCCGGTGACGAGGGTGGTGGCGGCCGTGGCGAGGGCGAGTAGGAAGCCGAGGGGCTGGGTGAGCAGGGACTGAAGGAGGCTGGCGTCGGCGGCGAGGGCGAAGGCGGTGGTCATGCCGCAGGTGGGGCAGGGGATGCCGGTGGCTTGCAGGAGCCCGCAGGGGGCGAGGCCGAGGGAGGTGTGTGTGCCGTGGCCGTTGGGGTTGGGGGAGAGCAGGGCGGCGGTGGTCAGGAGTGCGGCGGCGGGGAGGAAGATGGCGAGGGCAAGGAGGCGCTGGGGTTCGTGCGGTTGGAGGATGCCCGTGGGCGAAGGTGTGGGAGCGTATGGGTATGGGTTGGTGGGCGTGGCCAGCATGGGAATAGTTTATCGGTTGCCGGGGCGGTGCCCATGCCGCCTGCCGTTGGAGCAGGCTGACCCCGGAGGAGATGGGATGCCGGGCTTACGCCGAGCGGAGGGTGAGATGGATGATCTCGGCCGGGGCGTTGGTGCGGAGGGGGAACCAGTTGCCGGTGCCGTTGGAGACGACGAGGTGGGAGTTGTTCTTTGTGTACAGGCCGGACCAGTATTTGTACATGAAGGGGCCGGGGCCGAAATCGTGGGTGAGGTGGAGCTGTCCGCCGTGGGTGTGGCCGGCGAGGGTGAGGGGGAGGTCGGCTTCCGCGGCGGCGTCGAAGGCGTGGGGGTGGTGGTCGAGCAGGATGGGGAAGGCGTCGGGGTCGCGCTGTTCGAGCAGCGTGGCGATCGGGCGTTCCCAGCGTTCGTTGGACCAGCGGGCGCCGAGGATCTGGACCTTCTGGCCGCGGACAGTGAAGGTATGCGCTTCATCGACCAGTAGGGGCATGCCCGCCTCACGCATGCCGCGGTGGAAGGCCCCTTGGCCGAGAGCGCGGTCCACGAACAGGTCGTGGTTGCCCTCGATGATGGCGAGACCCGATCGGCGGTCTAGCTGGTCGAGCATGCGGATCGCGGTGGGCAGGTCTTTGGGGTTGTGGTTGATCAGGTCGCCGGTGGAGACGATGAGGTCGGCTTGGAGGTCGTTGGTGGCCCTGGCGATGTCGGCGAGGACCGAGCCGTTGGTGAGCCGCCCGACGTGGGTGTCCGAGAGGTGAGCGATGGTGAGGCCATCGAGCGCTTTGGGGAGCGACGGGAGGCTGAGCGTGAGCTCGCGGATGCGGAAGCGGTTGAGCTGAGGGATGGAATAGAGCGTCGCACCGAGCGTGGCGACGGCGGGGGCGCCGGCGAGGGTGGCGCGGAGGAGGTCGCGGCGCGATACGGCGGTGTCGGGTGTGCTGGGTGCGTTGGACGTGTCGGCTGTTCTTTCGGGTGTGTTTTCGTTGGGCTGGGCTTTGAAACGGCGGGCAATCCAGAAGCCGAGGTTTTTGAGGCCGACACCGCCCATCAGGGGCAGCGCGACAAAAGGCAGGGCGATCAGGCCCCACATCATGACCAGGGCTTGCCAGAGCTTGGGCAGCGCGAATTCGAGGTGGTCGCCGGTGATGGCGGTCCAGACACGGGCGCCAACGATGGAGCCGAAGGCGATGACGGTCGCGAGGGAGAAGAGGGCCAGGGTGATGCGGTACCACCGTGCGCCGGGGAGCGGGCGCAGCCGACGGTCGGTCCACCACCAGTACGCGAGGGTGAGGGCGGGGATGCCGGCGATGATGAAGAAGATCGCGATGCGCATGGCGGGGAACGATAGGCGTAGTGAAGGGTGATACGCCGTATGGTGTGCGGATGTTTGATCTGGCGTTGTATCAGCCGCGGATCCCGCAGAACGTGGGGAATATCGCACGGACGTGCGTGGGGTTTGATACGCCGCTGCATGTCATTGGGCCGAGCCTGGTGGACCTGTCGGAGAAGAAGGTGCGGCGGGCGGGGCTGGATTACTGGGACGATTTGACGTTGACCGAGCACCCGAGCCCGGAGGCGTTTCTGGATTGGATGGAAGCGGAGGGGCGTCGGCCGTGGCTGGTGACGAAGTTCGGGGACACGCGGTTTGACCGGGCGGAGTACGCGGCGGGGGATGTGCTGGTGCTGGGGTCTGAGACGGAGGGGCTGCCCAAGGACTGGCACGAGCGGTTTGCGGATCGGCGGGTGCATATCCCGATCCCGGGGCGGGTGCGGTCGTTCAACGTGGCGAACACGGCGGCGATCATGCTGGCGATGGCGTTGGCGAGGGCGGAGGGGTTTCCGGGGGAGTGGGAGATGATGGAAGAAAGGTTGTAGGTCGTAGGTGGTAGGTTGTAGGTCCGACGGTCGGCGGTTTTCCTACAACCTACGGCCTAACACCTACAACCTTTTCCTCGCGAGCATCCATTCGTGTCGAGTACTGATGGCGTCGCGGTAGTGGCTGGCGTCTTCGTCTGAGAAGCAGACGAAGACGATGTGTTGGGGGAAGTCGGCGCGGAGGAGGGTGCCGTGGACGTGGGCGAAGGCGATGCGGGCGGCGCGGGGCTTGGGGAAGCCGTAGACGCCGGTGGAGATCGCGGGGAAGGCGAGGCCGGTGACGCGATGCTCGGCGGCGAGGTCGAGGCAACGCATGTAGGCGGAGGCGAGGAGGTTGTCCTCGCGGGTGTCGCCGAGCTTGTCGGGGGGTGGACCATCGTGTTCCCATACTGGACCGGCGGTGTGGAGGATGTGTCGGATGCCGCGGGTTTCGAGGTCGAAGGCGGGGGTGCGGACGGCGAGGCCGGTGGCGACGCCGTCGGGGTGGTACTCCTGGTTGTAGGCGAGCAGCTGGTCGGCACCGGCCGCGTCGTGGATCGCGCCGTCGACGCCGGCACCGCCGGCGAGTTGGGGGTTGGCGGCGTTGACGATGGCGTCGATCTGCCAGTCGGGCTCGGGTTGGGTGATGTCGCCGACGACGATGCGGATGCGGTCGAGGACGGCGTCGGCGGGGTCGGGATTTGTGGAGCCGTTGAGGAGATTGAGGAGTCGGTCGTCCATGGCGGTGAGTGGTTGGCGGCGCGGCCCCGGGTCATTGACCCGGGGCTAAATGGAGTCGGTCGATGGTGGTGGCTTCGTCCCAGACCTCGATGTCGAGGTTTCGCGCTTTGGTGAGTTTGGAGCCGGCCTTCTCGCCGGCGATGAGGAGGTCGGTTTTGGAGGAGACGGAGCCGGTGACGGTGGCGCCCAGGGCTTTGAGCTTGGCCTTGAGCTCGTCGCGGGTGAAGGATTCGAGGGTGCCGGTGAGGACGATGACCTTGCCGGCGACGGGGGAGTCGGTGTCGGCTTCGGTGGTGGTGGGCTGCGCTTCGGTGAGGTCGACGCCGGCGGTGCGGAGGTCGTCGATGACGTGGCGGCCGGCGTCGGAGTGGAGGAAGGCGTGGAGGGACTTGGCGGTTTCGCCGGGGGTGTAGCTGTCGCGGGCTTGCTGCTGCTTCTTGGTGTCGAGGTCGCCGGTGGCCTGGGCGAGGTCGAGCTCTTCGATGGACATGGACAGGAGCTTGTCCATCGAGCCGGCGCGGGTCGCGACGAGCTCGGCGACGGTGCCGCCGACGTGGCGGATCGTGAGTCCAGCCAGGACCCGGGTCAGGCCGCGGGACTTGGCCTCTTCGATGCCCTGGAGCAGGTTGTCGGCCTTCTTCTCGGCCATGCGTTCGAGGGCGATGATGTCGTCGCGGCGGTCTTTGAGGCGGAAGATGTCGCCGATGGATTTGAGGAGGCCGGCGTCGAGGAGCTGGACCACGGTCTTCTCGCCGAGCACGTCGATGTCCATCTGGCCTCGGCCGGCGAAGTGGATCAGGCGTTGCTGGAGCTGGGCGGGGCAGTCGGGGTTCGGGCAGTAGCGGGCGGTCTCTTTGGCTTCGTCGCCCTCGCCGACCAGCTCGATGTTGAGCTTGGTGCCACAGACGGGGCAGTGGGTGGGCGGTGTGATGGGCTTGGCGTCTTGGGGACGCTTGTCGAGCAGAGCGCGTACGACCTGGGGGATGATCTCGCCAGCTTTTTCGACGACAACGGTATCGCCGATGCGGAGGTCTTTGCGGGCGAGTTCGCCGTAGTTGTGGAGGGAGGCGTGGGTGACGGTGGTGCCGCCGACGAAGACGGGCTGCATGACGGCACGCGGCGTGATCTTGCCGGTCTTGCCGACCTGGGGCTCGACGTCGAAAAGGATGGTCTCAGCCTGTTCTGCGGGGTATTTGAAGGCGATGCACCAGCGTGGGGCTTTGCTGGTTTGGCCAAGCGTTTGGTGGTGGTCGAAGCGGTCGAGCTTGAGGACGACGCCGTCGGTGTTGTAGTCGAGGGTGTGGCGTTTGTCGTTGAAGGATTCGATGTATTGCCAGGCGTCGTCGAGTGAGGTGACGGTCTGGATTTCGGGGTTGGTGGGGAGTCCGAGGCTGCGGAAGGCGGCGAGGAGGTCGGACTGGGTGGCGAATGATTCGGGCGGTTGGATGTCGCCTCGGCCGTGGGCGAAGAAGCGGAGGCCCTTGGCGACGTTGGCGGGGTCTTTCTGTTTGAGGGAGCCGGCGGTGGTGTTGCGGGGGTTGACGAAGAGGTCTTGGCCGTTGGCTTCGCGCTGGGCGTTGATGTCGTGGAAGGTGGAGTTGGAGAGGTAGACCTCGCCGCGGACCTCAAGCACTTCCGGGACTTGGATATCGCTGTTGTCGGTGGATGGGGTGAGTTTGAGGGGGATGGCCTGGATGGTGCGGGCGTTTTGGGTGATGTCGTCGCCCAGCTTGCCGTTGCCGCGGGTGAGGGCCTGGGTGAGGGTGCCGTGCTCGTAGCGGAGGGCGATGGCGACGCCGTCGACTTTGGGTTCGGCGACGAGGCGGGGGGAGTCTGAGGGTTGGCCGTCGGTGTCGTTGAAGAGCGGGTTGTTGTCGGTGTTGGGTTTCGACTTGGCGAGGCCGCGGCGGGCGCGGTCGTACCACTCGGTGAGTTCGTCGTGGTTGTAGGTGTTGTCGATGGAGAGCATCGGGACCGTGTGGGGGACGGTCTGGAAGCCGGCGGTGAGCTCGTCGCCAAGGCGTTGGGTGGGGGAGTCGGGAGTGACGAGGTCGGGGTGTTTTTGCTCGAGGTCGCGGAGCTGGTTAAGGAGCTGGTCGTATTGCTGGTCGGTGATCTCGGGGTTGGCGTCGACGTAGTAGCGGCGGTCGTGGTGACGGATCTGGTCGCGGAGGTCGGCGATTTGGTCGGCGGGAGAGGTGGGCACAGGGCGGATTGTAGAGGTGCGTGTAAAGCAGAACCCACGGAAGGCTTCGCCATCCGTGGGCTTGTGATTAGGTGATGGGTTGAGGGCTGGGCGGATCGCGTTAGTTGCGGATGGCTTTTTCGAGGGCGGAGCGGGCGGGGGGGTGTTGGGTCTTGTTCATGAGCTTGCGGAGGAACTCGTGCTCGTTGGAACGCTTGAGCTGCTTGACCAGTTCGCGGAGGTGCTGGTCGCGGTCCCGGGCGAAGCGGGGGAAGGCCTGTTCGAGTTCGACGCGGGTGTGGGCGGAGAGGGGGTCGTCGAGGCCGGTCTGGGTGACGGCCCATTCGAAGAGGGGGCCGGGCTGGGTGTTGAAGCGGTAGGTCTTGAGGGTGGCTTCGAGGCGCTGCTCTGGGGTGGCGAAGGGGTCGGTGAGCTCGGGGGGGAGGTCCCAGAGGTTGCGGTCGGTGGCGGAGGGGCCTTCGAGCTGGCTGAGCCAGCCTTTTTTGTCGGGGGGGGGCTTATCGATCGGGTTGGGGTCGGTGTCTTTGCGGGGCGTTTGGGGCCGAGGGGTTGAAGCGGGTCCGGTCAGTGGGTTGTCGCGGGAGATCGTGCGGGCGCGGGGGGAGATGGGGGTGGGGTCGGTTGCGGGGGGTGGTGTGGGGCGGTCGGACTCGACGGGAGCGAGGGGGGCGACGGCGGAGTTGAGGGTGACGATGCCGCGGTTGGGGAACTGGATGCGGAGGTTCTGGGCGGGGACGCCTTGGTGTTGGATCGGCCGGGCGGAGCGGACGGTGCCGATGCCCCAGTGGGTTTGGGTGAGGTGCTTGACGGTCTCGCCGACGGCGTATCGGGTGGGGGTTTGGGGCGTGGTCGCCATGATTGAGGTCCGGAGAGGATGGGCACGAGCGTCGGTGGGACGCGGGGTGCGTGGGATGAATCCTGGTGTGGGGGGCTCCTGAGGGCTGACCGCACGCGGGTCGGGCCGGGACAGGGGCAGAACGTCAGATGAGATTGCCGATTGGCTCGTAACTGGCCCACCGGTCGCGGTTAATCACCCGTGAAGCGAGGACGCGAGATCGCCTCTCGGTAATAGTGTAATCGGGTGGGGCGTGGCGTGGGAATAAGGGTGAGCTAAAAATTCCGCAAAACGTTCACTACGGGTTGTCCCCTATCGTCAGTTATGATATTCTTCGTGAACAGCAGTTTTATCTCGCCCCCGGAAGCCCGTTCGATCTCTTCGTGAGGTCGAGCGGGTTATTTTTTGTGCGGAGGGTGTGTTGTTGCGTGAGGGCCGTGCAACGCCCGGCGGCGGTGAGGTCTGATGCGGTTGAGGGTGGCTGGGGATCAGGCACCGTCGTCGGGACTGTTGGCGAGGCGATCCATGACGTCTTGGATGAGATCGGGTGAGAAGCCACGCCGGGCGAGGGTGCCGTAGAGCCGACGGCGTTGGGTGGCAGGATCGAAGCGGGAGAGGGTGGCGAGCTTACGCTTCGCAAAGTCGAGGGCTTGTTGTCGGGTGGCGTCGGGGTCGAGGTGTTGCTCGTGTTCGCTCAGGGCACGGTCGGCGGCGTCTTTGGCGATGCCGGCCTGGAAGAGTTTTTGTTGGAGCAGCCGGGGACCGGCGGGTTTGGCACGGGTCTGGGAGCGGATGAGTGATTGGGCGAGGGCGAAGTCGTCGAGGTGGCCGAGGTGTTCCAGGTGATCGAGGACACGCTGTCGGGTGCCGGCGGAGTGGTCACGGTCGGCGAGCTTGCGGTCGAGCTTGGAGCGGGCGACTGCTCGGCGGTTGAGGCTGCTGAGTGCGAAGCGGAGAGCCTTGTCGTCGTGGGTCGCTTCATCGACGGCGGCAGCGATTTCGGGGGTCCAGTCGTCGCCAACGCTGAGCCCGAGGTTGGCGATCGTGGTGTGGGGGAGCGTGGCGGCGGCTTTGCGGTCTACCTTGATGGTGAGGCGGTTGGGGTCACGGGAACTGGGGGTGAGGCCGGTGACGGTGGGCATGGCGAGATGGTACGGGTTGGGTTGGCGGGTCGGTTGACCGACGGCATGGCGCAGGCGGACGCACTGGGCGTTCGACCGCGACGACCGGTCGCGGCTATGTGAGTGTGAAGATAGGGAGGCTGCGGTGTGAAGCTGGGGGTGGGTTGCGTGTTGTGGGGGCGGAATATCGGGGTGTCGGTGGGTTGGTGGGTCTTGTCGTGATGGGCGTCGGGCGCTGGGTCGATGGGAGGGGTGAGGAATAAGCGATGCCCGAAGCGTTGATCGTGAGTCCGAAGCTGCCCGGCGGGGGGTGTGCGGTCGGTCGGCGTGGGTATTACTGGCTGGAGGAGCTGCGTGACGCGGGGTACCGGACACGGCTGGTGACGGGGATCGGGACGGACCAGAGCCTGGATGAGGTGCTGCCGTTGGAGCCGTTGACGAAGGGCGGGGGTGGCGGGATTCGTGTGGTGGGGCTGGGGCCTTGCGGGCTGCGGGGGCACGGTGAGGGGTGGGGGCCGAGTGGCCCGGAGGGTGCGGAGCGGGTGGAGGCGATCGACGCGGTTCGGCGTTGGGTGGATGGGGTGGATGTGGTGGTGGGTCTGGAAGCGTCGGGGGTGGCATTGCTGCGGGCGGCTTGCGGGGACGGTGCGATGGGCGCGCTGCGGGTGGCGGACCTGGGGGGGCTGCGGAGCTCGGGGTATAGGCGCAGAGCGCTGCGCGGGGGGCATGTGACGGGGTGGGCGGAGTCGCTGCTGTCGGGGTTCGGGGGCTGGGTGGCCGGGGGGTTTGGAGCGGCGGGCCGGATGGGTGAGTCGTGGTGGGAGGCGGAGGTGTCGGCGTGGCGGTGGGCGGAGCTGACGCTGGTGAGTTCGAACGAGGCGCTCGGGGAGTTGGCGGCGGGGTTGGGTGAGGAGCAGCCGGGCGGCCGGGTGTGGGTAGTGGGCGATGGGGAGACGCTGGGGCGGGAGCCGGTGGCGGGGGAGTTGAAGCGGCTGGAGCCGAGGGTGGCGTATTGCGGGGATTTGGCGGTGCCACACCATGCGCGGGCGTGTGTGTGGCTGGCGAAGTCAGTTTGGCCGAGGGTGCGGTCGGCAGTGCCGGGGGCGCGGTTAGCGGTGGTAGGGGCGCGGGTGCCGGGGCAGATCGGTCGGCTGCACGGGAAGCACGGGGTGGAGGTGATCGAGTCGGGGGGGGGTGAGCTGGGGCGGGCGTTGGAGAACGGGGTGTGGGCGTCGTCGGTGGCGGGGGTGTGCCCGCAGCGGATGGTGTCGGGGTGCAGCGGGCCGGTGTTCGCGGGGTTAGGCAGAGGGCGGGTGGTGGTGGGGCTGTCGTGTCTGTCGGGGCTGGGGTTGGCGGGTGGTGGGGGTGGTGCGGGTGGTATTGGTGGTGGTGGAGGCATCCCGACTGAAGTCGGGACGCCGAGTTTGGATGGAGGGTTGGTGACGGTGGGGAACAGCGGGTCGGGGGTCGCGTTGTCGGCGGCGGTGGTGGGGCTGCTGCGGGACAGGGACTCGGCAGAGCGGGGTGGGCGTCGTGCGTATCAGCTGGTGCGGAGGAGCGGGGGTTGGGTTGGGCAATGGCGTCGGGTCGGGGCGATGCTGCGTCGGGTGGCGGAGCATCGGGGGACGCGGGTGCGGAGCGATGTCGGTCGGGGTCTCGGGGCTGGCGGTACACTGCAGGCGGGGCGGTCAGCGGAGTTGATGGAGTTGGGGGCGTAAGCAGCGAGGTTGTAGGTGGTAGGCCGTAGGTGGTAGGTGGGGTTGGCCGAGCGATTGGTTAGGCATCTCTGCATTGGTCGTTTGGCCGCGACCACCGGTCGCGGCTTTATGGGTTTAAACTGGCGTCATGCGATGGCGTTTGTTGGCTGTGTTGTTATTGGTGGGTGGGGGTGGGGTGGGGTGTGTGGAGCGGACGATTGAGATCACGTCGGAGCCGAGCGGGGCGTTGGTGTATCTGAACGATGAGGAGGTGGGGCGGACGCCGTTGGAGGTGCCGTTCACGTTCTATGGGGTGTACGACGTGCGGCTGGAGCGGGAGGGGTATGAGCCGAAGTGGACAACGGGTGAGGCGGCGGCACCGTGGTGGGATTATCCGGGGCCGGATTTGTTGGCGGAGCTGGTGCCGGGGTTGGCGTCGCGGGTGGCGTGGCACTACGCGTTGGAGGCGAGTGTGCCGGTGGAGCAGGTGGACACAGACGCGTTGCTGGAGCGGGCGGGGGCGCTTCGCCGGCGGGCGCAGTAGGGGGTGCGACCCATGGGAGGAGGCCGTGGGCTTCGTGGCGTGTGCTGGGTTACCAGCGTTTGTCGGGTGGTTGTGGGAGGCCTTCGTCGTAGAGGAAGTCGGGGCGGTAGGGGACGTCGGCCTGCCGGGTGGGTCGGGGGGGTGGGACCGTTCGGGGGGCGACGAGCGAGTCGTTGGGGACGGTGACGGCGGCGCGTTCGCGGTTGGTCAGGTTGGTGAAGCCCTGCTCGGCGAGGCGGGGGTCCCAGAGGGCGGAGCCGGTGTAGAAGAGGTAGAGGAAGGAGGGGCCGGCCTGGACGCGGAGCAGGCCTTCGAATTGCGGCTCGCCTTGGGGGAAGGTCGGGGGGATCACGAGCGAGCCGGCCTTGTTGAGGTAGCCGACCTTGCCGTCGAGCATGATCATGGCGAGGGTCTCGTCGAAGTCGTCGGCGTTGTCGAATTGAGGCGGGATGGCGAAGCGGGCATTGCGGTCGATGTAGCCCCACTTGCCGTTGGCTTTGACCGCGGCGAGGCCACCGGTGAAGTCCCGGGCGTCTTCGTAGCGGGGCTTGATCTGGAGATTGAAGCCGCGGTTGACGTAGCCCCAGCGTGGGCCGTTGGGGGTGGTGTATCGGAAGCGGGCGAGGTTGTCGTTGAAGTCGCCGAGGGCGGTGACCTTGGGCGGGAAGGTGTGGATGACTTGTCCGCGGGGGTCGATGTAGGCGAAGCGTCCGGGCTGGCCCTGGCGGTTGACAAGCTGGACGGCGGCGTAGCCCTCGTGGAAGGAGCGGACGGCGGCGAAGCGGAGGGGGATGGCGATGCGGCCGGCCCGGTTGACGAAGCCGGCGCGTTGGTCGCGGTAGACCGCGGCGTAGCTGTCCTTGAATCGGCGGGCCTGCTCGAAGACCTCGTCGGTGATGACCTGGCCGCGGCGGTCGATGAAGGTGACCTGCTGCTGTGGGTTGGATGCGGAGCCGGTGATGGACCCGACGACGGCGAGGTCGTTCTGGAAGCGGTCGGCCCGGTCGAAGCGGGGGGGGATGATCCATTCGCCGTCGTGCCGGATGTAGCCGGTCTTGCTGTTGAGCAGGGCCCGGGCACGGTTGGACCCGAAGCCGAAGTCGGTCCAGTCGAACTGGGGGTAGGCGATGAGTCGGCCGCGCTGGTTGAGGAGGCCCCAGCGGTTGCTGACGTTGACGGGGATCATGCGGTCGCCGGTCGCGGCGTTGACGATCGAGATGGGGGTGTTGAGGCGGGGCCCGAGGTCGAGGGAGGGGGAGGCGGAGGGGCGGACGCCGAGGAAGGCGTTGTCGGCGGTGGCGTGTGGGGTGAGGGTGAGCAGCAGTACGGAGACTGCGAGGCGTCGGAGGAACGGGGAGCCGGGTGCCATGCGTTTGAGTGTACGGCGGGCGGGGCGGATGACGAGGGATTTGTAGCGCGACCGGCGATGGTTGATCGCCGGCTATTGGGCTAGTTGTCGGTGGGCAGCGTGAGGGACTGGAGTTGCCCGGTGAGGCGGAGGTGGGTGAGCTCCGTGCCGGCGCGGGCGGCGGCAAGGTGGAGGGCGGTGTGGAGGGACGGGTCTTTGGAGAGGGGTTGGTCGCAGGCGATGAGGATGAGGCCGATGGCGTGGTTCTGGGGGTCGCGGAGGGCGACGCCGAGATAGTCGGTGGTCTGGGTCTGGAGGTCGGGGTCGGGGTCGGGGAAGGGGGTGCGGGGGTGGTCGGCGAGGGCGGCGGAGCCGGTGTCGAGGACGTGCCGGCAGGGGAAGTCTTCGATGTTGTAAGGGCCGGGGTGGAGGGGTTCGCCGTCGTAGAGCCCGGCGAGGACGCGGATGTGGCGGTGGTCGGAGCCGGCGTCGCAGACGGCGACGATGCGGGGGTTGAGGTGCTTGGCAATGAGGCCCGTCAAGGCGGTGAAGTAGTCGCGACCGCTGACCGAGCCCAGCTGGTCAGCCATGGCCTGGCAGAGGTCCCAGCCGCTGTCGGGCTCGCAGCAGCTATTGGTAGAGGCGTCTTCTTGCGGGCGTTCGGGGAGGGGGGCGAGGC
The DNA here is from genome assembly GCA_039025195.1 of Planctomycetota bacterium. Lineage (GTDB taxonomy): Bacteria > Planctomycetota > Phycisphaerae > Phycisphaerales > Phycisphaeraceae > JBCCOW01. The sequence goes on from JBCCOW010000037.1 coordinate 21,676, forward strand.
CGTGGGCGATGCCGATGCGGGCGAGCTGAACGCGGTTGTTGGCCTGGAGCTTTCGGCCGAGGGCGAGGCGGTGGGTTTCGACGGTTTTCTGCGAACGTCCGAGCTGTTCAGCGATCTGGGCGAGGCTGAAGCCCCGGGCGATGAGGGTCAGGATCTCGAGCTCGCGCGGGGTCAGGGCGTCGAGGGATTCGGGGATTGGGCGGGCGGCGGGGTGGTCGGCGGGTGCGGGCTGAACGTTCGGTGCAGTGCTGGGCATGATGGGATACCGGAAACAGGGTGCTCGGGGCGTAGGACAAGCTCGATCGCTCTGGGGGATCGTACGCAGGGCTTTCTCCGCAAGATCGCGCTTTTTGTTTTTGTTTTTCGGTCAGTCGTAGCGGAAGACGCCCTTGCGCCACGCATAGACGAATGCGATGATGCTCGTGAGGATGAAGAACAGCATCCGGCCGAAGAAGAGGGGCTTGAGTTCTTCGCCTTGTGGGCCGCCGAGGGAGGGGAACGTCACGGCCCAGGGGTAGAGGAAGACGATCTCGACGTCGAAGAGCAGGAAGGTCATGGCGACGATGTAGAACCGGACGTTGAAGCGTCGGCGGGCGTCGCTGATCGGGTTCATGCCCGATTCGTAGATGGTGCCCTTGACCTCGCCCTTGCGGGACGGGCCGAGGAAGGTGGTCAGGAAGACATTGCCGACGCCGAAGCCGATGGCCATGAGGATCAGCAGCGTCAGGGCGAAGTAGTGGTTGATGTCGACGGCAAGGGTCAGCACTGGCGTAAGTGTAACGCTCCGGGGCCGGGTAGACTCGGGCGATGCAGGCGTACCACGATTTACTGCGGCATGTGCTGGACCACGGCGTCGACACGCCGGACCGGACGGGGACCGGAGCGCGGTCGGTCTTCGGCTACCAGTCGCGTTACGACCTGACGCCCCCGGAAGTGGGTGGGGCGGGGTTCCCGGTGCTGACGACGAAGAAGCTGCACCTGCGGTCGATCATCCACGAGCTGTTGTGGTTCCTGAGCGGGGACACGAACATCAGCTATCTGCACGAGAACGGGGTGAGCATCTGGGACGAGTGGGCCGACGCGGACGGAGAGCTCGGGCCGGTGTATGGGTACCAGTGGCGGAGCTTCCCGAAGCCGGGTGGCGGGAATGTTGACCAGATCAAGGGTGTGCTGGAGTCGCTGCGTGATCGGCCGCACAGCCGACGGCATGTGGTGTGTGCGTGGAACCCGGGGATGATCGAGGACATGGCGTTGCCGCCGTGCCACTGCTTGTTTCAGTTCCACGTGACGCCGGCTGATGAGGATGCAGGACGCGCGTTGCCGGTGCTGTCGTGCCAGCTCTATCAGCGGTCGGCGGACATCTTCCTGGGTGTGCCGTTCAACATCGCGAGCTACGCGTTGCTGACGCTGATGTTGTCTCAAGTTTTGGGCTATGCACCGGGGGAGTTCGTGCACACGCTGGGCGATGCGCACCTCTATCACAACCACTTCGATCAGGCGAAAGAGCAGCTGAGCCGGGAGGCACGGCCACTGCCGACGATGAAACTGAACCCCGCGGTGACGGACCTGTTCGCGTTCACGTACGACGACTTCGAGCTGGTGGGCTACAACCCGCACCCGGCGATTAAGGCCCCGGTGGCGGTGTAAGGGGTCGGGCATACCGGGGGTCTGCTACCGTCCCGGCCATGAAGCTCTCGATGATCTACGCCCGATCGGAGAACCACTGCATCGGGCAGGCCGGCGGCATCCCCTGGCGGTTGCCGGGCGATTTCAAGCATTTCAAGCAGACCACGATGGGCCACACGCTCATCATGGGGCGGGCGACCTACGAAGAGATCAACGCGGCGCTGCCGGGCCGGCTCAACATCGTCCTCACGTCACGACCGGACTACCCCGCAGCAGAGGGCATCGTGGTCTTGCCCAGCATGGAAGCGGCCCTCGAACGCGCCGCCCAGCACAGCGACGAGGCGTTCATCGCCGGGGGGGCTCGGCTGTACCGCGAGATGTTCGACCGCGTCGAGCGGGTGTATGAGACGGTCGTCCACACCGAGGTCGATGGTGACACCTTTGTGCCGGCATTCGATTTTGCAGGCTGGGAGCACCAACTGCTGATCGAGCACCCCTCGGATGAGCGTCACGCGTATGCGTGGACGGCTCAGCGATGGGACCGGGCATAAGCCTGGTTGTGGGTTTGATTGAGTGGGGCGTTTGCGTGCTACCGTGTTGTTGCTATAGTAGCAACAATGGCCACTCCCGCTCAGCCCAACCGCAGCGTCATCGACGGCCTCGCTGTGCTCCAGGCGGTCGCTTCCACGCCCGAACCGGTCGGCGTCCGCGAGTTGGCTCGGCTGCTCGAGCTCGAACCGACACGGGTCCAACGCCTGCTCGGCACGCTCGCGCACCTGGGCATGACCGAGCAGGACGCCGAACGGAAGTACCGCCCTGGCCCTGGTATCCACGTGCTCGCGGCTCAGGCCATGTTCGGCTCGGGTCTGCTGCGGCGGGCGATCCCGCTGCTCGAAGACCTCCGGCCCTACGGGTTCACAGTCGCCCTGGGCGTGCTCTGGCGGGACCGGGTGGCCTACCTCTATTTCGCCAGCCCTGGCACACCCCCGGCCGAGGCGTTGGGCAACACCCAACTGTTCCCCGCCGACCAATCCGCGATCGGGCAGATGCTCCAGATCATGACCGGACAGAAGCGGGACGCGGTGGTTCGGCGACGGGGCTACGCCTTGACACGACGCGGGGTGGGTGACTGCTCGGTGGCAGTGCCCGTGGGCGATCCCGCCATCGCGGCGGTGGCGCTCGCGGGAAACATCAACGACCCCGATCTCGAGACCGTCGTGCCCGCACTGCGCACCGCCGCCGAAGGCATCGCAGCCGACGCGGCAGGCAGCGACGCCGCACCGCCGACCAGATCAACCTCTTAGGAACCCCGCCATGACGCTTGCCAACACCCCCGCCCCCGCGCCCGGTTCGTTCTCCGGCGTCGTCCCCTCGCTCGCCCAGGTCGCCGACCTCGGCCCACCACGCAGCGAGATCGGTGTCGGCTGCCTGATGCCTTGGTCAGGCGTGCTCTATGTCTTGAACTACAACTCCCACAAAGCCAAGTCAGGCAGCGGCGTCTCGCTCCGCCGCATCCACCCCGACATGACCATGGAGGTCGTCCCCGAAACGCTGGGGGTCGATGGCACCTACACCAACCGATTTATCCACTTCCCGTCCAACCAGCTCGTCATCGGGCCGCACGTCATCGATGCCGAACACGGCATCCGCACCGTTCCTGAACTCCAACCGCTACGCGTCTGCGGGACGTGCCGACACCTCACCGACCCGGACAACCTCGTGTACGTGCTTTGCATGGAGGGCGAGCTGTTCGAGCTCAACGTCCGCACACTCGCGTGCGCCCAGCTCTTTGATCTCAACGAAGACCTCAACACTTCCGGCGAGCGCAAGGTGCATTACAAGGATTGCTACTGCTGTTTCGGCAAGCTCGTCGTGTGCAGCAACGAGTACCACGAGACGGACTGGAAGGGCGAGCAGGCCGAGGGCCGACTCGCGGAATACGACGGCGAATCGTGGACCATCCTCGAACGCAAGCCCTTCACCGCCATCAGCGGCCGGCATGAGTTCGGCGGCACCCTCTTCGCCACCGGCTGGGACCAAGCCTCGGCCCTCCTCAAGGCCTACACCGCCGCCGACGACACCTGGACCACCTACCGCCTGCCCAAGGCCTCGCACTGCTTCGACCACAAGTGGCAGACCGAGTGGCCCCGCATCCGTGAGGTCGAGCACGAACGCTTCCTCATGGACCACCACGGCATGTTCTACGAGCTCTCGCCCTGGGCCTACGGCAACCGCGTCTGGGGTGTCAAGCCCATCAGCCAACACCTCTGGGTCCACGGCGACTTCTGCTCTTGGCGGGGCATGCTCGTCCTCGGGGCCGACAACGCCTCGCCCTCACACGGCGCGTCGCCCACCACCGCCGAGCCGCAGTCCGGGCTGTGGTTCGGCAAGACCGACGACCTCTGGTCCTTCGGCAAACCGCAAGGATGGGGCGGCCCGTATTGGGACACGCCCGTCACCGCCGGCGAGCCCAGCGATCCGTACCTCATGACCGGCTTCGACCACAAGTGCCTCCACCTCAGCACCAGCGAGAATGACGTGGCCCCGATCAGCGTTGGAATTGAAATCGACTTCCGCGGTGATGGCCACTTCCATCATTACGCCACCGCCGAACTCAGCGACGCCGGCTACGCCCAGCACACCTTCCCCGACGGGCTCAGTGCGCATTGGGTGCGTCTGGTCCCACAACAGGACGCGGTGCTCACCGCCCAGTTCGTTTACACCTGATGACGCATCATCCGCGTTAGCTAAGAACCGTACGCATCGTGCCGTCGTTGATGAACGCCTGGTGCAGCTCGAAGCACCGGCTCATGTCGTGGCGGATATGCCCGGGCGGCGAGCTCTCGACGTAGCGGTGCAGGTAGTCGCGGAAATCAGGGTGGGCACACGAGTCGATGATCGCCCGGGAGCGTTCGATCGGGCCCTTGCCCCGCAGATCAGCCAGGCCTTGCTCGGTGACCAGCACCTGCACGGAATGCTCGTTGTGATCGAGGTGGCTAACCATCGGCACGACCGCAGAGATCGCCCCGCCCTTGGCCAGCGACGGCGCCACGAGGATCGACAGGAACGCGTTGCGGACGAAGTCGCCCGAGCCGCCGATGCCGTTCATGAGCTGCGTGCCCATGACGTGGGTCGAGTTGACGTTGCCGTAGATGTCCATCTCCAGGGCGGTGTTGATCGAGATGACGCCGAGGCGTCGGACGATGCCGGGGTTGTTGGAAAGCTCCTGCGGGCGGAGGACGATGCGCTCGGCGAAGAAGTCCATGCCGTCGTAGATGCGTTGCAGCTCGCCGTCGCTGAGCGTCAGCGCGGTGGTCGATGCGCCGAGCAGCCGGCCGTCGGCCATCAGGTCCACCAACGCGTCCTGGAACACCTCGGAGTACATGTAGAAATCGGGGATGTCCTCGGCCGCGCCGAGCCCCGTCATCACCGCGTTGGCGACGTTGCCCACCCCCGACTGCACCGGCAGAAACTCATTCGGCACCCGGCCCGCCGCCATCTCATCGACTAGGAAGTTCACGATGTGGTCCGCGATGGTCTGGCTCACGCTGTCGGGCTCGCGGAACGGCGCGATGCCGTCCGACTCGTCGGTCTCGACGACCGCCACGATCTTCGACGGGTCGACTTTGGCGAAGGGCGTGCCGATCTTGGAGATCGGGTGATGGATCGGGATGGGTACACGCTGCGGGGGCTTGGGCAGCGTGAAGACGTCGTGCATCTCGTTGAGCCGGACCGCGTGGTGCCGGTTGAGCTCGATGATGACCTCTTTGGCGTGGTGCAGGGCTGCCGCGGAGATCCCGCTGCTGGTCGAGAGGTACACCCGGCCGTCCTTGGTCACGTCCACCGCCTCGACCACCGCGTAGTCCAGCGTCGGCAGGAAGTCGAACGTCAGCAGCTGCGGCACGTGCGACAAGTGGATGTCCAGGAACTGGGTCTCCTGCGTGTTGATGCGTTTGCGCAACGTCTTTGAGGATTGGTACGGCGCCCGCCAGGAGATGCAGTCGGCCTCCGCCATCGCGTCGTCGAACGCCGAGCCCGTCGAGGCCCCGGTGAGCACCTTCAGCTTGTACTCCTGACCGGCCGCATGCAGCCGCTTGGCCTTCTCGGCCAGCGCCCGCGGCACCGCCTTGACCGCTCCCGCCGGCGTGAAGCCCGAACAGCCCAGGGCGGCCCCGTGCGGGATCAGCTCGGCCGCCTCCTCCGCGGTCATACGGGGCAGGCCATCTAGCGGCGGACGGACGGGCGGGGGCGATGCGGTGGAAGAACTCATGGCGTGGGCAGGGGGGTTGGAGGAACGGAAACTACAACGTTAGGTTGCAACCGGCTGATCTCACCGCTGGTGAGGGTCACCACGCTCGGCGACGGAACAGCGGTGTTGTCTTCATCAAGGCGCTGGATGCGGAGTGCCCCGTCGCGGTCGGTCCCGAGCAAGACACCACGCTTCGGCTCACCGTTGTGTTCGTAGCTCACCGAATCCTCACGCCACGCCAGGCAGGCATTCAACGCGTCGCGGTCGCCTTCGCGCCAGCCGTGATGCAGCAAGTCATCCAGGCGATGCCGTATGCGGGTGGCCACCGCCCGCACGCCCTCCGCCGCGCTCGGCGGTTCAAGACCGCTCGCCCGAAGGCTCGTCGCCGGCATGCGGCAAGGTCCAAGCGCCTCGGGCTCGGCCGTCCGGTTGATCCCGATCCCCACCACCAGCACATCCACCCCATCGTCGTTCTTATCCCCACCCAGCCTCGCCCCCAGGACCCGCCGTTCGCACAACACCCCCGCGACCTTCCGCTCGTCCAGCAACACATCATTGGGCCACTTGATGGTCAGCCGGTCCGCATCTAATCCGCACAACTCAACAAGCGCATCCCGCACCGCCAGCCCCGCCGCCAACGGCACCACCCCCGCGTAAGACCTTGCCGACCGCCGCCACGGGTATGCCACCGACAGGTACACCCCGCCCAGCGGCGACGCCCAAGAACGCCCCTGCCGCCCCCGCCCCGCCGTCTGCTCATCCGCCCACACCAACACCGGCTCACACGCCGCCCTACCCGCATCCAATCCCAACCAAGCCCGCGCCGCAATCTCTTGCGCCGCGTCGCTCGTCGATCCCACACTCGGGTAGTGCACCTCGCGCACGGTCGTTCACTCCATCCCCGGGGCGACACGCCCCGGCTCGCATCATCAACCCAGCTTGCTTAATAGCACCCCCGCCGCCACCGCCGAGCCGATCACCCCCGCCACGTTCGGCCCCATCGCGTGCATCAACAAAAAGTTCTGTGGGTCTTCCTTCTGACCCACCGTGTGCACCACCCGCGCCGCCATCGGCACCGCCGACACCCCAGCCGCCCCAATCAACGGGTTGACCGGATCACCGGGGCTCAGCTTGTTCATCAGCTTCGCCGCCAGCACGCCCGTCCCCGTCGCGATCGCGAACGCCACAATCCCCAGCACGAAGATCAGGATCGTCTGCAGCGTCAGGAAGCTCGCCGCCGAAGTCTTCGCCCCGACCGTTACGCCGAGCAGGATCGTCACGATGTCGATGAAGGTCGTCTGTGCCGTCTTGCTCAGCCGGTCCGTGACCAGGCACTCCCGCAGCAGGTTCCCGAAGAACAGCATCCCCAGCAGCGGCAGCCCGCCCGGCGCGATGAAGGCGGTGATCAGGAAGCACACGATCGGGAAGAAGATCTTCACCCGCTTGCTCACCGGCTTGGCCTCCGACATCCGGATCAACCGTTCTTCCTTCGTGGTCAGCAGCTTCATGATCGGCGGCTGGATGATCGGCACCATCGCCATGTACGAATACGCCGCTAACGCCACCGCCCCCAGCAGGTGCGGCGCGAGCTGAGCACAGGTAAAGATCGCCGTCGGCCCATCGGCCCCCCCGATGATCCCGATCGACGCCGCTTCTTTGAGATCAAACATCCCCGACGCCACCGCCCCGATCAACGCCGCGAAGATCCCGAACTGCGCCGCCGCCCCCAGCAGCAGCGTCTTCGGCCGCGACAGCATCGGTCCGAAGTCCGTCAACGCCCCCACACCCAAAAAGATCAACGGCGGATAAAACCCCGCCAACCCCACCCCCGCGAACAGCCACCAGAACACCGACGCGTTGTGCACGTCCTGCTTCTCCGGTGACCACAACTGCGGATACTTGTCACCCTTGCGACGCGTCTGATGGCTCACCAGAATTTTCCGGCCCTGCCCCAGGTCCACGATCCTCGCCCCCAGGTCACCCACCGGCGGCCCGCTCAGCAAGTCATGTGTGTTTAGCATCCACGCCTCACCCCGGTAGTACGCAGCCGGGCCTTCGGCCGGGTTGAACAACGGCGTCGGGTCCACGACCAGGACTTCCTCTACCGAAGCGTTGAAGTCATCCAGCGCGATCGGACGGCCATGCAAAATCTGGAGTTCTTGTCTCAGTTCCTCACCGGTCAACACGCCCTCGTCGGTCACGAACCCCCGCACCCCCGCCTGCACGTACTCAATCTCGTGCTCGCTCACCGGGCCGTCGTAGGTCCCCAGGCTCAGCTTGCTCGCGTCGTACGGGATGTTCCCGATCAAAATCCCGAAACCGATCGGCACCAGCAGCAAGGGCTCGAACTTCTTCGCGATCGCCAGATAGATGAACAGCCCGCCGATCGCGAGCATGACCCCGTTGCTCCAGTGGAACTGGGCGAAGCCGGTGTCGCGGAGGTAGTTGAGCAGCGTTTCCATACGGGTTTAACCACAGAGGCACGGAGGCACAGAGATCATTCAGAGCACCATCCGTTTGATGCCGTCACGCAAGACCGCGGTCTTGAAGTTCAGCAAGAGCCCTCGCCGAATGCCAGTTAATTTCAGGTACGTCAGCAGCTGCGCTTCATGCACCGGTTCGATTCGTTCGACGGTTTTCAGTTCAACGATCAGCGATCGCTCAACAATCAAGTCAACGCGGTAGCCCACATCGAGTTGTCGGCCCTTGTAATTCAATGGCAGAGATTTTTGAGATTCAAAACTCAGCCCCGCGCGCCCTAACTCATCACAGAGACAGGCCTCGTAGGCCGACTCCAAGAGCCCGGGCCCCAACTCGCGGTGTACTTCGATGCCACAGCCAATCACGCGTTGCGTGAGGCCATCTCTCTGTGTCTCGGTGCCTCTGTGGTTCATAACCCGACTCAGAACTTCACGAGGACCTGCCCGGCCGTGACCGCGTCGCCGGCGCTAACTAGGACCTCAGCCACCGTGCCCGCACGCGGCGAGGCCACGTTCGATTCCATCTTCATCGCCTCGAGCACCAGCAGCGTCTGGTTCATCTCGACCGTGTCGCCGGGCTGGACCTTCACAGATAGCACGTTGCCCGCGATCGGGCTGGTCACGTCGTTGCCGCCCGCCGAGCTCGGTGGTGCGGGTGCGGGCGGCGGCGCGGCAGCGGGCGCGGGCGGTTGGGTAGCCGGTGCAGACGCTGCAGGTGCGGGCAGCGGGGCGGCCGCGGAGGCCGGAGCCGCGGGCAGGCCCGTCGCGTCGAGCACCTCGACATCGACGTCGTAGGCCTTGTCGTTAACCGTGATGCGTAGCTTCATAGACGTCGGCTCCTTGGAGAAGCGGGGGGAGATAGTGTTTTGCTCGGTTGGTGGCTGCGGGTCAGCGTCCCCCGGCCCGCGGCGGCCCAGTCGTCGTTGGATTGCCGGAAGCGGAGCACCCGAACCGCCGACGCGGGCCGACCCAGCACGGCCGCCGCTGCGGCGGTCAGCACCGCGATCAGTTCATCACCCATCGGATCGTCGCCCGACGCGGCGGGCGTGGCTGTCGGTTTGGGCTTCGCGGGAGCCGGCTTCACGGGATTGGGCCGATCGCCCACCGCACGGTGCAGCCCGTGGATCATCACCATCAGCAGCAGCAACGCCGCGAACACCACACCCATGCCCACAGACGTAATCACCAGGGCTTCAAGCAGGTTGTTCTGGGCGAGCGTGAGGGGCATGACCGGTCGTGTGTGTCTTCAGTGGGGTGTATGCGATCTGGACTAGAGCGGGATCAGCCCGTGTTTCTTCTCGGGACGTATCTCACGCTTGGTCGCGAGCGTCTCCAGGGCCGAGGCAAGGTAACGCCTCGTCTCCGCCGGGGCGATCACGTCGTCCACCATCCCGCGGGCCGCCGCGACATAAGGCGTGCTGAACGTCCGGCGGTACTGCTCGATCATCTCGGCCCGCTTCGCCTCCGGGTCGTCCGCCGCCGCGATCTCTCGGCGGAACACCACGTTCGCGGCACCCTCCGCACCCATCACCGCGATCTCCGCCGTCGGCCATGCCACGCACCGGTCCGTACCCAGGTCCTTGCCCGACATCGCCAGGTACGCCCCGCCGTACGCCTTCCGTAAGATCACACTCACCTTTGGCACTGTCGCCGCCGAGTACACGAACAGCATCTTCGCCCCGTGCCGGATGATCCCGCCGTACTCCTGCTGCACCCCCGGAAGGAAACCGGGGACATCGACCAGCGTGACCAGCGGGATGTTGAACGCGTTGCAGAACCGGATGAACCGCGAGCTCTTGTCCGACGCGTTGATATCCAGGCAGCCAGCCATCTGCATCGGCTGGTTAGCGATGATCCCGACCGTTCGGCCGTTGATGCGTGCGAAGCAGATGATCAGGTTCGTGGCGAAGCTCGCCAGCACCTCCAGGTAGTCGCCGTCGTCCACGATCCGTCGGATCACCTCGTGCATGTCGTACGGCTGCTTCGGGTTGTCCGGGATGATCCCGTTGAGGTCCGGGTCGTCGGCGAGTGACTCGGCAGGCTCGTGCAGCGGCGGCTCCTCCATGTTGTTGGCGGGAAGGAAGCTCAGCAGCTTCTGGCAGATCTGGATCGCGTGCTGGTCATCATCAGCGATGAAGTGCGCGACGCCCGAGTACGTCATCTGCGCTTCGGGGCCGCCCAGCGCTTCCGCGGTGACGTCTTCACCGGTGACTTGTTTGATCACCGACGGCCCCGTGATGAACATCTGGGCCTGCTTGGTCTGGATGATGAAATCGGTCAGGGCCGGGGAGTACGCCGCGCCACCGGCGCACGGCCCGCAGATCAGGCTCACCTGCGGCACCAGGCCCGACAGCAGCGTGTTGTGATAGAAGATCCGGCCATAGGCCGCGAGCGCCCCGATGCCCTCCTGCACACGGGCCCCGCCCGAGTCGTTGACGAAGACGAACGGCGAGCCGGTCTTCATCGACGCCTGCATCATCGCCACGATCTTGTCGCAGTGCACCTCGCCCGCCGCACCGCCCAGCGTCGTGAAGTCCTGGCTGGCCACATGCACCAGCCGGCCGCCGATCGCGCCCGACCCGGTGACCACGCCGTCGGCCGCCGCGTCCTTCTTCTCCATGCCGAAGTACGCGCAGTTGTGTCGGGCAAACTTGCCCTGCTCGTAGAACGTGCCGTCGTCCAGCAGCAGCCCGAGCCGTTGCCGGGCGTCGAGCTTGCCCTGGTCGTGCTGCTTGGCGACCCGCTTCTCACCGCCCATCGTATCCACAACGCTGCGCTTCTCACGCAGCTCTTTGAGCCGGTCCGCCATCGTCTGGTCTGCGGTGGTCGCGGGCTCAGCCATCTTGGCCACCTCCTTGGCCGAGCTGCTGTGCGAGCCCCCCCCCAGGCGGCTCGCACAGCTCGGTCAGCACCCCGCCGCTGGCTTTGGGGTGCAGAAACGCGATCTTGGTGTGGTGCGCCCCGTCCCGCGGCGTCTCATCGATCAGCCGAACACCACCCGCCTTCAACGCGTCAAGCCGGCCCTGCAGCCCGTCCACGGTGTACGCGATGTGGTGCAGCCCCTCGCCCCGCTTCTCGAGAAACCCGCTGATCGGGGAGTCCTCCGACAACGGCTCGAGCAGTTCCAGCCTGACCTTGTGACCCGGCGCACCGAGCACGAAGAACCCGACCTTCACCTTTTGCTCGGGGACTTCTTCGATACTCTCGAACGCCGCCCCCAGCGTGTCTTCGTAATAGCTACGGTGATCCTCGATGGACCGGACCGCGATCCCCAGATGGTTGACCGCACGTGCTTCGATCATGGCCGCCTCGTTCCTCTTGCCGGGAGTCATTTCCCGATCCCCCGGAGTCCCCCCGGAATTCACCCGGCCTCCCTGGACCACCCACCATAGCTAAACCTCGGCAGGATGTACTGTGCATCAGAACAAAAACGGCAAAATTGTTTGATAGAACTAAAATTGTCTTGAAAAGCATTATGATGCTTTGCCAAAAACGCGAAAAGGAAGCCTGCAATGACCCAACTAATTGATACCTCGCTTCGGGACGGACATCAGTCGCTATTGGCGACCCGCATGTCCACAGAACAGTGCATGCGGGTGCTTCCGATGCTTGTAGATGCGGGTTATTCCATCCTGGAGCTCTGGGGCGGTGCTACGCTCGACGCCGCACTCCGCTTCACGAATGACGACCCGTTTGAACGGCTTGAACGGTTCACAGAAGAAATCGACAAGGCGGGGCGTCCGATCGAGATCCGTTCGCTATGTAGGGGACAGAACTTATTCGGGTATTCCCCATACCCCGACAACGTGGTCACCCACTTCCTCCGAGAAGCCGTCCGCACCGCCACGACGTCAAACGTCACGCACCGGATGCGCATCTTCGATGCCCTCAACGACCACCGGAACCTGATCACCGCGATCATGGCCACCAAGACGTTCGACGGCCACGCCGAGGCCGCGATCAGCTACACCACCTCGCCCGTTCACGACACCGCCCACTTCGTGCGGTTTGCCGAGCGGGCCATGGAGTGGGGTGCCAGCTCACTGGCGATCAAGGACATGGCCGGGCTGCTGCACCCCGCGGAGGCGTGGGTGCTCATCAAGGCCCTGCGGGCGAAGTTCCCTGACACCTTCATCACGCTGCATTCGCACGACACCAACGGGCTCGCAGTGGCCAGCTACGTCGTGGCGATGATGGCGGGGATCGACGCGCTCGATACCGGTTACGGCCCGATGGCGGGGGCCACGGCGCAGCCTCCCGCCGAATTGATGCGGTTTTTTGCGGCCGAACTGGGCATCGAGCTCGGTGTGGACTTCAGCAATGCGGCCCAGATCGACACCGAACTGCGTCAGATCCGGAAAGAGCTGGCCGCGGTGGATAAGGCTCCGGACCATTTCGGTGGGCCTTGGCCGAGCGAGCCGACCGACGACATGAAACGGGCGATCGGTAAGGTCATTGAGCTGCTGTCGACCGAGGATCATGACAAGTGCACCGAGGCCTGCGATGTCATCGAGCGTGAACTCATGGTCCCGATGGGCTATCCCGCGATCGACAAGTCGCAGCTCGAATCGCAGATCCCCGGCGGGATGCTGTCGAACCTTTACAACCAGCTCAAGGACCAGGACAAGCTCGACCTGATGCCGCAGGTGCAGGAGGAGATCCCGCGGGTCCGCAAGGCCGCGGGGTATGTGCCGCTGGTGACGCCGAGCAGCCAGATCGTGGGGACGCAAGCAACGTTCAACGTGATGCAGGGCAAGCCCTATGCGTTTGTGAGCGAGCCGTTCCGTGACATGGTGATGGGCAAGTACGGGCAGCCCCCCGGCCCGGTCGACCCCGAGATGCTTGCCGCAGTCGCACAGGGCCAGCAGCCGTTCACGGGTCGGCCCGCGGATGAGGTGCCGGATACCGACCTGCAGGCGATCTACCGCGAGCATGGCGAGCTGATTAAGAACGAACGCGACTTGTTGTTGATGGTGTTGTTCCCCGCTCCTGCCGAGAAGTTCTTCAAGGCCCGCGCTGGGAGTTAACCACAGAGGCACAGAGACACAGAGAAGAAAACATAAGCACTGTAGACCTGTAACGGTCCGTCGTGTTTTTCTTTTGTATCTCTTCTCCGTGCCTCTGTGCCTCTGTGGTTTATTTCAGGAAGGCATCAAGGATCGCATCGGCGGCGGCGGTGGGGGGGAGGGTGCCGGCGTTGACCTGGTGTTCGATGTCGGCGGTCAGGCGTTGGACATCGGGGTGGTCGCGGAGGTGGCGGCGGAGGCGTTCGTCGATCTGGGACCACATCCAGCGGAGGTTCTGGGCTTGGCGGCGTTGGGCGAGGGTGCCGTCGGATTGCAGGAGGGTGTGGTAGGCCGTGAGCTTGGTCCAGAGCTTGGGCAGGCCGTCGCCGGTGGTGGCGGAGCAGGTGAGGACGGGGGTGGCCCATTCGGGGTGGCGGGGCTGCATGCAGTGGAGGGCGGTGCGGTACTCGGCGGCGGCGAGCTTGGCGGCGTGGACGCGGTCGCCGTCGGCTTTGTTCACGGCCAGTACATCGGCGAGCTCGATGAGGCCACGCTTGATGCCTTGGAGTTCGTCGCCGGCCCCCGGCAGCATGAGCGCGAGGAACACGTCGGTCATCTCGGCGACGACGGTTTCGGATTGCCCGACGCCGACGGTCTCGATGAGGATCAGGTCGTAGCCGGCGGCTTCGCAGAGCAGCATGGTCTCGCGGGTTTTGGAGGCGACGCCGCCGAGGGTGGAGCCGGCGGGGGAGGGCCGGATGAAGGCGCGGGGGTCGCGGCCGAGCTTGGCCATGCGGGTCTTATCGCCAAGGATGGACCCGCCGGTGACGCCAGAGGTGGGATCGACGGCGAGGACGGCGAGGCGGGAGCCGGCGTCGAGGCGGTCCATGCCGAAGCGGTCGATGAAGGTGGACTTGCCGACGCCGGGGACGCCGGTGATGCCGAGGCGCAGGGCGCTGCCGGTGCGGGGCATCAGCTGGGTGAGGACTTCGCGGGCCAGGCGTTGGTGGGTAGGGTTGCGGGATTCGATGAGGGTGATGGCGCGGGCGAGGATGCCGCGGTCGCCAGCCGTGACGCCGTTGACGTAGTCATCGAGGGAAAGCTGACGGCGCTTCGCGCCTTGGCAGATGATGACGGGCCGGTCGGCGTTCGAGGCGGGATCGACCGAGAGGTTGGACTGCCCGGGCTTGAGGTCTTGTTGGTGCTCGAAGTCGGGCATGGGATTAACCACAGAGGCGCGGAGGCACAGAGTGTGGGTTATGCGTTTGGGCCGTCGTTATACATCGGGTTGACCACGTACCCCTGGGCGGAGCCCGGGGCTAAACATGACTGGTCTCCCTCTGTGTCTCTGTGCCTCAGTGGTTGGTTTCACGCCTCGACGGTGTGGCCGAGGTGGTCGGCGAGGGCGTCGAGGACGGTGAGGGCGGCGGCGGGGATGACGGTGCCGGGGCCGAAGATGGCGGCGGCGCCGGCGTCGTACAGGGCCTGGTAATCCTGGGGGGGGATGACGCCGCCGACGATGACCATGATGTCCTCGCGGCCTTCGTTGGCCAAAGCTTGGCGGACTTGGGGGACGAGGGTGAGGTGGCCGGCGGCTAGGGAGGAGACGGCCAGGACGTGCACGTCGTTTTCGACGGCCTGTCGAGCGGCTTCTTCGGGGGTCTGGAAGAGGGGGCCGATGTCGACGTCGAAGCCGAGGTCGGCGTAGGCGGTGGCGACGACTTTTTGGCCGCGGTCGTGGCCGTCCTGGCCCAGCTTGGCGATGAAGATGCGGGGGCGTCGGCCCTCGGCGGTTTCGAAGGCCGCGATCTTGGCTTGGGCTTGGTTCATGGGCGAGTCCGGGTCGGCGGCACTTGCAGCGTTGGCGGCTTCGCCGGCGTAGACGCCGCGGATGGTGCGGATGACGGCTTCGTGTCGGCCGTAGGCTTTTTCGAGGGCGTCAGAGATCTCGCCGACGGTGGCTTTGGCGCGGGCGGCGTCGACGGCGAGGGCGAGGAGGTTGGCGGACTTATCGTTCGCGGCGTTCGCGAGGGCGTTGAGCTTGGACTCGACGGCTGCGGAGTCTCGCTCTTCGCGGAGTTGTTTCAGTGAGGCGATCTGCTGCTGCCGGACGGCGGTGTTGTCGACCTTGAGGACATCGACGGCGTCCTCTTTTTCGAGGCGGTATTTGTTGACGCCGACGAGGGTCTGGGAGCCGGTGTCGAGCCGGGCCTGGGTGCGGGCGGCGGCCTCTTCAATGCGGGACTTGGGGATGCCCTGTTCGATGGCCTTGGCCATGCCGCCGGCGGACTCGACCTCCTGGATGTGGGACCAGGCGCGGCGGGCGAGCTGGTCGGTGAGCCATTCGACGTAGTAGCTGCCGCCCCAGGGATCGACGGACTTGCAGGTGTCGGTCTCCTGTTGGAGGAAGAGCTGGGTGTTGCGGGCGATGCGGGCGGAGAAGTCGGTGGGCAGCGCGAGGGCTTCGTCGAGGGCGTTGGTGTGGAGCGACTGGGTGTGGCCCTGGGTCGCGCCCATGGCTTCGATGCAGGTGCGGACGACGTTGTTGTAGACGTCTTGTGCGGTGAGCGACCAGCCGGAGGTCTGGCTGTGCGTGCGGAGGGACATCGACTTGGGGTTCTCGGGGTGGAATTGCTTGACGAGCTTGGCCCAGAGCATGCGGGCGGCGCGGAGCTTGGCGACCTCCATGAAGAAGTTCATGCCGATGGCCCAGAAGAACGAGAGGCGGGGGGCGAAGGCGTCGACGGTGAGCCCGGCGTCGATCCCCGAGCGGATGTAGTTGAGCCCGTCGGCGAGGGTGTAGGCGAGCTCGAGGTCGCAGGTCGCGCCGGCTTCCTGCATGTGGTAGCCGGAGATCGAGATCGAGTTGAACCGCGGCATGTTCTGGGAGGTGTAGGCGAAGATGTCGGCGATGATCCGCATCGACGGGGTGGGCGGGTAGATGTAGGTGTTGCGGACCATGAACTCTTTGAGGATGTCGTTCTGGATGGTCCCGGAGAGCTGCTGGGGTTTCACGCCTTGTTCCTCGGCGGCGACGATGTAGAGCGCGAGGACGGGGAGGACCGCGCCGTTCATGGTCATGGAGACGGACATCTTGTCGAGGGGGATACCCTCGAAGAGGGTGCGCATGTCGTAGATGGAGTCGATGGCGACGCCCGCCATGCCGACGTCGCCGACGACGCGGGGGTTGTCGGAGTCGTAGCCGCGGTGGGTGGCGAGGTCGAAGGCGATGGA
>JBCCOW010000038.1:0-35366 GCA_039025195.1 Planctomycetota bacterium
ACCGAGTAACCCGTCCGAACCGTCCGTCCCCGCCCTACCCGCACCGCCTCCCCTGCCCCGCGTACCTCCGCTTCCACTGTTACCGGCCCCGGATCCACCGTCGCCACCAGACGCCCCGTCGCTGCCCTCCGCCCCCGGCATCAGTCCATCACCGGCCTCACCCAGAGCCCCCGCCCCCGAATCGCCCCCCCGCGCCGCCAGATCACCATCCACCGTGAGTTGTCCCAACGCAACGATTTCAAACGCACCGCCCCCGGCTCCGCCATCGCCCCCGCGCCCACCCGCACCACCCCGACCACCTTCTCCGCCTGAGCCGCCGTCTCCTCCAAGCCCGCCTGCGCCGCCCACGCCACCGGGAGTCGGGCCGCCAAAGGGTAATGGCAACCCATTGCTTCCCCGACCACCGTCTCCCCCGGCTCCGCCCGCCCCGCCGCCCGCGCCGCCGGAACCCGCGCCGCCCGCACCCCCGCCGCCGCCCCCGGACCCGCCCGATCCCCCTGCGAGCGTGGTCGGGTCTGCCACGATCAGGGTCCCACCCACACCGTCACCACCCGCCTCACCCGACTGGCCGGGGTTCCCATCCGTGCCAGCAGCGCCCGAAGCCCCGGGTTGCCCCCCAAAGCCTCCCGAAGAGATGGCTAGGCCAGAGGCACCGGCCGCCCCGTCTGTGCCGGCACCGCCTCCGGTGACCCCGCCCCCGCCTGCCCCACCGCCTCCTCCCGTCCCGCCGCCAGACCCGGACCCCGGCCCTGGCAGCCCGTTGACCCCCGTCCCGCCGGCCGTTCCTGGGCTCCCCGATAGACCCGCCGCCCCGCTGCCACCGGACGCGCCGTCCCCCGCGCCTGCCCCGCCGAGCGGATCGCTGACCCCACCGCTCCCCCCGCCGCCCACACTTGTATTCGTTGCTGTCCCCGCCCCACCAACGCCCCCGGCACCGCCGCCGGGCCCGGGGTTGCTGCCGTTGGCCGACACGTCGATCCGCACCCCCGACCCGATCGTCGCGTTGTTGCCCACCAGCAACGCCAACGCATCGCTACCGGTCACTGTCACCGTATCCCCGCTGCCCAGGTTGAGGTTGCCCGCCACCACCCAGCGATCGATCCCGCCCACCGCCAGGGTGTTGCGAATCAGCACCCCGTCGAAGAAAGCCGACCCCGCGGGTGCCGAACCGTTGACGCTGATCGTGTTGAGGTCCGTGTCAAACACGAGGGTCGAGGCTTGGGCCGGAGCCCACGCCGACACAGCCGCTATCGCCAACGCACCAACCGAGCCCACTGCTCCGCGACAAGTCATCCACCGCATGGCATCATCCCTCACATCCCGAAACAGCACGAAAGCAGGCGCTTATCCGGTCGGCAACCCCGTTGGACCTCGGAATTGAATCATGCGTCATGCAAAGCAGTGCCTCATCTGATGCGACGCCTGCAGATGCGTGATTTGGGCCGAGAGGCGGAGTGCTTAAATCGATCGTACTGATTTTGGGTCCCGAGATAAACACGGTTAGGCGAGTCATTCACCAAAATCATGCGCCCGAGAGACTTCCTCGACCGCGTCTCGGCCAAAACGGGTGCCTACGAACAAATCGCCTTATCACGCGGCACCGGTTCGCCCGCCCACATCGCCCGGCTCGTCCACGCCCGGCTCGCGTCCGACCAGAACGCGTCACCCACGGGCAGCCCCAACGGCAAGAACGCCAACGCGCACAGGTACATGCTCCCCACTGTCAGGTAGTGCTCGGGCAGCTCCGGCTGCGGCCTGATAAATCCCACCGTCAGCCAGCCGTCGTCATCGAATAGGCCCGGTGCGTTCACGAAGCGACCAATCACCGCGGTGCTTGCACAACGCACCTGGGCCGGGCTCACGCCGTCCGGTAGCTCGTGCCGCAGCGCCATCATCGCCGGCAGCTGCAGCATCCCGAACCGGTAGCAGATCGACCGCCCGATCGGCGGGAACGTCCCCTCCGGCGAGACCATCCGTTCGATCACCCCAGCCCCCCGTTGCGCTCGACGCACCGCCGTCTCCAACAACCTCTCACGTGCCGAGTCGCCCGGCTCCAACCCCTCCAGAATGTCAACGAGCATCGGCTGAATCACAAAGCTGTTGTAGTAGTCCCACGCGTGATGAAACCCGTCGGCGTACCAGCCATCGCCGAGATACGCGTGCTCGAAGAACTGGATCGATCGTTCGACCCGGCCTTGGTTGACGGTCTCACCCAGCCGCTTCAGTGCGATCTCGATCAGCCCGCCGAACAGCAGCCAATTGCAGAGCGGCGGCTCAATCACTCGGCTCTCGATCAGCCGATCACACACCTGGCGACGCAGCGGCTCGGGTAGCCCGTCGATGAGCGTCCGCGGAGCACGCAGCAGCCCGTGTGCCAGGAACGCCGCGTCCACCATCGGTTGCCCACCGCGATCGAAGTTCCAGCCCCCCTTGTCCCGCGGCCGAGTCCCCCGGTCCAGGCCTTCCAATACCCGATCCCGTGTCCGATCACGCAACGTCAACTCTTCATCAGGCGACCCCGGCAGCTCTGCGTCCAGCCAGGGCGCGATCCCTGCGAGTAATCGGCCGAACGATTCCAACGCCGCGAACTGGTTGCGTCCGCCGTCTGAAGTGATGGGCAGCGCCTCGGTCAGGTCCCCCGCGGCGGCGTGCTCCAGCACGGGTTCCGCGATCCGCTCCACCAGCTCCAGCCACCACCCGCGCTGCTCCGGTCCGGGGGCCATCGGGTTGTCCCAGCTCTGCTCGGTCTGTTCGTGAGGCGTCATCGCCGCAGTGTAAATCGCGGGGTAGCCGCCGACCGGCTTGGAGACGTCCCGGTGCCTTGATCACGACCTAAACTGCACGCATGCCCATCACCTTCCAGCAGCACACCCTGTCCAACGGGCTGACCGTCCTCGCCGAGTCCGACCCCGACGCCCACACCTCGGCCGTCGGCTTCTACGTCAAGACCGGTGCCCGCGACGAGACCGCCCCGCTCATGGGCGTCTCCCACTTCCTCGAACACATGATGTTTAAGGGGACCGCCCGCCGCTCGGCCGACGACGTGAACCGCGAGTTCGACGAGCTCGGGGCCGACTACAACGCCTTCACCTCACACGAACAGACCGTCTACTACGCCCACGTCCTGCCCGAGTACCTGCCCCGGGCCATCGACCTGCTCGGGGACATGCTCCGGCCCGCGCTCCGCACCGACGACTTCGACATGGAGAAGAAGGTCATCCTCGAAGAGATCGGGATGTACGACGACCGTCCCGAGTGGCGTCTCCAAGACACGCTGCTCGAGTCTTACTTCGGGCAGCACCCGCTGGGCTACCGCGTGCTGGGGACCAACGACACGATCACCGCGCTGACCGCCGACCAGATGCGGACCTACTTCGAGCACCGCTACAGCCCCGACAACATTGTCGTCGCGCTGGCGGGCAAGCTCGACTGGGACGCGACCTTGGCCGACCTCGATACGCTCTGCGGGTCGTGGAAGCCCACCGGTGCCGACCGGCCGGCGGTGGATGTGCCGGTGCAGACCCATGTGCAGGACCTCACCGATGCGCGTGTGAACCGTCACTACCTCGCCACCCTCCTGCCCGCCCCGTCGGCGCAGGATGAGTTGCGTTACGCCGCCCGCGTGCTCGGCGACCTCATCGGCGACGACGACGGCTCCCGCCTCTACTGGGCCCTGATCGAGCCCGGGCTCGCCGACGAGGCCAGCTTCTCGTTCATGCCCATGGACCACGCCGGGGCGTACATGGCGTTCCTCACCTGCGACCTCGCCAAGGCCAAGCCGGTCGAAAAGACCCTGCTCGCCGAGCTCGCCAAGGTGAAGGACACACTGCAGCAAGGCGAGATCACCCGTGCCGTCAATAAGCTCGCTACCTCCGTCACGCTCCGCGGCGAACGCCCCGCCGGCCGCATGCACCGCCTGGGTGGCGAGTGGCTTTACCGTAACCGCTTCATCCCTCTCGAAGACGACCTCAAACGCCTGCAGTCGGTGACGCTCGATGAGGTCGTCGCGGTGCTCGAAGCCTTCCCGCTCGAGCCGCGCACAACGCTCCGGCTCGGGCCCTTGTGAGTCTCAGCAGGTCGGATATCACAGAGTTTTAGAGACACAGAGACACAGAGAGATGGCCGAGCGAGGCAATGGTGATCCGTCTGATCTGACCGTGCTGACTGAGAAGGTCATTGGGGCAGCGATCGAGGTGCATCGCAAATTGGGTGCGGGTTTTCAGGAAATCACCTATCACCGAGCCATGATGATTGAGTTGGAGCATCGCGGCATCGGCTTTGAAGCCGAATACCCTGTCCGCTTGAAGTACCGAGGTCAGGACATCGGTGAAGGTCGAGTTGATCTGCTTGTTGAACATGCGTTAGTCGTGGAATTGAAATCTGCGGAAGCCAACCCGGAAAAATATAAACGTCAAGTCGTCTCGTACCTCAAAGCCACCGGTCTCAAAATCGGTCTTCTTCTCAACTTTAACGTCCAACTCATGAAAGACGGCGTCGCCAGAGTGAGCCTGTGATTCTCCCTGCCTTCCTCTGTGTCTCTGTGTCTCCCAAACTCTGTGATATTCGAGCACTTGAAGCCACACATGCCCACCATCCAACGCATCGAAACCCTCGCCCACGGCAAGCAGTGCCTGGTCCGCATCACCGACTCTGACGGGGCGACCGGGCTCGGGCAGACCGCGCCGAACATGCTCTCGGCGACCGTGCCGATCTTGCACGACCTGCTGGCCTCTTTGGCACTGGGGCGTGACACCGATGACCACGCCGGGCTCGACGAGGTGGTCTGGCGGAAGGCGTACAAGTACACGGGCACGTTCCTGTACCGGGCCTTGGCGGGGATCGACACCGCGCTCTGGGACCTGCGAGCCCGGCGGCAAGGCGTCCCGGTCCGTGACCTGCTCGGCGACGGGCGGCACGACACGCTGCCGGTCTACGGCTCGTCACTGAGCCGGGATCGTTCACCCGCAGCGGAGGCCGAGTTCATCCGTGACGGGCTTGAGCGTTTCGGTTGCCCGGCGTTCAAGATCAAGATTGCGGGTCGGCGTGGTCGGGACATCGATGTCACGCCCGGCCGGACCGAGGGTGTGGTCCAGCGTGTCCGCGACGTTCTGCCTGAAAGCATCCCGCTGATGGTCGATGCCAACGGCGGGTATAGCCCGGACAAAGCGATTGCGGTCGGCCGCTTCCTGAATGACCTGGGTGTGTGCCACTTCGAGGAGCCCTGCCCCCACGAAGAGATCGACCAGACCGGGCTAGTCACCGCGGCGCTGGCAGGCCTGCCCATCGAGGTCGCCGGCGGCGAACAGGACTACCTGATGCCCGTGTTCGATCGGCTGGCGGGCGAGCGATTGGTCGATCGGGTCCAATGCGATATCGGGTACTGCGGCGGGCTGACGCGGGCGCTTCGGGTGGCCGAACGGGTCGATCGGGCGGGGCTGGCGTTGATGCCGCACTCGCCGAACCCGTCGATGATCTTCCTCTTCACGCTACACCTGATCGCATCCCGCCCCGCCGAGCGGTTGCAGCTGGTCGAGTACAACCTCGGGTCCGAGGTCGGCGCGGGTTTGTTCACGCCAACGATCACGCCCGCCGACGGCCGGGTCGCGCTGCCGCCCGACCCCGCCCCCGGCCTCGCCCCCGGATCAGGCTTCGGCGTCGAGCCCGACCCGGCGTTTATCGAAAAAGCCGAGGTCCGGACCAGCGCGTTGTAGGCCAGCCGCTACGCTGCCCGCCCATGCCCACGCTGCAACGCATCGAGACCCTCGCCCACGGCCGGCACTGCCTGGTCCGCGTGACCGACTCCGACGGGGCTCAAGGCCTCGGGCAGTGCGGCCATCAGCTCGTCGATGCGACGGTGGCGGTGCTGCACGAATCCCTGGCCCCGGTCGTGTTGGGCCGATCGGTGGAGGACCTGGACGGGCTGCACGGGGCGGTCTGGCGTGGGGCTTACAAGTACCTCGGCACGTTCCTATACCGCGGGCTGGCGGGGTTGGACACGGCACTCTGGGACCTGCGGGCCAAGCGGCTGGGCGTGCCCGTGCGTGATCTGCTCGGCGACGGGCGGGCGGACGAGTTGCCGGTGTATGGCTCGTGCCTAAGCCGGGAGCGGAGCCCGGAGCAGCAGGCGGCCTTTGTCGCCGAGGGGCGTGAGCGGTTTGGTGGCGAGGCGTTCAAGATCAAGATCGCCCAGCGGCGGGGGCGGGATGTGGATGTGTCGCCGGGGCGGACCGAGGCGGTGGTGCGTGCGGTGCGGGGGGTGCTCCCGGAAAGCGTGCGGCTGATGGTCGATGCCAACGGCGGGTACAGCCCGGAGCGTGCGATCGGGGTGGGGCGTTTCCTCGTAGACCACGGCGTGGATCACTTCGAGGAGCCCTGCCCGCACGAGGAGATCGATCAGATCGCAGAGGTCACCCGGGGTCTGCGGGACTTGCCGTTGGCGGTGGCAACGGGGGAGCAGGACTACATGATGCCGGTGTTCCGTCGGCTGACCGGCGAGCGGATGGTCGATGTGGTGCAGTGCAACTTGGGGTATTGCGGCGGGCCGACGCGGGCGCTGCAGGTCGCGGCGATGGCGGACGCGGCGGGGCTCCGGTTCATGCCGCACTCGCCGAACACCGGGATGGTCTTCCTGTTCACGCTGCAGCTCATGGCGTCCCGGCCCGCGGGCTTGATCGAACCGGTCGAGTACAACCTCGGGCGGACGGTGGGCGAAGGCCTGTTTACGCCGACCCTGGTGCCCAGTGCCGGCAAGGTCACGCTGCCGCCCGGCCCCGCCCCCGGACCAGGCTTCGGCGTCGAGCCCGACCCGGCGTTTCTCGAACGGGCCCAGAGCCGGGTCAGTTCCGCCTAACATCACGGCCCCGCATTACCGCCTCTGCCATGAACCCCATCCCCGACATCCTCGACGACCTCCGCCAGGGCAAGATCGTCCTGCTCATCGACGATGAGCAGCGCGAGAACGAGGGCGACCTGATTGCGGCAGCGGAGCACGCGACGCCCGAGGTGGTGAACTTCATGCTCAAGGAGGGCCGGGGGATGCTCTTCGCGTCGCTCGACGGAGCCGGCTGTGATCGTCTCGACCTGCCCCCGCAGTCGGCGGTCAACACCAGTCAGCGCACGACGGCCTACACCATCACGGTCGATGCGGCGGCACGGCATGGCGTAACGACAGGCGTCTCGGCGGGCGACCGTTCGACCACCATCAAGCTGCTCGCCGACCCCAGTGCGACGCCCTCGGATTTCGATCGGCCGGGACACATCCAGCCGCTGCGGGCCCGCGACGGCGGGGTGCTCGTCCGTACCGGGCATACCGAAGCGAGTGTCGATCTTTGCCGGCTCGCCGGGCTCGCCCCCGCCGCTGTTGGGATCGAGGTCATGAACGCCGACGGCAGCATGGCCCGGGCGGACGACCTCCGGCGGCTTGCCGAGACGCACGGCCTGCGGATGTGCAGCGTCGATGATGTCATCGCTTACCGCCTCGAACGCGACCGGCTGGTCGAACGCGTCGCCGAGCAGCCGTTTACGAACGATCTCGGCACGTTCGACCTGATCGCATACCGCTCGGCGGTGGACCCGATGCCGCACGTGGTGTTGACCTGCGGCGGCTTGGGCAGGCGTGAGCCGGGGCGGGACAACTGTGCGGAGCGGGACGAGCCGGTGCTGGTGCGGATGCACTCGCAGAACCTCCTGACGGATGTGTTCGGCGACGCCAGCGATGCACGGTCTCAACCGTTGCGGACCGCGATGCGGCTGATCCAGGAGCGGGGCTGCGGGGCGATCGTGTACCTGCGTCACGAGGGCATGGGCCGGGGGCTGGTCAAGCACCTGCAGACCGACACCCGTGCGGGTCACGACGACCCGGACCGTCCTCGCTTCGGCCAGAGCAGCCCGTCGCCGGGCCCCGATTCGGGCCGGAACCAGATGGACTACGGCATCGGGTCGCAGGTGCTGCGTGACCTGGGCATCCGTCGGCTGGAACTCATCACGGACCACCCGTTCACCCCGACCGCCCTGTCGGGCTTCGGGCTGAGCATCGAGCGGTTCGTACCGATTTCAAGCCGCGCGTCTTGAAGCGGCTTTGCTCGAATACGGATCACGGACCAAGTCTCTCGTTTTGTGCATTCCGCCATCGAAGGATGCTGACCGCCATCACAACTCCCGCGATTCCGGCGATGACACCGCAGACTATGGCGATTACACGGCAGAGTTCTTGACCTGATTCGTTCAGGAGTGAGCTCATGTCGTGTGGCGGCATGTACGGGGCGTCGATCAGGGCCCAGGCGAATAGACCGATTGCTGCCGATGAACAGCAGACAGACATAGAAGCCCAAGCTGCTAATGCATACTTGATCTGTTCCGGATTCTGTTGCACGGCTGACGCCTACTCGTCGTCGGCGCGGCGGTAGCCGCTGTAGCCGCCGGCAGAGGTTTCCTCGGTGCCCACGCTGTCTTGGGACCCGCTGGAGCCGACGCCGGCGCGTTCGTAGCGGCGGTAGCCGCCCTCTTGCGTGGCGGGGCTGCCGGGGGAGACGGCGGTGGTGGAGGCGTATTTGCCGTTGTCCTTGCCGGAGCCGCGGGGGCGGGCTTCGTTCATGGTCAGCGGTCGGCCGTTGAAGGGCTTGCCGGCGAGTTCTTCGATGGCCTTGAGGCCGGCCTCGCGGTCGGCCATTTCGACGAAGCCGAAGCCCCGGCTGCGGCCGGTCTCACGGTCGAACACGATGGCGGTCTTCAGGACTTCGCCGTACTCGGCGAAGAGGCTCGCCAGATCGTCGGCAGACGTGGCGTAGGGGAGGTTTCCGATGTAAATGTTGATCACGGTGTGCGATCCGATCTCGGTACCCAGAAGGAAAGACTGATCTCAGGCCGTCCGGGTCAGCGGCCGAGCGGATCAAAGCAGGCCGATGCAGGGAGCAGCGGCGATGAGTTGAGGAAATACTTCCGGGATGCCCGTGCACCCCTTCCCCACCCAGACAGTAACGCTCAGCTAAACGCCCGGCAAGGCTGAACCCTGTGTTTTATGGACATTTTGGTAGCAATGCTGCATTTGCCCGTTATCCGAGAAACGCGGCAGCGGATTTTTGATGGGTCAGCTCAACAGCTGCTCGAGGTCTTCCCGGCTGAGGTTGGACAGCAGGTTTTGCTCGCCACCGACAATGGCGTCGGCGAGTTCGCGCTTCCGGGCCTGGAGCTCGAGGATGCGCTGCTCGACGGTGTCCTCGCAGATCAGGCGGTAGGCGAAGACGGGGTTGGTCTGCCCGATGCGGTGGGCCCGGTCGATGGCCTGGGCCTCAACGGCGGGGTTCCACCAAGGGTCGAGGATGAATACGTACTCGGCGGCGGTGAGGTTGAGCCCGACGCCGCCCGCCTTGAGAGAGATCAGGAAGACCTGCAGGTCCGGGTCTTCCTGGAACTGCTGGACGATCTGCTTGCGGTTGCGGGTCTGCCCGTCGAGGTAGGCGTAACGGACGCCTAGGGTGTCGAGGCGGTCGCGGACGAGCCCGAGCATGGTGGTGAACTGGGAGAACACCAGGGCTTTGGACCCCGAGTCGATGATGTCGGCCAGGCGGCTTTCGAGCTCGTCGAGCTTGGCCGACGCGATGGTTGGGTCGGGGTCTTGGAGGATGCCGGTGAGGTTCTGGCGGTCGATGAGCCCGGGGTGGCACGCGGCCTGGCGGAGCCGGAGCAGGGCTTCGAGGACCATGAACGAGGCACGCCCGAGGCCTTTACTTTCCTCGCCGGGCTGGGTGCCGGCCTCGGCGTCGAGCCGCTTGGCGAGGGTGCCGCGGTAGTAGTCACGCAGCTGGTTGTAGAGCTTGCGTTGGGCGGGCTCCATCTCGCAGACGATGGTCTGCTCGGTCTTCTCGGGCAGGTCGGTCAGGACCTGTTGCTTGGTGCGGCGGAGGATGAACGGGCGCAGGGCCTTGGCGGTCTGGACCAGCGGGTCGGCGGGTGCGGGCTCTTGGGTCGGGTCGATCAGTTCGTCGTCGTCGTCGAGTTCGACGCGTTTGATCGAGACCGGCTCGATGGCGGCTTCACCGCGAGAGCGGATGAGGTCGCCGAACTTGCCGCTGCTGCCGAGCATGCCGGGGTTGAGAAACTCGACGATGGACCAGAGATCGCCGAGGTGGTTCTCGACGGGGGTGCCGGTGAGGGCGAGTCGGTGGCGGGCCTTGATCAGTCGAGCGGCCTTGGCGGACTGGGACTGCGGGTTCTTGATTGCCTGGGCCTCGTCGAGGACGGCGTAGTCGAAGTCGAAGGCGGAGAGCTGTTCGATGTCGCGGCGCATGAGGCCGTAGGACGTGACGATCAGGTCGTACTGGTCGAGGTTGTCGCGGATTTCGGCGCGTTCGGGACCGGTGTAGCCGGTGACGCGGAGCTCGGGGGTGAAGTGCTGGGCCTCGTCGATCCAGTTGAAGATGACGGATCGGGGGACGACGATGATGGAGGGGAGGTGAGGCTGGGCTTCGCCGTTGCCGCCGGAACCGTTGCTGTTGCCGTTGCTGGTGGGTGGGGCGTTCAACGCGGCGAGCTTGCGGTTCTGGAGCATGGCCAGGACCTGGATGGTTTTGCCCAGGCCCATGTCGTCGGCAAGGATGCCGCCCATGCCGAACCAGCGGAGGAAGTCCATCCAGCCGAGGCCGAAGCGTTGGTAGCTTCGGAGCTCGCCCTTGAACGGGCCGTTGGGGTCGAGGGGGTTGATGCCGTCGAAGGCGTGGAGGCGTTTGCGGGCGTCGGCGAAGGCCTGGTCGAAGCTGACGAGCTCCTGGTCGTTGAGCAACGTGTCGAGCAACGCGGCTTGTGAGGAGCGGAAGCGGAGGTGATCGCCCTCGATACGGGCGAGGCTGGTCAGCAGGCCGTGCTCAGCGAGCCACTGTTGGGGGAGCAGGCCCTGGGAGCCGTCGCCGAGCTCGATCATGGTGCGGCCGGCGCGGGCGGCGGCGAGGACTTCGGGCAGGGAGACCTCTTGTTCTTCGCCGTCGTCGCGTTTGAACTTGACGCCGCCGCGGAGCTCGAACCAGTCGATGCCGGAGGTGATGGAGAGCGACGGTGGCCCAGCGGTGCGGATGGCCTGCTGGTCGGCGAGGACCTGCCAGCCGCGTTCGATGAGGTCGCCGACGACGAAGGGGACGTGCTTGATGGGGACCAGGAGGGTGTCCTGGGTGGGGCTGGCGATGGGGCGGAGGCCGAGGGACGAGGTGATGCCGATGGCGTCGCGTTCGGAGCGTCGGTCGCGGCGGATGAGTCGGCCGGCGTCGGTGGTGAGTTCGGTTTCGCCGGCTTCGTCTTGGTCGGTCTCGGTTTCAGTCTCGGTCTCGGTGGTCGGCTCGGTGAGGACTTCGGTGGCAGTGTCGGAGTCAGCGGCGGCTTCGGTGACGGGCTCGTTGGTTTCGCCAGGTTCGTCGTTGCTGTCGTCGTCTTCGTTGGGGGCTTCGGCGTTGCCGATGGTGACGAAGCGGCCGGGTTGGGACGGGTTGATAGGTTCGTCGGCGTAGATGAAGGCGAGGCGGCCGAGGAGGTGGCTCTTGGCGGTGGTGGGCGCCAGGGCGATCGGTTGGACCGACTGGGCGGAGCCGGGGCTGAACAGCTCAAGCCGGGGGACGGGTTTGAGGCGTTGTTCGGATCGGCCGACGCCGTCGGGCAGGTCGATCTCGGGCAGCTGCGGGAGCATGTACAGGCGTTCGAGGAAGCGTGGCAGATCGGCCTCTTCGACGCGGAAGCCGGAGACGTCGGCCTCGTCGTCGGCGTAGCGGTCACGGCGGTCGCGGAACTGGCTGACCCAGCGGAAGGCGTCGTGGTCGTCAAACGCGGAGGCCTGCCCATCGTGGATGATGAGGCCGTCGTTGCCGCCAAGGATGAGGTCGGGGGCGGTGACGGGCATTGGCTTGCCCTCCCGGCGGAGGTGCATGTCGATCCAGAGGTGGTCTTCCCGCTCTTCGCCGACGAGCCAAGCGGTCCAGGGCTGGTCCTTGCCGGTGCGTCCGCGGTCCCAGGTGAGGGGAGTCTCGTCGCCGTCGGCTTCGGTCTCGACGAAGGCTCGGCCGGTCTTGATCATGCGGCGGAGCAGGCGTCGGCGGGCGCCGCCGGCGACGCGGTACATCGCATGAGACCGCGTGATCTCGAGGGCGTCGCCGGCCTCGTGGGCGGTGACCCAGGTGGCCCCGACGAGCAGGGCGCAGAGCTCGCGGTCGGCGGGGTCGTCGAGGCCGCGGATCAGGTCGGGGCTGATCTTGAGCGGCTTGGTCTTGGACCAGCCGGAGCTGATGATGGAGCGTTGGCGGACCTCGATGACCAGGCCGTTATGCCTGGCGGAGGGCTCGGGGAGGACGGTGTAGCAGACCTGACGCTGGGCGGGGAAGACGGAGTCGCCCTCGATAGCGTGCTCGTCGGTAGCGGGCCGGAGCATGGCGAGCCGGCCGACCCAGTCGGGGTCCCGGGATTTGATGGGGCGTTCGGATTCTTCGCGCTTGCGGGCCTTGGGCGGGCGGGGCTGGAGCCCGACGAGGGTGTTCCAGAGGTCGATGTCGTCGTCTTCATCGGAGCGTTCGATGGTGACGAGCAGGGCCCAGATGTGGGGGCAGAACGCGCCGTCGAGGAAGGTCTCGCAGGTGCACTCGGCGACGGCGTGTCGGCCGTCCTGAGCGAGGGTGACCTCGTGGGGCGTGCCGTTGTCCATCACGGTGGCGGCGGCGAGGAGGCCGTCGGCGGGTTCGTGGCGTTGGACGTGGTCGCCGAGCTGGAGGGCTCGGCCTTTCATTCGGTCGGAGCCTTGAAAGAAGGGCGACCAGGCGGTGAGTTGAGACATCAGCTCCCCATGCTGGGTAAGGGACTTGAAGGACCCGCGGACACGAAATCGCGGATCGACAAGGGTATGCGAATCAGCTCTTCGGGGCAATCACGCCATGCCGTTGTGGCCGGCTGGGCTAGACGCAGCTTAGGGTGCGGGTGGGGGTGATGATGCGTTGGACGCGTTGGTCGTGCGGCTCGGTGGGCAGGTGGTCGGTGACTTGTTCGTCGTAGACCAGGGCTGTGGTGGACTGGTCGGGGTGAACAGTGAGGTAGCGGTCGTAGTAGCCGCCGCCCTGGCCGAGGCGGTCGCCAGCGCGGGTGACGGCTAGGGCGGGGAGGAGGAGGTGGTAGGTTGTGGGGTGTGGGATGTGTGATGTGGGGGGAGGTTGAAGCGTGTTATGCGGGCCGGGTTCGAGTTGGTCGAGGGTTGTGAGTGGTGCGGGGATGAGCTGGTCGGCTTCGATGCGTGGGAGCAGGACGGGGGTTTGGCGGGCCAGTAGGCGTTGGATGAGGGGGCGGGTGTCGAGTTCGTGCTTGGTGGCCAGGTAGAGGAAGACGGGGATCGCAGGGTCGGCGAGTTCGGCGAGGACGCGGTCGGCGAGGGCCAGCGATGCGGCGGTGCGTTTGGCTTTAGGGATGGCGGCGCGGAGGGCGCGGAAGTGTTGCCGGAGTTGTGCCTTGGTCGGCATACAGCGGGTGGGGTTAGCCGAGGCGGATGGGCTTGGCGTCGGGGAGTGTGGGGTCGTGGTGGAGGTAGCGTTTGAGGAAGGCGACGGCGGCGTAGATGACGGGTGTGTCGAGGAGTGCGGCGAGCAGCTTGAAGACGTAGCCGGTGGCGATGAAGAGCCAGAGCTGGGGCCAGATGGCGGCGCTGTTGTCGATGGGCAGGGCGCGGGCGTAGAAGTGGGTGATCGTGATCACGGCGAAGGTGTCGACGAACTGCGAGACGAGGGTCGAGGCGTTGTTGCGGAGCCAGAGGGCTTTGCCGTTGGTGAGGTGTTTCCAGAGGTGGAAGAGCTGGACGTCGACGAACTGGGCGACGAGGTAAGCGATCATGGATGCGGCGACAGCACCGAAAGTTAGCTGGCGGATGACATAGAAGGCGTACTGCGGATCGTTGGGGTCGGGCAGGCCGGTGGCCGGGTCCATAGGAGGGACGGCGGGCATGGCCCCACCGAGCCAGAGGAAGCCGAGGACGAGCAGGTTGATGAGCAGTCCGACCCAGACGAGGAAGTTGGCGGTCTTTCGGCCGTAGAACTCGGAGATGAGGTCGGTGCAGAGGAAGGTGAGTGGGTACGGCAGGACACCGACGGCCAATGCGAAGGCG
Source organism: Planctomycetota bacterium (assembly GCA_039025195.1). Classification (GTDB taxonomy): domain Bacteria; phylum Planctomycetota; class Phycisphaerae; order Phycisphaerales; family Phycisphaeraceae; genus JBCCOW01. Next base: position 14,114 of record JBCCOW010000038.1, read on the forward strand.
ATCCACTTGGCATCGGGTCCCCACTGACCCCAGAGCCATGCGCCGGAGTCCCGGTCGTAGCTGGCGAGGACGATGAACCGGGAGATGCCGAGGATGTTGAGCATCGCCAGGCTGCCGAGGAAGATGCCGCTGAGCAGGAGCAGGACGTAGAGGCGTCGGCGGAGGATGGCATCGGAGGCGGGCATGGGTCGGTTGAGGGTAGCGGGCGGGTCGGGTGGGTGTCGGGTCGGTGTCGGCGGGATGACCCACGGACGGTGTCTGTGGGCTTCGATCCGGTGGTGGAGCGATGGGGTGGAGTGGGTCCCCAGAGTTGGGGATTCACAGGCCAAAGCGGGTAAGGACCGATATAGTGTGGGTATGGAAGTCCCTTCCAAGGTTCTGCGGAAGCTCGCGGCCGAGTCCGGCTACCCGGTCGATGCGTATCACTTCGTCCAGCGCGGCCTGGACTACACGGTGCGTTCGATCCACGGCGAGCTGGACGAGGACGATCTGGAGCCGGTGGCCCCCGTCACAGACGACCCTTCGGAACACCCCCGGCATGTCACGGGCAAGCAGCTCTGCCAAGGCCTGCGGAGCTACGCGATTCAGGAGTACGGGCTTTTGGCTCGGCCGGTGCTGGGGCGGTGGCGGGTGCGGTCGTGTGAAGACTTTGGCCGGATGGTGTTTGCCATGGTCGACCACGGGCTGATGCACAAGACCGACCATGACACGATCGAAGACTTCCGCGGCGTGTTCGATTTCGCCTCGGCGTTCGACAGCAGCCTGTCGCTGACCAGGCGGACACGGACGGATGAGGCGCAGGCTTGAGCAACGAACCGGGCGATCAGGACGCGGCGGCGGGTGAGGGGGCGGGTGAGGGGTCTGAACCACAACAGGAAGCAGATGGGGCCGGCGGCGGTGGTGCTGCGGAGGTCGATGACGACCGGCCGTCGATGACCGAGCGGCTGAACCTGATGGGCGTGGCGGACCCGCCGGTCTGGCGTCGGCGTTGGTTCCAGTTGTTGCTGGCGGTACTGATTGTGGGGCTCACGCTGCAGATGGTGCTGCCGCCGGTGTTCAGTCTGATCTACGCGGCGCGGCCGGTGGTCGGGGCGTTGGTGTTGGGGCTGACGTTGGCGTACGTGTTCAACCCGCTGATCACGTATCTGGAGCGGGAGCGGAACGTGCCCCGCCCGGCGTCGGCGGCGGGGTTGATGGTGGTCAGCGGGCTGGTCGTTGTGGGGCTGTTGGTGTGGCTGGTGCCGGCGTTGATCTCGCAGGTGGTGCGGTTGGTGCAGGCGACGCCGGCGTATATCGCGGCGTTCCTGGAGTGGGCTCAGGTTGATGTGGAGGAGGCGAAGGCCAGCGCAACGCAGGCGGCGAACGACCTGGACCTGCAGAGCATTGATTACGGCGCGGTGTCGTCGGCGTTGCTCTCGGCGTTGAATACCGGGGTCGGCGCGCTCGCCGGGGTCCTCGGGTGGATCACGGCAGTCGGCCTGATGGTGGTGGTCGCGGCGATCTGCTTCTTCGTCTTTGTCTGGAAGCTCGGGCCGATCCGCGACTGGACAAAACAGTTCATCCCGGCGTCGCACCGTGACGAGGTGCTGAGGTTGCTGATGAAGATGGACCAGTCGGTGTCGGCGTATATCCGCGGCCGGCTGATCCAGGGTTTCATCCTGGCGGTCATCCTGAGCGTGGGTTGGGGGATCGCCGATGTGCCCTACTTCCTGCTGCTGGGGTTGGCGGGCGGGGTGCTGGGTTTGCTGCCGTATCTTGCGGTGGTGACCTGGCCGTTGGCGATTCTGTTGGCATGGATCGAAGCGACCACGGGCGGGACGGGCTTTAGCTTCTGGATGGTGCTGTTCTGGCCGACGGTGGTTTACATGGTGGCGCAGCTCGTGGATGGTTGGGCCGTGGAGCCGATCGTGCAGGGGCAGGCGACAGACCTGGACCCGCTGACGGTGCTGCTAGTGGTGCTGGCGGGCGGGGCGATCGCGGGGCTGCTGGGGCTGATCCTGGCGGTGCCGGCGGCGGCGTGTGGAAAGATTCTGCTGAGGGACGTGGTGCTGCCGCGGCTGCGGGAGGTCGCGGCGGAGAACTGAAGCGTTCGGCGGGCGTCCGCGACCACCGGTCGCGGCTTTATGGTTGGGATCAGTGCTTGGTGGGGCGGGGTGGAGTGCGTATCCTTGAGACATGAAACATCTGCTTCTGTGCGGTTTGGTCGTCGTCGTTTTGGGTTGTGGTGGGGTTGCTGCGCAGGAAGCAGCGGGTGGTGAGGCTGCTTCTGCGCCGCCAGTGACGCCCCCAGGAGTGACGCTCAGCTTGGAGCAGACGCCGCTGCGGCAGGCCCTGCGTATTTGGTCGGTGCAGAGCGGTCGGCAGCTGGTCGTGACGTCGTGGCCGGCGTTGGAGTTGGCGGGGGTGGACCCGGAGACGCCGATCACGCTGCGAGGGATCGGGATGCCGCCGGGGCGGGCGCTTCGGTTGATCCTGAGCCAGGCGTCCGCAACCGCGGCGGTCAACGCTGGCGGGGTGGGTGGTACGGAGACGGAGCTGATCTACCGGGTGACGCCGTGGTACGTGGAGGTGATGAGCAAAGCGATCGCAAACCGTAGGCCGACGACGCGGGTGTACTACATCGGGGACCTGCTACACGAGGTGCCGAACTTCACCGACGCGCCGAGCTTCTCGCTGACCGATGCGCTCAGCAACACGAACTCGGGCGGCGGGGGTGGCAGCGGTGGCGGTGGTGACCTGTTTGAAGACGACAACGACAACGAGGAGCAGGTCGGCACGACCCGGGAGTCGCGCGGCGAGGCGTTGGCGGGGGTGATCCGCGACACGATCGAGCCGACGATCTGGCTGGTCAACGGCGGCACGGCCGGGGCGATCACCTACCGGCAGAACCATTTGATCATCCGCGCCCCGTTCTACGTACACAACCAGATCGGCAAGTCGATCCCCGCAGTGCGTCGCCCGGCGGCGAACGGGACGCGGACTGGGAGCACGCCTCTGGTCGGTCAACCGGTGTCAGGCATCCGATCAAACTGATATACAACGTGGCCCTCACGGGCACCTTCGGTGCACCCGCTACACGGGGGGAGTCGTATGATGGTCAGTCGTCGCCGACTTCGACGGTGTAGTTGGGGCTTTCGCGGGTGATCTGGATGTCGTGGGGGTGGGACTCGGCGAGGGACGCGCCGGTGATGCGGACGAACTGGGCCTGGGTGCGGAGGTCGTCGATGGTCTGGACGCCGCAGTAGCCCATGCCAGCGCGGACGCCGCCGACCATCTGGTAGACGAAGTCTTCGAGGGGGCCGCGGTAGGGGACGCGGCCCTCGACGCCTTCGGGGACCAGTTTGCCGTTGCCCCCGGACGTACTGGAGGATGGGGTCAGGCTGGGTTTGATTTTTTCGGCCTGACCGTAGCGGTCGGCGGAGCCGGCGACCATGGCGCCTTCGGAGCCCATGCCGCGGTAGGTCTTGTAGCGTCGGCCGTGGTGGATGACGAGGTCGCCGGGGGACTCGTCGAGGCCGGCGAAGAGGGAGCCGAGCATGACGACGGAGGCGCCGGCGGCGAGGGCTTTGGAGATGTCGCCGGAGTGTCGGATGCCGCCGTCGGCGATGACGGGGACGCCGGCGGGTTTGGCGACGCTGACGGCGTTCATGACAGCGGTAATCTGGGGGACGCCGACGCCGGAGACGACGCGGGTGGTGCAGATCGAGCCGGGGCCGATGCCGACCTTAACGGCGTCTGCGCCGGCGGCGATGAGGTCGGCTGCGCCTTGAGCGGTAGCGATGTTACCGGCGATGACCTCGATACCGTAGCGGGCTTTGACGGCCTTGACGGTGTCCATGACGTTGGAGGAGTGGCCGTGGGCGGAGTCGACGACGATGACGTCGACTTCGGCTTCGATGAGGGCGCCGACGCGGTCGAGCTGGTGGACGCCGACGGCGGCGCCGACGCGGAGCCGGCCGCGGTCGTCGCGGCAGGCGAGGGGGAACTGGCTCTGCTTGGCGATGTCCCGCATGGTGATCAGCCCGGTGAGTTTGCCGGCGTCGTCGACGAGCAGGAGCTTCTCGACCTTGTTGCGGTTGAGGATGGACTCGGCCTTGTCGAGGGTGGTGTCGGGCGAGCCGGTGACGAGGTTAGCGGACATGACCTCGTGGATGGGCTTGTCGTCGTCGTCGAGGAACATGAGGTCGCGGCGGGTGATGATGCCGACGACTTTCTCGCCGGGCTTGCCGTCAACCGTGACGGGGACGCCGGAGATGTGCTGCTCGGCCATGAGGCGGCGGGCCTCGGAGGACGGGGCGTCGGGAGGGAGGACGACGGGGTCGGTGATGACGCCGTTGGCGGAGCGTTTGACCTTGGTGACCTCGCGGACCTGGGCGGCGACGGAGAGGTTTTTGTGGATGACGCCGAGGCCGCCCTGCTGGGCGAGGGCGATGGCGAGTGCGGCCTCGGTGACGGTGTCCATCGGGGCCGAGAGGAGGGGGATGTTGAGGCGGATGCCGCGGGTGAGCTGGGTGGAGGTGTCGGCCTGGGCGGGGGTGATCTCGCTGCGGGCGGGCAGGAGGAGCACGTCGTCGAACGTCAGGCCTTCGGAGATAATCTTAGGTTCCATGCCCGATTGTGGGGAGGGCGTGGCAGCGCGTCAAGGGGGCACGGCGGGCGGCGTGTGAGTTTGGGGTAAGACTTCGCCAAGCGGCGGCGTGGGGCCTTGTCGAAGGGGTCAGTTGCTGCGTTGCTGGCGGGCGAAGGCGAGGAGGTTGGACATGAACCGGCTGGCGGTCGGGGTGGCGTAGCCGTTGATACCCCACCAGCGGGCGCCCATGAGCCCGAGGCTGACGTCCTGTCGGCTGAAGATGACCGCGTCGCGTCGATCGACCTGGATGACGGTCATGCTGAGGGAACGCTGCTTGCCGCGCTCGAGCACGCTGGCGGGCCGCATCACGACCGAGCGGATCGGCTCGGCACCGGGCAGGTCTCGGCCGCGGGTGATCGGCGACCGCGAGCTCATGCGTCGCACACGTTCCCCGAGGGCTTCGGCGATCGCCTCTTCCATGCTGTCGACAAACGGGCCACGCCCCCCGAGGGTCTCGACGAAGACGGTGCCGCCGTTCTCCACGAACTTCTTGATGGCGGAGACCTCGGCGGCGGTGAGCTCGGCGCGTTCAACGCCGGCGAGGTGAAGCAGCTCGGCCTTGCTGTCGCCGATCGCGGCCAGCGGCATGGTGCGGACGGTGAGGTCGAGGCCGGTCTGATTGAAGAGCTGGTTCTTGTAGGCGGTCATGGCCTGCGGTTCGATAAGCGGGGCGTCGTTACCGCCGAGGCGTGCACGGACCACGGTCACGGCCCCAGTCCGTGGGCGGGCCTTGCGGTTGACCAGCGGCGACTCGAGCCGGGGACGCATGACGCCCCGCTCCGAAGCGGTGGCGTAGAGGTTGACCGCGAAAGCCCAAGGCGGGTCGCCGCCGGGGGTTTCGTCGGCCTGCCACTGCATGCCCCAGTCGGTCCGCGGCATCACGATCAGGTCGCGGGCGCCATTGCTCAGCGACATCACTCGCGTCCGGGCGCTCGGCGTCACGGGCATGATCAAACTCATCAGGGGGTGATCGGCCCCGAGTGGCCGCATCCGCCCGAGCTCTGGGTACATCCGCTGTGCGAGCTCTTCGATGGACTTGATGAAGGCGTTACTGTTCTTCTCGGGGTTGGCCAGCAGCATGCCGCCGTGGTCGATGTAGGCCTTGATCTTGGCGACCTGGGCGTCGTTGAGTTCGAGCGGTTCACGGCCTGACAGGTAGAGGATGGGCGTGCTGATCCAGTCTTGCCAGTCGCTGTCGATCGGCACGACAGACCAGCCCAGGTCACTCTCCCGGTACTCAGACATGTACTGGTTCAGGAAGTACAGATCGTTGGGGCGATTGTTCCAGTCGTAGCCGGGCAGTTGGAGCTTGTTGATCCAGAGGGGGACGTTGCCGCGGGACAGGAACATCAAGGCGAACGCGGCTTCGACAGGGCCACGGCCCGCGTTGGAATTCACCAGCCGGCCGGCGATGGCCTCGAACCAGTCTTCGCCGGAGAACCGCCGCTTGCCCGAGGCGAGGGCGACGCGTTCGATACCGTAGTAGTAATAGCCACCGCCGCCGTGGCCTCCACCGCGTCCGTCCGAGGTGACCGGGCCGTTGCGGTCGAGGTAGTCGATGCCGCGCTGGATCGCCGCGGTGATGTTCGGCTCGGGTGTGTCCCGGTCGCGGAACAGCTGCTGCTGGGCGATGTACAGCACGGTGAGGCCTGCACAGGTCATGGTTTTGCGTGGCTCGCCGCTGCCGCCGCCCTTCTTTCCATAGGCCCAGGCACCGTCCACGTTGGTGCGTCTGCCCTCGATGTTGACTACACCTTCGAGCTGTTCGTCGAGGAAGTGATCGACCGCGTTCTCCCAGAACGCTTTGCGGACACGGGCCCCCCGTTTGACCGCCTGCCAGATCGCCAGCACGCCGTACTGGGTGGTCGAGTTATCAATCCGCATGATGACACGGCCGAGGCGTCCCTCGGTGCGGAACTCGTCGCCGGATGTGACGCGTCGGTTGGGGTAGACCCAGTAATTGAATCGGCTGCGGTTACCGGTGCTCCGCAGCAGGTTGGCGGCGTCCGACTCGAGCTGACCCATAAACTCTTCGGGCAGGTAAGACCAGACGTGTGCCCGCAGGGCGACGCCGTAGGTGCCGTGCATGTCGTTTTCACGCAGCCAGTCGATCGAGCGACGCAGCCGCGGCTCTTGCATCGATTCACCGGACACGAGTAGCGCAAGGGTGTTCAACGCGGTCGGGCCGCCGATATTCTTGAATTCGTCTGGGTCCTTGGCACCCTTGGGGTGATGGCCCGCGTGGTGCCAGAGCCCCTCGCTGGATTGCTGGTTGTAGATGTGCTCTTTGAGACGCTCGATCTTCTCGACGACGGCCTCATGGGTCAGGGTGTTGGATTGTCCCGTGGCATCAACAGAGAGGAGGGCGGAGATCGCCGCAAACAGAAAAAACGTGATTCTTCGCATCGCAGAAGTATAACGCGGCCCCCGGCGTTGCCCGAATGCTTTGCGGTGTCTGCGGTGCGTTGGCTGCTTGCTAGGAGGCTTCGCGTGGGGCTACCGGCTCCATCCGGGCCGCCTGGGCCTGGGCGATTTCTAGGCGATCAAAGACCTGCGGCATGTTGCCGGGCCGGCTGGCGGGGTCGGTCGCGATGCAGTCCATGACGAGCGTGGAGAGTGCCGGCGGTATCGAGGCGTTGTGCTCGATCGGGGGGGCCGGGCTCTCCGGGCGGGACGCACTGACCTTCACGCCCGATTGGTCTTTTTTGGGAATCATCGTCGGCACGTAGTGCCCGGTCAGCAGCCAGTACATCGTGGCCCCCAGGTTGAACACGTCGGTCTGGGGCGTGATCGCCCGTCGTTTGACCTGCTCGGGGGCGATGTAGTCCGGCGTGCCCTGGATGCGTTCTTTCACGGTCCCGATCGTGCACGACTGCCCAAAGTCGATCAGCTTCACGCCCCCGTCCCGATCGAGCATCATGTTGTTCGGCTTGATGTCCGCGTGCACATACCCGGCCTCATGCATCGCTCCGAGGGCCTCGGCACCCTGCATCATGATGCTGCAGAACACGCCGATGTCGTCGGCCTGGAACGCCTCGAGCGTCTTGCCTTCTACCAGCTCCATCAAGACGAGTACCTCGGAGGTCCGGATGAGCGCCCGCTGCCGGATCAGTTTGTAGCTCCGACGCAGCCGGGGGTGGTCCATTGACGACGCCACCTCGTGTTCATGGATCGCCTGGTCGAGGAACCGCTGATCGCTCGGCCCGCTCTTGACCACCCGCTTAAGACAGAACTTTTCACCCGCGTCGTTACACACTTCAAACAGCGTGCTACCCGCACCCTTGCCCAGGGTGTGAAGTACATCGTAGCCGCCGATTTGGTAAGCAATACTCATAAAAACAGCCTACAGCCCGCGTAACGCAAAACCAGCGTCGTTTGCCGGGCGACGGCGAAGCCGTAATGTCTTTCGGATAACCGAATGAAAGATGCCCACACATTACTCGCCATCCGCTCATCGAGCAAACAATTACGTCGATCTTTGGACAGCTTTGCCGCGAATCCGGGTCGGATGCCGGTTCTTTGGGCGTGGCGCAGCGTCATCACGTTCTGAGGAGCGGGCGAATCGCGTCAGGCAGCCCCGCAGATCGCAGAGGTAAAAGCAGCCAGACAAGGCCCGATCCAGAGCATCGGTACGTGTGTGGAGCCACCCAACAGGACAGCCCCGATCAACACCTCAAGACACACAAAACCCAGGACCATTTGGTTGGCATTCCCCACCCAGCCCGGATTACCGCAGCAGGCTGTTGTCGAACCACGCCACTGGGAAGTGCGGGTTGACTGCCGAACCGGCGTCCGTGGGCTGGCCGACCCGTAGGAAGACGCGTTCCGCGGGGATGCCGTAGCGGGACTGGAGCTGGCGAACCAGCCAGACCAGCTCGCGGAGCTGCTCGTCGGTCGCCGGTCGGTTGGCGGTGTCTCCGATCAGGCAGATGCCGATCGCGTTTTCGTGATACCAGTCGGCCCCCCGGCCTTCGCCAAGGTAGGCCCCGGCCGTCTGTGCATGCCAGCGATAACTCGTGGTCGTTCGGCCGTCCCGATCGCCCGAGCCGTTGTTAATGACCATGTGGTAGCCGCTGTCCGACCGCCCCGCAGCCCGGTAGGCTTCGTCCAGGTCGGTCAGACCGCCCAAGTGGCCCCGGCTGTCGTGGATCACGATGGCCCGCCAGGGGCGCTCACCGTCGGCACGCTGGAACTGGAAGAGCATCTCCTCCGGCGAGCCCGTGCGTCCGGGGTGATCGACGTGCGACAGGGTCACGCCAGGCCGCGGTGCACCCGTCTCGGGCTCCAGCCACAGCAGAAGCCCGCTGACGAGCGTCATCCCGACGATCAGCGAGCTCAGAACCGCGATATTCCGTTTGTCCGGCATCCTGTCCGACGCTTGTTGGGGCACACTCTGAGGCGCGGCCCCCCCTCGAAGGCCAGACGCTTTAATGGGCCGATTCACGCGACCTCTTCCGTGTTGTTTTCGACCAGATGCGCGTGCCACTTTGAAGTTTGCCCCCTCGCTAGGGCCAGATAGTGCGATAAAAACCCGCATGACCCGACTAGCGGTCGTCGGGCGGGGTCAATCGCAGCCGCAGGGCCTTGCGGTCCACTCCGAACTCGTCCGGCTCATCCGTGGGCCGGAATTCCCCCCGCAACGCCAAATAACGATCGTACTGCGTCCGGTCCCGTTTTTCGGTAAACGGCGACCGCGCACAGCTCCAACTCACACCCAGCAGCACCGCACACAAGCTCAAAACCCCAGCCACCGCTACCCCCCGGCAGACCTTCTCCCCTATGTGCCGCTTCCGTGCGTCCATGCAGCGATCGTAACCGCCGGTATGCCCCCCCTCAACCCACCGGTGTCTGTTCCGGCGTAAATATTGAAAGTTCTACCCGTTCCGAGGTCAATCGCCACGCGTCTGCCCCGATTCAACCGCTCGGCCTGCCCCGGACAACGCCGACACCAACGCCCCCGCCACCCGCCACGATTCCCACCACCACAGCCCCATCACGACCACCACCACCGCGGCTGCGCCTTGCAGTGCCCAGAAGAAAGCCTCCCCACGCCCCCACCATGTCGGCCGCCAATCCAAAGCCTCCGCCCCCGCCATCCCCGCCCCAAGTATCACGATCGCCGCCGCCGCCACCGCACACCGCCGCCACGCCCGCCGCACCGCTGCCGTCGCCAGCGTCGCCCCGCGTGTCCCGCTCCGTACCGCCAGCCCGTACACCCACCGCCAGCCGCTGAGCACCCCCAGCCCCCCGATCACCACCCCCGCGCAAATCAGCGGGTCCCACAAACGCCAGTGCCCCTCCAACGGCGTCCCCACCACAAAGCCCCCCAGCAGCCCAAACACCAGCAGCAGCCCGCCCGCCACCGTCCACCACCGCCCCACCACCCGGTCGCTGATCAGCCACAACGACCAGCCCCGCCCTACCCGCCAGCGCCCGCGTTCATTGCCGTTCGCCTTCATGCCCACGCCCGGCTCGGCTGTGCATAGCCGCCACAAGCCCGCCGCCGCCCACAGCATCCCGACCGCACCCCCCAGCACCCCCGCCCCCGCGACCCGCCGAAGCCCCTCGACATCCACCCGCGTGAACCCCGTCATCCCCGGGCCCACCAGCGTCCAGCCGACCTGCGCCTGGCCCAGCCACAGCACATGCCACACCCAGCCCACCAGCACGCCCACCGTCGCCCCGACCGGGAACCACCACACCCCCCGCTTCAGCCGCTTGGCCCCCCGCTCCAGACCCGCGACCCAGCCCGCATCCGCCCGACGCAATAAGCGCCCGGTGTCGACCGCTGTCATCCCGCACCCGCACTCCGGGCAGCCGTCCGCGACCCGCACCCCGGCCAGGTCGTAACCGCACCGCACACACGTCCCCGTCTTGACCGACCCGCCCCCACTCCCTCCCTCGCCCGACGCCACCACATACGACCGGACCGGCATCACACTTTCGAGCATGTCGCACCTCAAATCCAAGCAAGCCAAAGAACGTGAGCCACATCCACCGATCTAACGCCCCGCGAGCCTAACGGGTTCAATCCAACCCACCTCGCAGATCAAACATCGCACGTCCCACATGTCCCTACACTCGCCGCATGGCGGAGACCGCTCTCAACCCGTTGCCCCATCGTGCCGCTGCGCTCGAGATCATCCGCGTGATGCGTGACGCCGGGCACACCGCCTACCTCGCCGGCGGCTGCGTCCGCGACGCCCTGCTCGGCCAGACCCCCAAAGACTACGACGTCGCCACCGACGCCACCCCCGACCGGGTCCGCCGCCTTTGGCCCCGCTCCAACGCCGTCGGCGAAGCCTTCGGCGTCGTCCTCTGCTACCACGGCCATGGCGACCAACGCCTCACCACCGAGGTCGCGACCTTCCGCTCCGAGTCGACCTACTCCGACGGCCGACGCCCCGATGCCGTCACCTTCACCACCGCCGACGAAGACGCCCACCGGCGTGACTTCACCATCAACGGCCTCTTCGCCGACCCCCATCTCGACGACACGACCCAACCCGACGCCATCATCGACTTCGTCGACGGCCAGGCCGACCTCCAAGCCCGTGTCATCCGTGCGATCGGCGACCCCGATCAGCGCTTCGCCGAGGACTACCTCCGCATGCTCCGGGCCGTCCGCTTCGCCGCTCGTCTCAACTTCACCCTCCACCCCGACACGGCTTCGGCCATCCGCCAGCACGCGCCCAAGCTCGACCGCATCGCCCGTGAACGCATCGGCGACGAGGTCCGCCGCACCCTCACCGGCCCGAACTCCGAACTCGCCGTTCGTTTGCTTTACGACCTCAGGCTGTTCGAGCCGATCTTTGGTCAGCCGTTCGTCTCGCTGCAACCGTTCTTCCAGCACCTCGACACCGAGGCTGACTACGCCACCCGTCTAGCCCTGCTTGGACGCGGCTTGGACCCCTGCCTCTCGCTCGATGCGTACCGCAACGCGCTCTGCTTGACCAATGCCGAAGACCAAGCCCTTAGGCAAACCGTGAGCCAGTTCGCCAACCGAGACGACATCGCAGCCGACCAGCCCATCGCCATGCAGAAGCGTTGGTTTGCCCACCCGCGCGCCGACCAAGTGCTACGCCACTGGGCCGCCCTCGGATCAAGCCGAGAGGCCGACGATGCCCGCCAGCGTATGCACGCCCTGGCCAGTGACGGCATCGGCCTCGCCCCCACCCCCCTGCTCACCGGCGACCACCTCGTCGCCGCCGGCCTCACCCCCGGCCCCGCCTTCAAACCCCTCCTCGAGGCCGTCTACGACGCCCAACTCGAAGGCCGGGTTACCACCGCCGACCAGGCCCTCGGCCTCGCCCTGCAACACGCCCCGCAGCGCCAACCGCCGCCCGATCCCTAAACTCCCTGTCCATGCTCGAAGAGCTGATCGAAAACGCGGCCGCCAAGACCCCCTACTTGATCTTCGTGGCGATCTTCCTCGCCACCGGGTTCGGCCTCCCCCTGCCCGAAGACATCCCCCTGATCGTGGCGGGCTACATCTGCGGCGTCGCCGAGGGGTATCACCCCAACCTCACGATCATGATCCCGGTCTGCTTCCTGTCCATCGTGGGCTCGGACTGCATCCTCTACATCATGGGCCGACGCTATGGCCACCACATGCTCGAGTGGCGTTTCGTCCACCGCATCATCTCCCGCAAGCGCCTCTATAAAGCCGAAGCCCAGATCCAGGAGCACGGCGGCAAGTTCGTCTTCGTCGCCCGTTTCCTCCCCGGGCTCCGCGCCCCCGCGTTCTTCGCCGCCGGCGTCTTCAAAGTCCCGTTCACCCGGTTCCTGTTCTACGACGGGCTCGCCGCCACCGTCTCGGTCCCGACCATCATCCTCGTGGCGTATTGGTTTGCCGAGGAGCTGGACGCGGTCAAGGAATACGTGCGTCAGGGCAAGGCCGTGGCGATCATTACGGTGGCTCTGGTGGTCGGCGCGTTCATCGGTTTTAAGGTGTGGAGTTACCGCCGCGCGAAGCGTCTGGACGCCGACGAACCCGACCCCCCGGCGTAAACCGAACCCCCCGTTCCTTGCGGGCTCCCCCCTGCGCCGCCTATTCTTTGGGCTATGCCTACGCGAACCCCCTCGCCGGACGCCATGGACCTCCGTGACACCTACCGCCGCGTTAGCGACCAGATCGCCGAAGCCGCCATCCGATCCGGCCGGCAGCCCAGCGATGTCTTGATGGTCGCTGTGACCAAGTACGCCTCCGTCGATCAGATCCAGCGCATCGTCGAGATGGGCCATGTCGACCTCGGCGAGTCCCGCGTCCAACAGCTCTCCCAACGCGTCCCCCAGATCGACGAGTTCCTTGCAAGACGCAAGACCCTCGCCGGCGCGATCCCCAAGTCTTCCGAGGCCGTCCCGGACCGTGTGCGCTGGCACATGATCGGGCACCTCCAGCGCAACAAGGTCAAGCAGGTCTCCCCGCTCGTCGACCTCATCCACTCGGTGGACTCCCTCCGCCTCGCCGAGGAGCTGCACAACTACGCCGCCCGCAAGGACGTCATCCTTGATGTGCTCCTCCAAGTCAACGCCTCCGGCGAAGGCAGCAAGTCCGGCGTCGTCGCCCCGGCCGTCCTCCCCCTCGCCGAACAGCTCGACACCATGGTCCACCTCCGCCTCCGCGGGTTCATGACCATGGCCCCCTACTCCGACAACCCCGAAGACGCCCGCCCCACCTTCGCCCGTACCGCCGACCTGTTTAACGACGCCAAGAAGGCCAAGCTCGGCGGCGAACACCTCACCGTCCTCTCCATGGGCATGTCCGGCGACTTCGAGGTCGCCATCGAAGAAGGCGCCAACCTCGTCCGCGTCGGCCGGGGCCTCTTCGGCGACCAGGAAGCTCTGTAAAACGCCCCGTCGCGCAGCGCTCGCCTTCTAGCTGCGGGCACACCTGCCCGCAGCCCGCGCACCAAAATCTCACCTTATCGGGCACCCCACCCGCCCCCACGCCCCAACCCCACCGATACCATCCAGCCATCGCCCCCGATCGCCGATGGTGGGCTCGGCCCCTCTGCGCTTTCTTCCGATCCGGACCCCTCCCATGCCCGAGCTCAAACGCACCGACCACCGCTTCCTGGCCGACGACAAGCGCGTCATGGCCCGCTTCTTCGGCGTCGGCTCCGACGACCGCGCCCGCAAGGTCATCACCCGCGTCCTCGACCTCGGCCCCGACGAAGCCGAGGCCGCCCTCGAAAACGTCCTCCGACGCTTCGCCCCCCGACACCGCGACATCGAGTCCGCCTTCGAACGCCACTTCGGCTACGTCCAACACCACGTCACCGACCCCGACGCCCTCTCCCTGCCAGAGAAGCTGCTCATCGGCGCTTACTTCACGATGGAATACTCCATCGAGTCCGCCGCCCTCTTCAACCCTTCCATCGTCCCTCATCCCAACCAGGCCGGGCTCCCCAAGGGCCACCTCCGCTTCATCATGTCCCTCCGCGCGACCGGCGAGGGCCACGTCTCCTCCATCGTCTTCCGCACCGGCGTCCTCGACGACAAGGCCAACGCCACCTTCGACCCCGCCCCCCGCTTCGCCGCCAAGATGCGCCTCAAGGTCGACCAGTCCTTCGACAAGCACCTGTTCCTCCTCAAGCTCATCGAGATGGGGGCCTACACCGATGTCGCCCAGGTCATCCTCGACGAGCTGCCCGACCCGTTCTCCCTGCCCGTGCTCGACCAGAAGATCGCCGAAGTCCGCCAACGCGAAGACCGCCCCCACCCCTTCTCCGAGACCGCCGACAACATGCACTGGCTTGCCCGGTCCAACTACGGCTTGGTCATCCCCGAAAACGCCGACGCCTCCGAGATCGTCATCTTCCCCACCTCCGAGAACGAGTCCCGCGGCATCGAAGACCTCCGCCTCACCCCCTTCATCAACCCCGACGGCTCCACCACCTATTTCGGCACCTACTCCGCCTACAACGGCTTTAAGGTCCTGCCCCAGATCCTCGAGACCAACGACTTCCACTCCATCAAGGTCCACACCCTCAACGGCCGGTACGTCCAGAACAAGGGCATGGCCCTGTTCCCCCGCAAAATCAACGACCTCTACTACATGATCTCTCGGCTCGATGGCGAGAACATGTTCGTCATGAAGTCCGACAACCCATACTTCTGGAACGAGTCCCAACGCCTCTGCGAACCCCTGTACCCCTGGGAGTTCGTTCAGATCGGCAACTGCGGCGCCCCCATCGAGACCCCCCACGGCTGGCTGTTGCTCACCCACGGCGTCGGCCCCGTCCGCGAATACGCCATCGGCGCCTGCCTCCTCGACCTCGACGACCCCACCAAGGTCATTGGCCACCTCCAGTTCCCCCTCATCACCCCCAACGAATCCGAACGCGACGGCTACGTCCCCAACGTCGTCTACACCTGCGGTGCCCTCGTCCACGCCGGCCAGCTCGTCATCCCCTACGCCATCTCCGACTCCGCCACCACCATGGCCACCACCCCCCTCGACGACCTCGTCGACGAGCTGCTCAACAACTCCAACGCCTGCCCCCTCCCCGACCGACGGATGGTCCCACGCTGAACCGCCATGCCCCGTGTAGCGGGTGACGCGAAGCGTCCCGCTCTGCCACTTGAAGTAGCCTGTGTGTACGAATGTTTCTCGTTGCACTTGCCTTCGCGATCCTCACCAGTCTCACCGCCTTCGTGCTTTGGCGGGTCTTCCGTAATCCTGCCCATTACGCCGATAAGGACCCCACCAACAGGGCTCAACCCACTTGCGGCCGCTGCGGCTACTCCGTCGCCGGCATCACCTCATTCGAGTGCCCCGAGTGTGGGGCGGACCTGCGACAGGTCGGCATGATCCCTCCCGGCCGCCACAAGCGTTCTCGGCTGGTGCAGGCCGCCGCCTGGACCGTCATCTGCCTCGTCATCGGTGCGGTGGCCCTTCCAGCGATCTACAGCTTTGCGTTGCCTCAACTCGTCACTGCATCGAGCCAACAGACCTACAACCTCCAACACATCCCTTCACGAAGCACCGCTCAAAACCAACGCCTCCGTGTTCAGATCCAGATCGATCGTCGACAGTGGATCCCACCTTGGGATAAGCAAAACAACAACAGCATTCAGGTCGAGTCTGTAGCGTTGCTGCTCAACCACGCGACCCCCGCCTACGTCGATCTCGAGCTCAAGCCGAGCCCTCAAGGCCTGATCATCCAGAACCCGGGCAACACCACGCTCTCGGCCGGCTCGCTCCTTACGCCGCAAGACCTCACGCCGCTCTGGCAACCCATCGCCAACGTGACCCCCGCAGAACTGCAGCATGCCTCGGATTTCGTACTGCTCGAAACGGCTTACCTGCAAAACCAATCATTGAGCTTCCACTCGAACTCACCGCATCTCAATCTGGCCCCCGCCGCCTGGAACATCAGCCGGAATCAATCCAGCTCGGCCCAACAGATCCGACAAATGCCTTACATCGCTGAGGGGATGACCATCTTGGTGTTGTTGATATGGATCGCCGGCTTGATCAAGATCAACCGATCCCCGGTGAATCAAAAGACACACGCGGCTAGACGCGCACAGCAGTCAGCTCACCGACATCGTCGGCCTCATCCCACCCGCCCCGCCCATCACCGCCTGCAGCTGCACCTGCTCCTCCACCGCCCGGCACACGCCCGTGAACGACTCCGCCAGCCCGTCGTCCTTCGTGAAGTTGGCCGACGGGTCGCCCGCGTCGCAGTGACGACGCAGCGCGGTGTTGATCGGCACCCCGCCCAGGAACGGCACCGCCAGCTGGTGGGCCAGCATCTCCGCCCCGCCCTTGCCGAAGAGGTCGTACTCCTTGCCGTCGTCGCCGATGAAGTAGGACATGTTCTCGACCAGCCCGAGCACCGGGATGCCCAGCTTGTCGAACATGGCGTGCGCCCGCTTCGCGTCGTCCTGCGCCACCTTCTGCGGGGTGCACACGATCACCGCCCCGGTCAACGGCAGCAGCTGAGACATGGTTAGACACACATCCCCGGTCCCCGGCGGCAGGTCGATGATGAGAAAGTCCAGCTCCCCCCAGTCGGTCTGCGTCGCCAGCTGCTTGAACGCCCCGTGTGCCATCGGCCCCCGCCAGATGAGCGCCTGCCCGTCCTCGACCAGGTCACCGATGGACATCGCCTTGATCCCGTGCAATTCAAACGGCAGCAGCACTTGACCCACCGCCCGCGGCTCGTAGCGGTCCGACCCCAGCATTGTCGGCACCGACGGGCCGTAGATATCTCCGTCCATCAGCCCGACCTTGCGGCCCATCCGGGCCAGCCCCACCGCCAGGTTGATCGCCACCGTGGACTTGCCCACACCGCCCTTGCCCGCACCGACCGCGATCACGTGCTTCACATGCGGCAACGGGTTGCCTTCCGACGCTGCATCACTCGGCGCTGCCGGCTGCGATTGACCACCCCCACCACCCGCACCGCCCCCACCACCCATCGCCGAAAGCGACGTGCTAAACACCACCTCCACGCCATCCAGCCCACCGCCCACCGCCTCCGCCGCCGCCCGCACCGTCCCCTCGATCGACGCCCGCAGCGCCTCCTGCCCCGGCCCATTCAGGCGGTCCACTTTGATGCCGATTCGTGCCCGTTTCGCCCCCTCTTCGCCCTCCAGGTCCACCGACTCCACCCGGTTGAGCGTGACCAGATCGCGGTGCAGCTCGGGGTCGTCGATGGTGGCCAACGCGTCGAGGATCGTCTCTTTGCTCAACATGGTCCCGAAGCATAGCCCCGCCCTGATCGCCCGGCACGGCCGCCTAACCGCAATCCGTCTTTACTTTGCAATACACCCCGCCCGCCCCGCGTTCTGCCCACGCATGCAGAGCCCGGCCAAACCAGACGGTTGGCCAATCCCTACAAACCCACCCCGACACACCATCGAAAGGAACCCCCCATGACCCGATCCCGAAACACCCCGCGCTGGCGTTGGATCCTCCCCGCATTCGCCACCCTCGCGTTGGCCGTCCCGGTTGGCTTTACCGCCGTCGCTCAGGACGCTGGGCCCAAAGAGCGGAAGGAACGCCGAGCCGAGCGCGGCGAAGAACGTAAGGAGCGTGGCGAGCGCAAGCGTGGTGCCGGCATGAAGGCCCTGTTCAAGGATGTGAACCTCACCGAAGAGCAGCGTGAAGAGGTGAAGGACATCATGAGCCCGCTCCGCGAAGAGATGGAGGCGTGGCACGCCAAAGTGAAAGAAGCCCGCGAAGCGAACCGTGCCGCCATGAAGGAGGCCCGCGAGGCCGGCGACCCGGAAGCGGCGAAGGCCGCCCGTGAGAAGGCCAAGGCCGAGATGGAGGCCCTGCTCGAAGAACGGCCCAAGGTCGACCCTTATCTCGATGACGTCCGCGACATCCTGACCGCCGACCAGCAGGTCACGTTCGATACCAACCGTAAGGCGATCGAAGCTAAGATGGCTGAGCGACGCGAGCAGGCCAAGGAGAAGCGGGAGGAGCGTAAGGAACGCCGCGGCGACCGGCGTGAAGAACGCGGCGGCCCCGAGTAAAGCCCTTGCTCAAGCCAATCTGAATTTCTCCCTCCCTCTCGTCCCGGCCTTGTGCCGGGGCGTTTTTTTGTGCCCCCTAAAATCTCGCCTCTCCGCCCTACTGCACCAGACCGCGCGTCAGCTTCATAAACGCCGTCTCGAGGTTCACCTTCTCTTCCTCCAGCCGTGTCAGGTCGTAGCCCGCCTGGACCAAGGCTGCCGCGACCCGCCCCGCGGTCGTGCCTGTCTGGCCTTCCGTTTTGGCTTCGGCCGACCGGTCCAGCAGCACCCGCAGGTGTTCGTTCTCCATCTCGACCCCCACCACCCCCGGCACCGTCTTGATCACCTCCATTGCCGGGGCCCGCCGATCG
Organism: Planctomycetota bacterium; assembly: GCA_039025195.1. Lineage (GTDB taxonomy): Bacteria > Planctomycetota > Phycisphaerae > Phycisphaerales > Phycisphaeraceae > JBCCOW01. The sequence continues at coordinate 32,588 of JBCCOW010000038.1, forward strand.
CCCACCCCGACGTGCAGCACCCCGCCGACCCCGCCCGCTGACTTCGCCCGCTCCAGGATCTCCGCCACCGTCCCCGTGAACTTCAGCTCCCCCTGCTCGATAATCGCCACCTTGTTGCACAGGTCCGCCAGCTCCAACAGGATGTGCGAGCTGATCAAGATCGTCTTGCCCATCTGGTGCAGCTCTTTGAGCAACTCCCGCATCTCGATCCGCGCCCGCGGGTCCAGCCCCGACGCCGGCTCGTCCATCAACAAGACCTTCGGGTCGTGCAGCAACACCCGCGCGACCGACAGCCGCTGCTGCATCCCCCGCGACAGTGAGTTCACCTCCGCGTCGGCCTTATAGGTCAGGTCCGTCAACGCCAAGACGTCATCGATCACCGCCTTCCGCTGCTCCCCGTTGATCCCGTACGCCGACGCGAAGAACTGCAGGTACTCAGTCACCACCATGTCGTCGTACGACCCGAAGAAGTCGGGTACGTAACCGATCATCGCCCGCACCTGCCTCGCATTGACCGGTCCCACCGACAGCCCGTCGATCCGCGCTTCCCCCGACGACGGCTTTAGCAGCGTCGCAAGGATCTTGATGCACGTCGTCTTCCCGGCCCCGTTCGGCCCGATGAACCCGAAGCAGTCCCCCGCCTCGATCTCCAGGTTGAGGTTCGACAGCGCGGTCAGCTCCCCGTACCGCTTCGTCAGATTGACTGTCCGAATCATCGCCATGGTTTATCCATCACAACTCCAACTACTAAATTCCAGCTCCTAAAAATCATAAACCCACCGCACCACCGTCAGGCTCGCCTCCGTCGCATCACCACCCAACGGCTGGCCGTCCAGCGTCATCGGCACCGGCAGCGGGCTCGCCTCCAGATACCCGATCACGATCAGCCGACGCCCCTTCGTCAGTGCCGTCAGGTCCAGACCCCGCAGCAGCGAACGCTGCAGCACCGACGCCCCCGCCAACGCCGCCGCCCGGACGTGCGGGTGCGGCAGCGCGTCGTAAAAACTCGCCGCGTCCATCTCCCGCACAATTGCCGGCGTCTTCACCTGCCCGATCGCCCCGTCCACCTCCGGCTCGATCCCACCCACCTGCCACCGCCCCACCACCTCGCCTAAAAACCCCTCCTCCGCCCACTGCCGACGCTGCTCATCCCCCACCTCCAGTGCCAACCTCCGCGCCGCCCCCCGCTCGCCCCCGCTCCCCAGCCCCTCCAGCTCGATCGCCTGACCCGGCTCCCAAGCCCTCGGCAGCACCACGACCCAAGGTGGACGACCCTCGCCCGGACACACCACGACCCGCACGTTGCTCAACACCCCCGGAAGCGTCTGAGTCACCCGGCCCACCAGCATCCCCTCCTCATTCAACCCCACCGCGTCCGGCGTCACCGTCCACCCCTCCACCGTCGGCCCTAGGTAGTCCACCCGGAACCGCTTCGACGTCGCCCGCACCGGCACCGCTGCCGCCGCAGGCTCCGCCGCATCCACCCGGTACGACCGGATATCCGGGTACGGCCGGATCGCCCCGGTCAACGCACTGCCCGGGCTCGCCAGCGTGTTATGCACCTCAAACCCCATCCCACCCGCCCCACCCGCCTCGTCTCCAGCACCCACGCCCACCGCCGCCTCCCCGAACCGCGGCACAAACACCGACGCCCAGCTCCGCGCCCGGGCCGGCCCCCCGTTCCCGTCCAGGTCCAACACCGTGACATGGGCGATCCGCTCATCCCCTGGCCGAAGCAGCCCCGCACCCCCCCACGACAACGCCCCGAAACTCGCCACCACCACCACAAACACCAGCCAGTTCCACGCCTCGTGCTTCCGGCTCTTCAACACCCAGAACGCCACCGGCCCCGCGACCAGCCAATACAGCCCGAACACCACGATCGCCAACACCAGCGCCGGCGCAGCCGTCCCCGTCATCGCCAGCCGGCCGCCCACCCAGCTGCCCAACTCCACCTGCGACAGCATCGACGCGACCCGCAGCTGCTGCGGCGGCGCCAACCGACGCTGACGCTCCACCTCCGACGGCAAGAGCACTGGCCCCTTCCACGCAAACAACCGCTTCCACAGCGGGTGCATGTCCCGCGGGCTCAGCTTCGCCTGCACATCCTTCGACGCCACATCCAGCCCCACCACCGTCACCCGCCCAAACCCGTACCGACGCGCCACCACCAACGGTACCCCCAGCGCATCCTCCTCATCCGCCTTCGGCCCCCGCTCCAGCACCGACGCCCCGTCCCGCAGACCCGTCAGCCCCAGCATCGCCACCGGGTCCGGGTCCGACACCGGGCGCCCCACCCACAACGGCACCGCCCCCCGCACCGAAGTCAGCCCGCCGGCCTCAAACGGCATCAGGTCACCAAGCGGGGACGCCGACCACGGCTCCCCCGCCAACGGCAGCACCACCACCAAGTGCCCTCCCCGATACACCCACTCCCGCAGTGCGTTCCGTGTCCCCGTGCTCATCCCCGTCCCCGCCGGCGTCCCCCCGTCCTGCCCCAGCCACACCAGCGTCTCCACCGCCGACATCCCGTACCACCGGTCCGGCAGATCGCCCAGCGTCAGCCCCCGCACGATCCGCAGGTCCTCGTGCCGTGTCGTTTGTCCCTCGAACCGGTCCAGCCCGACCCCCGCCGACCCCATCACCCCGACCAACGCCGTCCCCGGCTCCGCCACGTTCCGCTCCAGTGGCACCACCGACACCTCCCCCAATACCCGATTAACCGGCATGGCTTTTAGCATTTCCCCAGAAATTCTCGATTGTTAGGTTTACTTCACAT
>JBCCOW010000039.1:0-35347 GCA_039025195.1 Planctomycetota bacterium
ATTGGTATCGCGTACTAATTCAAGTTTGTTTTGGGCACTGAACTGGTACACTGTCCCATCTTCCATAGTGCGGCGGAAAGTACCATTTACAGTGGCGTGGGGGGGGATGAGGGTGCCGACGCCGCGTGAGCCGTAGGCAAGGTAGGGCGGGATGGTGAGGGTGCGGGACTCGCCGAGTTGGAGGCCGCGGAGACCGAGCTCGAGGCCGGGGATGAGGGGGGTTTGGCCGAGGGTGATGGTTGCGGGCTGGGGGTCGGCGCGGGTGTCGTGGAAGGGGGTGAGCTGGTCGTTGATGAAGGCGAGCCAGTGGAGGTGGAGGGTGTCGCCGGTGCGTGCGGGTGGGATATCGGTGTTGGGGGTGGGTTGGACGTTGGTGTGCTGCGTGATGCCGGGCTGGATGTCGACGAGTTCGAGCTCGTAGCGGAGGGCGAAGGCGGGGTTGGGGTTGGGGTCAGCCTGGGGTGGGCTGGCGGTGGGGCGGATCAGGTGGGTGGGGGCAAGGACGGAGCGGGCTTCGCCAAGGCGGAGTCCGGTGAGGGCGAGGTCCCAGGCCTGGGGGGCGTGGCCGGCGTAGTACACGAAGCCGAGCGGGGGGCCGGGGCGGGACTGGTCAAGCAGGGTGCCGTTGGGCGAGTAGGTGGCGAAGTGGACGCGGACGAACTGACCGGCGGTGGGTGTGGGCCCATCGGTGAAGCGGGTGGTGAGCAGGCGGAGGCCGGCGGGCGTAGTGGTGTAGCCGGCGTAGGGGTCGTCGGGGGCTTTAGGAGCTGGGGGGTCGGGGAGGTTGGCGAGGCGGACGTTGACGGGTTGGCCGAGCCCGAGGGGGTAGACGCGGGACGTGGCGGGGTCGGCGGTGTTGTCGTTGTCCTGTGGCAAGAGATCACGGAGCAGCGGCACGCTCTTGGCGTCGATCATGCCGGACCAGACGGCGTAGCCCCCCGCGGCCGCGGCCCCCAGCAACACCAGCACGGCGAGCACCAGCACCTTCCGCGCCCGGCCACGCGTCTTGCCCGTCGCATCCAACACCTGCTGCCGCGAGCGCTCCTGCCCCACCGCCTTGGCCGTCTCACCCTTGCTCAGCAGCGCGTCGTACCGCTGCTCATCCTTCTCGGACCCTTTGCGGGTCACCGCTGCGTACACGCCCTGCCCCGACGCCCGCTGAACCACGTAGAAGATCCGCCCCTCCTCATCGCGGATCGCCCGGCCCACGTCCTGGTCTCTGACCTTTACGGCCTTGCCCGAGTACGGCGAATGGATGATCAGCGGCATCGTGTGGCCTCCTTCGGTGCGGCGAAACCATACTTATCGTAACCCGCCCAACCGACCGGTATCGGGCGTTCCGGGAGTCCCGTCCAGTTACACCTCAAGCGAGCGTGCATGCCGGGTCGAATTCACCCGGTCAGCGGTGATCTGCGCCGAGCCACGGCCCAGATCACCGGCCCTACCTGCCGCGTGGGCCCCACGCCCCGCCGAGTTTCTTTTGTTGGACAAGCCCCGAGCGCAACGCCATGAGCAAGCAACAGGTGATCGACGCGATCTGCAAACGCAACCGCACCGCCCGCCCCGAATTTCTCGCCCGCTTCGATGACGACGCTCTGCGGGACTACCTGCAACGGCTCACCACCGTGCTCGGCCGCCGCGGCCGGGGCAGTGTGTGGGTCCGTCAGGGCCAGTCCCCCGCGGTCTCGACGCGTGTGCCCACCCGCGTGGCCTGAGCGTCACTGCTCTTGCACAATGTTCGCTAGTGCGCCCGAGCCCGCCGCATCAGGCTGGTCAATTCGTCCACATCCTTGCGGAGGTCATCCACAGCCGGTTCGCCGTTGGCGTCCAGGCTCCGCAGCAGCTGTGCCGCGGCGTCGGAGATTGGTGCAAAGCCATATCCTCCGCCGCTGCCCTTGAGAGCGGTGCCGAGCTGCCGGAGCACGTCCCAGTCTTTGGTGCCCAAGCAGCCCTTCAGTTGTTGAGCCTGCTGCCCCAGCCCATCGACGTATTCCATCAGCAGCGGGGCCATGTCCGCATCACCCGCCGCGGTCGAGACCAACGGCTCGAGCTGTTGATTGTCGCCCAGATCCACCAGCTGGGCGACCGCCTGTTTCAGCTCGTCGGCCTGGAACGGCTTGGCCAGCACCGAGCTGCAACCCGCCTGCATCGCCGCGTCCGCTGCCGCACCCTGTGCGTCCGTCGTCAACGCGATCACCGGACCCGTCAGCCCCAGCTCTTTCAACTGCTTGATACCCGCCGCCGCCTCCGCCGAGGCCACTGTCATCATCGCCAGATCAAACCCTCCCGCCGCCGCCGACTTCCCGGCCGCGGTCATGTCCGACGCCTCGGTCACATCCAGCCCCGACTTCTTCAGCCACAACGCGTACAGCTTCCGGTCCGTGTCCGCCGATTCCACCAGCAATACCCTCGGCTTCTCGGCCTGCATCTCCGCCAACGCCGCATCGCCCAGGTCTTCCGCACGCTCCTGCCGGTAACGCAGCTCCTCTTCCTTGGTCATCTCCACAAACATCGCCAGGTCGATCAGGTCATCGAACACCACCGACACCTCGTGCACAATCCCACTCACGTGCCGGCAATCCCGGACCCGGCCCTCCACCGTGACCAGCTCGCCGTCGGTCGTGGGCAGCGTTACCAACGCCTTCACGCCCGGATACACAAACCGCCCGTGCACAAACGCCATCCCCCGTTTTGACAGGTTACGAGGCAGCACCGACAGCCGGCTCGACGCGCCGTTGGGCTGTTGCAACCGTACCACCGTGCCCGTCGCGGTGAACCGCACCCGCAGCGACCGACGATCCGCCGACACCGGCTGCGTGCCTTCGTGCTCCAGCTGGTTCACCAGCTTGGCCTTGTCTTTCTCGCTCAACCGGATCGTCTCGATCGGCCGGTTGTCCGTGGGTTGCATGCAGTGCCTCGCTGAGTCGTTCGCCCTGCCTCCACCCCCCCGGACAGAGTTGCGGAGTAGAGTCCTGTCTCGCAGGCCTATACCTCGCAGAAAAGGTTTGGCCGCTTAATTCAGATCATCGGGCCGATCTGCACCCCACTTTCCATCGCACACTCGGTAATTCCCCCCAGCAAACCACCGGCCGATAAAACCAGCCCTCGGCCGATCAGACCCCAGCCCGCCCCGCGTCTCAGCCCCCCGGTAACCCCCGCGGACCTATGCAAACCCGCCCCCTCTCCACCGTCCTCCAACCGCTCGGCCTCACGCTGCCCCCAGACGCCGCCGACCCGCCCATCCAACGCCTCACCGACGACTCCCGCGACGTCGGCCCCAGCACCCTCTTCATCGCCCGCGGCCAAGCCCCCGCCGTCCCTCATTACATCCGCGACGCCCTCGCCGCCGGCTGCCCCGCCGTCCTCTCCGAACTGCCCCCCGAACAGCTCCAGGCCCTCCTGCTTGAGCGGGATGAAAACCCCCTGCTGCTCCACGCCCCCGTCGTCGACCAACGCCTCGCCGGCCGCCTCGCCGAAGCCTTCCACGACCACCCCGCCAAGCGCCTCACCCTCCTCGCCGTCACCGGCACCAACGGCAAGACCACCGTCGCCTGGCTCGCCCAACACCTCCTCACCCATCTCCAACACCCCGCCGGCCTCCTCGGCACCATCGTCACCGACGCCGGCCAACCCACCGGCCCACAGGCCGCCAACCTCACCACCCCCGGCGCCATCCAGCTCTCCGATCTCCTCGCCGAGATGGTCAGCAACGGCCTGACCCACGCCGTCCTCGAGACCTCCTCCCACGCGCTCCATCAGGGCCGAACCGACCACCTCCCTTTTGCCGCCGCCGCGTTCACCAACCTCACCGGCGACCACCTCGATTACCACGGCTCCATGGAGGCATACGCCGACGCCAAAGCCATCCTCTTCGATCAGCTTGCCAACACCAGCCACGCCGTCCTCAATGCCGACGACCCCTACCACCCACGCATGGCCCGCGACTGCCGAGCCCCCCTCACCCTCACCTTCCTCGATCCACAGAACGCCACCGCGGACTACCGCGCCGACATCCACGAACTCACCCCCGCCGGCACCGACGTCACCTTCCACACCCCGCATTGCTCATTCCGTATCCACCTGCCCCTCGTCGGCCGCTTCAACGTCTCCAACGCCCTCCAAGCCCTCGCCCTCGTCGATCGTCTCCATCCCATGACCGCCGAGCAGGCTCAGGCCGCCCTCGAAGCGGCCCCCCCCGTCCCCGGCCGGCTCGAACGTATCGCACCCCCAAACCCCAACTTACGGGGGCCGACCGTCCTCGTCGACTACGCCCACACCCACGACGCCCTCGACAACGTCGCCGCCGCCCTCAAACCCCTCACCCCGGCCCCCGGAAAACTCATCATCCTCTTCGGCTGCGGCGGCGACCGTGACAAGACCAAGCGCCCCAAGATGGCCGACGTCGCCTGCCGCTACGCCGACCGCGTCGTCATCACCTCCGACAACCCCCGCACCGAAGACCCCGCCGCCATCCTCAAAGACATCGAGCAGGGCCTACCCGGGCCATCCCGCTTCAGCGGGATGGCTACCACCATCCCCGACCGCGCCGCCGCCATCGACCTCGCCATCCGCGACGCCCAACCCGGCGACACCGTTCTGATCGCCGGTAAAGGCCACGAGGACTACCAGATCCTCGGCACCGAAAAAATCCACTTCGACGACCGCGAACACGCCGCCGCCGCCCTCGCCACGCATTTCCCCGTTTAGCGACAGGATTTAGCCCGCCAGCTCCCCACAGCAGACTCACGCCCCATAACCCCAACAAAACCCACAAACCGCCTCGACAAGTTCGGGCGGCGTTCGTATATTTGAATACCCAAACAAACCTAAAACGGATCGGCCTACAAACTACCACCTACCACCTACCACCTACCACCTCCCCTCATGGACACCACCGTCAAGCTCACCATCCTCGCCGACGCCGCCAAATACGACGCCTCCTGCTCCTCCTCCGGCTCCAAACGCACCAACTCCAAAACCGGCCTCGGCAACGTCAACGGCACCGGCATCTGCCACTCCTATACCCCCGACGGCCGGTGCATCTCCCTCCTCAAAATCCTCTTCACCAACCACTGCGTCTACGACTGCCAGTACTGCATCAACCGCGTCTCCTCCGACACCCCCCGCGCCCAGTTCACCATCGACGAGGTCGTCGACCTCACCGTCAACCTCTACAAACGCAACTACATCGAGGGCCTGTTCCTCTCCTCCGGCGTCATCCGCAACGGCGACTACACCATGGACCTTCTGACCGAGGTCGCCCGCCGACTCCGTGAAGACCACCAGTTCAACGGCTACATCCACCTCAAATCCGTCGTCGGCGCCACCCCCGAAGCCGTCGCCGACGCCGGCCGCTACGCCGACCGCCTCTCGGCCAACATCGAGCTCCCCACCCAGCCCGACCTCAACCAGCTCGCTCCCGAAAAATCCCACCGCCAAACCAACCAAACGATGGCCGCCATCAAATCCCGCCTCGACTCAACCCCCAAACGAGGCAACCCCGCTTCAGCGGGGTTGAGCGCTTCAAAACGCCCCCGCCCTCCGCGCTTCGCCCCCGCCGGCCAGTCCACCCAGATGATCGTCGGCGCCACCCCCACCCCCGACACCGACATCCTCTCCACCGCCACCTCCCTCTACACCCACCACCGCCTCAAGCGCGTCTACTACACCGCCTACTCCCCCATCCCCTTCGCCGCCTCTGGCCTACCCCACGAACGCCCGCCACTCCTCCGCGAGCACCGCCTCTACCAGGCCGACTGGCTCCTGCGGTTCTACGGCTTCACCCTCCCCGAACTCACCAGCGCCGCCCTCCCCGACAAGAACCTCGACCTCGAGATCGACCCCAAGCTCGCCTGGGCTCTCGCCCATCGAGAGTTCTTCCCCCTCGACCTCAACCGCGCCCCCCGCGAAGCCCTGCTCCGCGTCCCCGGCCTCGGCGTCCGCACCGTCAACCGCATCCTCAGCGCCCGCCGTCACCGCACCCTCGCCATCAACGACCTCAAACGCCTCGGCTGCGCCCTCAACCGCGCTAAGCCCTTCCTCAAAACCGCCGGCTCCCCCAACCCTGACGCCCACCTCCTCGACCGCCTCGACCTCCGACAACGTCTCGCCCGCAAGACCGAGCCCAAGAAGTCCCGCGTCGACCCCCAGCTCGACCTCTTCGCCAACCGCCAGCGTGTCGTCGCCGCCGCCACCTCCGCCCTCACCGGCGAGGTCTAACCCCACCCGCCACCCCCACCCACCCCGACCTACACACAACGCCCCTAAAGCCCAGGGGTAGCCACCCCCGGACTTGACCCCCCACCCCCTCGATGCTCCTCACCCTCACCGGCACCTTCGACGACTGGCGCACCCAAGCCCGCGCCCTCCTCGCACAAGGGATCAGCCCGGACGACATCCAGTTCCACGACACCGCCCTCGAACCCACCGACTCGCTCTTCGCAGCCAGCGACCCGCTGCCGTATCAGGCGTCGCCAACCACCACGCGGACGCCCCCCATCCCCAAACGCTTTATCCAGCTCGCCACCACCGTCGCCCACCACCGCGACCCCCGGAAGTGGCACCTGCTCTACCGCCTCGCGTACCGGCTGACGCACGGCGAGCCACGCCTCCTCTCGATCGCCACCGACCCCGACACCGCCGAGCTGCTGCGGATGGACCACAGCGTCCGCCGCGACGCCCACAAGATGCACGCCTTCGTCCGGTTCCACGAAGTGCCCTTCGACAGCCTCCAACTCCCCGGCCTTCCTGACACCCAACACCCTAAACCCGACACCCGCTTCGTCGCCTTCCACAAGCCCGAGCACCGTATCGCCGAACGCGAGGTCGACTTCTTCATCAAGCGCTTCCCGGCGTTCCACTGGTCCATCCTCACGCCGCACGGCTGCATCCACTGGGACACGAAACAGCTCACCACTTCCCCCGGCGTCGACGCCGACCAGGCCCCCGCGGAAGACTCCACCACGGATCAGTGGCTCGCCTATTACGCCACCATCTTTAACCCCGCCCGCATCAAGCTGCAGGCGATGGAGAACGAGATGGCCCGCAAGTACTGGTCCACCATGCCCGAGACCCGAATCATCCCCGACCTGTTGCAGACCGCGGATGTGCGGGTGAAACAGATGAACGCCCCGCCCACCGAAGACGAGAAAACAGCGTCGCACCTGATTCCCGACGTCGGCGAACTCATCCCGTCGATGGCGTTGCCGGTGCTGCAGCGGGCCGTATCGAGCTGCGGGGCTTGCGATCTGTGCGAAGACGCGACACAGACCGTCTTTGGCGAAGGGCCGAGCGACGCTGAGATTGTGTTTGTGGGTGAACAGCCCGGCGATCAGGAAGACCGTCAGGGCCGACCGTTTGTGGGGCCCGCCGGGCAGCTCTTGGATGAACACCTCGAAGCGGTCGGGCTGCCGCGGTCGGCGATCTACGTGACCAACGCGGTGAAGCACTTCCGGTTCAAGCGGATGGGGTTGTCGCGGATGCACCGCAAGCCGACGACGCAGCACGTGCGGGCGTGCGCGCCGTGGCTGCGGGCGGAGCTGCGGACGATCCAGCCGCGTTTGCTTGTGTGTCTGGGCGGGACCGCGGCGCGGGCGGTGATCCGCAGCGACTTCTCGATCACGGCTGAGCGAGGCCAGTGGATCGACTCGCCGTATTGCGAGAGCACGCTGGCGACGTTCCATCCCTCGGCGTTGCTGCGGGCAGAGGGGTCACGGCGTGAGGAGATGACCGCGGCGTTTGTGTCGGACCTGCGGGCGGTCGCGGAGCGCGCGGGGGCTGCGGTGGGTTGATCACGCAGATGCGTTCGCGAGAAGGAGCCGTGACGCTACGCGTCACTGGGCCGGGGCGGCGTAGCCGCCCGGCTATTGGGGGCCGCGATTGCAGTGTTTATGGCGTAGTGGGCTCGACGCGTTTGCCCAGCGCGCGGAACACGGCGACCTGATCGCGGCCGAGGTGCAGGCGGATTCGGCCGACGGTGAGCGTGACTGTGCGGGCAGACTGCAGCCGATCGAAGACGTCCGGGGGCAGGTCGAAGTCGAGGCGTTCGTCGGAGTGGTCTTTGCGGTCGCCCCGGGCGTTGATGGTGCGGAGGTTGCGTTCGTAATGGGCGACGGGGATACCGGGGCTGGGGTCGGGCTGGCCGTCGATGACGAGCTTCATCGGGAGCTGGCTACGGTAGGTGGTGCCGGAGAATTGGGCGAAGACCGAGATGCGGGCGGTCGGGGTGTCGTCTGCAGTTGGTGTCTGTCCGGCGTGTTCGACGCGGACGGCGAGGAAGTGGGGGTCGCGGGTGCGGTCGGTGTCTTCGACTTCTTCAAACTCGATCCAGTAGGCGGTGCGGTCGGCGTCGGCGTCGTAGGCCGACTTGATGCGGGCCGCGGCCTCGTCAGCGATCCGGCCGTCGGTCGTGACGCCGGCGAGCTCCTGGAGCTCTTGCTTTTCTTCGGCAAGCTGCTCTTTCTGTTCGGCGAGTTGTTGTTTTTCTTCGGTGAGCTTTTCGGCTTCCTTTGCAAGGACCGCTTGGCCCTTGCGGAGCTCGGCGAGCTCGGCCCTGAGTGCGCTGAGCTCGCGGCGTAGCTCGGCGTTCTCGGCCCGCAGCCGGGCGAGCTCGTCCGCGGGTTCGGCGGGCTGGGTGGCTTGTGCGGCGAGGCCCTCGATGGGATGTATCGTCATGCACAGCAGTGCGACAAGCCAAGCACAGCGCAACGCGGGGCACCGGGTTGCCACCCGGTGCTCATGAGAGGTGACAGTGGATCGCATGGGTTACTCCGGGGGTGGTTCGGTGGGCTCGTCGTGAAGGCCGGCGAGGTTTTTGGGATCGCTGGGGACCTCGAACATCGAAGGCTTGATGGTGGCCCCTTCTTCCATGATGCACGACGGGGCCTGGAGGTGGCCCTGGAACGTCGCCTTTTTCTTGATCACCACGGGCTGCCCCGAGATGACCTGCTTGGCCTCGAGGATGCCCTCGACCTCGATGCCCTCGTTGGCTTCGACGAGGTCGGCGATAAGCCGGCCCTTCTTCTTGATGATGATCTTGCCGCAGGTCTGTTTGGACTTGACCGCGTCGTACTTAGCGAGGACGAGGTCGGCGACGTAGATGGCTTTGTTGCAGCTCGGGCAGGACGTGGACTGGGCGCGGGCGGACACCTCGAGTCGGTGGCCGCAGTGGTAGCACTGCACGCGTCTTGGGCCGGTCGGCCGCGCCATCACGCTCCTGGGCAGGAAGAGGGGGAACCGTCACGTCAACCCGCGACGCCGGATGCGCAGCCCGGTGGGGTTACGTCATCGCGCCCGCCGGATTCAGCGTGGGCTGAACGGGTGACAGCGGGTGGGTCGCGGGGGGAGTGAGTGGGTCAGCCCTTCTTGGGCGGGTCCTGCTTGGGCGGGGCGGCGGGCGGCGGGGTCTGTCCACCCCCGGAACCACCGGAGCCACCGGATCGGCCGGCTTCGGGGCCCACGGCACACATGCCGTAGAACGCGGCGCCTTCGGCCATCACCATCTTGGACGCGGTGATGTTGCCCTTGACGGCACCGGAGCCGTTGAGCCGGACGGTGTCGTTGGCCGAGACGTCGCCCTCTACACGGCCGTCGACAGCGACGGCACCGGCGGCGACGTTGGCCTTGCACAGGGCGTTCTGCGAGACTTGCAGCTCGCCCTTGCCGTTGATTTCGCCGTCAAACTTGCCGTTGATTCGGGCGGTGGATTCGAATGTCAGCTTGCCCTCGAAGTGCGAGTCAGCGCCGACGACGGTGGTATCACCTTCTGCCATGGAAACGATCTCCCTGATGGGGGTTACACGAAAAAGGCCGGGCCCACGCGGGCCGGCCGGGAAGGGGCAGTGTACCGGGGGAGGGGGTGCAATCAGGGCGGGGCTGGGGCCGTCTTCAAGAGGTGCGGTCCTATGATCCGAAGCTGCCGCGGGTAGGACAGGCATCTTGCCTGTCTGACAGGCTGGAAGCCTGTCCTACCGGTGTGACCTGGGAGCATTGCCCATGCTGAGCAACGAGTTCGACGAATTGATGCAGCGGGGGTTCCGCTACGCGTTGAGCCTGACGCACGATCGGCCGGCGGCGGAGGACCTGCTGCAGGACGCTTGTCTGCGGGTGAGCCGGCGGGGCGGGCCGTGGCACGCGGGGTATCTGCTCAAGGCGATCCGCAACGGCTGGATCGACGGGCTGCGGCGGGGCAAGATCAAGACCGAGGCGATCGATGCGGTGGCGGAGGACGAGTTGATCGAGCCGGCGGTGGATTTCGTGCCCCCGGAAGAATTGCTCGGGGGTCTGTTGGGCAGGGTTTCGGCGCGGGATCGGGAGCTGCTGTATCTCTCGGCGGTGGAGGGGTACACGGCCGCGGAGATCGGGGGGCTGACCGGCCGGCCACGGGGGACGATCTTGAGTGCGTTGTTCCGGGCGAAGCAGAAGCTGCGTCGGCTGGCGCAGGCGGACCTGGCTGGCGGCGGAGCGGTTGCAGACGGGGAAGGGGGTGTGGGATGAGCGGTGACCCGATGATGCCGGAACAGCACGGCGGTGGGGATGCGTTGGATGCGCAGATCGTGCGTCACTTTGAGCGGCAGCGGCTGGACGAGTCTTCGCTGGATCGGTTGCGAGCGATCGCGTCGCCGGGCGGGGTGGAGCGGGCGATGGCCGCGGAGGAACGCAAGTCGTGGTCGGGGGTGCGTTGGCTGGTGACGGCGGTGGCGATCATGCTGATCGGGGGGTTCGTGTCGATCCTCGTGATGCTGCCCGAGGACAACGCAGGGAACGACGGCCGGCTGACGGCGGGCGAGAACGTCCGGCTGTCGATCGCCTCGGAGATCGCGCTGAACCACCGCAAGGAGCTGGGGCTGGAGTTCCCGGCCGAGAAAGACATCGTGATGGACGACTACGCGGCGTTGAACCGGATGATGCCGAAGCTGGACTTCGTGATGGTGGCACCGGAGCCGGGGCATGGCACGTCCGCGCTGGTGGGCGGGCGGTACTGCTCGATCGACGGGCACATCGCGGCGCAGCTCCGGCTGGTCTGCGATCAGGGCAAGCGGCAGACGCTGTATCAGTTCGCGGACCACGCGGACTTCGCGGCGATGGCCCCCGGCGAGGCGACGGTGAACGGGGTGACGGTGACGCTGTGGCGTCAGTCGGGGTTAATCTTCGGGCTGGCGAAGTCGGCGGGGTGAGGGAATCATCGCGGGCCCGTGCTGGGCCAGCGTTCACTTGGCCGCAAATATGTGGCCGGCTCACGCGTTGCGGCGGATGACTTGTCTCAGCGTTGCACCGATGAGTGCGGTGCTGACTCCGATTACTCCAAGCCCCAGGACGATCCAGATCTCTGAGCTTTCAGTATCGACGCGTCCTAGGGGGACAAGTGCGAAGCAGGACGCGATCAGGACACCAACGATCATCATGCCATTGGCGATCTTGATCCGGTGCCGGGCCGGCGACACAGCAAAGATAACAAGGGCTACGCCAATCAAGGCCGCAAAGAGCGTCAGAATGATGGCCCGATCGAGCAGTTTTGAACCTGTCATGAAACTCAGGTGGGTGATGAGCATTGGGTTGGCCCGGTCGGCGGGGTGAGGGGACGGCTACGCCGCGAGGCCTTCGACGGAGAACTGTTTGAGGTCGGTGCGTTCGCTGGTGTGCTCCAGAGTCATCGCACAGATGTTGCCTTCGGCATCGAGATCGAGCAGCGTGTTGTCGTCGAGGTCACGTGTTTCGACAGTCCCGTCTTCGCGCAGCACGATGTAGAGGGTGTCGGTGTCTTTGAAGTACTGGATGAGCATTGGACTATCCATAGCGACGTTGCTGCAGCGCGATCGCGACCAACGGTCGCGGCTTTATGAGGTGAGGGCGAGCAGGTATTCGGCGAGGGTGGGGACGGGGGTGCCGGTGGGGCCCTTGTCGTAGCGGGGCATCCCGGTGTCGGTGGTGGCGGTGCCGGCGATGTCGAGGTGGGCCCAGGCGGGGGCGGCGTCGTTGGACATGGGGTTCTTCTTGGGGGCGTCTTCGCCGACGAAGTAGGAGAGGAAGGCGGCGCCCTGGATGGGGTGGGCGTCGCGTTTGGGGGAGGAGTTGAGGAGGTCGGCGTGGGACGAGGTCATCTGCTTGCGGTGTTCGTCGAAGCAGGGCAGACGCCAGAAGGATTCGCCGGCGGCTTCGGCGGCGTCCATGAGCTGGGTTTTGAGGGTGTCACGGTTGGCCCAGAGGCCGGCGGTCTGGGAGCCGAGGGCGGTGACGACGCCGCCGGTGAGGGTGGCCATGTCGATGATGGCGGCGGGGTCGTGCTGGGCGGTGGCGTAGGCGAGGGTGTCGGCGAGGATGAGTCGGCCCTCGGCGTCGGTGTTGGTGATCTCGACGGTGACGCCGTTGTGCATCGTGAGGATGTCGTCGGGGCGGAACGCGGTGGAGTCGACCATGTTTTCGGCGAGGGGGACGAAGCCGATGACGGGGAAGGGGAGGTTGAGCTGGGCGGCGAGGGGCAGCGCGGCGAGGACCGCGCAGCCACCGCACTTGTCGTACTTCATGTGGAGGCCGCCGGTGGCTTTGAGAGAGTAGCCGCCGGTGTCGAAGGTGATGCCCTTGCCGACGAGGATGACGGGCTGGCGCTTCGCGTGCTCGGGGTCGGCGGGGGTGTGGGTGAGCTGGACGAGTCGGGGCGGGTGGTGGCCGGCACGCCCGACGGCGAGGAGGCCGCCGAAGCTGAGCTCGGCGAGCTGGTCGGCTTCGAGGACGTCGCAGGTCAGGGTGTCGTGTCGGTCGGCGGACTGCCGGGCGTCGTCGGCGAGGGCGGACGTGGTGGCGAGGTTGGGGGGGGTGGCAGCGAGCGTGCGGGCGTGGTTGGTGGCGTCGCCGATGGCTTGGCCGGTGCGGGCGTCGTTGAGGAGTTCGGGCGGGAGGCTGAGGGTGAGGTCGCGCTCGGGCTGGTGGTTGGTGTGGGCGGAGCCGAGGTGGTCGGTGAAGTGGAAGTTGGCGAGGGTGAGGCCCAGGGCGAGAGGGCGGCCGGGCGTGTTGAGGGTGCTGAAGGCGGTGGGTGGGGTGAGGAGCTGGAGTTGCGTGACGTGGGCGGCGAAGGCGGCGCGGAGTAGGGCGGCGGCGGCGGTCTGGAGGGTTTTGGGTTTGAGGCTTGCAGCGTTGCCAAGGCCGACGAGGAAGAGGCGGGGGGTGTCGGGGAGGGTGGGCAGGGCGTTGGGGTCCTGGGTGATGAACAGGGCGAGCGCGGCGTCGGGGGTGGGGGCGGGGGCGGGCGGCGTGTCGGTGAGTTGGAGTCGGGTGTACATCGTGGGGTCTTCTTTAAGGTCGAGCTTCGACGGATGATAGAGAACCGGCAGGATGGGGCGGCGATGGGCTAAGCGGGTGGTGGGGGTGTGGTGTGGTGGGGTGTGGTGGTTGGGCTTGGTGCTGGTAAGATGCGGTTCTCGCATGATGCGGCGGGTGGTGGTCCGGGCGGAGACGATTGCTCAGGAGCCTGCTTGATGAAGAACACGGTGTTGACTGGCCTTGGACGGATGAGGGTGTGGGCGCGGGCAGGGGTGTGGGCAGGGGTGTGGGTCTTGGCGTGTGTGGTGGGTGGGGTGTGGTCGGGAGGGGCGGCGGCGCAGCCGGACGACATCGATCAGGAGATCAAGGTTGCGAACGTGATCCTGGCGGACCAGGAGGCGGCGATCACCCGAGTGGTGGATCAGGAGATGGACCTGCTGATTGGCGGCGATCCGGAGCAGATCGCGGGTGCCCGTCAGCGGCTGCTGCGGCAGTTCCGGACGCCGGGCGCGAGCCAGGCGTTTCTGCAGGCGATGTCACGGGCGGTGGTGAAGCGGATGCCCGAGGCGGTGGAGCACGCGAAGGTGATGGTTCGGCTCAACGCGATGATCGTGCTGGGCGAGGTGGACCCGCGGGTGGACGGGGTGTTTCCGCTGGTGCAGACCGCGTTGAAGGACGCGTCGCCGGCGGTGCGGTACTGGGCGGCGCAGTCGCTGGCGAACCTGTCGGAGAACGATCTGGGGCCGAATGACGAGCTGCAGATCGTCCAGATTGTGCAGCCGTTGGTTGCGCCGGAGCAGTCGATGCCGGTGCTGCGGAACCTGTTCCAGGCGCTGACGAACCTGGACTCGGACGAGGCGATTGTCGCGTTGCTGCAGGGGCTGAACGAGAAGGTGGCGTTCCACGTGGCGAGGCCGAACCAGCCGCACATGGCGACCGAAGTCGGGCTGCGTCATGTCTACCGGCAGATCACGTTGGGGCAGGTACAGAAACTGCCGGAGAAGCAGCGGCAGATGGTGCGGGCGGCGTACCGGTGTTTCGAGCTGATCGCCGACCAGATGGTTCAGAACAAGGTGGAAGACGGGCAGGCGGCGGGGCACGGCCGAATCCTGGTGCTGGCCCACACCGCGATGCGGCGGGCGTATCTCGACAATCGCGGGGCGGAGGAACGGGTCCCCCGTGGGCTCAACAGCGCGGTGAATTTCAAGAATTGGCAGCAGGTCCAACAGATCGGCCAGCAGTGGAAGCAGCTGCTGACCGCGGCCGCGCCGTTCGGGTTCCAGCCCCAGGAGTTGCTGCCGGCCGGGGCGGGGGCAAACGCGCAGCCGTGAGGCGGTCGGTGGGCAGCGTTTAGCCGGGCCGGCCGCCGGTGATGGCCTGATCGACCTGACGCATCAGGTCGAGGTAGTCCATCTGGGCGAGCTGGAGCTGGCCGAGCACGGGGCTGGTGGTCACGGCTTTCTGGAGGGTTTCGAGCTTGCGTTTGTCGTCGACCTCGATGGGTTGGCCGGCCGCCTGTTTCTCGGCGAGTGCTTGGGTGTGGCGGTTGAGGTCGTTGGCGGCACGCTGGGCGTCGGTGTCCTGTTCGAGGGCCTTGGTGGCGGCGTCCATCGCGGCGGCGGCGGGGTGCTGGGCGATGAGCTGGCCGAGCTGTTTGGCGCGTTCGAGGACTTCGGCGGTAGTGATGGGTGGGTCGGATGGGGTGGTGGGTGGGTTGGGGTCGGGCATGGGTGGAGGATAGCGGTGGCGTGGGCTGGTGGCGGGTTGGGGCGGTGGGGCGTTACACTGTGGCCGATACGCGGGCGGGGTTCTCGAGAAGCATGGGGGCCCGGCGGCCCGTTCACCCGGCGGCCTGCCTGTGATTGCCGCCCCCTTCGAGATGGTGTTTTGAGGTGGGGACGATCACGCGGGCCGAACCGAAACGATTCTGTGATGCCCGACCGATACACACGACGTATTCTCGACCATGTTTCTGACCGCCGGTATGAGCCGATCACGCTCGACCAGCTGGCCCGGAACCTGCAGGTGCCCGAAGACCAGCGCGAACTGTTCAACACCAACGCCCAGCGGCTGCTCGATGCGGGGCAGCTCGTCCTCGGCGGCAACGACACGCTAGGCCTGCCGCCGCCCGGCAAGGAAATGATCGGCATCTTCCACGGCAACCAGCGCGGCTTCGGCTTCCTGATCCCCGACGAGGCCACCGCACACGGCGACCTGTTCATCCCCGCACACCACACCGGTGATGCCTTGCACAGCGACCGGGTCCGGGCGAAGGTCATCCGCGACCCGCGAGGCAAGTCGAGTCAATCGGGCTACATCGGCAAGGTGGTCGAGGTCTTGGAGCGGGCGGACCGGCCGTTCGTGGGCACGCTGCTGAAGAAGGGTCCGCGTTGGCTGGTGGATATCGATGGCAAGGGGATGCCCGAGCCGGTGTTGGTGCGGGACGCGGAGGCGAAGAACGCGAGGCCGGGACAGAAGGTCGTGGTGGAGGTGTTGAAGTACCCGGGTGAGGGTGGAGCTGAATTAGCGGAGGGGGTGATTACCGAGGTGCTGGGGGACGCGGGTGAGCCGGATGTGGAGACGCTGAGCGTGATGCGGGCGTTCGGGCTGGACGTGAAGTTTTCGGATGCGGTGCTGCGGGAAGCGCGGGCGGCGGCGAAGAAGATGGAGTCGAGTGGCGACGAGGGTCGGTTGGACCTGACCGACACGCTGATCGTGACGATCGACCCGCCGGACGCGAAGGACTTCGACGATGCGATCTCGCTGAAGAAGCTGGATGGGAAGGGTGGGGGTCAGTGGGAGCTGGGTGTGCACATCGCGGATGTGGCCCACTTTGTCGAGCCGGGGTCGGAGCTGGATCAGGAGGCATACGCCCGCGGCAACTCGACGTACCTGCCGCGGAAGGTGATCCCGATGCTGCCGGAGGTCTTGAGCAACGGGGTGTGCTCGCTGCAACCGGGCGTGAAGCGGTTCGCGAAGTCGGTGTTCATCACATACGACAAGGACGGCCGACCGATCGACGCGTACTTCGCCAAGACCGTGATCAACTCGGCGAAACGGTTTACGTACATCGAAGCACAGGCCCTGATCGATGACAACATCCGGGAGGCGATCAAGCACGCGAAGGGCGAGCCGAAGTACCCGCGTGAGGTGATCGCGCTGCTCAAAGACATGGACACGCTGGCCCGAACGATCCGTCAGCGTCGGCTCGACGACGGCATGATCGTGCTCGGGCTCCCCGATGTGGAGCTCGTGTTCGACGAGACCGGCCGGGTGATCGACGCCCAGCCCGAAGACGACGCGTTCACGCACACGATCATCGAGATGTTCATGGTCGAAGCCAACGAGGCGGCTGCGCGGCTCTTCGACGGCCTTGACATACCGATGGTCCGCCGCACGCATCCCGACCCCGACGCCCACGACCTGGGTGATCTGAAATCGTTCGCCCGGGTCGCGGGGTTCAACATCCCGTCGCGCCCGAGCCGGCACGAGCTGCAAGCCCTGCTCGATTCGGTCCGCGGGAAGCCCGCGCAGCACGCGGTGCACCTCGCGGTGCTGCGGACGCTCTCGAAGGCGGAGTACAGCCCCGTGCTGGTCGGCCACTTCGCGCTGGCGTCCGAGCACTACACGCACTTCACCAGCCCCATCCGGCGGTACCCCGACTTCGTGGTGCACCGGGCGATCAACGCGATCCTCGAAGCGCAAGGCCCGGCCGGCCCGGACGGCCGGCCCAAGAAGAAGCCGCGGAAATCCGAGCTCCTCAAGGCTCTCGATCACGACGCGCGTATTCCGGACGAGGAGCGGTTGACGGAGATCGGCCGGCACTGCTCACAGACCGAACGCAACTCCGAGTCCGCCGAACGCGAGCTCCGCAAGACGCTCGTGCTCGAACTGCTCGCGACCCGTCTGGGCGACGACTTCGACGCCACCGTCACCGGCGTCACCGGCCAGGGCGCGTTCCTCCAGCTCAACCACTTCCTCGTCGACGGCTTTGTCTCCATCAACGACCTGCCCGGCGGCCGTAACGACCGCTACCGCCTCAACCGCACAACCGGGGCCCTGGTCGCCCAGCGCTCTGGCGCAACGATCACCATTGGTGACCGCTTCATCGCCCGCATCGCCAAGGTCGACCTTGCCCGCCGTGAGATGGAGCTTGTTATCGTCGGCCGCCCCGGCGAGACCCCCGGAAGCCCCGGCAAGTCCGGCAAACCCCGCAACCTGCAGCAGGGCCGATCCAAGGGCAAAAAGCACAACAACGGTAAGCCGGACGACGCACCGAGCGGCGGTAAGAAACGACGCAATCGATCGAACAACCTGAGCAAGAAGGCAAAGATCACCTCGCGTAAACGCCAGGCGAAAGACGGGTCGGCGAAGAAGACCAAGAAGAAGCGCCGTTGAGTTTTTTTTGACAGGATTAACGAGATTTAACAGGATCGGAAGAACGGTCAAAGTGCAGCTTAGAACCGCATCAGCGGGCGGTATTTGGTTTGTTTCTTTCTCATCCTGTTCCTCCTGTCAATCCTGTCTAAAACAAACCCGCCATGCCCCCGATGCTCCAACTCGCCGACGCCTGGGTCCACGACTTCGACCCGTTCGCGGTGCAGTTCACCCGCACAATCGGCATCCGCTGGTACGGGCTTGCCTACCTCGTCGGCTTCGCCATCGGGTACCTGCTGCTCCGCCTGATCGCCAAGACCGGGCAGACGCCACTGAAGCCCGAGCGGGTGCCCGACCTGCTCGTCACACTGGCCATCGGCATCGTCGTGGGTGGTCGGCTCGGCTACGTCCTTTTCTATCAACCCAGCCTGCTGATCGAATTCAGCAACAGCCTGCCGTACTGGGGCGTGCTCGCGATCAACCAGGGCGGCATGGCGTCGCACGGCGGGATGCTCGGCGGCATGGCCGCGTGTCTGTGGTTCGCCCGGCGGAACGCCTTCCCGACGCTGCACCTCATCGACCTGATGGCCATCGGCGCCCCGCTCGGGCTGTTCTTCGGCCGCGTCGCCAACTTCATCAATGGCGAGTTGTTTGGGCGCGCGTGTGCCCCCGACTTCCCGCTGGCGGTGAAGTTCCCGCAGGAGATGCAGGAGTGGTCGATCGACCGGCTCAACGAGGCTCAGGCCGCGTACATCAACGCATCCGGCTCGACGCAAGTGTTGTCGCCCGGCGACTTCATCGCGTTCGTGAACGCACGCATCCAGGCCGGGGACGCGGTGGTTATCGACGCGTTGTCGCCGCTGCTTACGCCGCGTCACCCGTCGCAGCTCTACGCCGCGGTGCTCGAAGGCTTGGTCGTCTTCGCGGTGCTGTTCTGGCTGTACCGCAAGCCGCGGACGCCCGGCATCATCGGCGGGGCGTTCGGCATCACCTACGGCCTCATGCGCATCATCAACGAGTTCTTCCGCCGCCCCGACCTCCAACTCCTCGACGACGAGTTCCAAGCGACCCAACAAGCGATCGGCTTCGGTGTATCGCGCGGGCAGTGGCTCAGCGTCCTGCTCATCGCGGCGGGCGTCGCTGTCTTAATCCTGTCCCGAAAGCGTGGCGGCGACCCGCTCGGCGGCTGGCGTAAAAGCATCATGTCTTAACGGCTTGTTTTGAACCACGAAGGTCACGAGGGCTGGACTTCAATCTCCATCGCGCTTTTGTGTTCTTCGTGGTTCAAAGTTCGAGAAGTCAGTCGAGCGAGATGCGGGGATCGACGAAGGCGTAGGCGAGGTCGACCAGGAGATTGAAGGCGATGAGCAGGGCGGCGTAGACGAGGACGATGCCGAGAAGGAGGAACTGGTCTTTGTTGCGGACGGCGTTGACGAAGTGTTCGCCGAGGCCGGGGATGTTGAAGACCTGTTCGATGACGAAGGAGCCGGTCATGGCCGAGGCGGTGGCGGGGCCGAGGAAGGAGAGGACGGGGAGGAAGGCGTTTTTGAGGGCGTGGCGGAAGAGAGCTTGTCGGGTGGAGAGGCCTTTGGCACGGGCGGTGCGGAGGTAGTCGGAGGCCATGACGTCGGCGAGGCCGAGGCGGGTGAGGCGGGCGATGTAGGCGGCGGGGGCGAGGCCGAGGGCGAGGGCGGGGAGGATGAGGTTGGCGGGGCCCGTCCAGCCGCCGAGCGGTAGATGCAGCCAGGTGAGATCGGGGGCGAACTGCCGGGTCAGGCCGGCCCCGAGGGCGAGCAGGAGGGTGCCGGTGACGAAGGAGGGCAATGAGATGCCGAGCAGTGCGACGCCGAGTGAGCCGGCGTCGAGGGGGGATCTAGGTTTCAGCGCGCCGAGGACGCCGGCGGTGGTGCCGAGGATCAAGGCGAGGGCGATGGCGGTGACGCCGAGCGTGGCGGAGACGGGTAAGGCGTCACCGATGATGTCGGCTACGCGTTGGCCGGGGTATTGGAGTGAGGGGCCGAAGTCACCGGTTAGGGCATCGCCGAGGTAGTTAACGGCGAACGCCCAGGGGTTGTCGAGGTTGTATTGGGCCCGCATGGCGGCCTGCACTTCGGCGGGGGGCTTCTTGGCGTCCGGGGCTTGGAGCGGGTCGCCGGGCACGAGCCAGGCCAGCGTGAAGGTGATCACAAAGACGAGGGCGAGAATGAGCGGGAGCTGGATCAGGCGTCGGGCGAGGAGGGTGGTCATGAACGGCGGGTGTTATTCCGGGGTGACGCGGATGCGGTGCAGGGCGGTTTTGTTCCAGGCGTTGAGGGTGAAGTTCTGGACGCGGTCAGGGTCGAAGAGCTGGAGCATGGTGTAGTGGTAGATGGGGGCGATGGGCGCGTCTTCGAGCATCATCCGTTCGGCCTGTTGATAGAAGCGGTTGGCTTCGGCGGGGTCACGGGCGGCGCGGCCGGCGTCGAGGAGGGCGTCGTATTGCGGGTTGACGTATCGGCCGTCGTTGTTGCCATCGTCGGAGCGGAAGAGCTCGAGGAAGGTGGAGGGGTGGGGGTAATCGCCGAACCAGCCGCCACGGGCGATGACGAAGTCGCCCTTGTCGCGGAGGTCGAGGAGGCGGTTCCATTCGACGGGCTCGGTGGTGACCTCGATGCCGAGCTGTTGTTTCCAATGGCGAGCGATGGCGAGGGCGGGGCCTTCGTGCCCGCCGCCGGTGTTGTAGACGAGCTTGAGGGTAGGGATGGCTTTCCCCGGTGAGCCGTTGACGCTGTAGCCGGCGTCTTTGAGGATCTGGCGTGCGGCGTCGGGGTCGTAAGGGATGGCGTGCTGCGGTGGCAGGGCGTAGCCGTCGAGTGAGCCGGGAGGGATGAAGGTGTCGGCGGTGGGCTGGTCCATGCGGGTGACCTGGGAGACGAGGGTCTGGCGGTCGATGGATCGGGCCAGGGCCCGGCGGAGGGCGGGGTCGGCCAGGGGGTTGGGCGAGCCGTCGGCGAGGGTGGGCCGGCAGTTGAAGATGTAGAAGTAGGTGCCGGCCACGGGGACGTTGTGGACGTCGTTGCGGTCGGCGCGGACGAGTTCGGCGGCGATGGCGGCGGAAGGCAGGCCGGGGAGCCAGTCGACGTCGCCGGACTCGTAGGTCATGAAGGAAAGAGCTTCGCCGCGGATGAGGTGTTGGACGATGCGGTGGTTGCCGAGGGTATCGGCGGCGTGGTAGTGGGGGTTGGCGTCGAGGACCATGCGTCGGCCGAAGGACCATTCGGTGAGCTGGTAGGACCCGTTTGAGATCAGGCGGTCGGGGTCGATGAAGTAGTTGGGGTCCATGGTGACCCGGCCGGTGGTGGGATCGATGGAGAGGGCGGCGGAAGCGGTGGGGGAGTGGACGGGGGAGTAGATGCCGAAGCCGGCGAGGTCGGGGAAGTAGGCGGTGGGTTTTTCGAGGGTGACGATGAGGGTGCGGTCGTCGGGGGTCTGGAGGCCAACGGTGGCGTCGAAGTGCGCGAGGGTGTCCTGCCAGCCGGCTTCGCCTTGTCCGGGATTCGCTGCGAGCTCTTCGAGTTTTTTGCTGCGCCACTCGAAGAAGGGCTTGGCCCCTTTAATGAGCATGAACTTGCCGGAGTAGCCGGCGGCGAGGTCGGGGAGCAGGGCACGGAACCAGGCGTGTTTGAAGTCGTGGGAGGTGACGGGGTCGCCGTTGGACCAGCGGGCGTCGTCGCGGATCGTGAAGGTGTAGGTGGTCGCGTCGTCGCTGACCCCCGGAAGTAGAGCTGCGCCTGGGACAAGCTGGAGGGTGTCGGGGTCGACGGTGAGCAGGGGCTCGAAGAGGGCGTCGATGATGCGGAAGTCGTTGAGGGCGGTCGCCCGCTGCGGGTCGAGGGTTTTAACTGGGGAGGGGACGGCGAAGGTGAGGGCGGTCTTGCCGGGGGGGAGTTCGGGGAGGGGACGCCCGAAGCCGAAGTTGAAGACGGCGGCGGGGAGGAGCAGGGCGAGGAGGATGAGGGGGACGGCCCAGCGCATGACATGAGTTTACGGCGACACGCCGGTCCGACACGGCCCGGCTCGCTGGTTTGTGTGCAGTGGTCTTTTAAGGGAAGAGGCGTTGGAGGTCGGCGAGTTTAAGTTTGCTGAGGTCTTCGGCGAGCTGGTCGGCGAGGGGGAAGAGGGGGTCGAGGGGGCCGGTGGTGGCGAGACCGAGGGTCTGCAGTCCCGCGGCGGAGGCGGAGGCCAGCCCGGCGGCGGTGTCCTCAATGGCGAGGCAGTCGGCGGGGTTGAGGTTCAGGCGTTCGACGGCGAGGCGGTAGGTCTCGGGGTTGGGCTTGGAGCGCTGCACGTCGTTGGCGGTCACGATGATGGAGAAGGCGTCGGTGAGGTCGAGGGCGGGGGAGGCGAGGAGCTGATCGATGTCTTGGCGGGTCGCGCCGGAGGCGATGGCGATGGGCAGTTCGGCGTCGAGACATTCTCGGACCAGCTCGACGGCCCCGGGGATGGCGGCGGCTTGGCCGGAGGCGATGACCGCGTCGAAGGCGGTTTGCTTTTTGGCGCAGAGCTCAGCGATGTGGGCGTCGTCGATGGGTTGGTTGGCCTGCGTGAGCATGTGCCGGAACGCGTCGCGGTCGTCGAAGCCGATGTATTCGTCGAGGTAGCGTTCGTAGGTGAAGTGCTCGGCGAGGGCGGGGTCGAGGGACTTGCCAACGAGGGTGAAGGCGAGGAAGTGGAGGGGTTCGGAGTCGACGAGGACGCCGTCGAAGTCGAAGACGATGGCTTGCATGGGCGGGGTAGGGTGTAAGGGGTAAGTGGGAAGCGGGCGGGGGACGAGAGCTTACCGGCTGCATTGGGGCGTGGGTGCGGTTTTGGGTGGGTGTGGGTGGGTGGGGCTTCCGATAACGCCGATCGTTACACGGGCGCAGAAAAAGTGGATTGGGCCGGTTAATCCGGTGGGGCCGGTGGACGATGAATTCTTTGGAGTCGTTTCAGAGAAGCGGCGTTCGAAGTGGAGCCGAGGAGAAAGGCCTTTTTGTTATGTCCAAGCCCAAAGACATCCTGACGACCGGCGAGGTCGCGAAGATATGTAACGTCGCCCCCCGCACCGTCAGCAAGTGGTTCGACTCCGGCCAGCTCAAGGGCTACCGGATCCCCGGCTCGAAGGACCGCCGGATCCCTATGGGCAACCTCATCAAGTTCATGAAGGACCACAACATCCCCTTGGATGGTGTGCAGTCCGGCTCGACGCGGGTGCTCATCGTCGATCAGCAGACCGAGATCGTCGGCGTGCTGCGGCAGGTGTTGACGGAGCAGGCCAAGTACGAGGTCCACGTGGCCCACAGCGGGTTCTCGGCGGGCGTTGAATGCGAGAAGGTCCGGCCGCACGTGATGCTGCTGGACATGCACCTCGACGACATCAAGGGCCAGGACGTGCTGAAGCTGGTGCGGGATAACTCGGACCTACAGCTCACGAAGGTCGTGGCGATGTCGGGCAAGC
The DNA here is from genome assembly GCA_039025195.1 of Planctomycetota bacterium. GTDB lineage: Bacteria > Planctomycetota > Phycisphaerae > Phycisphaerales > Phycisphaeraceae > JBCCOW01. Next base: position 23,108 of record JBCCOW010000039.1, read on the forward strand.
TGACCGAGGGCCAGGCGAGCCACCTGATGAGCTCGGGCTTCGATGGCTACCTGAAGAAGCCGTTCCATATTCGGCAGGCGATCGAGGCGATCGAAGACGCCCACGCGTTGGTGTATTGACACGCGTGACCCCGGGGCACTGACCCGGGGCTAAATGTGGATCGTGTGAGTGGCGGAATGGGGATGGAATTTGTAGGCTTTGCCGCTTGATCGGGCTGCCGCGTGTCGGCGGCCCGGCTTGTTTTTCAGCACAGGAGCCTGCTGCTATGACTACTGCCGCACGTGATTTCGGGGTTCAGTCGTATTGCTTCCGCCACTTCAAGGACAACGCCGAGGTGGCCCAGCTGGTGCGGCGGATTGGGGTGGCGAAGATCGAGGTCTGTGCGGTCCACGCCGACTTCCACGACCTCAAGGGCTGGCGGGACATCGTCGCGACGTACCGGGACAAGGGCGTGTCGATCTGTTCGATCGGGGTGCAGACGTTCACCGGTGCGCCGGACGAGCGGGACTGGTTCGAGTGTGCCGCCGAGGCGGGGGCCCGCCACATCTCGGCCCACTTCAAGATCGGGTCGTATCTGGATGCGGTGCCGAAGACGCAGGCCCTGGCGGAGGAATACGGGATCAAGGTCGGCATCCACTGCCACGGCGGGTACATGTTCGGGGGGTCGCTCGATGTGGTGAGCCACCTGATCGAGATGGGCACGCCGCAGATCGGGCTCTGCCTCGACACCGCCTGGGCGATGCAGACCGGGCCCCGCAACGGCAACGCGGTCGACTGGGTCCGCAAGCTCTCGGGCAAAGTCACGGGCGTGCACTACAAAGACTTCGTGTTCGATCGCAACGCACAGTGGAACGACGTGGTGGTTGGCACGGGCAACCTCGACCTGCCCGCACTAGTCGAAGCGCTGGACGGCAGCGGGTTCGAGGGGATGGCGGTGATCGAGTACGAGGCGGATGTCGAAGACCCGGTGCCGGCGTTGAGCGAGTGCGTGCGGAAGATGCGGGCGGTGACCGGCGCAGTGGAGTGACGCGGGCCAGGGCCGCGTAGCGACCCGGTTATTGGGTCATGCGCTCACGCAGTCGTGAGCAGGTAGACGGCGAAGCGTTGCGCGGGGTCGGTCCAGGTGTGGTCGAGGGTCCAGGCGTCGGCGAGCTGGGCGAAGCGTTCGTGGGTGTACTTGTGGCTGGACTCGGTCCAGATGGTTTCGTCGCGGTGGAAGTGCAGGGGGTAGCCGGCGACGGTGACGGTCTGGTCGGTGAGCGAGACGAGGTGCATCTCGATGCGGGCGTGGTCGGGGTCCCAGCGGGCCTCGTGCTTGAAGGCGGTCAGATCGAAGTCGGCGTCGGCTTCGCGGTTGAGTCGGCGGAGGAGGTTGAGGTTGAAGTCGGCGGTGACGCCGTCGTCGTCGTCGTAGGCGGCGAGGAGCTCGGGGACGGGCTTGACCAGGTCGATGCCGATGAGCAGTCGGCCGGGTCTTGTATCGGTTGGCTGCGTGAGCTGCGCGAGCCGACGGAGGAAGCGTTGGGCGGCGCGGGGAGCGAAGTTGCCGAGGGTGGAGCCGGGGAAGTAGACCGCGGTCTGGGTGTCGTCGCTTGCTGGTTCGGGGAGGGGGATGGGCTGGTCGTAGTCGGCGACGACGGGGAGGATGGGGATCGCGGGGTAGTCGGCCTGGAGTTGACGGGCGGTTTGGAGCAGGTGGGTTTCGGAGATGTCGACCGGGATGTAACTCGACAGATCGGGGAGGTGATCGAGGAGGGCGCGGGTCTTGGTGGAAGAGCCGGAGCCGAGCTCAACGAGGCGGGTGGGTTGGTTGTGGTCGGGCGCGATCGCGTGGGCCATGTCGGGGGCGTGCTCGGCCATGATCGCGGTCTCGGTGCGGGTCGGGTAGTACTCGGGGAGTTCGGTGATCTGGTCGAAGAGGCGGGAGCCCTCGGCGTCATAGAGGAGCTTGCAGGGAAGGGTTTTTCGGGGGGCCTGGAGGCCGGCGAGGGCTTCGGCGATGAGCGGGGACAGGGTGGGGGTTAAGGGGACAGGAGCGAGGGTCATGTTGGGCTTCCGGTACGGCTTGAGGTGAAGGGTTGCGGGGGACCCGCGTCGCGTAGCGACCCGGCTATTGAGTCGTGGTGAAGTGAGTGGTGTTAATCGGCGAGGCGGAGCCCGGTGAACTGCCAGCGGGCGTCGGGAGCGAAGAAGTTGCGGTACGTCGAGCGGATGTGGTCACGCGGCGTGGCGACGGAGCCGCCGCGGAGGACGAACTGGTTGCACATGAACTTGCCGTTGTATTCGCCGAGGGCGCCGGGCAGGGGCTTGTAGCCGGGGTAGGGCGTGTAGGGCGAGGCGGTCCATTGCCAGAGCGAGCCAAACAGGATGTTCGATGTGGGATGTTCGATGTGCGATGTCGGCTTGGGATGAAAGTCGTGGTCGTCGGCGAAGTGGGCTTGGGGTTCGGGTTGACCGCCTCGGAGTTGCATCGCGGCGTGTTCCCACTCGGCTTCGGTGGGGAGGCGGTGGCCGGCCCAGCGGGCGTAGGCGTCGGCCTCGAAGTAGGAGAGGTGGGAGACGGGTTCGTTGGGGTCGACCGGGCGTGGGCCGTGCAGGGTGTATTGCATCCAGCCGGCCTGTTCGTTCTCGCGGTCTCGATACCAGTAGAGGGGGTGGGTCCAGCCCTGGTCTTGGACGGTGGCGTAGCCGAGGGAGAGCCAGAGCTCGGGGCGTTGGTAGCCGCCGTCGGCGATGAAGGCGGCGTAGTCGGCGTTGGTCACGAGGCACTTCGCGAGCCTGTAGGGCTGGAGATAGACGGTGTGCCTGGGGGTTTCGTTGTCGAAGTGGAAGTCGGGGGTGTCGGCGTCGAGGCCGAGGCCGGTGAGGCCGGCGTCGAAGGACCACCAGGCAGAGGATGTTCGATGTTCGAGGTTCGAGGTGCGATCGGTTTGCACAGCCTGGTGGTAAGGCGGTAGGAGGGGGTTCGTGGAGAAGGCGTGTTTGAGGTCGGTGACCAGGAGTTCCTGGTGCTGCTGCTCGTGGTGGGTGCCGATGGTGAGCAGGGGGGTGAGGCCGTCGCGGGTCGCGGGGCCGGCGTGCTGCCAGAGGCGTTCGATGCGGTCGTCGATCTGTCGGCGGTAGTCGAGGACCTCGGCGACGGTGGGGCGTGAGATCACGCCGCGGCGGGGTCGGCAGTGCTGAGGGCCGACGGTGTTGTAGTACGAGTTGAACAGGAAGTAGTAGGCCGGGTTGACGGGGGTGTAATCCGGCTGATGGTCTTGCAGGATGAAGCGTTCGAAGAACCAGGTCGTATGGGCGAGGTGCCACTTGGCGGGGGAGGCGTCGGGCATGGACTGGATGACCAGGTCCTCGGGGTGGAGGCCGGCGACGAGGGCCTCGGTGGCGGCGCGGACGGCCTGGTAGCGGTCTAAGGCGTCGGTCGTGGTGGAAGATGGTGGCGGAGCGTCAAGGGGCTCGGCAGGGGCCGAGCGGGCGGGGGCAACATCGAGGGAGGACATGAGCAATCCGATCGGTCGGCGTCAGGAGAAAGGGATGGAGGGGACGCTAGAGGGGCGGGGGCGTCGGGGCAAGCCGTGAACGGGAATCTGGCATAAAACTGATAAACCGGGTTTTGACAAGGTGTGGAAAACCCGCAAAAACTGACACAAAGCCGGTACAAACCGAAAATTAAACGCAGCGGATTGATTCAAAATCGGCATTCGCTATGCTGGACCGCTTATGCCAACTTCCACCCCAACCAAGCGCTCGGGCCGGTCTTCGCGGTCGTCCCGACCGTCCCCGAACCGCCGTAAACCCGTTTCTGAAGCCCTCGATGCGGGTTCGATCACCAATTACACCACCGCCCTGAAGTGGCTCTACGACCACATCGACCACGAGCGGGTCCGCGTGGTGAGCTACAGCGAAGACACGTTCAGCCTCAAGCGGATGTCTCGGCTCCTCGACCTCCTCGGCAACCCCCAGGAAGCAGTGCCCTGCGTGCACATCGCCGGGACCAAGGGCAAGGGCTCGACGTGTGCGATGGTCGCCTCGATGCTGCAGTCGGCGGGCTACGCCGTCGGGTCCTACTCGTCGCCGCACCTCACGGACCTGCGGGAACGGATCACCATCGGCGGGCAGATGATCACGTACCCCGAGGCGACGGACCTGTTCCGCGAGATCGCCGAGGTCGAGCCGAAGTTCCTGGCCACGCGGGGCATCTCCTCGCCGCTGACGTTCTTCGAGATCATGACCGCCGCTGCATTCAAGTACTTCGCGGATCAGGCGGTGGACATCGCGGTGCTCGAGACCGGGCTCGGCGGTCGGCTGGACTGCACGAATGTCTGCGAGCCGCTGGTCACCGCGATCACCGCGATCTCACTCGACCACACGCAGTTCCTCGGCGACGACGTCGTCTCGATCGCCAAGGAGAAGGCCGGCATCTTTAAGCCCGGCGTCCCGGCGATCACCCTCGATCAGCCCGACGCCGACGCCCACACCGCTCTGGCCGAGGCCGCCGAGGCGGTCGGCACGACGCTCGAAGTCGTCGGCAAGGACATCGATTTCTCCTGTCGCTTCGAGGCCAACAAAGAACTCGGGCCGCACTCGCGGGTCTGCCTCACGACCGACCGCACAAAGCTCGAGCACCTGCCCGTGCCGCTTAAGGGCGAGCACCAGGCCGCCAACTGCGGCATCGCCCTGGCTATCCTCGACCGCCTCAAGGAGCACGGCTACACCCTCCCCGACGCCCAGGTCATCGCCGGCCTCGAGGCCACCGAACTGCCCGGCCGGATGGAACAGGTCTGGGACCGCCCCAAGGTCATCCTCGACGGGGCCCACAACGCCGCGTCGATGCAGGCCCTCATCAAATCGCTCGGGGCCCATATCCAGTACGACTCGCTGGTGATGATCTTCGGCTGCGCCCATGACAAGGACATCAAGGGCATGCTCGACCAGGTCGCCCTCGGTGCCGATAAGGTCATCTTCACGCAGGCGAAGAACAACCCGCGGGCCGTCGAGCCCGCCGAGCTGCTCAAGGATTTCTCCGAGATCACCGGCAAGATGGCCCAGCCCGCCCGCACCTTCCAGGATGCCCTGGGCCTCGCCGCCCGGGCCGTGTCTCGCGAAGACCTGATCGTGATCTGCGGCTCGTTCTACCTGGTCGGCGAAGCGCGGAAGCACTTTATGGAGAAGCAGCGGAAGGCTGACGCGGGTCGGTAGTTCTTCCGCTATCGCGAAATACATGTCATGGTGAGTCCGAAGCGAAACGTACAGACTGTTGAAGCATTTCAGGCTGACGCGGAGTCAACGCTGCAGCGTTTACAAGATGCCGATTGCGTCGAAGAGTTAACGCAGAATGGCGAAGTTAAGGCAGTGATGCTGAACCCACAGCGGTATCAGGCACTGCTGGCTGGTCTTGAGCATGCTGAAGACATCGCGGCGATCAAGAAGAACCTGGCAGACAGCGATGCCGGGAGAGTGCGGGATGGGTTTGAAGTACTGGAAGAGGTCAAGCAGGCGATCCGTGACCGCTACTCGGTATGAATTATCGCTTCCTGCTTCCGCCAGATGTTGAGAATCTGGTCTACGACGCGGCGCTCTACATTGCGGAAGACAACCCGAGGCGTGCAATCGCCTGGGTAGACGAGGTGTTTGACGCGATGCGGTCGATCTGCGAGCTACCGCGAGCTTCTTCAGTCGACGAGGAGAAAACGGCACAGTTGGGCAGAGAAATCCGACGCAAGCCGTTTGGGCGATATCAGATCTTTTACGAGGTCAATGAAACAGATCAACGGGTCACAGTGGTGCACTTCCAGCATGGCGCACGAGGTGACTCGCCGATGGGTCGGCATTGAAAAGACGCGTAGGTTTATCTATCGCGGTTCAACTGTGATGTGGTTGCCTTCGACGGCGGTGATGCGGACCGGGGTGCCGGGGGGGATGCGGGGGCCGTTGGAGACGACGTCGAGCTCGGCGCTGGCGGCGGGGAGGTCGGGGAACATCGCGTTGCCGGCGGGGCGGAGGTAGGTCGTTGCCGTCCCGAGCAGGCCGACGTGGGGCACGGTCAGGTCTGAGGGATCGTTGGTGTCGACGCTTGCGTCGTTGGCGGGGGCGAGGCGGTCGTAGGGGCCGGCGGGACGCGCTGCGGCGGCGTTGGAAGTGGTCATCTCGTCATCGAAGGCGGTGCCGAGCGTGCTGGTGTGGGTGGGTGGGGCGGGGTCATCCATGAGGATGAGCTTGTTGAGCCGGGGGTACTTCTGGAGGTAGTGGACAAGGAAGCCGATGGCGACGATCGCGGCGATGGTGGCCCCGAGGAGGACGGCGGAGGAGACGAGGACCTCGGAGGTCGCGCCGGGCTTGGCGTATTGGCCGGCCCCGGCGTTCTGGGTGAAGGACGGGACGCCGACGAGGGCGATGCCGGTGAACACGCAGAGGATGCCGAGGATGCCGGCGAGCCCGAAGCCGGGGATGACCGCGACCTCGAGGATGATCAGCAGGACGCCGAAGACGAAGAGCAGGATGTGCCAGAGGTCGGCGAGCCCGACGATGAGGCCGCCGCCGAAGAGGAGTGCGCCGGCACAGAGGGCGAGGATGCCGGGCACGCCGAGGCCGGGCGAGCTGATCTCGAGGTAGCCGCAGATCAGGATGACCAGGAGCAGCAGGCCCTTGGCCGCGGGGTGGGTGACGAAGTAGCCGACGAGGACGGTCCAGTGCGGGTTGAGGCGTTGGATGGAGTTGGCGTTGAAGTGGGAGGCGACGGCGTTCATGTCGGCGACGGTGGCTTTGGACAAGCCGATGTCGAGGGCGACGGTTTGGGTCGGGGTGAACAGGGAGTTGCCGTCGTGGACCCGGCCGTCGAGGGCGATCGCGCCGGAAGGCAGGGTGGTGACGGGCTTCCACTTGCCACGATCGACCGAGGGGTTAGCGACCTGGGTGAGCACCTCGCCGAAGGGGTTGGCGGAGTTGCTGGGCTGGGCGGCGGGCTGGCCCTTGACCATGACGTCGTAGTCTGCCTGGTTGACGACGCGACGCTGCTGAGTGGACTGGTGTTCTATGAGGTAGAGGCGGACGCCGAGCCGGCACATGGCGTCGAAGATGGCGGGGTCGTAGCCGTGGCGGGCGGCGGAGTCTTCGAATTCGGTTTTGATGGGGGCGTAGAACTTGGCGCGTTCGGTGGGGGCGAGGTCGGAGCCGGGGACGATCGGGGCGCAGTCGCCGGTGAGCGACGCGGGGGCCATGACGATCTGTTGGGTGGCGGCCGCGATGAGGATGCCGGCGGAGAGGGCCTCGGGGTTGACCCACGCGGCGGTGTCGACCTGCCCGGTGAGTCCCTTGAGGTAGCGGGAGATGTCCATGGCCGAGTCGACGTAGCCGCCGGGCGTGTCGAGCTCGAGGACGATCATGGTGGCGCCGCCTTCGAGGGCTTTGTTGACGCGGAATTTGAGGGACTCGAGCGTGTAGCCGTAGATCATTCCGGAGATGGGGATGACGGCGATGTCGTGGCCGGACTGGATGATGGGGGTGAGGTTGGGGGACTGCGGGCCGGCGGTGGGTGGGGCGAGGAAGCTGGGGCGGCCGGGTGTGGTGGGCGTGTTGGTGGTGGTGGGGGGGAGTTGGAGGGCGGGCTGTGTGGCGGGTGCGGCGGCCTGTTGGGTAGCGGGTTGGGTGGTGGGGGTATCCGCGTGGGTGGGGGCGGGCTGGAGCAGGTGGGGCAGGCTGAACGCGATCACGGCGACGCCGAGGAGGAGTCGGCGGAGCGTGGGGCGTCGGGCTGGTCGGGGATCGCTCGGCATCATCTTGAGTATAGAACGCGTCGGCGGCCGTCCGGGGTCGCGTTTGCAGTCCGGCGACAGCGTGGGGGTTAGGCTGCAGCGATGCAGATCGCGGCCTGGGTGATCCTGAGCGTGGCGGGGTTGGCGAGTCTCGCGGTCGCGGTGTTGCTGGCGTGGGACAAGCGGCAGGCCCGGCGGGGGCGATCGCGGGTGCCGGAGGCCCGGCTGCATGTGTTGGAGTTGCTCGGCGGTTGGCTCGCGTCGTGGGTGGTCCGGCGGCTGATCCGGCACAAGACGGTGAAGGTGAAGTACCGGGTGTGGTTTGGGATTTCAGCTGCGGGGCATATCGCGTGGTCGGCGGCGGTGCTGTGGTGGGCGTGGCGGTTCACGCGTTGAACCACCCGCCGAGACATTGGCCAAGGCGTGGGTGCCGCGTATTTATGCGCAGAATGCATAAAACATGAAGACGCTATTGACAGATTGGTATTTAGTTCGGTAGTTATACTGAGGTCTATCTCTTCTGGGTTCGTTGTGATGGCTAGATGGTTTTCCGGTCGCTGGTGTTGGGCATGCCTAATGTGTGTGTTGTTTGTACCTGGCTGTTTGACGCCTGTAGCGATGGGGCCTGCGGGTTTGGGTTGGGGGCTGGGGTTGTACCGCATGGATACGGATCGGCCGCATCGCGACGCGGTCGGGGGGGAGGTGGAAGGGGTCGGGGTTTATTTTGGGCAGGGCTGGATGACGGTGGGGTACGTGCAGCACCGTTTCCTGGTGTTTACCCCCGATGACCCGGCGGGCTTTTCGGCGGACCTGGGATGGCTGGACCTGGCGGTTGGACAGGCGGCCGAGCAACCCGACAAAGCCCAAGAAGTCCTTGGCCTTGCGACCCCAACCAAACCCGATCCTGGCCTGGAGCCCTCGTTATGAAACCATGCGTCCTGTTCTCAATCTGCTTCTGTTGCGTCATGCCTCTTGCGGTGGGTTGTCACAACAGCCTGCTGGACCGGTCGCTGATCTTCGCGACGCACACCACCGGCGGAATAGAGGTGTCGCTGAACCCGACGGAAGCCGCGAGCGGCCCGGTGACCCTGGTGATCGGCTATCGGCGGACGGAGGGCGTGATCAACCCGGTGTTCTATGACCATCTCGCCCCACGAAACGACTCTTATCCGACGACGCAGCCAGACATCAACGTGGGGGAAATTCAAACGAAGAACTACTACCGTGATAAGGCGTATTCAGTGATCGCCAAGTTCACGGGTCAGTTCAGCGCAAAGGTGACGCAGCCGGGTACGGAAGCAGGCATCAAGGGGTTGTCGCAGTGGTTCGCGACCGGCGACGCAGCGGTAGCCTTGGCGAAGAGTGGCGGTGCGGCCGCATTGACGGACAACGCCGAAGTAGCGCAAGCCGCGGCCAACGCGGTATCGGGTTTCCGTGCGGGTAAAGATTCGCCCCCGCCGGTGACTTATGCGGTCATTAACCAGCTCTACAATGCGTTGGTTGAGATCCACCAGAGCCAATCCGTGTCGGCCGCTACGAGGGCCCAGGCAACAAGTCTGCTCAGAGCTCTAGACAAATCTCCGTTGGTTGCTCAGGTGCCCGACGGCACGGTTGTCTATGACTTTGGTGCGGCAGTGGGTGACGACGCGGGCACAGAGGATAATCCGCACGTGTTTTCAAAAACGAATCGTCCCAACTACGGGCAGGGGTTTGGCCGTGTGATTAGTTATAAAAACAACCTGAGCGACACAGTCGGGGAACTCGCAGAGTTGCGCACCGCGTTTGTGGATGGGGATTCGATAGTGGAGGAGAGTAACCCGGATGGCGAAGCGAGGAAGGCCGTAGCAGAAGCCCTGGAGTCCTATTCGCAGCAGCGTGCAAAGGAGGCCAAGCTCGGCGAAGATATCCTGAAAGACCCTGCGGTTATCGGCATGCTTAAATTCTTGGCGGGTAAGCCCTAAATAGTCCCCCTCTAAAACACAGAAAGTGAGGATCGCCTTGACTTACGATGAGATTGATGTGACCGGTAAGACCCCCAGTGCATCGCATGCGACATTGGCTACCTATCTGGGCAACAGTAATAAAAAAATCCGAACCATCGTGTTAGAAAAACGAGCGACTAAAACCTTTTGGGTTATTTATTACCTGACGTGAATCAACCGGGGATCCAATCATCCTGCTATAGCCAATCAGGTGTGTTGATCCCTTGTGCGATGTGTGGCGCGTTTTTATAAACCCGAGTGATTATGCGGTGACTTACTCCGGGCTGGCACCAAGCTGTCACATGATGCTTGGAATCCCTGATTGCTTACAAGACCAATCGGTCAGCGTTTTTATGTGTCACGCTACAGTGCGAATTTGTTTTGTCCTATGCAAAATCTGCGTCAATGCACAGCCACAGCATCCAAGCCACTGGCAGGCTCATTAAAGCTTGGCCCAGCAAATACGGGGTTATGATTTGACTGGCTGACTTACGCCTCAGCAGCCATCTTCTCGGCCTTGGCGCGGGCTTCGTCGAGGTTGCCGACGTACATAAACGCGCTCTCGGGCAGGTCGTCGGCTTCGCCTTCGCACAGGCGCTTGAAGCTGTCGATGGTTTCCTTGAGCGGGGTGTAGACGCCGGGGAAGCCGGTGAAGACTTCGGCGACGAAGAAGGGCTGGGAGAGGAAGCGTTCGATCTTGCGGGCTCGGCCGACGATCTGTTTGTCTTCTTCGGAGAGCTCGTCGACGCCGAGGATGGCGATGATGTCCTGGAGGGACTTGTAGCGCTGGAGGATGGACTGGACCTGGCGGGCGACGGCGTAGTGCTCGTCGCCGACGATGCCGGGGTCGAGGATGCGAGAGGTGGAGGCGAGGGGATCGACGGCGGGGAAAATGCCCTTCTCGGAGATGGAGCGTTCGAGGACGACGAAGGCGTCGAGGTGGGAAAACGCTGTGGCGGGGGCGGGGTCGGTGAGGTCGTCTGCGGGGACGTAGATGGCTTGGACGGAGGTGATCGCGCCCTGCTCGGTGGAGGTGATGCGCTCCTGGAGCTGGCCCATCTCGGTGGAGAGGGTGGGCTGATAGCCGACGGCGGAGGGCATACGCCCGAGGAGGGCGGAGACTTCCGAGCCGGCTTGGGTGAAGCGGAAGACGTTGTCGACGAAGATCATCGTCTCCTTACCCGAGTCGTCGCGGAAGGCCTCGGCCATGGTGAGGCCGGCGAGGGCGACACGGAGGCGGGCACCGGGGGGCTCGTTCATCTGGCCGAAGGTCATGGCGACCTTGTCGATGACGTGGGCGGTCTGCCCGTTCTCGTCGGTGTATTCGGCTTCCTGCATTTCGAGCCAGAGGTCGTTGCCTTCGCGGGTGCGTTCGCCGACGCCGCAGAAGACGGAGTAGCCGCCGAACTCACGGGCGACACGGGCGATCATCTCCTGGATGATGACGGTCTTGCCGACGCCGGCCCCGCCGAAGAGCCCGATCTTGCCGCCGCGGACGAACGGGCAGAGCAGGTCGATAACCTTGATGCCGGTTTCAAGGACTTCGGTCTTGGGGTTGAGGTCGGTGAATTCGGGGGGCTCGCGGTGGATGGGCATGCGGCGTTCGGCCCCGGAGTCGCCGCGTTCGTCGATGGGTTCGCCGAGGACGTTAAAGACGCGGCCGAGGACTTTTTCGCCGACGGGGACGGTGACGGGTCCGCCGGCGTCTTTGACTTCGGCACCGCGGACCAGGCCGTCGGTCGAGCCGAGGGCGACAGCCCGGACGACACCGCCGCCGAGGTGCTGCTGGACCTCTCCAGTGAGCGTCTGCTTCTCGCCGGCGACTTCGAAGTCGACGGTGATGGCGTTGTAGATGTCGGGCAGGGCGTCGGCGGGGAACTCGGCGTCGAAGGTGGAGCCGATGATCTGGGAGATGGTGCCGGTGGCGGGCATGGGCTGAGATTCCGGGATTCGGGGGTCGGAGAAGGGGGCTTGGCGACGGGCAAGCTAACCGGGCCGAGGAGAGTAAGGGAAGGCGGGGGGCATGCCAAGTAGGATATATCGCCAGGCGATATATTGCCGGCATGGAGGCATTAAGTGCCCAGTCGCGGCGTGATCTGTTCCGGGGCAGCCTGGAGACGCTGGTGTTGGCGGAGCTGGTGGATGGGCCGAGGTATGGATATGCGATCCAGCGTCGGGTTGAGGAGGCGTCGGGTCAGGCGGTCGGGGCGAGCGTGCTGTACCCGTTGTTGCACCGGCTGGAGTCGGCGGGCTATGTCGAGCCGAGCTGGGAGGACGGGGCGCGTCGGCCGAGGAAGTGGTACACGCTGACGGAATCGGGGCGGGCGCAGCTGAAGGCGGAGGCGGTGGAGTGGCAGGCGGTGTTGGCGCGGCTGCAGGGGGCGATCCTGCCGGCGTTGCGTCGGGCGGCGACGCGGGGGTGATTGGGCCTTGGTGATGGCGGGCTCGGCGGTTAGGTTGTGCGGCACGTCGGATTTTGGGTCAGCGGTGCTTAGGCGAGGATGAAC
>JBCCOW010000040.1:0-35319 GCA_039025195.1 Planctomycetota bacterium
CCCACCCACATCACCCTACCATCCCCCACCCCCCACCCGCCCCCGCACCCCCCCCGAAGCCTTCCGAGTCGTTCTACTTCACCACGCCCATCTACTACGGCAAGGACACGCCCGACCTCGGGCATGTCTACACCACCACCGTCGCCGACGTCCTCGCCCGCTACCACCGCCTCAAGGGCGACGACACCTTCTTCCTCACGGGCGTCGACGAGCACGCCGCCAAGGTCTCGGACAAGGCCGCCGAGCACGGCCTGACCCCCCAGCAGTGGGCCGACCAGAACGCCGCCGCCTTCCGCGAAACCTTCGACAAGCTCGACCTGCAGTACGACGACTTCGTCCGCACCTCCTCCGACCACCACAAAACCAAGGTCACCCAATACGTCACCGCCCTGCTCGCCTCCGGCGACGTCTACCCCGGCGAATACGAAGGCTGGTACGACGCCGGCCAGGAAGAATACATCCCCGAAAACAAGGCCAAAGCCAACGACTACAAGTCCGAAGTCAACGGCAAGCCGCTAGTCAAAAAGGCTGAGAAGAACTACTTCTTCAAGCTCTCCGCATACCGCGATCAGCTCCTCGCCCACTACGACGCCCACTACGACTTCGTCCAGCCCGACGCCCGCCGCAACGAGATCGTCAACCGCATCAAAGAAGCCAACGACGTCCCCATCTCAAGAACAGGTTCAGGCGGCTGGGGCATCCCGGTCCCCGGTGACGAAGAGCAGACCATCTACGTCTGGATCGACGCGCTCTTCAACTACCTCACGTATGTCGACACCGACGACCGCCGCCACTACTGGCAGTCGGGCGCCACCCACCTGATCGCCAAGGACATCCTCTGGTTCCACGCCGGCATCTGGCCCGCGATCCTCCTCGCCCTCCAGAAGTGCGAGGGCTACGGCTGGGTCAACCTCCCCAAACAGGTCTACGCCCACTCCTACTGGGTCAGCGAGTCCGGCGAGAAGATGTCCAAATCGCTGGGCAACTTCCTCGACCCCGCCGCCATCGACAACTACGTCGAAGAGTTCGGCCTCGACGCCCTGCGCTACTTCCTCGCCACCCGCGGCCCGCTATCTACTACCGATAGCACCTTCAGCCCCGACCTGTTCATCGAGGTCTACAACAGCGACCTCGCCAACACCTTCGGGAATTCCGCTTCGCGGGTGAGCAACATGATCGGGAAGTATTTCGATGGATTAGCAGGCAAGACGCCTGACTCTTCAAGGCCACAACGACTTCCTGAAATGGTCAGTGAGTTTGCGAAAATCGTGAGCCGACAGAACCTCCCGCACGTCGCACTTGAGAGCATTTCTCGTGCTGCACTTCAAGTTGTGCAGTCCGTAGATGGTTACATCGAAGAGACAGCGCCTTTCAAACTCGCCAAAAACCCAGAAAAGCTAGATGAGGTTGCCGGGATACTTACCGTTTCACAAGAGGCTCTCCGCATCGCCTCCGTCCTGCTCTGGCCCTTCATCCCGCACAAGGTCGAGCACTTCTGGCGACGAATCGGTTGTGGACACTATGCCGAGCAACTCGCGGACCGGGGGCGTGGCAAGCTGGGTAAGTGGGTGGAGTGGGGGCAGCTCGAGCCCGGCACGCCGATCGAGAAGGGTGACCCGCTGTTCCCGCGGTATCAGGTGCCCAAGAAGTAGCCGGTGGCCGACGGCCACCGGTCTGCACGTTCGGGTGTGTAGCGGCAGACGCGAAGCGTCCCGGTTGGTCTCCGCGGGCACCTTCGGTGTACCCGCTACACAGAAGCCAGTATGTAAGCCCGGGACAGGGCATTAGGGATACCCCGTAGTGCTTTCTTGTGGCTTGCAGGGGCCTTAGTGATAGACTCGGGGCTGCATTACAGGGTCGGTCAGTGAGCGCCTGGCCTGCGTCTCACGTCTCGATCCGGGGCATCCGTCGGAAAGCAGTCAACTATGCCGGGCGAACATGGAGGAACTGACGCGCAAGGACCAGCGCATCCCCTGCTTGATGTGGGCTCGGCAGACCCTGCCGCGGCCCCGTCCGGCGATCCATCTGCATCGGGCGGTGAGCCGGACGCAACGGCGGCGTCCACGCCAACAATCGAGCTGTCTGGCGGGCTCAAGCTGGGGCTGATCGGGGCCGGGGCGGTGATGTTGGTGCTGCCGCTGTTGTACGCCGCGCTGGTGGTGTTTGTCGGGTATGCCACGCTGGCGTATGTGTCGGCGGCGTGGGGTCTGGTCAGTACCGAGGGATGGTGGCCGTATGCGGGGCTGCTGATCCCGGTGCCGGTGGGGCCGGTGCTGATGGCGTTTTTGCTTCGGCCGTTCTTCGGGCTGTTCGTGCGGGACGAGGCGGTCGAGATCACGCGCCAGGAAGAGCAGGTGCTGTTCGGGCACATCGATCGGCTGTGTGCGGTGTTGGGCGTGTCGAAGCCGGACGAGGTGGTGCTGGGGCTGGAGTCGAAGATGGACGGCGGGTTTTCGCGGAGCCCGATGGGGGCGCTCGGCGTCGCGCCGACACAGGTGTACATCGGGCTGCCGTTGGCGGCGGGCATGGATGTGCAGCTGTTCTCAGCCCGGCTGACCGAGGCGGTGGTGCGGGCGGGCCTAGGCAACCTGGCTCGGCCGGCGGCGGTGATGCGGCACAACCTGGCATGGCTGGAGGACGCGGCCAAACCCGAGGATGACGCGGTGGACCGTTGGCTGCGTCGGCAGTCGGCGTGCGGGGTGCTGCCGATGAAGCTCGTGGCGGGGCTGGGGCTGGCGATGTTTTCGGTGGCCCGGCAGGTGGTCGGGGCGGTGGGCCTGGCGGGCCGGGTCGTGTGTCGGCCGGTGACGCGGGGGCTGTCGGAAGTCGCGGACGCCGCAGCGGCACGCGTCGCGGGGTCTTCGGCGGTCGAGCGGTCGCTGCTGGAGCTGCAGCTCTTGAGCGACACCGAAGCACGCGTGTGCGAGGGCCTTCGGCGGGCGGCGGTGAAGCACCGGCTGACCAACAACCTGCCGGCGGAGATCATCGGGCAGGCGGGACAGGCACCGCGTGAGGCCCGGGCCAAGGCGCTGCGGGGTGTGCTGAACCACCGCACCGCGTGGCTGGACACCGAGCCCTCGGCCCGGGACCGGATCGTCGCGTTGCGTGACCTCAACGAGCCGGGGCTGTTCAGCGATGTCCGCCCGGCACGCACGCTCTTTGCCTCCTTCGACACGCACTGCAAGGACCTGACCCGCGACCACTACCGGCGGGTGGTCGGCTCGTCGTTTGCCGACTCGATGCTGCTCGGCTCGTCACACCTCGTGGACGAGCTCCGGCAGGCGACCGACGCCCGGCAGACCCTGACGCGGTTCGCGCAGAGCGAACTCATGCTGTGCCTGCCGGTGCCGCCCAAAGCGACCTGGCTCCGCCCGCCCACCGATGTGAGGCGATCCGTCGCGGCGATGGGCAAGGCCCGGCAGCTGATCATGCGGCAGCGGGCTAAGGCCCGGACGCTCACCGGTCAGTGGGCACAGCAGCACGCCCGGCTGGTTGAGGCACGCAAGGCATACACGCTGTCGCAGACACGGTTCGAGCTGTCGAACTCGATCGCCAAGGGCCGGCTGCGGACGGAGCTGGACCGGGAGGCCCGCGACCTGGAGTGGCGGGAGGGCGAGGTCAACCGGCTGTCGATCGAGATGGAGGGCGTGAGTCAACCGGTGCTGGCCCGAGTGCAGATCGGGCTGTCGCTGCTGATGGAGCCGGAGCTGGCCCCGCGGTTCCAGGACCGCCCCGAGCTGAGCCTGCACCGGGTCGAGGCGATGGTCGCGGCGGGCCAGACGCTGGAGGCGGTCCGCCCGACGGTAAGGGAGCTGGACGCGAACCTCAGCCTGATCGCCGCAGCCACGATGGTGATCGCCCAGACCGGGGCGTTGTCGGCGGCGGGGGTCGAACGGCTGCAGACGGTCTGCCGGGAGTCGGTGGGGCTGCTGTCGGAGCTGTTGACGCAACTGTCGGAGAAGCCCCTGCCGTTCAAGCGGGGAACGGGTGGGATCGGTGGTATGGGTGCGGGGTCGCTGGGGGATGCGTTGGTGGACCGCGTGCCGGACGGCGCGGACTTCATGGATGTGGTGGATGTCGGGACGGCAGTGGTGGGCCGGTTCGAGGTGTTTCAGGCACGGGTGGCGGCGACGATCTGCGGGTTCGTAGAAGGGGTGGAGTCGGCACTGGGACTGGAGGCGTTGCCACAACCCAGCGACGACGAGTTGATCCGCCCGATGCTGCTGGCGACCGACCCGGCGGACGCGGGGGGCATGGTGCTGACCGGCGGCGAGCCTTCGCGGGACCGGGACGCGGTCGGCGGCGCGATGGCGGGCGCGGGTGCGGGCCTGGGCAGCCTCGTGATGGCGACGGTCGTGGTGGCGGGTGGCATGGGTGCGCTGATGGCCAGCGGGATGATCACCCGCGTGGGCAGTGCGCCGCGGCCGATGGTAGTGGCAGACGCGAGGGGTACTGCTGCGGGATCGACGTCATCGGTCGGAGGCGCCGACACTACGCAGTCCACGGGGGCGCAGAGCGAAACCCAGACGGTGATCCAGCCCACGCCGCAAGCGGTGGCACTCATCCCGGAGACGCCGGAGTCGGATCCGTCGGAGGCCGAGGTTCTGTTGCCGCAGCCGGCAGAGGAAACGGCGTTGCCGGAGGTTCCCGAGCCGACGGAAGTGGTGGTGGTGCCAAAGCCCGAGCCGGGCGTCACCTCGGCTGAGGCGGGCCCACCTGCAGTTGAGCAGATCGTCAAGCCGGCCCCGGCGTTGGCGACGATGGAAGAGGCGTTGGCGGCGCTGGAGAGCGGCGACGCCAAGCAAGTGGCCGAGGGGCTGGCGTATCTGGCGTATCACGAGCCGGACGCGGCACACCGGGAAGCGGTGCGGCTGGCGTTGGGGGCGGCGGTAAGGGTCAAGACGGGCACCGCCCGATCGGAAGTGATCGCCCAGGCCGGCCGCTGGGGCGGTGACCACGGGATGGCATTCTTCGAGGCGAACGTGGACGTGCTGCAGCGCTCACGGGAGGCGCACACGCTCTTGGAGACGCTCTCCAAGCTGGAGGACCCGGAGACGCTGGACTTCATCCTCGACCACGCGGCGTGCTGGGACCAGAAGCTGGCGGTCGAGGCGTTGGCGGATCGGTCCGACGCGGTGGAGCGGACCCTGCTGGGACGTTTGGCGGCGACGGGGGCGGTGTCTCGTATCGAGCAGGTCACAGCGGACGGCATCGGTGCGCCACGGCTGCCGGGTGGGGCTGACGGCATACGTCGGCCGGTACGTATCGGCGTGGCGGGCGGCGTGAGCACGGCAGGGATGCGGGCGTTGTCTCAGGGCATCCGGGCGTTGGATGACGCGGGCTGCCTGCTGGCGGTGTCGTACCTCAGCGAGCACGGCACGGTGGCGTCGGTCGAGCGGCTGCTGTCCATGCGAGACCACGAGGACACCGCGGTGCGCGGCGCAGTGATGGAGGCGCTGGGTCGGCTCGCACCCCGTCGGATCGATGCGGTGGGGCGACTGATGGAGCAGATGCCGACGCTGGGCACGGTCCCGATCGGGGGGCAGTCCGAGGCGGTCGCGATCCTGTCAGACCTGGCCAAGATGGAACCCGACGATCGGAAGCCAGAGGTGGCGATGCGTCTGGTACGGCTGATGTCGTCGTCGGACGCAACGCTGCGTTCCCGGGCGATGACGGCGGCGGCGGCGTGGCCCGACCCGCTGTACCGCCCGGTGCTGCGGAAGATGCTCAGCGACTCGACGATGGACCAGGCGTCGGTGCCGCAGGCGATCGCGATGCTGGCGGAGAACGGCGGGCGTCCGGACGCGGTGGTGATCGGGCGCTGGCTGATCAAGGAACAGGACGTGGTGACCGCGGCGCTGATCAGCATGGGCGAGGTGGCGGAGCCGGTGGCGATGCGGCACCTGACGCACCGGAAGCCCGAGGTGCGGATCGCGTGCCTAGAGATCCTGGGCGAGATCGGCGGCCGTCGTTCCGGGCGTGCGGTGTCTGCCCGGCGGAGCGACCCGGACCTGGATGTGAGCCTCGCGGCTGAGCTGGCCTTCGCCAAGCTCAAGGCACGGGTGGAGGCAGCGCAGGAGCGTGACGAGGCGGATGATGCCGTTCAGGTGGAAGCACCTGGGTGAGTACACCCCGGTCTAAGTGCCGAGTGTGACCCGTCAGTGCGGCGACCGGACCAAACAGCTGTTAAGGGCAAACGCGGAGCAGCCGGCAATGTCTGACGGGGCCAGGCTCCAGCGCAAGGTCTCCCTCAGTCTTGGCCGGAACATCATCGAGCCTCTGCCCCAGCCACCCGCTGTACTACTTGGCACGGGAGAAATTATGCTCGACTGAGCGACGGGCGCAATTTGACTAGATTCAATGCAAGACAGTTACGTTCATACTTACGCCACGGCACGCGGCGGTAATTCGCAAAGATTGCGTTCTGTCGTTCAGGATTAATCCAAGCTGCAAATTGACACTTCCCCCGTATCTGCTCACGGCTGTAGTAGGTATCGCACACTTGGTGGCCTGACACTACCTTGGCCACATCAGCAAATATTTTCTGAAGGTCATCGAGAAATTTGCGGCTCACATCGACGCGACCATGACGGACACGAAGATTTGTGATCGTTGCACCTTCGGATAGGCGACCGTACTTGGTTTTATGACCGGAAACTTTGAATCCTTGTTTGACGAGGATCGAGGTAAGAAAACCTTCTATTCCTGCTTTTGTCGGATCTAGGTTGTAGGCGCCAGACACGGTGATGTCATCGACATAACGGGTATAGTGCAACCCTGCGTTCGCACACGCTTTCGCAAGCCTCACATCAAGTGGATTAAGAATAAGGTTGGCGATTGTTGGGCTTGTAATTAGGCCAAGGGCGAGATGGTGCTTGTACGTCGTTAGCTTGGTGAGCAATCGCGAGACATCAGGTGAGCATTGAGCGTTTACATTAAAAAACTTGTAAACGCGTCGGAAATGAATGCTTGGATAGAAGTTTGAAATGTCCATGGTCAGGACATGCTCAGACGCGGTGTGCGGGGCAGCGTTTGACTTGATGTGTCTTCCGCGAACACCTCCATGACTAAATGCGGAAGGCTGAGCGCTACCAAGCAATACGCGATCATGAAGACGTCGCTGTATCAATCGTAGATGACCGCAGACACAAACCACGATCCGCGTCTTTGCATCCGGCTCGGCCGGCGTTAGTAGCAACTCACGGATAAAACTGTCGCTGCTAGACGCCACTCGTTCCAGAATTGACTTAGGAATGTCTAGCCGTCTGGCGAGATGGTCAACACGTTGAATCTTGAGCATCGACGCCTCTCAGTACGTTCTGGACCTGAGCGCGGATGGTAGACCGAAGCGATGAGATACTTTGAGCAAGATCAGCATCTTCAACCGTACCGGGCGTGGCTTGTGACCAAGCGACGACAAAAGGATCGATACCGTAGACTTCGCGAAACTTTTCTAGCACGGGATACGACGGAACGGTGTGTCCATTCTCAATTTTAGAGAGGGCAACGGTGGAAATCCCGAGCCGGTCAGCTGCCTCGGCTTGCGTAAGACCACGGGAGGCTCGCAAAGCCTGAGCGGCTGATCCGATCTCGAGTTTAGATCTGGCCTTGGCCATGTTTAAAATTGGTTTTGGGACGCTTACCACTCGACTTCATGCCCTTCAATCATTGCAGCAGCTCTGCAGGTCAGATGCTCGGCGCGGCCGAGATTATTGACGTACAAGGCTTCAGTGACTCGGGTCGAAATGGGGTCTAAGTCGTCCCAGCTAGCGGCTCCGGCATCTCCCGACATCTGCAGCGCGATCCAGAACTCCTTTAGAGTTTCGATTCGCTGAGTATCAGATAACGGAACATCATCGACAGCCTCTTTCATAATGGGTCTCCTGTGTTAGAGCCACGTGGGCGATCCACGATGAATCGCAAAACCACGGCCTTGCAGACGGCCGTGTCGCCGCGGGGCGGGTCGACGGGCGTCGGTCAGCGCGTTTGCCGAGGTGGATCACATTTGGGTGATCAAATCCCTCAGCAGTCAGCACCCGATGAGTGCTGTTTCAGGCCCGTTTGTTTCGCCGGGCAAATGCCGCAAGGGCACGCGGGAGACCAGGATGTCAATACAGGTAGTATAAACTGACGGTTTATGTCTTGCAACCCTCCAGACTGATCTCTTTGAACATTTTCTGCGGTTCAAAACCATTTCGCGATGGCGGGGTCAGGTAGTTAATTCAGTTGAGAGGTCTTGGAGGCGGAGGTATGCGATTTCGTGGGTCTCGGTGAGGTTGGCCTCAATCTCGGTGGCGCAGTCGTATTGGAGGCGTTGAGGTAGGGCGGCGAGGATGGCGGCTTTGCGGTGTTAGCGGGCACCGATGATGACCCCCGAACGGGGAAGCCAAAGCGGGCGTGGTCTTGGGCGTTGTGGGAGTCGAAAGGAGTCGGTGGAGCGGAGGGCTTGCGCCGGGGCGACACGCCCCCGGCTCGCTGTGGCTGGCTGGGGGGTGTGGCTGACGACGGAACAACGGCTGCGCGAAGCTAGGGGGTGGCGACCCCCGGGCTTTAGGTTGTGCGGGGGTTGTGGAAGGCGACCGGTCGCGAGCGACCGGGCCAAACGGGGGGAGGGGTGAGTGAGTCGAGTGGGGTGGGTGGGGCGTTGTGGCTCAGTGCGGCATGGGGAACTGCTTGCAGAGGTCGACGACCTCGTGGCGGATGGTGTCGAGGGTCTCGGCGTTGCCCCCGGAAGATAGAGCCCGGTGCAACAAGTCTGCCACGGTGGACATGTGGGGTTCGGTGAGGCCGCGGGTGGTGAGGGCGGGGGTGCCGAGGCGGACGCCGGAGGTTTGAAAGGGGCTGCGGGTCTCGTTGGGGACGGTGTTGCGGTTGGTGATGATGCCGGCCTGTTCGAGATATTCGGCGGCGGCTTTGCCGGTGAGGTCGGGGGTGGTGGGTCGGAGGTCGATGAGCAGGAGGTGGTTGTCGGTGCCGCCGGAGGCGAGGGTGTAGCCCTGGTCGGTGAGGGCGGAGGCGAGGGCCTGGGCGTTGGTGATGACCTGCTGGGCGTAGGTCTGGAACTCGGGCTTGAGGGCCTCGCCGAAGGCGACGGCCTTGCCGGCGATGACGTGCATGAGAGGGCCGCCCTGGGAGCCGGGGAAGATGGCCTTGTTCAGGGCTTTGGCGGTGTCTTCGTCGTTGGTTAAAAGAAGCCCGCCGCGGGGGCCGCGGAGGGTTTTGTGGGTGGTGGTGCTGACGATGTGGCAGTGGGGGAAGGGCGAGGGGTGGGCGCCGCCGGCGATGAGGCCGGAGATGTGGGAGATGTCGGCGAGGAGGGTGGCGCCGCAGGCGTCGGCGGCTTCGCGGAACTTGGCGAAGTCGATGGTGCGGGGGTAGGCGGAGAAGCCGCAGATGATGAGCTTGGGCTGGTGCTGCTTGGCGAGGGCGAGGACCTGGTCGTAGTCGATGTGGCCGTTGCGGTCGGAGGCCGGGTCGTTGATGAGGGGGTAGTGGACGGGGTTGAACCACTTGCCAGAGAGGTTGACGGGGCTGCCGTGGGTGAGGTGTCCGCCTTCGGAGAGTTCGATGGAGAGGTAGGTGTCGCCGGGCTCGAGGGTGGCCATGAAGACGGCGAGGTTGGCGTTGGCGCCGGAGTGGGGCTGGACGTTGGCGTAGCCGGCGTTGAAGAGCTCGCAGGCGCGATCGATGGCGAGGGACTCGATCTGGTCGTAGTAGGTGCAGCCGGAGTAGTAGCGTTTGCCGGGGTAGCCCTCGGCGTATTTGTTGGTGAGGCAGGAGCCGACGGTGGCCATGACCGCGGGGGAGGTGTGGTTCTCGGAGGCGATCATCTCGAGGGTGTGCTCCTGGCGGAGCTGCTCGGCGGCGATGAGCTTGGCGATCGCGGGGTCGGTGGGCTGGAGGACGTCCTGGAGGAGCTGGTCGGCGGTGGGGGACTCGGCAGCGGTGGGGGTGGCGGTGGGGGTCATGGTGTGGCGGGGGTTGGGGGTGGGCGCTTCGCTGGGCAGAATACTAGGTTGAGTCGGGCAGGCTGTCTTGCGTTTGCGGTGGCATCGGGCTGGCGTCCGCCACCGCCGGTGGCGGCTTTA
Organism: Planctomycetota bacterium; assembly: GCA_039025195.1. Lineage (GTDB taxonomy): Bacteria > Planctomycetota > Phycisphaerae > Phycisphaerales > Phycisphaeraceae > JBCCOW01. Next base: position 10,089 of record JBCCOW010000040.1, read on the forward strand.
TGGGGAGGTGGCGGGCTGGGCGGGGATGAGGAGCGTGTGCTGTTCGAGGGAGACGGCGAGGGCGTCGGTGAGGAGGCGGGCTTCGGGGGGGAGGAAGCGTTGGCCGCCGGGGGCGTCTGGGGTGAGGAGTTGTCCGGGGCGGGAAACGGTGGGGAGCTGGCTCTGGGCCAGAAGCATGCCGGAGTCGCGGTGGAAGACGGCGATGCGGTGCGGGACGAGCGGCTCGGAGGGGATCATGCCGCGGCTGGGGTCGATCTTCTGGAGGACGGCGACGACGGTATCGCGCGCGGGTGCGGCCCAGGCGATCTGGTCTTGGTAGAGGGCGAGGCCGTCGGACCATTTGGTCTGACCGGTCGGGAGCAGGTGTTTGACGCCGCGGGAGGACCAGGTGAAGAAGCCGCCGGGCGTGGGGAGGAAGTTGGGGGCCTGGCGGCGGCTGTTGCTGCGGACGCTGACGCGTCGTCGGATCGAGCCGTCGGCGGGGTCGAGGAGGGTGATGCCCTGCTCGTCGTCGGCGAGTGCGATGTAGTCGACACCGACCCAGCCTTGGCCGGCGAGGGTGAGCCCGAGTTGGGGCTGGATCCAGAGGCGTCGGCCGGACGCGGTGGAGAAGGCGTAGGCGCTGTCCTTGGCGGTGAACAGGAGTTGCGAGGCGGGGCTGAGCCCGAGCCATTGGGGGCGGTGCCGGGAGGAGAGGGGGTTGAAGGCCTGCTCGCCGGTGTAGAGGTCGAAGGCGGAGACCCAGTAGGCGGTGGAGTTGCCGGGGCCGGGGGCGGCGCCGGCGAGGGCGACGAGGTTGTCGTTGGCGGTGGCGTGGAGGGTGTTGGCGATGCGGGAGGCGCGGGTCCAGAGGGTGTCGCCGGAGTGGAGGTCGATGGCGGCGAGCTGGCCGGTCTGGTTGACGATGCAGAGGATGGACTCGGTGGCGAGGAGGCGGAACGGCGGCCCGACGGGCTGGAGGGCGGCGCGGAGTTCGGAGGAGCGGAGGTCGTTGTTGTTCAAGTCGCGGTCCTGGACGACCTGGCCGTTGACTTCGACGCGGATGCGTCCGCGGATGACCACGTTGTCGTCGCGGTTTTCGGCGGTGGTTCGAGCAGGTTCGAGCTTGGGGGCCAGCGGGGCGAAGAGGTCGGGAAGCGAACGGATCTCCCAGAGGACGCCGCCGTCGAAGTTGGAGAGGCAGACGATGCGCTGAGAGTTCTGGAGGTGGAGGACGGAGCGGTCGGTGTCGATGGCCAGGGCCTGGATGGGCTCGGGGCCCTGGGGCAGGGCGATGCTCCATGCGGGTTTCGGAGTGGGGCTGGTGAGGGGGGTGTGGTAGAGCTCGAGGCGATTGCCGTTCTGGATGAGCAGGCGGTCGGGGGTGAGGGCGTAGGCGTCGGGTGCGGCGGGGACGATGCGGCCAGGAAGGACGAAGGGCTGTTCGAGCTTTGCGGAGTAGGTGGGGACTAGGCGGTGGGCGTTGGGGAGGGAGCGGAGGCGGTCAGCCCAGGCGAGGGGGTCGGTGGGGGTGTTCTGGTCGGCGGGGTCGAGGGGGAGGAGCCCGGGGTGGAGCGTCTCGATGCGTTGGAGCCAGCGGATGGCGGCGGCGGGGCGTTCGTTGGTGGTGTAGCAGTGGGCGAGCTGGCCGGCGATGACGGCTTGGGTGTTGCGGTCACGGGCCTGGCGGAAGGCGCGGCGGTAGAAGGTGATGGCGCGGGAGAGGTCGCCGCGCTGGTCGAGGCGCTCGGCAGCGAGGGCGAGCACGCGGGGCGTGACGGTGGCGACGGGGAAGGTCTCGGCGAGGCGGATCAGGGCCTCGGGCGAGTCGGTGCCGTCGAGCTGCATCTCCTCGAAGAGCACGGCGGCCTGGGCGTCGAAGGCTTCGTAAACGGCGGGGCCGAAGCGTTCGTGGAGGCCGCGGAGTTGCTGCCGGGCTTCGAGCCCGGCACGGCGGGCGATGGAGCTGTCGGTGTAAGGCTCGTTGGCGAGCAGGTCGTCCATCAACACAGCCTGGTAGTGGCCGACCGCGTCGCTGGGGCGCTCGGTCTCGATGTAGAAGCGGGCGATGGAGAGGTGGTAGCGGACCTCTTGCGAGGCGGTCTGGGTCAGTAGGGCGATGCGGTCGTAGATGGATTGACGGGTGTCGATGGCGTGTCGGGGGTCGGCATTGGGGACGGCGCCGGTGCGGGCGTCGGCGGCGTAGAGGAGCATCTGTGCGATGACGCGTTCGCGGGTGTCGGGTGTGGATGCGGCGGCAGCAGAGGGGGTCTCGGCGAGCTCGACGGATTCGATGGCGAGGTCGAGGCCTTCGAGGAGGCCTTCGGCCCGTGCGTTGCGGAAGCCGAGGTATGCGAGGCCGAGGGCGGGCTGCGGGTCTTCGGGGACCTGATCGATCTGCTGGCGCAGGCGGGTGTAGGCGTGGTCCCAGGTCATGTAGCCGGCGGCGTTTTCCTGGTTGACGAGGAACAAGGCGTTGGGTCCGGCGGCGAGGCTGCCGGTGAGGGCGTCGTGCTGGCGGATGATGCGGCCGGCGTTGTTGAGGTCGAGGACGGCGAGCTCGCGGTTGCCGGCGATGACGAGGTGGTTCCGGCTGAGCGCGGCTTGGCCGACGGCGTTGAGGTTGGTCTGTCGGGACCAGATGGGCTCGAGGGTGTGGCCGTTGAGGCGGGTGACTTGGCGCCCGATGAGGAGCAGGTCGCCGTCGGCGGCGCGGGCCTGGGTGAAGGTGGCCCAGGGGGTGGTGGTGAGCTGGAACTGATCGGAGCGGTCTTCCCCGGTCGCGGGGTCGACGACGTAGGCGGGTTGCCGACCGGTGATGATGGGGACGACGAGCCCGGCGGGGAGGCGGACGGGCGGGCCGGCGGCGGCTTCGCGGCGGACACGCAGGCGGTCGCGTCCGGTGAGCCCGTCGTCGGCGAGGATGCGGACCCAGCGGGCGGTGCCGGAGCGGGCGTCGATGGCGGCGGCGGTCCCGATGGCGTCGGTGAGGTAGAGGGTGCCCCGGTCGAGCGACATCAGGGTCGGGGCCCTCTGGTTCACGCGTGAGCCATAGGGCGCGACGCTGGAGAGGTGGACGCGCCAGGCGAGCTGGCCGGTCCGGGCGTCGAGGGCGAGGGCGTAGGTGTCGTGGAAGCCGCGGCGCTGGGTCTTGCGGGCCATAACGTAGACGTGGTCTCGGCCGGCCAGTGGGGTGCCGAAGAAGAAGCCGCCTTCGAGGGACGGGTCGGCCGTGATTGGGCTCACGCGCCAGCGGAGCTTGCCGGTGTCTTGGTCGAGGGCGACGAGGTTGGTCTGCCGGCGGGCGTTGTCGTCTTGCTGGTAGAGGAAGGCGTAGCCCAGCACGGCGAAGACGCTGCGGTGTTGGATGGCAACGCCGCGGACGTCGGGCATCGGCTGGAAGTTGCGGATGCGTCGGTTGTTGAGCTCGGCCCCTTCCCAGTTGGGCAGGTCGAAGAAGGGCAGGAAGTCGAAGCGCCAGAGCAGCCGGCCCGAGAAGGGGTCGATGGCTTGCACGTTGAGCCCATCGTTGATCAGGAGCTGGCGGTTGGCGAGGGCGGGGTGGACGGTGATGGGGCGGGGGTTGCCGTTGTTCTGCTGTGCGGCTTGGATGCGGATGTTGGGCATCTGCCCGGGGAACACGTCGCGGGCACGGGGGTCGGGCACGAGGCGGTCCTGCCCGGGGAGGGGGATCTGGATGTCGGGCTCGGTGGCGTCGGGCTTGACGCCGATGTTGATGTCGGTCTCGGCGAGGTCGCGGACCCAGAGCGGCTCGGTCAGCGGTGGCGGCTCGGGGCCGAAGTCGGGGAGCGGGTCGCTGGAGGCGGGCTGATGGTCGGCAGGGGTGTGATCGGGTAGGGGGCGGAGGGAGGCACGCAGGGCGTCGAGCCGATTCAGTTCGGTATCGGCAGCGGCGAGGCGGAGGCGTTCGGCGAAGGTGTCGGCAAGGATCGGGTCGTCGGCGAGCGTGGCGGCGACGCCGGCGAGGTAGTCGAGGGTGGCGGCCACGACGTCGCGGTCGGGGTGGTTGTCGAAGCGCTGGATGAGAGAAAGTGCGGGGCGGGCACGGGCGGCCTCGAGGTCGCGCCCGATGAGCCAGAGCCCGGCGTCGAGGGACTGCCGGGTCAACGGGTAGCGGTGGATCAGCCGGAGGACTTCGGCGTCGTCGCGTGCGGTGCGGGCCTGGCCGAAGGCATGCTCGGCGACGGCCTGGAAGCGTCGGCGGTAGGCGTCGAGGAGCGTGCGGTCATCGAGGAGGGCTTGGCGGGCCCAGAGTGAGGTGGCGACGTAGCGGTCCTCGGTGACGGCCATGAGGGTATTGGCGTGGCGGTCGAGTACGCGTTGGAGCGTGGCGGCCGCGGCGTCGTGACGGTTCTCGCCGATGAGGCGGTCGGTTTCGGCGGCGAGCTCCTGAGCCTCACGGGAGTCGTTGACGAAGATGGGCAGGTTGCTGGGGGCGTTCTGGGCGTGGGCAGCGGAACTGATCACCACGACCAGGAGGGTCAGGATGACCGCGAAGAACCATGGGCTGCTTTGACCTTGCGGGTCGTGATCGAAGAGCGGTTTGATGGGTTTCCCGGCTTTGGGCATGGTTGTCTGCGGAGGCTAGGGGTGACTCGGTGCAGGCCGGCGGGGCTCGAAGCGATCTGGGCGGGATTCGCTCGGTGTGCCTATCTTACGGGGCTATGACGGCACAGTTCACGATCGTAGGGATTGGCGAAGCGTTGTACGACGTAGTGGGCGGCGAAGAGCGTCTGGGCGGGGCCCCGCTGAACGTGGCGGTGCATGCGCAGCGGCTCGGGCAAGCGCAGGGGGTAGCGGGGGTGGTGCTGTCGCGGATCGGGGACGATCGGCTGGGGCGGCTGATGCTGGATGAGCTGAAGGAGCGGGGGATGACGGCCGAGCATGTGCAGATCGATCCGGACCGGGCGACCGGCCGGGTCTATGTGCGGGTCGATGCGTCGGGGGAGCCGAGCTACGAGATTGTGGAGCGGGTCGCGTGGGACAACCTGCAGTGGGACCCGCAGATGGAGACGCTGGCGCAGGAGACCGACGCGGTGTGCTTCGGGTCGCTGGCTCAGCGGGATGGGCAGAGCCGAAACACGATCTACCGGTTTGTTGAGTCGTGCATGCATGGGGTCCGGTTATTTGACGCGAACCTTCGGCAGGAGTTCTATGACACCCGGATTTTGCGGCGGAGCTGCGAGATCGCGTCGTGGGTGAAGCTGAACAAGGCGGAGCTGGACGAAGTGTGCGGGCTGCTGCACTGCGACGGGGCGGAAGGGCTGATTTCCAGCTTCAAGCTGGACGGGGTGGTGGTGACGCGGGGTGCGGAGGGGACCCGGTTGGTCACGCCGAGCGGGACGGTGGACGGGGTGCCGGCGCAAGCACTTCGGGGTGAGGGTGCGGATGCGGTGGGTGCGGGGGATTCGGTGTCGGCGTCGGTGTTGGTGGGATTGGTGCGTCGGCTGCCGTTGCAAGAGGTCGCGGACCTATCAAATCGGGTCGGCGCGTTTGTGGCGGGTCAGGCGGGGGCGACCCCGGAGCTGCCGGAGGCGTTGGTGGGGTAGTTGCTCGGTAGGAGCGGCGGGCAAAGCTCAACGCGTCTGGAGAGACGGGCCGCGACCGACGGCCGCGGCTTTATGGGGGACGGGTGGGTGGTATAGTTTTGGGTTCGCCCGATTGGCCCAAAGGAGCTTGTGATGCCTGTTGATTCGTCTGCACCGGTTTACGCGATCGCTGGAGTGACCGGTGCGGTCGGCCAGGAGTTTCTGCGGTTGATCGAGCAGCGCAGTTTGGCGTACTCGGAGCTGCGGGTGTTGGCGTCGGCACGCAGCGCGGGGAAGACGGTGGTATGTGACGGGCGGGAGTTGGTGGTGGAAGAGCTCACGGAGCAGAGCTTCGAGGGTGTGGAGGTGGCGCTGTTCTCGGCAGGTGGTTCGATCAGCAAGACGTTTGGGCCGATCGCGGCGGAGGCGGGGGCGGTGGTGGTGGACAACTCCTCGGCGTTCCGGATGACAGAGGGCGTACCGCTGGTGGTGCCGGAGGTGAACCCCGAGGCGATGGCGGGCGTGAAGCTAGGCGGCGGCAAGGGCTCGGGGTCGATCATCGCCAACCCGAACTGCTCGACGATCATCATGCTCATGGCGGTCACGCCGTTGCACCGGGCGGTGGGTGTTGAACGGATGGTGGTCAGCACGTACCAGGCGGCGTCGGGTGCGGGGGCGGCGGCGATGGCGGAGCTCGAGCAGCAGACGCGTGAAGCCTTGGACGGGGTCGCGCCGGCGGACTACACACAGGACATCTTCGGGCTGCCGTACGCGTTCAACCTGTTCAGCCACAACAGCGATCTCGGGCCAGAGGGTTACAACACCGAAGAGATGAAGATGGTCAAAGAGACGCACAAGATCTGGGGCGACGCGTCGGTCCGGATCACCGCGACGTGCGTGCGGGTGCCGGTCATGCGGGCTCACGCGGAGAGCATCAACCTGACGTTCGCGAAGCCGCTATCGGAAGACGACGCACGGGCGTTGCTGGCGGACGCACCCGGAGTACAGCTCATCGATGACCGGGCGGCGAACCGGTTCCCGACGCCGTTGGACGCGAGCGACCAGGACGATGTGTTTGTGGGTCGGATTCGGCGGGATATCTCACAGGACAAGGGGATGGGCTTGGACCTGTTCGTGTGTGGGGATCAGGTTCGCAAGGGCGCGGCGCTCAACGCGATCCAGATCGCGGAACGGCTCAGCGGGGTGGGCGAGCCGGCGGTGTGAAGGGGGTCAGACGGGTCAGGCCGCGGTGTTGGCGGGGCGGGGTGTGAAGACGCGGACGCAGTTTCGGCCCGACCCCTTCGCGGCGTAGACGGCCTTGTCGGCGGCCTTGACCAGTTGATCGGGGTGGCGGAAGACCGAGCCGTCGTGGCAAGCGACGCCGATGCTGGCGGTGACCTTCAGGGCTTCGCCCTTGTCGGAAGGGACGGTGGTGGCCTCGATCGCTTGGCGGAGGGTCTCAGCCCGGACGGCGGCTTCTTTGCGGTCCACGCCCGGGAGGATGACGCTGAATTCTTCCCCGCCGTAACGGCAGGGTAGACAGGGCTTATCGAAGAGCTCGCGGAGGATACGTCCCAGCTCAATGAGGACACGGTCGCCGGTGGCGTGGCCGTAGGTGTCGTTGAACTGCTTGAAGTGGTCGGCGTCGAGGAACATAACCGAGAGCGGCCGGTGGGCACCTGAGGCGACGAAGCTCTCGGTGATGTACTCGTTGAAGTGCTTGCGGTTGGCGACGCCGGTGAGCGTGTCGGTGTTGACCTCGGCGTTGAGGCGTTGGTTGGCGGCTTCGAGCTGATGGATCTCGGCCTGGCTTTCCAGGGAGATGTTCTCCATGGCTTCCTGGGCTTTGGCCATGATGTAAGCCGGGTCGCCGAGCTCGCCGGTGGGCAGCTCGAAGAGGCGCTGCATCTCACGCGTTGGCCCCATCAGGTCGTCGACGATGGGGCGGGACTCGTCGGCGGACAGGTTAAACCACTGCTGCATGCAGCGGAAGTAGTCCTCGATATGTTCGGGGTTGTCGGGGTCGTTGTAGTGCTCGGCGACCCGGCTGCCGGCGGCGATCACCCGCACCAGCTTCCGCAGCGGCGCCGGTGCTTCGTCGGGCGTTTCGTGGTAGCGGATCGGCTCGGCGAGCACCTCGGGCAGGTGCCACTTCTCGGCGAGGACACCGCCGACCACCGCGTGATCAACCTCCATCGACTCACGCTCGTAGCGGCGGAGCTTGTTGTGTTCGTTGCCGGCCGCCTGAACGATCACGGCGTATTCTTCGCCCAAGGTCTGCTGCATGGCGAGCATGCCCAGGTCCTGCATCAGGGCCCCGAGGAAGCACTCTTCCTGCTGAGGGAACTCGATCGCCTCGGCGATCCGCTTCGCAGCGGTGGCGGCAAACAGGCTGCGACGCCAGAACCCCAGCTCGGCGAACTCATCGGCCGAGATCTCCTGCAGGTTGCCCACCAGGCTGAAGCCCAGGGCAAGGGTCTTCACAGAGCGGAGCCCCATGACGACGAGCGCCTGGGACACCGAGCTGACCGCGCTGGTCTGGGCGTAGAAGCTGGAGTTGACGGTCTTGAGGACCTTGGAAGCGAGGGCCGGGTCCTGCTGGAGGGTTTCGGCGATCTCGGGAATGGAGACATCGGGGCGCTGGACCAGCTCAATGATCTCGAGCGCAATGGTCGGCAGGCTGGGGAGCCGAGACGACTCGAGGATTCGGTCCAGGATCGGGCTGGTCATCGTCTATCCCAGGAGAAGGTGGGCGTGACGCCGAGCGTGAGCCAGCGAAACCCCCCTGAGGAACAAGCCGGCCGCAGATGGTGCAGCCTCTGGAAGTAGGATCGGTTAGGCGCGCGGGGGACTTCACCCGATTGTGAGACCAGAGTTATTAGGAGAAACACCTAGCCGCACGCGTCCTGAGCGGCTCTAGGCAAGAAAAACAGCCGTGAATCCGGTGATTCACGGCTGCTGTTTTGATCGTTTTGAATTACGGGTTAAGCCCCAGCGGAGGCCACTTCGTCGCCGCCGTCGTCTTCGCTGTCAGACGCCCCGCTCGGGACGGCTTCGGCTTGGGGCTCGGGCGTGGGCTTGTCTTCGGTCCGGTAATCGAGCTTCTCGCCGTCCTCGGCCTTGGTGAGGGTAACGATCTGGCCCGAACGAATTTCTTCGCGGAGCAGCGCTTCGGACAGCGGGTCCTCTACGAACTGAGCGATCGCACGCCGTAGCGGCCGGGCTCCATAGTCGGGGTTGTAGCCCTTCTCGATGAGGAAGTCCTTGGCGGATTCGTCGGGCTGGAGCTCGATCTCACGTTCTTCCAGACGCTTGAACACCTTCTTGAGCTCGTACTCGACGATGGTGTGCAGGTCTTCTTTGACCAGCGGCCGGAAGACGATGATGTCGTCGAGCCGGTTGATGAACTCGGGGCGGAAGAAGCGTTCGATCTCGCTGGTCAGCGTCTGCTTGATCTTGCTGTAGTCGGCCTCGGCGTCACGCTTGGCAAACCCAAAACCGCCCTTGTTCTTGATCAGCTCGGCCCCGATGTTCGAGGTCATGATCAGGATCACGTTGCGGAAATCAACGTGCCGGCCGAACGAGTCGGTGAGCTCGCCCTCCTCCATGATCTGCAGGAGCATGTTGAAGACGTCGGGGTGGGCCTTCTCGATCTCGTCGAGCAGGACCACGGAGTAGGGCTTGCGGCGGATCTGTTCGGTGAGCTGGCCGCCCTCCTCGTAGCCGACGTACCCGGGAGGGGCACCGATGAGGCGGGAGACGTTGTGCTTCTCCATGTACTCAGACATGTCGATGCGGATCAGCGAGTCCTGCCCGCCGAACATGAACTCCGCGAGGGCTTTGCAGAGCAGCGTCTTGCCGACGCCGGACGGGCCGACGAACACGAACGAGCCGACGGGCTGCTTGGGGTCTTTGAGGCCGGCGCGGGCCTTACGGATCGCCTTGGAGATGGCCTTGACCGCTTCTTCCTGAGAGACCACAGTCTTGTGCAACTCACCTTCGAGCTGGAGCAGCCGCTGCGACTCGGCCTTCTCGAGCTTGGTCAGCGGGACGCCGGTCATCTTGGAGACAACCTCGGCGACGACCTCTTCGTCCACGACGCCGTCCACTTCCTTGGCCTTCGCCCGCCAGTCACGCTGGATCTGTTCCTTCTCACGACGCAGCTTCTCGGCCTCGTCGCGCAGCTCGGCGGCCTTCTCGTAGTCTGCAGCCTTCACCGCCTCGTCCTTCTCGATGCTCAGCTTCTCGATCTGGGCCTCTGTATCGGCGAGGTTCGGCGGCTTGCTCATCGACTTGAGGCGGATGCGGGCCCCGGCCTCGTCGATCACATCGATCGACTTGTCCGGCTGAACCCGTGCCGAGATGTAACGCTCGGACAGCTCGACCGCGGCGGTGACCGCCTCGTCGGTGATCTGCACCCGGTGGTGGGCCTCGTAGCGGTCACGCAGCCCCTTGATGATCTCGATCGTGTCTTCCTTGTTCGGCGGCTCGACCATGATGGTCTGGAACCGACGCTCAAGGGCCCCGTCCTTCTCGATGTACTTGCGGTACTCGTCGAGGGTCGTCGCACCGATGCACTGGATCTCGCCACGCGAGAGCGCAGGCTTCAATACGTTCGACGCATCGATCGCGCCTTCCGCGCCGCCGGCGCCTACCAGCGTGTGGAGCTCGTCGATGAACAGCAGCACGTTCTTGGCACGACGCACTTCGTTCATGACGGCTTTGATGCGTTCCTCAAACTGACCGCGGTACTTTGTGCCGGCCACCATCATGGCCAAGTCGAGCACAACGATACGGCGTTCGAGCAGGATCTCAGGGACGTCCTGCGTGATGATGCGTTGGGCGAGGCCTTCGACGATGGCGGTCTTGCCGACGCCAGCCTCACCGAGCAGCACGGGGTTGTTCTTGGTCCGGCGGCAGAGGATCTGCACGAGCCGTTCGATCTCGTTCGCACGCCCGATCACAGGGTCCAGCGTTTCTTCACGGGCCAGCTCTGTGAGGTCACGCCCGAAGCTGTCGAGAGCCGGGGTCTTGGACTTGGTCTTACCAGACTTGCCGCTGCTACTGCCACCACCCTCGCCGCCGTCGGACGACGTGCTCGTCTCTTCCGGGTCGACGCCAGCTCCGAGCAGGTTCAGCACTTCGTCACGGACTTCGTCGAGCTTCAGTCCGAGGTTCATCAAGACCTGAGCGGCCACGCCTTCCTGTTCACGCAGCAGCCCGAGCAGCAGGTGCTCGGTGCCGACGTAGTTGTGGTTGAGGTTCCGGGCCTCTTCGATCGCATACTCGATGACCTTCTTGGCCCGCGGCGTCTGCGGGAGCTTGCCCATGGTGACCATGTCTGGGCCGGACTTGACCAGCTTCTCGACCTCGATGCGGACCTTGCGGAGGTCGACCTCCAGGTTCTTGAGCACGTTGGCCCCGACGCCGGAGCCTTCTTTGACCAGCCCGAGCAGGATATGTTCGGTGCCGATGTATTCGTGGTTGAACCGCTGGGCTTCCTGGTTGGCCAGGGCCATGACTTTGCGGGCGCGGTCGGTGAAGCGTTCGAACATGGAAGACCTTTCGGGTAGTCCCCCTTGGGTGGGGTACACAGGGTCGCGGCTTTCTTCTTACTGCATAGTAGCTAGGCCAGATCGTCAATGTGGTTGCAAGGGGTGTACCTGCGGAAACTCGCTGGAGGTTCGCCGTCACGACCTGCAACATCCACGCTATCGGCGGTTTGGGCCTCGGCGGTGGATCAAAAATGCAGTGCCACGGCAGTCGCCTGCGCCGCCGGCTGCTCAACTGGCAGGATGTCAGCAGACGCGAGCCCGAATCTCACCGACCCTGCCCTACCCTTCGCGAACCCACAGCCCCCGCTCAATCGCTACTGACCCAAGGCTCAAATAAGCCCGGCTTATACTGCCGCCGCAAACCCATCTCCCACCGGCATCCATCCCGCCGCGGCACCCCCACCCCATGTCTGCACCCTCCACCGGATCATTGACCGAGACACTGAGCAAGCTCGGACGCCCCATCGTCATCGTCAGCCACCGGCGATCGGGCACCCACCTGACCCTCGATACCCTCCGGCTGAACTTCCCCGAAACCCGCGGCTGGAAGTGGCCGACCCGCCCGCAGCGCGACCTCTACACCGTCGTCGAGCACCTCACGCAGGGCAACGAACCAATCGATCGGCTACTCCGACGAGCCGGGCGGGCGCAGCGTCCCCTGTTCAAAGCCCACAGCGACCCAGGACTCCCCGCTCTCCAACAGAGCCACCCCGAGCTGCACGCCTGGCTCTACCAGCACGCCGACTGGGTCTACGTCTACCGCGATGTGCGTCGGGTCATGTGCTCGCTTCACCTCTACATGCGCCGCTTCTCGCCCGACGCCCTCAAGCCACTCGCCGAGTTCATCCGGCAAGAAGACCACGGGCGCAACCGCATCACAGCCTGGCGGCAGCACGTCGAGGGCTGGCTCGATGCGCCCGACGCCCGCGTCATCCCGATCGCCTTCGAGTCACTGATCAACGACCGCGTCCACACCATCCGCCGGCTCGGTAACCACCTCCGCCTGCAGCCAATGCCCGACGAGCCCCGGCTGCCCGCCAAGCTCCGCAGCCGGTTCCACAGCCGCGTACAACGCGTGCTCACCGTCCGCCCCCAAGCCACCACCACCGTCGGCCGATCCGACGGCCTCCAGCCCGTCGACTGGCGACAAGAACTCACCCCGGACGACCTCGCCTGGATCGATCAGCAAATCGGCCCACTGCCCCAACGGCTCGAGCAACTCCAATCACCCTCAGTCAACGTTTAACGCTTCTTTCCTTGGCGTGTAGCGGGAGACGCGAAGCGTCCCGCTCTCGAGCACACCCGCCCGGTCAGGCATCGTTAAACAGCCCCAGCTGGCCGTGCATGCTCGGGCGGGTGAACGCCCGGGTGTTCATGGGCCGGACATCACGGTTGAGCCCGTAGCGCCGGGTGTACACATCAAAGACCCGGCGGATCTGGTCGGCGTGGTGCCCATCGCCCCGCCGGCGATCGTGCGACCGCGACGGCCGAGACTGGACCAGCTTCGTCACCGAGTCGTCCGACGGGCGATCGTGCGGACGCGGTGAGTGATGGTTCAGTAACGACTCCGCCCGCATCCGCTGCCGTTCCACCTCCGCCCGCCCCACCCGATCGCCCCGGCGTCCGGCCTGATACAGCTTGCCCCCGCGGGCCTGCCGGATCAGCGACTCGACCTTCCGCGCCCGGTCCGGGTGCACATTCCGGTCCAGCCAGTCCAGGAACAAATCCTTGATCTGATGCGGCAGCCGGAGCAGCACCCACGCAACCCGCTTCGCCCCCGCGTCCGCAACCGCCTCCAGTAATGCGGGGATCTCCGTGTCGGTCAGCCCCGGGATCACCGGCGCGATATTCACGCCCACCGGAATCTTCGCCTTCACCAACTCCCGGATGATTCGCAGCCGGGCCGACGGCGGCGACGCCCTGGGCTCCAACCGCCCCGCCAGCTCGTCATCCAGCGTCACCAGCGTCACGATCACCCGCCCCGCGTTCTGGTGCCCCAGCACCTGCCACAGGTCCAGGTCACGCAGCACCAGCGTGTTCTTCGTCATCGTGCTCGTCGCCTGACCGCAGTCCGCTAAGACCTCCAGGCACCGCCGGGACAGCTCGTACTTCTTCTCGATCGGCTGGTAGATGTCCGTGATCGCCGACATCACGATCGGCTCACCCTTCCACGACGGCTTCGCGAGCTCGCGCTTAAGCAACTCCGGGGCATCGAACTTCGCCACGATCTTGGTCTCAAAGTCCAGCCCGCACGAGTAGCCCAGGTACTCGTGGTATGGCCGTGCGAAGCAGTAGATGCAGCCGTGCTCGCAGCCGCGGTACGGGTTCAGCGTCCAGTCGAACGGCACATCCGAGCTGCGGTCCACCCGGTTGATCACCCGCACCGTCTGGTCCGGCACCACCGTCAGCTCCACCCGCTTGGGCCCAGACTTATTCATCCCCGCGTCCCGCCGCTCCGCGTCTTCCGCTTCCCGCTCCGCCCGCTGCCGGTCCCGCTCCTCGCCCCGCACGTGCACCCGGTTCGCCTCGAACCGGTTTCCCGGGTTCAGCCCCGCCCCGCGTCGGTGAGCAAGACCATCGGGCAACGCATCACGAAAATCAGGCTCGCTCATGATACCTAAAATAGACCAAACAAAATGATGCGTCAACCCAAATCCCAACGCCCCGAGGCCACCCCCTTACAATCCGCCGCCCATGGCCAATGCTAAAACCGTTGTCACCCGCTTCGCCCCTTCGCCCACCGGCCTGCTCCACGTCGGCGGGGCCCGCACCGCCCTCTTCGCCTGGGCCTACGCCTGCAAACACGGCGGCCAGTTCCTCCTCCGGCTCGAAGACACCGACCGCGCCCGCTCCTCCGACGCCGCCGCCGACGCCATCCTCGAAGACCTGAAATGGATCGATCTGGACTGGGACAACAACGGGGCGATCCCCAAACAATCCGAGCGGCTCGACCTCTACAACCAGCACCTCGACCGCCTGCTCGCCTCCGGCCAGGCCTACGAAGACGGCGACGCCATCCGCTTCCGCATGAACAACGACATCACCTTCACCGACGCGGTGTTCGGCGAAGTCACGTTCAAGGCCGACCAACTCGAAGACTTCATCATCCGCAAGGGCGCCGCCGGGGGCTTCTTCCCGACGTTCCACTTCGCGGTCGTCGTTGACGACGCTGACATGGGCGTCACCCACGTCATCCGTGGCCAGGAACACCTGAACAACACGCCCAAGCACATCGCCCTGCAGCGGGCGCTGGGCTTCGACGAACCGGTCTACGCCCACACCGCATCGATCATGAACCCCGACGGCTCAAAGATGTCGAAGCGGGACAAGGCGAAAGCCGCACGTAAGGCCGCGACCGAGCAGAGCCTCGAAGCCGTCGCCGGTGTTGAAGACACCTACCTCAAGGCGTTCCTCGGCAAAGAGCACGACGAGTTGGACGTTGCCGAAGCGATCGCCGAAACCCTGGGCCTGCAACTCCCCGAGATCAACGTCGCCGACTTCCGCCGCTCGGGCTACCTGCCCGCGGTCTTGTGCAACTACCTCGCTCTGCTCGGCTGGTCGCCGGGCGACAACATCGAACGTTTCGGGGCTGACCCGCTCTCGTTCATCAAGGACCGCTTCGACCTCGACCGCGTCGGCAAGGTCAACGCGAAGTTCGACCGCGACAAGCTCTTCAAGTTCAATCTCGAAGCATTGGTCGAGATGCCCCCGGAAGAATTCGCGACTCGGCTTGCGAAACACCTGCGGGACTATCACCCGGCGTTCGGCACCATTGTCGAAGACACAGACGCGTTCGCGGCGTTTTGTGCCGCCGTGCAGGAACGCAGCCGGACGCTGGAGGAGGTCGCCCAGCAGAACCGGTTCTTCGTGTGCGATGACAGCGAGATCACATACGACGCGACGAACAAGGGCGTGAAGAAGGCGGTGCTGAAGAACGACGGCGAGGGCTTGAAGGTGTTGCGTGGATTCCGCAGCGTGTTGGAAGCCATAGACGACTGGACCGCCCCCGCCTTGCACGCTGCGGTTGAGGGTTACGCCACCGAGCAAGGCCTCAAGAACATGGGCAGCGTCGCCCAGCCCCTCCGCGTCGCGCTCACCGGGGCACCCGTGAGCCCGCCGATCGACTTGACCCTGCAGCTCATGGGCAAAGCCGCGACGCTACGCCGGATCGACAACTGCTTATTTGCTCTGGAGACGACATGAAGTACTGGCTGATCAAGACCGAGCCGGGCAACTGGTCGTGGACCGACCAGACCTCGGCCAAGGGCAAGTCCACCGAGTGGGACGGCGTCCGCAATTACCAGGCCAATAACAACATGAAGGCCATGGGCAAGGGCGACCGCTGCTTCTTCTATCACTCGGTCAAAGAGAAGACCATCGTCGGCGTCGTCGAGGTCACCAAGGCCTGGGAACTCGACCCCACCGACCAAACCGGCAAAGGCTTCGGCATGGTCACGGTCAAAGCCATCGGCGACATGCCCACGACCGTCACACTCGGCGACATCAAGGGCGTCGACGCTCTGAGCGATATGGTGCTGGTCAACAACAGCCGGCTGTCGGTGCAGCCGGTGACCGCCAAGGAGTGGAAGGTCATCTGCAAAATGGGCGGGTTCAAGTAAACGCGTTTGCAAACCAAGGAAGAGAAGACTTATGCCATTGATTGTCACGGGAAGCATCGGGATCGACACCATCGAGACGCCGGACGGGCGGGCGGATGATGTGGTTGGCGGCAGTGCGATCTACTTCGCCGCCGCGGCGAGCTACTTCGGCGATGTCCGGCTGGTCGGCGCGGTCGGCGAGGACTTCCCCGACGAGCACGTCGAGCTGTTTACGCACTTCGGCGTCGATACGACCGGCCTTGAACGCCGGGCCGGTTCCAAAACGTTCCGGTGGCACGGCAAGTACCACGAGAACATGAACGACCGCGACACGCTGGGGATCGAGCTTGGCGTGATCGCCGAGGCGCTGCCGCCCGTGCCCGACGCGTTCGCGGACAGCCGGCATGTGTTCCTCGCCACCACCACCCCGGCGAACCAACTGGAGTTGCTCGATGCGTTCCCGAACCGGGAGCTGGTGATGGCCGACACGATCGAGCTGTATATCGAGCAGTACCGCGATCAGCTTGTCGAACTGTTCGGGCGGATCGACGGCGTCGTGATCAACGACATCGAAGCGAAGATGCTCACCGGCGAGTCGAACGTGATCAAGGCCGCCGACGCGGTGCGGGCGATGGGGCCGAAGTTCGTCGTCGTGAAGAAGGGCGAGCACGGGGCGATGGTGTCGCACAGCGACGGGTATGCCGTGATGCCCGCGTTCCCCGCCAAGGCCGTTGTCGATCCGACCGGTGCGGGCGACACGTTCGCGGCCGGGATGATGGGTTACCTCGCCGCGGCAGGGGCCGACGGCTCGGTGGGCCTCGACACACTGCGGACCGCGATGGCGTTCGGCACCGTCGTCGCCAGCTTCACGA
Organism: Planctomycetota bacterium; assembly: GCA_039025195.1. Taxonomy (GTDB): domain Bacteria; phylum Planctomycetota; class Phycisphaerae; order Phycisphaerales; family Phycisphaeraceae; genus JBCCOW01. The sequence continues at coordinate 26,642 of JBCCOW010000040.1, forward strand.
TCGAAGCCTTCAGCGTGGAGCGACTCAAGACGCTGAAGCGTGAGGAGATCGACGAGCGGTTTGCTGCATTCAAAGACGCAGTGAACATCAGCGGCTGACATGGGCTGCTCACCTACTGACTGGGGCGGTGCCGCCGCGGATATCGGTGGCGCGTATCTCGTCTTTGGTCAGGTCCCAGAGGACCGAGTCGGCTCGGAGCGGGACAGGCTGGTTACGGTCCTCAACAGTCACGACCGCACCGGGTGTGTCTGGGTCGGCCATGAGCCGGAGCAGCTGGTCGGCGGCGGTGTAGCGGAGGTGGTGGGCGGAGAGTCGGCGGGGGTCGTGGTCGATGAGGACCGAGCCGATCGCGGTGATGGTGTTGATTTGGGGCGAGGGCCGGTCGCCGTCGGAGAGGGGGCCGAGGCCGCCGGCGTCGTCGAGATCGATCACCACGGTGTCGGCGTCGAGGGTGGCGAGCGGCTTGGCTTTCCCGGTGTCGTCTTCCGCGGGGTGGGGGCGGTGGACCATGCGGGCGCCGCCGGTGAGGGTCATGTCGTTGACGGTGGCGTCGAGGACCAGGGTGCCGGTCTCGGGCCAAGCGAAGAGGGTGGCGCCGCGGCCGGTAAGGTTGGCGGGGCTTGGCCCACGGTCAGAGACCATGGGCTTCTGGTCATCGCCGTTGGACGGGGGACGGTAATCCTCGAGGAGCATGGTGCCGGGGCCGACGACGGTAAGGGTCTGGGTGTCGGCGTTGGCGAAGCGGAGGGTGGGGCCGGCGAGGCGGAGGCGCTGCTCGGGGGGGTTGGGCGGTTTGGTAGCGGTGGTGGCGTTGGTCTGGGCGGTGAAGAGGGCCTGGTTGTCGGGGCCGGGGCCGCCGGTGGCGGTGGCGGTCCGGATGCGGTTACGCGGGGTGTCTGGTTGCGTAGCGGGCTGGGTGGCGGCTGCGGGCTCGTCTTCCACCTCGGGCTCGAAGGTCAGGTCAAGCGTCCGGGTCTGGAGCAGCGAGCGGTCGGTCTGGGATTGGGTGGCTGCGTTGACGTCGCCTTCGAAGCGGGCGGTGCCGGCGAGGTTGTCCAGGGCCATGGCCCGGGTCCAGGTGACGGTGAGCTTGGCGGTCGGGTCCGTCGGGTCATCGGGCTGGGTGAGGGTGGTGAAGGAGCCAGCGTCGGTGACGGTGGCGGTCTGGCTGGGCTGGTCGAGGACGATGAGCCGGCCCGCGAGCTGGTCGTTGCCGCGGGTGAGGGTGGCGGGCTTGGCGGGAACGGCGGGTCGGCCGGCGAAGGCGGGGGTGCCGGGTGAGCCGGTGAGGGTCAGGCGCTCGTCGTCGGGGCTGGCGATGAGGGTCTCGGCGGTGATGCGGAGGTTGTCGGCTTCGCCGGTGTAGGTCACGTCGCCGTTGGCGGTCAGGGCGGCGATGGTGACGCGGGGGCGGTCGTCGCGCTGCGGCGGGATGGCGTTGGGGTTGGGTTGAGTTGCCGGTTGAGTAGCGGGCTGAGTCGCGGGCGCGGGGTCTTCCGGTGCTGCGACCGGGACAAAGAAGACGTCGAGCTGTCGGCTGGTAAGGCGGGCGTCGGGCTGGGCGGCGACGACGTTCTGGCTGGCACGGAGGGTGGTGGGGATCAGGCGAGTGCTGCTGGTGTCGTCGTCGCCGCTGTCGGGAGCGTTGGCGAGTTCGACGGCGACGTACTCGGCGGTTAGGTCGAGCGTGCGTTTGGGGTCGTCGCGTTCGGTGGTCTGGATATCGACGGCACCGGTGGCCACGATCTGTCGGGGGATGGAGCGGTTTTGCGGTCTGTCGTCGGGCTGGGTGGCAGGCGCGAGTGTGTCGCTGCTCGGCGCACGGTGGGACACCGTGGGCTTCTGGGAGGACGCCAGGGTGTTGTCGAACTCGACGGTGAGGGCCTGGGCGTTGACGAGCAGGTCGGTGTGCCGGGTGCGGACATCGCCCTTGAAGATCGCGGCGCGGAGGCCGAGCGTGGCGTCGGGGGCGGTAAAGCCTTCGGGGAGGTCGGGGTCGTCGGCGGGGTTGGGGTTGGTGAAGAGGCGGAGCTGGAGTTCGTTGGCCCACTCGACGGCGAGCGTGGGAGCGGCGTCGGGCTGAGTCGTGGGTTGGGTGGCCGGCTGCGTGCTGGGAGTGCTTGTTGGCGGGGTGTCGTCGCGGAACAGGAGCAGGCCCGGCCCGGTGGCGGTGCCCTGGGCGGTCGACTGATCGATGACGAGGGATTGGGCTTCGAGTCGGCCGAGGTCGGGGGCGTCGAAGACGACGGGCTGATCTTCGTCGGCCTCGGCGGTGAGCTGGGCTTTGGAGCGGAGGAAGGCGAGGCGGGCGGCGGAGACGGATTCTTGTTTCGGGGTGATGGCCGTGGCGGGGTTGCCGGGGGTGCCATCGAGAGTGACCTCGACGTCTTCGGGGTGGGTCAGGTCGTCGGGCGGGTTGAGCAGTGGGCGGAGCGTGAGCGGGCCGGTCCAGGTGACGGTGAGGTCGTCGGGCTGGGGCGTGAAGAGGGAACGCTCGGCTTCACGAGACACCGCCGGGTTATTGGCCAGACGGACGGTGAAAGGATGAGTCGAAGGTTGTTGAACGAGTGGGCTTGGGACGTCTTCGCGCGGGGTGTTGAGGGAGAAGCGGAGGGCGAGGAGGTCGCCGTCCATCTGGCCGAGTTCGTCGGGGAGTTCGACGCGGACGTCTTCATTGAAACGCGCCAAGTAGAACTGGACGGGTCGCGGGTCGGCTTCTTCGTCGGCGTTAGGCTGGGTAGCAGCCGGCTGTGTGGTGGCGGGTTGGGTCGCGGGAGATTTGGGTGCGGGGTCTGAGTCTGACGCTGTGGTGAGGTTGGTCTGGATGCGGAGGGATCGGCCTTGCTCGACGGTGAGCTCTTCGATGCGGTTGCGGAGGCGGTTGTACTTGAGGGTGAGGTCGGAGCCGAAGAATTCGAGCTGGGGCCCGGTGACCTGGACGGGGCCGGCGGCGAGGACTTCGCCGAACTCGACGTCGAACTTGGCGGGCTCGTCGAGGAAGACGCGGAAGTCGACGTTGGCTTCGCTATCGAGGTCGATGGTGGGGGTGTCGGGCCGGCGTGAGAAGACGGTGAGGGTGACGTTACCGACGAATCGGCCGGAGCGGGGGTTGTTGTTGGGAGCGAGGAATTCGCCCTCTTCGGCAGAAATGTTGATGATGCGTTCGGCGGGGTTGCCGAAGTAGATGGAGGTGTTGGGGCGGGTGACTTCGGAGGCTCCGCCGGGCAGGGGGCGGGCCTCGGCCCAGGTGAAAAGGGTGCGCCGGATAGAGTCGCCGTCTTCTTCGGTGAGGACGAAGTAGCCGTCGGACGACTGGCCGATGCCGTCTGCGAGGGATCGGCCCTGGACGGCGTCGGGCGCGGCGTCGGCCCCGAGCGAGGGCGGCGGTGGTGGCAGCGGGGCCCCGGTGTTCGTCGGCACCGGCGCGCCGAGCAGCACCGCGAGCGCGAAGAGTGCCGCCGCACCGAGCAGGCTGAGGATGATGACCAGTGGCCGCTTCATCGGGTGAGTATCGAGGGTCGCGTGAGGGGTTTCAAGTGACGGTCTGACTCGTGAGTGTTTAACGAGTCCACGAGCCCGCGATCAGGTGGCCCACCGCATGGGTTATGATCCCGGCCCCGCAGGGGAATCCACCCGATCAACCCGCTAAGAGGAGCGACCCGTGAGTGATCTTTCCAAGGTGTTCAAGGCCTACGACGTGCGTCAGGTGTACCCCGAGCCGTTGGACGAAACGAAGGGGTTCAAGATCGGGTTTGGCGTCGGCGAGTTTCTCAAAGCACAGAACGGTGGGCCGGGCAAGGTGGTGTGTTCGCGGGACCATCGGCCGGCGGCCCCGTCGATGCAGGATGCTTTGATGAAGGGGATCCGGGCGGCTGGGATGGACGTGATCGACCTGGGCATGTGCGACACGTCGGTGCAGTACTTCGCGATCCCGCACCTCGACGCGGCCGGCGGCGTGCAGACGACCGCCTCGCACAACCCAATCGAATACATCGGCTACAAGATCAGCGCGAAAGGGGCGAAGCCGATCGGGCGTGACACCGGGCTGGCTGAGATCCAGGCCATCGCCGAGAGCGTGGACGGCGAGCCGGAACCCGTCGGCGGCTACGACACCACCGACGTCTGGCCCGCCTACCGCGAGCACATCCTGAGCTTCCTCGGCGGCGAGCTGTCCCGGCCGATCAAGGTCTATGTCGACTGCTGCAACGGCATGGGCACGACGCTGTTGGAGAAGGTCTTCACGGGCGTCCCCAACCTCGAGATCACCGCGATCAATGATGTCTACACCGACGACTGGGCGCATGAGCCGAACCCGCTGGTGGCTGAGAATATGCAGCCGACGGTGGACGGTGTGAAGTCGACCGGGGCCGACCTCGGCGCGTGCTTCGATGGCGACGCCGACCGCTGCATGCTCGTGGACGACGCGGGCAACCTCTGCGGCTGCGACCACCTCACCGCCTGGCTTGCGGGGCACTTCGTCGAAGCCGTCCCCGGCACGACGATCGTCTACGACCTCCGCAGCTCCAAGGTCGTCGAAGAAACCGTCACCGCCCTCTCCGCCACCCCCGCGATGTCCAAGGTCGGGCACGTCAACATGAAAGCCCTGCTCCGCGAGACCGACGGCGTCTTCGGCGGCGAGCTCTCCGGCCACTTCTACTTCAAAGAAAACAGCTTCGCCGACTCCGGCGCGATCACCCTCGCTGTCGCCCTCGGCGTGATGAGCCGGTCCGACACGCCGCTCTCTGAACAGATCGCCCCGTTCCGCAAGTACCCGCAGTCCGGCGAGATCAACTTCACCAACGACGACAAGCAGGGCACCATCGACACCCTCAAAGCGACCTACGGCCCCGACGCCGACGACGTCCTCGAGCTCGACGGCGTCTCCATCGACTGCTGGTCCAAGCAAGGCTGGTGGTGCAACGTCCGGGCGTCCAATACCGAGCCGCTGCTCCGCCTCAACATGGAAGCGAAAGACCAGGCCACGCTCGACAAGATGCTGGGCGAGATCACACCGACGCTCGGCGAGGTGGCCGAGGGCCACTGAGCAGGTTGTGTCTGCTTAGCAAAACGCGGGGCCTGAGCTCTTGCTCAATCAGGCGTCTGACGCCTCAGCCTGATCCGCGTGAGCCTCTGCCCCCTCATCGATCCGGGCCTGCTGCTCGGCGGTCGTGTCCCGGATGATCTGGCTCAGCAATTCGCGCGTCTCGGCATCGATGATCAGCCGGTTGACGACGGGCTTGCGGTTCTCTTGGATCTCGCCTTTCTTGTTGGCGGTCAGGGTGACGCTGGTCACGGTGAGCAGGTGTTCGCGGTTGTCGTTGGGGACGCTGATCAGGTCGTAGAGGGTGAACGTATCGGTGCCCTCGGGGACGGGGCCGAGCTCGGTGAGGATGCCGAAGTCGCTGCCTTCAACGCCGCGCCTGAACGCGGCGTGGTCGGCGATCGGCGCGAGCGGTGGCAGTGTCTCGGTGTCGGTCATCCAGGCCTTGGCCGACTCGCTGTAGGGCGTGCGTTGATAGCCGACGAAAGCGACGCCGGCCGCCCCCGCGACGATCATCGCCGCCTCAATGAACCACACCGCCCACAACGCCAGCCCACTAACCGGCGTGCCGCTGCTGCCGATGGACCAGAGCCCGTTCTCGCTGATGGCCTGCATGACGTACCAGATTTCACGCGGGTCGAGCACCAGCACTTCGCGTTCGCTCAGGGCCCACAGCCAGCCCACCCACGACGCGTAAAGCGCAGCAACACCCGCCAATAATCCGGCGATCAACACCAGACCACCGTTGCGGGTGTGGGTCCAGCGAGACACACCCAGCACCGCTCCGCCGGCTAGCAGCGCCAGGCCAATCGTCAGCAAGATGTTCAGATAAATGATCGGGATGTACCACACGGCCAGCCCGTAAATCGCTCCGCCCACGATACCCACCACGGCACCGGTAGCTAACAACGCCACGGGGGCGTATGACGGGAATCGGCCCGAGGACTTGTAATAAAGAGCAGCGCTTGACATGGCGACCTCCCGAAGCGTTGTGAATCAGACCGGCCGCATCGTAACGGATCACCCTAAAATGCAAGTCTCTTACCACAGCCCTCCGAGCCCCCCATGCGCACCGCCGAAATCCTTCAGCTCATCCAGCAAGACAAAGTCCGGTTCATCGATTGCCGCTTCCTCGACTTCCCCGGCACGCTCCAGCACTGCACCTACACCGCCTCCCAGCTCACAGAAGCCAGCTTCGACGAGGGCTTCGGCTTCGACGGCTCGTCCATCCGCGGCTGGCAGGCCATCAACGAGAGCGACATGCTCATCGTCCCCGTCCCCGAGACCGCCGTGCTCGACCCGTTCTCCGACGAGCCGACCCTCTCCATCATCTGCGACATCAAGGATCCGGTCACCAAGAAGACCTATTCCCGCGACCCCCGCTCGATCGCCCGCAAGGCCGAGGCCTACCTCGTCGACACCGGCGTCGCCGACACCGCGTACTTCGGCCCCGAGCTCGAGTTCTTCGTCTTCGACCACGTCCGCTTCGATCAGTCCATCAACCGGGCCGTCTACGAAGTCCACTCCCGCGAAGGCCAATGGGAGTCCGGCCTCGACCGCCCCGACAACTTCGGCCGACAGCTCGGCACCCAACAGGGCTATTTCCCCTGCCCGCCGTCCGACACGCTGCAAGGCCTCCGCAACGAAATGGTCCACGCGATGACCGCGATGGGCATCGACGTCGAGTGCCACCACCACGAGGTCGCCACCGCCGGCCAGTGCGAGATCGACCTCCGCTACCAAGACCTGCTGACCATGGCCGACCAGACCATGCGCTACAAGTACGTCGTCAAGCAGTGCGCCGCACGACACGGCCAGACCGCCACCTTCATGCCCAAACCCCTCCACGGCGACAACGGCTCGGGCATGCACACCCACTTCTCCCTCTGGAAAGACGACACCAACCTCTTCGCCGGCAAGCACTACGCCGGGCTCTCCGACCTCGCCCTCCACGCCATCGCCGGCATCCTCCACCACGCCCCCGCCCTCCTCGCTTTCACCAACCCCACCACCAACTCTTACAAACGACTCGTCCCCGGCTACGAGGCCCCCGTCCACCCCACCTACTCCTCCCGCAACCGCTCCGCCGCCATCCGCATCCCCGTCTACAACCCACGCCCCGACACCAAACGCCTCGAGTTCCGCTGCCCCGACCCTTCCGCCAACCCTTACCTCGCCTTCGCCGCCATCCTCATGGCCGCCCTCGACGGCATCCAACGCAAGCTCGACCCCGGCGACCCCGTCGATCAAGACGTCCACGCCCTGCCCAGCGACCAGCTCGACACCATCGGCACCCTCCCGCTCGGCCTCCACGACGCCCTCAACCGACTCGAAGCCGACCACGATTTCCTCCTCAAGGGCAGCGTCTTCACCCCCGACGTCATCCACGGCTGGATCAAATACAAACGCGAAACCGAAATCGCTCCCCTCGACGAACGCCCCCACCCCTACGAGTTCTGCATGTACTTCGACGCCTGACCAAAACCATCAAGCCGTTTAGCGGGTGACGCGAAGCGTCCCGTTTTCACGCCTCCGCGTCCAGCGCCGCCTGATACCGCCCCATCAACCCCGCACGCGTCAACAACCCCTCGACCTTCCCGTCACCATCCACCACCGCCAGACTCGTCACCGCGTGATGAGCAAATTTATCCAACGCCTTATCCATCGCCTCACCCCGCGTCACCGTCGGCAGCCCCGTCCGCATCAGCTCCCCCACAATCATGAGCGGCACCGCCTCCCGCTCCAGCAGCGTCGTCCGCACATCTTGGCCCACCACCATCCCCACATACCGCCCCGCGTCATCACTGACCACGAAGTCCTCCAGCGGATAACTGTCCGCCAGGTCCAGCAACACCTGCGCTGGGTCATCCCCCCGCACGCTCGGCGACTCCACCAACTCAACCTGCCCCACCCGCAACTGATGCAGCAACGACGCATCCGCGTACCGCCCGAACCGCACCCCGCGGTCCCTTAGCCACGCCCGGTAGATCGAGTCCGACGACAACCCCTGGCTCACGAACGTCGCCGCGATCGTCACCAGCATCATCGGCAGGATCACCTTGTAGTCCTGCGTGATCTCAAACACCAGAAGCAACGCCGCCAGCGGGCAGTGCGCGACCGCCGCCAACACCCCCGCCATCCCCGCCAACGCGTACGTCGCCGGCGACATCCCCGGGAACCACCCCGTCGCCTCCAACCCCATCCCGAGCACGCCACCCAGGCACGCCCCCAGGAACAAGCTCGGCGCCAACACACCACCCGACCCCCCCGACGCGATCGTCAGACACGTCCCCACCAGCTTGCACCCCAGCACCGCCCCCAACACCCAAACCGTCAGCATCACCCCACCTGATGCCTGTTTAGCGGGGCCATTCATGGCCCCATCCCCCGCCCCCCCGTACGTCCCCGGCTGCAACAACGCATCAATCACCGGATATCCGTTACAAAAAAACGCCGGCCCACCCGCCCCACCCGCCCCCGAAACCAACCCCGCCCCAGGCCCGCCAAACACCGTCACAAACCCCAATCCCAAAAACCCCAATACCAACCCCCCCCGCGCCGGCCGCAGGCCCCCCCCCACCCGCCACCGCCCCCCCCCCCCCCCCGCCCCCCCCCCCGGCGGGGGCAACGCCCACCC
>JBCCOW010000041.1:0-35252 GCA_039025195.1 Planctomycetota bacterium
GCGATGCAGTCGGTGCTCGACACCGTCACGCCAAGCGACGCGGTCAACTGCATCCGGCATTGCGGCTACACGCTACAAACGGGGTAGGCCCGCTCTAGAAGTAAGGAGTACGGAGTAAAGAGTTAGAGCAGATTCCCAAAGCGTGTAGCGGTAGACGCGAAGCGTCCCGCTCCGAAACCGCGGGCACCTTCGGTGCACCCGCTACACGCGAACGAAAGACGCGATAAGGAGTTGAGAGGTGTCTGGTCTTGTTAGGTGACGGGCATGAGGGGGGCACTCCGGGTTTCGATGACCAGGGGGAGGGTGATGGCGAAGGTCGCGCCTTGGCCGGGTTCGGAGTCGAGGGTGATCTCGGCCTGGAGCATGTGGGCGAGTTCCTGGGAGATGGTGAGGCCGAGGCCGGTGCCGCCGTGGGCTTTGGTGACGGAGGGGTCGAGCTGGGAGAATTTCTCGAAGACCTTGTCGTGGTCTTCGGGGTGGATGCCGGGGCCGGTGTCGGTGACGGCGAGGCGGACGCGGGGGCGGCTGTTGTTGTCGTTTGCGGGGATGGCGGTGGCGGCGAGGGTGACGCGGCCGTGTTTGGGGGTGAACTTGACGGCGTTGGAGAGGAAGTTGAAGAGGATCTGGTGGAGCTTGCCGGGGTCGGTCTCGATGGCGGGGAGCTTGGGGGCGACGTGGACGTCGAGCTGGATGGAGCGTTTATTGGCGACGGGTTTGATCAGGGTGATCAGGCCCTCGACGGTGTCGGCGACGGAGACGGTCTGGAGGTTGAGTTCGACGCGGCCGGCCTCGATCTTGGCCAGGTCGAGCAGGTCGTTGATGAGGTCGAGCAGGCGGCGGGAGGAGGTGATGATGTTGGCGGCGTAGCGTTTTCGTTTTTCGTCGATAGGGCCGGTCTTGTCGGCGAGGGTTTCCTGGAGGACTTCTGCGAACCCGATGATGGAGTTGAGGGGGGTGCGGAGCTCGTGAGAGACGTTGGCGAGGAACTCGCCCTTGAGCTTGTTGGCTTCGTAGAGGGTGATGTTGGATTCAGCGAGCTCGCCGAGGCGGAGGTCGAGGGTTTTGTTGGCGGCGGAGAGCTGGTCTTGCCGGTCGCGGAGCCGTTCGAGCATGGTGTTGAACATGTCGGAGAGGTCTTGGAACTCGTCGCCGGTGTTGATGTCGGAGCGGATCTGGGTTTGGCCGTCGGCGACGCGTTGGGCGTAGGTGCGGAGGAGCCGGACGGGGGAGAGGATGAGCCGGGTGGTGATGAACCAGAAGACGGCGATGGCGAGGAGGCCGGCGAGGAGGCCGGCGGCGACGATGTAGATGCGGTTGGCGACGGTCTGGCGGGGCGTGGAGTCGTCGCGGAGGGTGACGACCCAGAGCTCGGTGATGAGGTTGGCGTTGGCGGGGGTGGAGCGGGTTGGGAGAGAAGGGGTGCGGGGGCCGGTCTCGGCTTGCCGGAAGACGCGGAGGTAGCGGTGGCGGATGCGGCCCTGGTCGTCGATAGCGGTCTGGATCTGGTCGTGCTTGTCGGGGACGGCGTTGAAGAGGTCGACGATGGGCTGGAGTTGGGGCTGGCTTTCAAGGAACAGGGGTAGGCTGCTGCCGGGGACGTAGCGGATGGCGATGGCGGGGTCGTCGTCGGCGGCCTGAGTTGCAACGGGGTTACTGAGGAACGCTTCGGGCTGCTGGCGGGCGAGGGTCACGGCATCACGGGCACGCTCCAGGGGCTGGACCTGGACAAGGCTCTGCATACGGGTCCAGACCACCGCGAGGGCGGCGGTGAGGATCAGCAGGACGGCGGCACCGAAGAGCAGCTGGCACTTGTTGGCGAGGCTGATGCCGACGCGTTTGGGCATGGGGGGATGCTACGGGGTGGGCGTCGGGGGTGCGGTGGTGGGTGCGGTGGGGATGGGCATCGGGCTGTAGGACGGGACGCTTCACGTCTTCCGCTACACGGCCACGCGCGGGTGGGATTAGCCGGGGGGGAGGTCGGCTTCGTCGATGGCGGGGCCGGTGGGGGCGAGGGCGGCGACGCGTTGGGCTTGGCGGGAGGCGAGGGGTTTGGAGTTGCCGCGGGGCATGGCGATGACGCCGGTGCGGGCGAGCTCGATGATGCCGTAGGGCGCGAGGAGCTCGATGAAGGCGGCGAGCTTCTCTTCGGCGCCGGCGAGTTCGATCATCAGGCGGTCGCCGAAGACGTCGACCACTTTCGCGCGGAAGAGGCTGGCGAGGGTGGTGATCTCCTCACGCTTGTCGGCGTCGCCCCCGCCGGAATCCGATGCCCCCTTGGTCGAGACGGAGACCAGGACCAGGTCGCGTTCGACGAAGGCGACGTCTTGGTAGGCCACCACTTTGACGACGGGGACGAGGCGTTGGAGCTGCTTGCGGACCTGCTCGAGGACGGCGTCATCGCCGACGACGACGATGGTCATGCGGGAGAGCTCGGGGTTCTCGGTGCGGCCGACGACGAGTGAGTCGATGTTGAAGCCACGGGCCGCGAACATGCCGGCGACCTGGGCGAGGACCCCGGGCTCATTGGTGACCAGGGCGGCGATGACGTGTCGGTAGGCTTGGGGTTCGGCATTCATGGCGGCATCATACCGGGGTGGCCCCAGAGGCTTGGCGGTGGACCGGGGAGAACTTGTGTAACAAGCCGTTGGAGTGGAGGTTGGCGGTATTTGACGACCTTGAAAACGTTCACTTTGTCAGGATATACACCGCAATTTTTGGTAAACCGTATTGACGGAAGGCCTCTCAGAGATGCCTGGAGCATGTATCAGATTTATGGCATGCAGCAGGGCGGATCGGCCCGAGCGTTTTGGGTGCTTCTGGCTATTGCATGCGCTGGCATGTGGATAACTGGGACGGCCTGGCCCGGATCAGCGGATGAAACGCATCCTGCCGAAGTCGGGAATGGGGAGCTTGCGCTGGGGCAGGGCGTAGAAGGGGGTCGGGTAGTAGACGAAGAAGGCGCGGCCGCCGATGAGCCCGCGGGGGACTCGGCCGGCGAAGGTGTCGGGGTTCGCTGCGTGCGACTCGCCGGGGGTGGTCGTGGTGGGCGTGAAGTAGCGGTCGAGGACGCGGCGGTCGACGGTGCGCCAGAAGCGGCTGTCTTCGGAGCGGGTGGTGTTGTCGCCGGCGACGTAGAAATCGTCGGGCCCGAGGCGTGCGGGCGGGGTGGTCGGGCCGGCGGAGGAGTGGCGTCGGAGGCCACCGCGGGCGGGTTTGGCTTCGTTAGAGACGGTGTAGTAGACGTCGCGGTCGAGGTCGATCTCGCGGAGCTGGGCGGGGCCGCCCTCGACGGTGAGGGTGACGCGGGGCAGGGGCGGGTCGCCGAGGCGGGGGTAGATGCGGTCGAGTGTGGCGGGCCAGAGCCAGCGGAGGCGTTCTCTGCCGTTGACGAAGACGATGGCCGAGTGGTCGACCTGCCAGAGCTCGAGGCGGGTGAAGCGGTCGGTGGGCAGGGGCTTGAGCTGGACGGGGTCGACGGGGGTTCGGGCTCGGCCGGCGTCGTCGATGACGCGGAGGGCGAGCGTGCCGTCGGGGCTTAGGCGGGCTTCGAGTCGTTCGATGTCGGGGCCGTCGAGCCGGGCGGTGAGGGCGAGCGCGAGTCCCGTGCCGGGTTGGTCGGGCATGATGTCAGCGGCGAGGCGGAGGTCGGTGAGCGGTTGCGGGAGGGTGGTGGCTTTCTTCTGGTTGTAGGGGTAGCGGTTGTCGGTGCGGGACGAGCGGTTGGCACGGAAATCGAAGGCGAGCCTGCCGACGGGGCCGTCCTCGGCGGTGAAGGTGTAGAGCGGGGTGTGCAGGTCCTGCCAGGCCCCGGTCTCGGGCTTCCAGGGAACCTCGAAGTCGAAGCCGACGGGCCGCATGGAGGTGTCCGCCGCGTCGAGGGGGGTGTATCGGGTGTGGTAGATGGGCTGGAACATGGCCCGCTGGACGCGTTCCCAGGCGGGGTTCTCAGCAGGGTCGGTCTTGCGTGCGATCCGGAAGGCGTTCTCGCCGGGGGCTTTGACGTAGACGTCGCCGTCGAGGAGGTGGAGCTGTTCGCCGGGGAGGCCGAGGACGCGCTTGATAAAGTTGGTCTCGGGGCCGGGGCTGGTCTGCGGGCTCTTGAAGACGATGACGTCCCATCGTGCGGGGTCGGAGAGGAGGTAGGCGAGCTTGTTGACGAGGATGCGGTCGCCGCTGCCGAGGGGCGTGCCCTTGGGAACGGTGACAGGTGCGTTGGTCATGGGGGAGGCGACGACCAGTGCGTCGTGGTCGTCGTTGGGGACAGTGATGTAATTGCGGAGGAGGGTGCGGGATCGGCCGTCGTCGGTAGTGACGGTTTCGCGGTAGGCCCACTCGGGGACCTCGACGGAGAAGGTGTAGCCGGAGGTGGGGTCGGTGACGCGGACGTGTGCCCCGAGGAGGGTCGGGGCCATGGACCCGGTGGGGATGATGAAAGCCTCGATGACGAAGCCCCGGAAGACGAAGGCGAGGATCAACGCGAGGATGATCGACTCGAGGGTCTGCTTGATGGTGTCTTCGGTGGAGGGGGCGGAGGGTGTGGGAGAGGTGAGTGGTGTGGGCGGGGTGGGTGGATTCTTCTCGGCCGCCGCAGTGGCCTGATCAGGGGGTGTCGGTGTATCGTTGGCCACTGCGTTATCTTACTGACGCAATCTGTCCCGGAGTTGCTTTGCCCGAACTGTTCCCCCTGCCCGCCCAAGTCTTCATCAGCCTCTGCGTCATCCTCGTGGTGCTGCACCTGATCCTGCTCTCGACGGCCTACCTGATCTTCCTCGAACGGAAGGTCGCGTCCTGGGCACAAGACCGCATCGGCCCGAACCGCACCGACTTTTCGTTCGGTCAGGAGAACCTGATCACGCGGATCCCGTTAGTGGGCGGGCTGCTGGGCAGGCTGCTTGTCGGGCCCAAGGCGTTGTTTGGTTTAGGCCAGGCACTGGCGGACGGCGTGAAGCTGCTGATCAAAGAGGACTACACGCCGCCCCGGGTCGACAAGGGGCTGTTCTTCCTCGCACCGATCCTGGCGGTGGTGCCGGCGATGCTGGGCTGGGCGGTGATCCCGTGGGGCGGGCTGTGGGAGTTCCCGGGTGTCTCGCTGTTTGGGATTCAGCTGGCGGAAGCAGGGCGGGTGTCGGTCGCCGTCGCGCCGCTGTCGATCGGTGCAATCTTCATCCTCGCGATCGGGTCCCTGGCGGTCTACGGCGTCGCGCTCGCAGGCTACGCATCGAACAACAAGTTTTCGTTCCTCGGCGGCCTGCGGGCGACCGCCCAGATGCTCAGCTACGAGATCCCGATGGGGGTCTGCGTCCTGATCATGATCCTGATGTACCAGTCGGCGGACCTGGGGCTGATGACGAACCTCCAGGCGGGCGGGACCGAGGGCGGATGGTTCAGCGCGACCAGCACCTGGGGCCTCTTCGCGCACCCGCTGCTGGCGGTCATCTTCTTCACCTGCATCCTCGCGGAGTGCAACCGCGCCCCGTTCGACTTAGCCGAAGCGGAGCAGGAACTGGTGGGCGGGTTTCACACCGAGTTCGGGTCGATGAAGTGGGCCCTGTTTTTCCTGGGCGAATACATCCACATGATCACGGGCTGTGCGTTCTTCGCGGTGCTGTTCCTTGGCGGCTGGGACCCGTTCCCGTTCCTGAACATCTTCCCGCAGGTGACCGACGGGTTCTGGGAGGGGCTGCTGGTGGTGCTGCTGAAGTTCGGCGTGCTGGCGGGGAAGGTCGCCCTGCTGCTGTTTGTGATGATGTGGGTGCGGTGGACGCTGCCGCGGTTCCGTTATGACCAGCTGATGAAGCTGGCGTGGCGGAGCATCATCCCGATGATGCTGGTGATGCTGCTGGTGGTCGGGACGATGGTGTTCGCGGGCATCAAGGGCTGGTGGTGGTACGCGATCGCCAACGTCGGCGTCGCGGTGCTCGGTGCGGTGTTGAGCCCGCGTCTGCCGCAGGGGCCGGCGGTGAACCGGAAGGTGGGTCTGGCGGGTTCGCGGTTCAGTCCGCTCGACGAGCGGTCGCGTGAGGTGGCGCCGGGCTGAGCCAGCCTGGCGCGTCTTTCGTTCGCGTGTAGCGGACGCACTGAAGGTGCCCGCGGTTTCGGAGCGGGACACTTCGCGTCTCCCGCTACACGCTTTGGAAATCTGCTCTAGTAACTGAGCGCGGGAGGTTGGGCTTACTGCTCGCCGTTGTCGGGCTCGTGATCTCGATAGAGATCGAGGTAGAACTCCAGCATCTCCTTGCCCGGCGTGGTGCGGGTGCGGGTGTGCTGGAACCCGATCTTGTCGAACATGCCGACCGCGGTGTCGCTGTCAAAGCGGGTGTCGAGCCGGACCTTGAGGTAGCCGTGGTGCTTGCAGTGGGACAGGGCGGCTTCGACCAGGGCGGTCGCAATGGGGCTGTGCTGGAGCTCAGCCTCGACGCGGAGCCGGCGGACCTCGGCGGTGTCGCGTTCGTCGGAAGCCACGCCGATCATGCCCACGACCCGGCCGTCGGTCTCGGCGACCCAGAAATGGTGGCGCTCGTCGTCGAAGTAGGCGGCGTGGATGTTGTCGATGTCGGCCCCGGTGTCGTTCGGGGCGATCTGGCCCGCGAGCAGGCCGTGATCGTAGAGGAACGACACCCGCTCCTGGTCCCGGGACTCGAAGGAGCGTACCTGCATGGGCGGGCTGGCGTCGGCTTCGGGTTGGGCAGGGGTCTGCGTCATGGTCGGGGTGGTTGTCTAGCGGCGTGCGTGGCTGTTTCGTAGCGGCGGCGCGCCACCGAATATAGCTCAACCACGATGTGCCAACAGCCCGGGGATGCGACCCGTCGGGCTTAGCCGGCGGTGGGCACCTCGTGGACCGCAACATCGCCCGATTCGGTATCGAGCACCGCCACGGTGTACCGGCTGGCGCGGAACAAGGCTCCCGGATTGATCACGCGGGTCGAGCCGTGCAGCTCGTTGGTACAGCGGTGGGTATGGCCGTGACAGAGGTAATCGACGCCGTCGCGGAGGGCGGCGTCGAGGTCGGCCTCGATGTGCCCG
Organism: Planctomycetota bacterium; assembly: GCA_039025195.1. Lineage (GTDB taxonomy): Bacteria > Planctomycetota > Phycisphaerae > Phycisphaerales > Phycisphaeraceae > JBCCOW01. The sequence goes on from JBCCOW010000041.1 coordinate 7,024, forward strand.
TGGCAGTAGGCGAGGTGTTTGCCATCGATTTCGAGCCGGCCTGCGGGGTGGTCCACGATGATCCCGAGGGTCTGGGCGTAGGTCGACATCGCCGGGATGTCCCAGTCAGTGTTACCGAAGACCAGGCGGGACTCGACAGGGTGGTCCGTCAGGCCTTCCACAGCCAAGGCATCAACGACCTCGACCCCGCCGACATCACCCAGGTGCAGCATCACATCGATGCTCTTTTCGAGCAGCAGATCAACCGCGCGTAGGGTCGTCTGGGTGCGGCCGTGGGAGTCTGAGAGTAGTCCGATCTTTGCCAAATCCCGCCACCGTGAATCGCGAGTCGCTCGGTTGCAGGCCGAGATGCGGAATCATACCGGGGTCGCCAGCGAACGCAAGCCCGGTCGATGCGCGCGTCGCGTCTGGGCGGGCTATGCTCGCCGCATGAAGGATGTCTTGGCCGAGATCGTGCAGCACACCCGGGGCGTGGTGGAGGACGCCCGTCGGCGGGTCTCCGAGGACGACATCCAGCGGATGGCCCACGACGCCGAGCCGCCGCGGAACTTTTTCTCTGCCCTGACCCGGCCCGCCAAGACGCTCCGGGTGATCGCCGAGGTCAAGCGGGCTTCGCCGTCGGCCGGGCTGATCCGCCCTGACTTCGATCCCGTCGACATCGCCCGGGCCTACTCCGAGAACGGTGCCGCCGCGATCTCCTGCCTGACCGACGAGAAATACTTCGGCGGCGATCTCGCCTACCTCCAGCAGATCAAAGACGCGGTCCGCCTGCCCGTGCTCCGCAAGGACTTCATCGTCGATCCGTACCAGGTCTACGAGGCCCGCGCCGCCGGGGCCGACGCGATCCTGCTCATCGCCGAGTGCCTCGGCGAGCCCCAGATGATCGACCTGATGATCCTCGCCACCGAGCTCCGCATGACCACGCTGCTCGAGGTCCACAGCCTCGAATCCCTCATCCAGGTCAAGCCCCACCTCGGCTTCCCCCACCCCGCCTACCAGCTCCTGGGCATCAACAACCGCAACCTCAAGACCATGCACACCGATGTGCAGCACACCCTCAACCTCCTCGGCGAGGTCCCCAACCGCGAGGTCCTCGTCAGCGAGTCCGGCATCACCACCCACGACGACACCCAGACCCTGCAACGCCACAGCGTCCATCGCGTCCTCGTCGGCGAACACCTCATGCGTCAGCCCAACGTCGGCCTCGCCCTCCGCGAACTCATCCACGGCCACACATCTACCCCATAAAGCCGCGACCGTTGGTCGCGGAAGCGCTGCCGGTCCCGTCGTGCTCCGCACCCACCCCCCGGCCCAGCCGAACCCGCAGCCCGTCGTAAGCCAGCGACACGCCGCGCGGCAGTGACGCATCCACCTCCGCGTGCAACAGGTCGTGGGCGATGTGTGTGAGGTACGTCTGCTGTGCACCCAGCTGCTCCGCCACCTCACACGCCCGCTCCACCGTCATGTGCGTCGGGTGATGCCGGTGCCGGAGCCCGTCGATGATAAACACGTCCAAGCCTTCGAGCTGCGCCCAGCTCTCCGGCGGCACGGTCGACACGTCCGTGCAGTACCCGATCGACGCGCCCTCAAAATCAATGCGGTACCCCAGGATCGGCAGCCGACCGTGCATCAACCGCACCGGCGTCCACTGGCTACCAAACCACTCGAACCCCTCACCCGCGTGCAGCTCGTGCGCGATCAGGTTCGCGATGAACGTCTTCTTATTCGGCCCCCGCTTGGCCTGGAAGATGTACGGCAGCATCCCCGACAACGCGTCCAGCGTGGCCCGCTCGGCGTGCACATCGATCGGCTGCCCCATCACCGCGTTGAACCGTCGAAGGTCGTCCGTGCCGAAGACGTGGTCGGCGTGCATGTGCGTGTACACCACCCCATCGAGCCGGGACAGCCGCTCCCGGATTGCCTGCATCCGCAGGTCAGGCGACGCATCGATCAACACCTGCCGAACCCCCGCCTGCTCCGGATTGAACGCCACCGCCTCCCGGTTCGCCTCCGTGTCCGGCAACCTGTCATCGCTCCACCGCACCAACACCGACGCCCGCATCCGGTTATCCCGGGGGTCGTCCGACGTACACACCGGACAGTCACACCCGATCATCGGCACCCCCGCCGACGTCCCGCTCCCAAGCACAATCAATTCTAACGCCATCCGGTGATCCTAGCCATAAAGCCGCGACCGGTGGTCACGGTCGCGTTGCCGTCACCCCCAGCCGGACCATTCACCCACGCGTTGTGCTGAACACCGGAAGGACCAGTTCGTCGGTCTCTCCACAGCGCAGGCGATGGGACGCGAGCCCGGCGATCATCGCGGCGTTGTCGATGCAGTAGGCCATGGGTGGCACGCCGACACGCAGTCCGTGCCGTTGCCCGAACGCGGGCAGCCGGCAACGCAGCTCGCTGTTTGCCGTAACGCCTCCACCCGCCAAGAGTGTCTTGATCTCCACGTCTTCCTCACGCAGCCCCACCAACGCCCGCTTCAGCTTCCGCTCGACCGTGTCCATGACCGCGGCCTGAAACGACGCGGCAAGGTCAGCCCGCTGTGTCTCAGACAGATCGGCCGCAGACTGTTCAAAACGACTCGCCGCCCCGCGGCCCACTGGCTTGCCGCGGACCTTGTACAGCAGTGCCGTCTTGAGCCCCGAGAACGAGAAGTCCAACGAGTCTTTACCGAGCATCGGACGTGGCAGGTCGTGCGAGTCCGGGTCGCCCGTCTGGGCCAGCCGGTCCAGCGACGGGCCGCCGGGGTACCCCGCGTCAAGCATCACCGCGGCTTTGTCGTACGCCTCGCCGACGGCGTCATCGATCGTCGCCCCGAGACGCGTCAGGGCCGTGGGCCCATCGACGCGGTACAGGCTTGTGTGCCCGCCTGAGATTACGAGGCCGAGCGCGGGGTAGATGCCGCTTTCTGCAAGCTCGGTGTCGAGCAGGGGGGCGTAGAGGTGGGCCTCGACATGATCCACACCGAGCAGCGGCGCACCTAGCGACCACGCCAAGGCCTTCGCAGCAGATACACCCACTACCAGCGACCCGATCAGGCCTGGGCGATTGCCTACTGCTACTGCATCAAGCTCATTGAACCCGAGCTTTGCGTCGCTTAGCGCCGCTTCCACCACCGGCGTCAGCCGTTCCAGGTGGGCCCGGCTGGCAACCTCCGGCACCACCCCGCCGTACTCCGCGTGCAGTTCGTGCTGTGAGGCGACGACGTTTGATCGGACGACGCGGCCGTCTTCGACCACCGAGGCCGCGGTCTCGTCACAGCTCGATTCCAGTCCGAGGATCAGCATGGGCGAGTGCTTTCCAGCAGTGAGCCGGGGCGTGTCGCCCCGGCCGGCCCGATACGGGCCGGCTCGCCCGAGCACCGTGTTCGTAATCGCATATCACTCACCACCCGCGGGCTGCGTCGCCTGCGTCGCCGGTGCGGTCGCCGCCGCCTTGTTCTCTGCTAGCAGTTCAGACAGCTGCTCTTCGACTTCCTGCCGGGTCTCTTCCAATAGTTCAAGCCGCCGCTCAAGGTCCTGCCGCTGCTTGGCCTTGACGAGCAGGTCCACATCGCTGCGCCCGACCTGGGGCCAGTCGCCGCCGTCGAGCTTGCCGATGACTGCTTCGAGGGCCGCGGCGAGCTGCGGGTCCTTGATGGTTTCGCGGAGGAAGTCCGGCGTCACGGTGGTGTCGTCGTACGGCCGGATCGTCGGCTCGTCCCGACGCAGCGTCAGCATCTCGCGGATCGCCTTCGGGGTCATCGGCACATACGCCCCCTCCGACGGATCAACACCCCAGCGCTCGGCCCCGTCGACCTTGTGGATCTTCTCGCCCGACGGGATGTAGTAGTACGCGGTGGTCAGCTTGATCGCCCCGCGGTCTCGGCCGAGCGGGCGGAGCTGCTGCACACTGCCCTTGCCGAACGTCCGGGTACCCACGATCAGCGCCCGTTGGTTGTCCTTGAGTGCCCCGGCCAGGATCTCAGACGCCGACGCCGAGTTCTCGTTGGCGAGCAGCACGATCGGCATGGACGTCGGCACCAGCGGCGGGTTGTCCGACTTGAGCACCGACTCGGCGACCTTTCTGCCCTTGGTCGACACGATTGTCTGACCCGCGGGCAGCAGCATGTCGCCGATCGATTGGGCCTGGCTCAGCAGGCCGCCGCCGTTGAACCGGACGTCGAGGATCAGGCCCTTCATGCCCAAACCCTTGAGCTCTTCGATCGCCTCGGCCAGCTCCGCGTCGGTGCGGTTGCCGAACTGGGTCAGGCGGATGTAGCCGACCTTGTTGGCCGGGTCGAGCATGTAGTCGAACCGCTGCTCCGCGACCCGGCGGACGCCCCGCACCGAGCGGACCTTGATCAGGTCACGGGTGATGGTGATCTCGGCTTCTTCGCCCGAGCGGTGGCGGACCGTGATGGTCACGTCCGTACCCTTGACGCCCTTGAGCCGCTTGATCGCGTCCTGCAGCGACATGCCCAGCGTGTCCTCGTCCCCGATCTTGAGCACGATGTCGCCCGGCTGCACGCCCGAGTTCCAGGCCGGCGAATCCTCGAGCGGGGCGACAATCCGCAGCCGGTCTTTGAACAGGTCGACCTCCGCCCCGATGCCCACGAACGAGCCGTCCACCGACTCGTTGAACTGCTTCAGGTCGTCCGGCGAAAGATAGTTCGTGTACGGATCGTTCAGCGAGTCGATCATCCCCTCGATCGCCGCACTCGCCGCCGCCTCGGCGTCGACATCGGTCACGTACAGCTCGCTGAGCAGGTGACGCACCTCGATGAAACGCTCCAGCTCGCCCAGGCTGTCGCCGCCGCTGCGGGCGAACCCGGCCTTGACCCCCACCAACACCACAAACAGTACGCCGATCAACGCCGCGTTCTTGAGCACCCGATTCATCATGCGAAAGCACCTCAACAGGAAAAGCTGGTCATCCCCGGCCCGCGATGCAAGATGTTACCGCCCACGCTGCTCCGGGGTTCATTCGACCTCGTAGACGTCGCCGGCGTGGAACAGCTTCTCCAGCGTCCCCGCCCCACGCTTCTCGGTCGCGTCCTCGACCTGGGCCTGCACCAGGTCTTCGTAAACCTCCCGGTCTTCGCGGTAGAACACGCCCATCGGCTCGGGGAACTCGGGGTAGTGCAGCCGGGCAAGCATCATCGCCATCGCCGAATTCGTCTCGTCGTGGAATAGCAGGTCGTCTTCCGTAATCCCTGCTTCCCCGAGTGTGACCACTTCCGGGGTGTGCCCGACCATGCGCAGCCCCTTGTCGCTGTTCTTGCCGAAGATCATCGGCTTGCCGTGCTCAAGGTACAGCACGCTGTCCTCGCGGGTGTCCTTGCCGGTGAGCGACTCGAACGCGCCGTCGTTGAAGATGTTGCAGTTCTGATAGATCTCACAGAATGAGGTGCCGCGGTGGCTGTTGGCCTCGGTCAGCACATCCGTTAGCCCCCGGTCCTTGTCGGTCGACCGGGCGACAAACGTCCCGCCCGCCGCCAGCGCAACTTGAACGGGATCGATCGGGAAGTCCAGCGAGCCCATCGGCGTCGACTTGGTCTTCTTGCCCTGCTCGCTCGTCGGCGAGTACTGTCCCTTGGTCAGCCCGTAGATCCGGTTGTTGAACAGCAGCACGTTGACATCCACGTTCCGCCGCAGCAGGTGCATCATGTGGTTCCCGCCGATGGAGAACCCGTCGCCGTCGCCGGTGATCATCCAGACATCGAGCTCCGGGTTCGCGATCTTCAGCCCCGACACAATCCCGGGGGCCCGGCCGTGGATCGTGTGGAACCCGTAGGTGTCCATGTAGTACGGGAACCGCGACGAGCAGCCGATGCCGGAGATAAAGACCGTGTTCTCCCGCCGATGCCCCGTTTGCGCCACGACCCGCTGCACCGCATTAAGGATCGCGTAATCCCCACACCCCGGGCACCACCGCACATCCTGGTCGGAGGCGAAGTCTTTGGCTTTCAATACTGGGAGTTTGGCTTCAGGCATTTCTTGTAGCGATCGAGTGTATGAAGTAAAAGGTGGGCGGCACAATCACAGATGGATAACCCACTGATGGGGCTTGCAGTTCTGGATTATTGTTTAATGACAGAGGTCTCAAAGGCAGCCCTTTAAATATTTCGTTTGACTAGGAGAATCTAGCAGTGTGCCTTTAGCACTTGGTTTTATTGCTTTTCTTACGTCGTTAGCGGGAAGATGCAGTGATTTCAAGGTAGTTTCTTCAAACCTTTTTAACCAAGACTCTTCTACCTGATTAGAATTTTCGTTTATGCCCAGTGTGAGAATACTGAAGGGAAAAGGGACGTAGCCTCGGTCTTTAATGGTCAATAGTGAAGTGTTCGATGACTTGCTAGTGCCCTCTTTGACGCTTATTGCAAATCTGTGAACATGGGGGAAAATGAAGCCCCCCGTACTCGAGGCTGTCAGCCTGTATTCTTCTTGGTCGTCGCGTTCTTTGTCGATAGTAAATCCATCTTTGATCAGAAACTGCTTTACGGAATCTGTAACGGCATGCCGATCCGCATGAATGATACGGGTCGTGCCAGAAGAACACCCTGTACACAGCGCTATGACTAGAGCGACAACTAGATATGAATAGTCGCGCTGTTTCAAGGGTGAACTTTCCCTTCCTCAGGCCACAACGCTTCGGCCTCGCCCCACTCGCCACTCAGCATCAGTTCGATCGCCTGCTCGACCTCTTCAACAAGGAACGGCTTGCCCTGGACCTTGTTGAGGCCGCGGGCGTCGGCGAGGTAGCGGCCGCGGATGAGGAGGCGGAGCTGGCCGTCGTTGAGCTCGGGGATCAGGATGTGCTTGAACTGCTTGAGCACGTCGCCGAGGTTCTTGGGCATCGGGTTGAGGTAGCGGAGCTGGGCGCTGCTCACGGCGTGGCCTTTGTCGCGGGCGCGGTTCGCGGCGGTGGTGATGCTGCCGTAGGGGCCGCCCCAGCCCAGGAGCAGGAGGTCGCCGGCGTCGGGGCCGTTGAGTTCGAGCGGGGGCAGGTGGTCGGCGACCTTGCGGACCTTGTCGGCCCGGAGGCGGGTCATAGCCTGGTGGTTGTCGGGGTCGTAGGAGACGTTGCCGGTGCCGTTCTGTTTTTCGAGGCCGCCGATGCGGTGCTCGCCACCGGGGGTGCCGGGGACCATCCAGGGGCGGGCGTGGTTGGCGTCACGGGTGTAAGGCTGGAAGGGTTCGAGCGGGACGCCGTTAGCGACGCGGGCAGGGGGGTGGTTGACGGTGATCGGTTCGAAGCTGTCGGGCTCGGGGACGGGCCAGGCCTCGGAGCCGTTGGCGAGGTAGCCGTCGGTGAGCAGCAGGACGGGGACCATGTGTTGGACGGCGACGCGGCAGGCCTCAACCGCGGCGTTAAAACAGTCGGCGGGGGACTGCGGCGCGATGACGACCATGGGGCAGTCGCCGTTACGTCCGAACATGGCCTGCAGCAGGTCGGACTGTTCCGTTTTGGTGGGGAGCCCGGTCGAGGGGCCGCCACGCTGGACGTTGACCACGACCATCGGCAGCTCGGTCATCACGGCGAGGCCCATCGCTTCGCCCTTGAGCGCGAGCCCCGGGCCGGACGTGCCGGTGACGGCGAGCTGCCCGGCGAAGGCGGCGCCGATGGCGGCGCAGCAGGCGGCGATCTCGTCTTCCGCCTGGAAGGTCTTGACGCCGTAGTTCTTGGCCGGGGCGAGGTAGTGCAGGATGTCGGACGCCGGCGTGATCGGGTACGAGCAATAGATCAGGTTCTTCTCAGCCAGCTTCGACGCGGTGACGAGGCCCATGGCGAGGGCTTCGTTGCCCGTGACTTTGCGGTATTTGCCGGGCGTAATGTCGGCCTTGGGCACGCGGTACCGGGCGGGGAAGATCTCGGCCGTCTCGCCGAAGTAGTACCCGGCCTTGAGCGCCCGGCTGTTGGCCTCGGTGACCTCGGGGCGTTTCTTGCGGACAGTGAAGGTCTGGTGCAGGTTGTTCAGCGTGTTATCGAGCGGTCGGCCGTAGAGCCAGTACACCAGCCCGAGGGCGTACATGTTCTTGCAGCGCGACGCGTCCTTAGGCTTGAGCCCGAGGTCTTTGAGGGCCTCGGCGTTGAGCTTCGTGATGGGGACGCGGTAGAGCTTGTACTTCTGGTTGATCGCCTCGTCATCGAGCGGGTTGATGGGTTCTTTCGAGCCTTCGGGGGTCGGGTAGCCGGCTTTCTTGAGGTTGGTTTTGGTGAACTCCGAGTCGTTGACGATGACGATGCCACCGGGGTCAACGTCGGCGATGTGGGCCTTGAAGGCGGCGGGGTTCATGGCGATCAGGGCATCAACGCGGTCGCCGGGCGTGAAGATTTCCGAGGCGGCGAAGTTGATCTGGAAGCCGGAGACGCCGGCGACGGTGCCCGCGGGGGCGCGGATCTCGGCGGGGTAATCCGGCAGGGTGGCGACGTCGTTGCCCAGGACGGCCGAGGTGTCGGTGAACTGCGTGCCGGCGAGCTGCATGCCGTCGCCCGAGTCGCCTGCGAAACGCACCACTGCCGAGGACAGGTCGTCCACCGGCTTGGACGAGTCGGGTGTGTCGGCGGATATTCCGGGGGGTGGGGCAGCGGAAGCAGTGTCCGGCCCGACAGGGTCGGTGGTGGGGGGGTTGGAAGACATCGGGGTTCGGCCTCAACAGGGCCCAGGCTCAGCGGCAGGGTCCGAAATTCGGAATCGTAGAGTTTAGCCCCCTTCGTCTGCCCCGCCAAGGCCCGGTAGCCGACGATTTAGCAAGGAATTGTGCAGGCTTTTGGGGATTTCGGTGGCATACTTGGGGGGTGAACGGAGGCCAACCAGATCCAGGACGACGCCCGCGGGTGGATGTATGCCAGCGGTGGCTTGCTCTCGTGATGGTGGTAGCGGTGACGGCAGGGGGGGTAGCCGGGTGCCAGACCGCCCCGCCTGTCCAAACGAGCCGTGCGTATCAGCCGCTTCAGGCTGAAGGCCAGCCGGCGCGATCACTGGTGATGCCGCCGCTGGGCGTACCGGTCCACGCGGCCCGCCCCGCCCCGCTTGCCGCCGGTGCCCCGGCTAATCCGTGGTACGCCTCACGCCTTGACCACGGCCCGGCCGCCTTCGCCGGCTTCCGCAGCGTTCGCATCATCGAGTCGCAGACGCGAACGTTTGATCAGCAGCAGATCTTCGGTGGCCGGGTTCGCGACAACTTCCGGGAGCAGCGCGTCACCCGCACTCGTGTAATCACCTCGCAATAACAGCCGTTCGGGATCGCCGTGTCGCCGGTATGCTGCTCGGGTGTTCCAAACCCACACCCTCTTCGTGTTGTTCATGACCGCAGTGCTCGGCCTGATCGGCTGCACCGGCCCGACCAACCCCTCATTCGACATCGACCGCAAGCATGCCCGCGAAGCTATCCGGGAGATGCGGGCCAGCCCGGTCGAACCGGTCCGCCCGATCCTTGTCGTCGGCCCCTTCCTCGACCCGGCGATCGCGGAGTGGCAGATGCGGCATCAGGTCCGCCAGGCCTTCGAGCCTGACCGTGTTGTCGGGGTCTCGTTCCCGTTCTGGTCCAACTTTGATTACTGCCGGGAACAGGTCATTGATGCGGTCGAAGCCGAGTTCCCCAGCGACGACCCCGACTGGACCACCGAGGTCGATGTGATCGCCTTCTCGATGGGCGGGCTGGTCGCACGCTACGCCGCCTCGCCGAACGACGAGGCCGACCGCAAGCAGCTCAGGATCGCTCGGCTCTATACCGTCTGCTCACCGCACCAAGGCTCGGGCCTCGCCAAGTTCCCCAGCCTCCTGCCGCTGGTCCGTGCGATGGCCCCCGGCTCCCCGTTCCTCACCGAGCTCAACGGCCAGTTCGACGACGCCCCCTACACCCTGACCGCTTACACCCGGCTCACCGACCCCATCGTCGCCCCCACCCGCGCTTCCCCCGAAGGCCACCCTGTCCGCTGGGTCCACCCGCCACCGTTCAGCCTTGCCCACAACTTCGCCCTGGACGACCCGCGGCTGATCGCCGACATCCTCCGCCGACTCCGCAATGAACCCCCGCTGTCGACCGACCCACCCGCACCGCTGCCGGGCTGACCGCACGCGGCGTGAGCAGGGTAGCGCAAACCGATGCCAGATGCCATGAACAGCCACTGCCGCATCACGATCAACCGGCTCGTCCTGCTCGCCCTCACCGCGGTGGTTGCTCCAGCTACTGCGGACGGTCTTACCCCGCACCCCGACCGCCCGAAGCTTATCTTCTCCGAGGACACCACCTATTTCACCGAGCCGGTGACACCCGACGGGACCGTTGATCTGTTTGCAGCTCTGAATCGAGCCGGCCGTGAGGGCGTCGATCCTCAACAGAACGCAGTGCTCCGTATCTTGCCGATCCTGCCCGAGTCGGACCGTGACGACGAAGACCTCGGACCCATGGCCGCCGCGCTCGGGCTTAACCTGGCCGAGGCACACGCGCAGGGCCCTCGTCTGACCGCGATCCCTTGGGGCCCGCGGGACGATGATGGTCCGTTTGTCCGTGCGAGCAAGGGTCCCTGGAAGTTGGCAGACCTGCCCGAGGTGGCCGACTGGCTTGAAGACAATCGGGCCGCACTGCAGGCACTCGATGCGGCGGTTCGGCTTCCCCAAAGCTACTGGCCCATCGTCCCAAGCGATCCGGATTCGCTGATCCTCGAAGCCCATACCCCTGGGCTCCGCCAGAGCCGGGTGGCAGGGCGGGCGTTGGTCCTTCGAATACACGCCGACTGGGGCGAGGGCGAGCACGGCCAAGCCATCCATGGCGTGGAGTCCCTGATGCACCTCGGGCAACACCTCTCTAACCAGCCCTCACTCATCGGCTCGCTCGTCGCCATCTCTATCCGATCACTATCGGCATCCGCCGTTGGCCCGCTTCTCAACGACCCCCAAATCCCAGCCGACGCCGCCCGACAGCTCTTGGCGGTCATCCAAAACCGATCCGAAATGCGCCCCGTCGCCTCGGCCATGTCGACCTACGAACGGGCGATCGCCCTCGACGTGTTCCAGGCCGCCTATGCCCAGCCCGACCGGCTCGGCGACGGCATCGGCACGGTCATCAAGTTTGCCGCCCGTTCCCCGATGTTCGATATCAACCTGGCCCTCAAAGAACTCAACCGCAGCTTTGATCGGGTCGAGCAAGTAGCTCGGCTTCAGACCTTCGCTGAGGTCCGCCCCATCGCGGAGAAGATCGAGGCCGACCTGCAGACTCAAAACCCGTTGCTGATGGGTGATGCCGAGAAGCCACTCCGCCAACGTTTCACTCTGCACACCGTACGCACGGCACAGAACATCCTCATGCCCGCACTCGCTGCCGCTGCCACAAGCGAGCTCATGCACCGCTCACGCGAAGAGCTCCTGCTGGTCGCTTCCGCCCTGACCGTGTACCGGGTCGATCACGGCCAGTACCCCAAACAACTCGCCGAACTGGTCCCCGACTACCTGACGAAGCTCCCGCTTGACCGCTACGACGGTCGTCCCTTGACCTACAAACCCGGCGATCAGAACCAGACCTATCTGCTCTACAGCGTTGGCCAGAACGGCAAAGACGATCAGGGCGCGTTCGACTACCGGGAGGGTGACATCAGCATCGGTAACCCGCTACCCGAGGGCTGGTAGTACGACCTTCACACCTTCGCATCACCCCCCAGCCTTCAACGGCTGCAACACGACGACTTGCTCCTCGTCCGATTTCGGCACGTGCACCAGCACCGAGTACGCCACCCGCTGATCCGCTGCGCCATCAGCGTCCACGAGCACGCTGAGCCGATACCGCCCCGCGAACACGCGTTGGTAGATGTTGCCCAGTTCGTCGCCGGTCCCCACAGCGTCGGTCCACCACAGCCCCTTGAACAGGCCTTCCATCGTGTCGCCCGACGGCGTCGGCTCGCCGTCTGCCCCGATCAGCTCGGCGTGCTTGGCCAGGCTCTCGCTTGGCCGGACCGACTTCATGTACACCCCCGCGACGCTCGGCTCCGCGAACGCTAAACGCAGCACCGTCTCCAGGTTGATCGCTGCCGCCACCGGCGTCGGGCCGCCCACTTCCAGCTCCGCCAGGGTGATCGGCTTGCCCAACGCCCCCGCCCGATCTAGCGATCGCTCCAAACGCAAAGGCTCAACCCGTCCCTCGAACCGCTGCTCGATCGTTAGCCCGTCGAAGGGGACCACTAACTGATTCAGGCCCGAAATGGTTTCGAACAACCGACGCTCCCGTCCCGGGCTCAGCCCGCCCCGCACCCGCAGGCTCATCGGCACCCCAGGCGCGAGGAACCGCGCCTGCTGGAACAGCCGACGCACCCCCGCCAGCCCGAGCCGATCCTGCATCATTGAGTGGGAAAGCGCATCTGCATAGAGGTCAAACCCGTCGATGCGTTTGCCGAACACGGTCATGACCACCCCGACGTGTTCGCGGACGCTAGCTTCGACCGCCATCGGTGCCTGCCCCGCCAGCCAGTCCGGGTTCGCCGCCGGGTCGGCGGAGAGCACCGGGCCCCAGCGGATCGTCCGGCCCGTGGTCGCCACCCCCGACAGCACCGCGTCCAGCCGGTCCAGTCCCCGCACGTCGTCCACCGTCGCCTCCATCGTGGGCCAGCCCGTCAGCGATGCCAGCGAGATCGCGTTGAACACCCCGAGCACCGGGTCGCCCAGGTCCATCCCCATGACGACCCGGTCGTCGAATGTGCAGCCGACCTCGAAGTCGTGGGCGACCTGCTCGATCCGCACCGTCGCCCCCTCGACCGGGTTGCCGTCCGCGTTGAGCACGATCACCCGCAAGTCCGTCATCCGGTGCTGCTCGATCCGCTCCTGCGCGGCGTCCACCCATGCCCCCTGCAGCAGTTGGGCCTGCAGGCTCGTTGTGGACAGGAGCGTGACGAACGCCAAGACGCCAAGACGCCAAGACGCCAAGAAGACAAACACTTTCCACCAGGTGAAGCACCAGCTCTGATCCACTGCATGCTTTCGTGTGCCGTAACCCATGGCTCCACCCCCTTGGCGTCTTGGCGACTTGGCATCTTGGCGTTGAAAACACGGGCACATGAAACCACTATCGACCAAGTCGCAGCAGTGACCACAGCCGACCACCCAGAGGCAACGAGGACTGCACAGCCCTGTCACGGGTACGCTGCGTATACTTGAAGAAACTGCAAGTCTCTGCAGCAGCCCGTTATGAATAAGCCGTACTGCCAATACGCCCTGATCGTTGTCGCCGGCTACCTCTTGACCGGGCTGCCGGTCTCTGTACTGTCTGCCTGCCCCGTGTGTCACCCCGACCGATCGCTCTTGCCTGCCCCGTCCGCACTGACTCAGAATGCCGTGGCGGCACAAGGCCGCACGTGCTGCGGCCTGGCCCGACACCCCGGCCCGGTCCAGTCCGCTCAGCCCCAAGAGCTCGCGCCGGCCACCCCGGACGATCAAGCCCCGCAGCGCTGCACCCACGCTGGCTGCTGCACCGCTGCCCCCAAGCTCTTAACGCCTCCCGCTACGCTCTCCCCGCTCCTGCTCACCGGCACCCAGCACGCGACGCCCCCGACGTTCACCGTCGCTTTGTCCCTCCCGCTCGACCCGCCGCCCCCCCGCGGCTGACCTTTCCGCCCAGGCTCGGACGCCCGCCATCACCGCGGGCGTAGGACCAACACTACACCCCCAAGGAAAGGACTGAGCATGACCCTGCTCACGGCCTTGCTGACGACGTTCGTGCTGAGCATCGCCAGCCCCACCGCCCCCACCGCCCCCACCGCCCCAGCCGGCATGGACTGCCCCTGCGGCACCGCCTGCGGCTGCGGCCCCACCCACTGCGGTTGCTGACCCGATGCCGCACGACACAACCCGTGTCAAATGCCCGGCCCGTCGCCCACCCGCGGCGGGCCGGTTTCTATTCAATAGGCCAACGGTGCGGTGTGCCGATTCCGCGTGTAGCGGGTGCACCGCAGGTGCCCGCGAATGCTGCAACACGAAGCAGCTACAGCACGAACCGGCTCAGGTCCTGATCCGCCACCACCCCCGCCACCTGTTCCCGCACAAACGCCTCGGTCACGACCAACTCCTTCTCGCCTTCCGCGACCCGCTCGGGCGCGTCGAAGTTCACCGTCTCAAACACCCGCTCCACGATCGTCATCAGGCGACGTGCCCCGATGTCTTCGAGCCGGGCGTTCGCCTCCGCCGCCAGCTCCGCCATCGCTTCGATCGCGTCGTCTTCAAACCGCACCGCCAATCTTTCTACCCCCAGCAGGGCCGACTGCTGACCCGTCAACGCGTTGCTCGGCTCCCTCAAAATCCGCACAAACTCGTCCTTCCCCAGCGGGCTCAGCTCCACCCGGATCGGGAACCGCCCCTGCAGCTCCGGCATCAGGTCGCTCACCGCCGCATCATGAAACGCCCCCGCTGCCACGAACAGGATGTGGTCCGTGTGCACCACGCCGTACCGTGTCGTCACCTGCGACCCTTCCACGATCGGCAGCAGGTCCCGCTGCACGCCTTGCCTCGACACATCGGGCGAACCCTTGCCGCCGCTCCCGCTCGTGGTAGCCACTTTGTCTATCTCATCGAGGAACACGATCCCTGATTGCTCCGCCCGCTCGATCGCTTCGCTCTGCACCTTGTCTTGATCCAGCAGCTTGTCGGTCTCCTGCTCGATCAGCTGCTCACGCGCGGCCGAGACCTTCAGCTTCTTCGTCTCGGTCTTCTCCGGGATCAGCTTCTCGAACATCTCCGTCATGCTCGGGTCCATCTGGTCCAGACCCATCCCCGAGAACATCACCTTCGTCGTCGGCCGACGCGTCAGCGTCAGCTCGACCTCCTTGTCATCTAACGCCCCCGACGCGACCCGCTCGAGAAACCGTTGCCGCACGCGCTGCTTCCGCTCGATGCTATCCGCGGTCGACACAAACCCGCCGTTCGACGCATTCGCTCCGTCTTCCCCCGCCTCCTCCGTCCCCGGCAGCATCAGGTCCACCAGCCGCTCATTCGCCGCTTCCTCCGCCCGTTCCCGCACCGCCTTGCCCTGCTCCTCCCGCACCATCGCCAGCGACTGATCCACCAGGTCCCGGATCATCGACTCCACATCCCGCCCGTGGTAGCCCACCTCCGTGAACTTTGACGCCTCGACCTTGATAAACGGCGCCCCCGTCATCCGCGCCAGCCGCCGCGCGATCTCCGTTTTCCCCACGCCCGTCGGCCCCGCCATGATGATGTTCTTCGGCGTCACCTCCCGCGCGACCTCGGCCGACAGCCGCTGACGCCGCCAACGGTTCCGGATCGCCACCGCCACCGCACGCTTCGCCTCCGCCTGCCCAATCACATACCCGTCCAGGTGCTCCACAATCTGCTTCGGCGTCAGGTCTTCCATCCGCGCACTCTAGCGAATCCGCTCCCCGCCAACCGCCATCTCCGCCCTCAGCCGTAACGGTCGTGACGGTCGCACCACCCGCACCGTCTACACCGCCCAGGCGATTCCGATAAACCCCGACGCCCGTCCGCCACACGGTTAAGCCCGGCCCCTCCCAAGTCGATCTCATCTCTAGCTCTTGGCACTGCTGCGCCCGAAGTCCCCCTCCCGCGACGCAGCCCCCAGGCGGAACCCTCCTATGGCCTTTGGCATCACCAAAACCCGCCTCTCCCCCATCGCCGTCGACTTCGGGGCCGACCAGCTCAAGCTCCTCCAGCTCGAACGCGGCAGCGATGACAAGCTCGTCGCCGCTGCCTGCCACGTTCTGCCCGAAGCCGCCCGCCAGCACCCCGCCGACCGCCGCGCCGCCCTCACCGACGCCCTGCCTAATCTGCTCCGCAAACACGCCTTCCGCGGCAAGCGGGCCTTCATCTCCATCCCCGCCTTCCAGACCCTCGTCCTCCACATCGAACTGCCCGGCTCCGACACGGCCGACCTCGAATCACAAGCCAACCTCCACCTCCAGACCGAGCTCGGGCTCAACCCCGCGTCCATGGTCGTCCGGCACCACCACGTCGGCTCCGTCCTCCGCAATGGCAAGACCCACCAGGCCGTGGTCACCATCGCCGTCGACCGCTCGACCGTCATGTCCTACCTCGAGCTCGCCCAGGCCTGCCGGCTCGAAGTCGCGGGCATGCACGCCGAGCCGCACTGCGTGGTCCGCGCGTTCAGCACCGTCTACACCCGGCGTCCCGACGACGCCTCGCGTATCGCCGCCTACATCGATATCGGTGCCGCCACCACCAAGATCGCCATCGCTCAGGGCGACACCCTCCGCTTCGCCCGCCTCATCCACGCCGGCGGCGAGCAGCTCACCCGCCAGTTCTCCAAAGACCACAAGATCGACTTCATGGAGGCCCGCCTGGCCCGTGTCGCCCACGCCGCCGGCTCCGCCGTCTCCATCTCCGCCGCCACCTCGCACCTCATCCCCACCGGCAGCCCCCTCGCCGCACTCGCCGCTTCCGCACCCCCTGCGACCGTCGTCGCCGACGACCGCCGCACCGATTACCACGATCAGCCCGAGCCCGACCACGAGTGCTACCACACCCTCTGTGACGAGCTCGGCCTCGCCCTCCGCTACCACGACGAAGCCTTCCCCGACACCCCCGTTGACAGCCTCGTCTTCTGCGGCGGCGAAGCCAACCACACCGCACTCTGCCGCTGCCTCGCCCAGCGCTTCGAGCTCCGCGCCCAGCTCGGCGACCCCTTCGTCCGATTGCAGCGCGGCCCCGACGTCAAGCCCTGCCCCGGCATCGACCCCTTCGCCCCCCAGCCCGGCTGGGCCGTGCCCTTCGGCCTCTGCGTCAGCGAAGCCAACCTCTAACCCCAACCTACCCACCGAACACCACGCACTCCACCACGAGCCGCACCATGAACCAACCCAACCAGAGCTTCCTTCCCGAAGACTACGTCGAGCAGCGCGTTGCCCGACGCACGATCCTTATCTGCGTCAGCCTCTTCACCATCGTGCTCGTCGCCGTCGTCGTCACCTGGTTCGTCACGGGTACCCAGTCGCAGCAGGTCCGCGACCAGCTCACCACCATCAACCAGGAGCTCGAGACCAAGGCCCTGCAGATCAAACAGATCGAGCAGCTGCAGTCCCAGAAGCAGTCCATGATGACCAAGGCCCGCGTCACCGCCCAGCTCGTCGAGGCCGTCCCCCGGCCGATCTTGCTCTCCGAGCTGATCAACGAGATGCCGCCGAGCCTGACCTTCCAGACGATCGAACTCGAAACCAAGCTCGTCAAGCCCGCCCCGGCCCGCACCTCCCTCGCCAAAGCCAAGCGCGACGCCACCCAGGCCGCCAAGGACGCCGCCAACGAGGTCACCGTCCCCGACAAGGACGCCACCGTGACCCTGATCGGCCTCGCCCCCGCCCACAAAGACATCGCCGATTACCAGAAGGCCCTCACCGCCAACCCGCTCTTCACCGCCGTCAACCTCGGCGGCATCGAGGCCATGAAACTTGAAGGCCGCGACATGCTCGAGTTCCGCCTCCAGCTCGAACTCAACCAGGACCTCGACCTCCAGCACCACGAGCCCCTCCGCCTCGCCCGTCGCCCCGACCGCAACCCCCTCGGCGACCAATCCTTCGACGCCCAAGGCACCGCCATCATCCCCGTCACCACCCCACCCACCACCAACTAAACGACCACAGACCTACCACCTACAGCCTACGACCTACCACCTCCCACCACAGGCCCACCATGCGATTCGGAATCCGCGAAGCCGTCTTCATCCTCGTCCTCATCGGCGTGCTCGCCACCACTTGGCTGTTCATCTTCCAGCCGCGTAACGAGCAGACCGAGGAGGCCCGCGCCGACATCCTCCGCAAGCAGCAGAAGCTCCAAGACCTCGAGGCTGCCACCGCCGCCTACATGGACCTCGACGCCGAGATCAAGAAGCTCGCCACCGCGATCGCCGACTTCGAGCAGAAGCTCCCCGCCGACCACAAAGAGGCCACCGTCGTCGGCGACGTCACCGACATCGCCCGCCGCCACCGACTCGACGTCCGCCGCGTCAAGCCCGACAAGCTCGTCCGCAACCCCCGTTACTCCGAGAAGCCCATCCGCATGACCATCGTCGGCGACTTCGACCGCTTCTACAGCTTCCTCCTCGACCTCGACAAGATGCCCCGCATCACCCAGACCCCGCAGATGACCCTCGAACGCCTCGACGGCGAGCAGGACGGCATGATGGAAGCCGAGCTCACCCTCAGCATCTTCTTCGAGGGTGAAGCCGCCAACACGAACTAACCCACTGCCCCGTTTAGCGGCGGGGTTTACCCCGCCAGTCGCCCGCCACAAACTCAAGCCCAGTTCCCTTACCGAGACTATTCCCTTACCGAGACTAAAAAGTGAACCCCTCCTTCTTCACCAACCCCGAGCCCCCCAAAGACCCTCACGCCGACGACCAGGCGTCCGAGAGCGAAGCCCTCCCCGGCCTCGCCCCCGAAGCCCTGACGGATGAAGGAACGCCCGACGACGACCCCCAGTCCATGCCCCTCATGACCGGCATCGGCGCGATGGGCGGTGACGGCGAGTCGGCCGACCCCCTGAACCTCGACGCCGCCCCCAAGCCCAAGAAGCTCTCACCCACCGCCATCGCCCTCGTCGTCGTCCTCGGCATCTCCGCCGCGGCCCTCTTCGCCATGAAGATGACCTCCGGCCCCCAGTCCGTCGACGCCTCCACCGCCGACGCCATCGCCCAGATCGACTCCGCCCTCCAACGCTTCACCAACCCCGACAAGGTCGACGCCAACGACCCGCTCCACCCCGACAACCTCGAAGCCATCTACAACACCAGCGACCTCATCGAGCAGTTCGACCTCGACCGCACCGAGAAGAACGTCCCGGTCGAAGAGGTTCAGAAGAACCCCTTCCGGCTCGAAGCCCAGAAGGCCGCCGACCCCGTCGATCCCGACGCCGCCCTCAAGGCCGAGCAAGCTCGCCTCATGGAAGAACAGGCCAAGAAGCTCGCCGCCCTCCGTAGCGAGTTCCAAACCCTCACCCTTCAGTCGGTCATGAACGGCCCCAACCCCATCGCTGTCATCAACGGCGACTTCCTCCGCGTCGGTGCCACCGTCGGCTCGTTCACCATCACCCGCATCGATCGGCTCACCGTCACCCTCGAAGCCGACGACGTGTCGTACGACCTCTCCGTCAAACGCTAACCCGACGTTTCATCGGCGTGTAGCGGAAGACGCGAAGCGTCCCGGTCCGGACCCACAGGATGCAAACGAGATAGCCGGTAATCCAACACCCGCAGACCAAGACCCAGTGGACTTCGACCTCGACCAACCCGCCGCCGCCGCAACCCCCGCCGCCCCCGCTGCGCCCGCGTCTCTCTACGAGCCCAAGCAGCTCCGCAGCCTCGGGCACGACGCACTCGGCAAAGCGCTGGTCGCCGCTAAGGCCATCACCGCCGCACAGCTCGACGCCGCCCTCACCGTCGCCCAGCGCACGCCCGGCTCACGGCTCGTTGACCTCCTGCTCGCCGCCGGGGCCGACGCCGTCGCCGTCCAGACCGCCGCCGGCCGGTTCTTCGGCGTCCCCTTCCACGCCATCGACGACGACCAGCTCCAGTCCCTCCACAAGCCCGTGCACCGGGTCGGGCTCGACTTCTGCGTCGACAAACAAGTCCTGCCCCTCCGTCCCGACGGCTCCCGCTTCCTCGTCGGCATCGTCCACCCGCAGGACATGATCACCCTCGACCACGTCCGGCATAAGCTCGGGCAGTCCATCAAGCCCGTCCTCATCACGCCCGCCGACGTCACCCGCGTCGTCGAGTCGCTCCGTGACGACGACCCGCCGGACGAAGAGCTCGCGGTCGAAGACATCATCGCCGACATCGACGAAGACGACGTCGAAGTTGTCGAAGCGAAAGAGGAAGACCTCGACCTCGAGAAGATGGCCGGCGAATCGCCCGTCATCCGTTACGTCAACTACCTGATCTACGACGCGGTGAAGCAGGGTGCTTCCGACATCCACATCGAGCCCCAGGAGAAGAAGCTCCAGGTCCGCTACCGCATCGACGGCGTCCTCTTCGACGCCATGAACCCGCCCGCCCACATGAAGGCCGCCATCGTCTCCCGTCTCAAGATCATGGCCAACCTCGACATCTCCGAGCGCCGCCTCCCCCAGGACGGCCGCATCCGCGCCATGGTCCACGGCCGAAAGCTCGACCTGCGTATGTCCACATTACCCATGGTCCAGGGCGAGAAGGTCGTGCTGCGTATCCTCGACACCCGCTCCATCCAGGTCGATCTCGACGACCTCGGCATGTCCGACGACATGCTCGGTATCTGGAAAAACCAGATCAAAAACCCCCACGGCATCATCCTCGTCACCGGGCCCACCGGCTCGGGTAAGACGACCACACTCTATAGCTCGCTCGGCCAGATGGACCGAGGCAAGCTCAATATCTCCACTGTCGAAGACCCCGTCGAATACCACCTCTCCGGCATCAACCAGACCCAGGTCCGCGACGACATCGGCATGTCTTTCGCCGCCGCCCTCCGCGCCCTGCTCCGCCAAGACCCCGACGTCGTCATGGTCGGCGAGATCCGCGACCAGGAGACCGCCAAGACCGCTATCCAGGCGTCGCTCACCGGCCACCTCGTCCTCTCCACCCTGCACACCAACGACGCTCCGTCCTCCGTGACCCGCCTGATCAACATAGGTGTCGAGCCCTATCTCATCGGATCGGCCGTTAACGCCTGCGTCGCGCAGCGTCTGGTCCGCAAGATCTGTCCGCATTGCGCCGAGCAGACCCCGCCCGACCCGAAAGTCGCCGACCACCTCGCCATGCACGGCATCGCGCCCGATCAGGTCTACATGGGCAAGGGCTGCGACAAGTGCCGCAACACCGGCTACTCCGGCCGCATCGGCCTCTACGAGATGCTGATCATGAACGACGCACTCCGCGACCGCATCGCCGGCAACCCTAACGTCACCGAGTTCCGCCGGATGTGCATCGAGGGCGGCATGACCACCCTCCGCGAAGACGGCTTCGCTAAGGTCGCCGCCGGCCAGACCACCGTCGAAGAAGTCCTCCGCGTCACCGAAGCCACCATCTGACCCCGCCGTGTAGCGGGTGCACCGAAGGTGCCCTCTGCGATATCCAGGTCCTCACGCCGCCCGACGCTCACCCCGCGTCTCCGGCTCGACTTGCGGCGTCGTGTCGATCCCAAGCACCCGGTCATAAACCGCCGCAACCTTCGCCATCCGCTGTGCAAACCCGTACTTCTTCACGACCCGCTCCCGCGCAGCCGTGACCTGCGTCGCCACATGCGAACTCGGCTGCAGCAGCCCCGACAATGCCCAGGGCCAATCGTCTTCGTGACGCCCGAGCAGCCGCCCGCAGCGCCCCTCATCTAACGCCTCACTCACCGCACCCACCGCCGTGGCCGCCACCGGCACACCCACCGCCATCGACTCGAGCAGTGCGTTCGGCAACCCCTCCGTCCGGCTTGGCAACAGCAACGCGTGCATCGCCTCCAGGTACGGCTTCACGTCCCGCTGCCAGCCATGCCACACCACCCGGCCGGTCATGCCCAGCCGTTGCACCTGCGCCTTGAGCCGATCCTGCTCGGGCCCGTCACCGATCACGTGCAGCTCGACGCGCTCGTTGAGCTTGGCTAGCGTCGGCAGGATCTTGATCGCCCGGTCCACGCCCTTCTCAATACTCAGCCGAGCGATCACACCCACCACGACCGCATCCTCCGCCATGCCGAGCTCCGCCCGCGCTTCGCCCCGGCTACGCGTCCGCTTGTACACGGATGTATCGATCGCGTTCGGCAGGGGGGTCACCCGCTCCTCCCTCATCCCCAGCCCGTGGCAATGCTCAACGAGCTCCGGGCTCACCGCGAAGGCGTGGTCGTACCGCTTGATCGCGTGGTCGGCGATCTTGGCGTAGAGCCGGGTCTTCCAGGTGTCGCGCGTGAAGCCGTGCAGCGTCGTGATCAGCTTCATCGGGTGCCGACGACGCAGCAGCAGCCCGATCACCTCGCTCTTGTAGTCGTGGGCGTGCCACACCTGCACCCCGTCCCGTCGGCACACCTCCAATAGCTCGGGCAGCACCCGCCAGTCCAATGGCCCACGGTCCGCGATCGACTCGAACGGACATCCCTGCTCCAAGGCTGTCCGCTGGAGTACCGCCAAACCCGGGTCTTCCGGGTCCGCCAGATACGCCGCTGACAGAGCGTAACGCGAAGAATCCATCGCCTTCGGCGACCGCAGGATCGTCTTGTCCGGCCCACCCCCCGCACCGTTCACCACCCGTACATGCAACACCCGTGTGCCCCGTCCCGCTTTGTTTGTTTCGATCGTCTTCGACATGCTTCTTTCCTTCCTTACTACTGCGGCTTCCGCAAAACCACAATCAGGTTGCTCTGCAGCCCACGCAGCCCCGGCAGTGTGGTCGCCTTGATCATCATCATCTCGGGCACCACCCATCGCCCCAGCGTCCGCGTCTCCGGCGACGTCGGCAGCCGTATCGCCTGATCCATTATTAGCCCCGTACGACGAGCCAGTCGCCGCAGCTTCCCGGCCCGGTTAAGCCTGTAGTACGCTGGATAAATGTCCGCGTGTGCCCGTCCTTCCAGCCGGCACGCGATCCGGCTGATCAGGCCATCGGGCACGACGCTCGCAGCGGCTGTCAGCGGGTACAGCCAGTTGGGGGTGTGGATGAGCACCCGGCCGCCGGGCCGAAGCACGCGTGCGACTTCAGCCATTGCTTGCCGTGGTCGACGCAAGTGCTCCGCCACCATGTTCATCGTGATCAGGTCCACGCTGCCGTCCATGACGGGCAAGCCGGCGGCATCGCCGAGCCGCAGGTCAATGCCTAAATCGTTATCCAAAAGAGCAGTTTCGTCCGGGTCTACCCCAATGGTGTAGCCAGCCCGCTCGACCAGCGATTGCTGCAACGCCTCTCCCCCACGCAGCCAGTCGGGGGTCAGCCGACGCCCGCACCCCAGATCGAGCCAATCGTCACCTTCTTGCAGCAGCTCGTTGAGCACCCGAAAGTAGGCGTATTGCGAGTTCTGCAAGCCGGGCAGTAGGCGTCGGCGCATCGCCCAGTAGCAGCGGTCATCGATCGGGGACACCACGGGTGTGCTTAGTAGCGAACTCGTCGACGGCGAAGCGGTCACAGCATGAACCCCGGGCATTCGGCACACGGGTTGTTTTCCGCCTGCTCGTCGGTGATGCGTTTCTTGAAGCTCCGCCGGGCCATGCGGTATTTCTCGCCGTTCCAGACCTTGCCAAAAGGGCGGTCCAGCGCTGAGCCCATGTCCAGCTCGTGCTCGAACGAGCCGCAGCACACGACGACCTCCCCGTCCCAGTTGATCACGCTCTGCCGCCAGGGCCAAGCACAGTTGTGCATCTTGTTCCCATTGAACTCCGGGCCGGGATGAGCCCCCGTATCACGGATGGATTCATAGTTTGACAGCACGTAATCCGGGTTTTTCGGAAGCCACTCGTCGAGATGATCCTTGGTCTTCTTCTTGAGCAGGTCATCGGCCAGCCCGAGCGGTTGGAGCTTCTTATCGCGGTCGAGGAAGCGCAGGTTCATCGACGCCTGCGAGAAGATCGGTCGGCAGTCCAGCGACTCGGCGAGCTCCCGGAACGCATCGATCTCGTGCTCGTTGTGCCGAGTAACGACGAAGTTCAGCTGGATCACCGGCGTCGACGACTGCAGGCGCTTACGCGTCTCAACGATGTGCTTCACCTTCGCCAGCGTGTCTTCGTAGCTCTTGCCCGGCTGATAGATCGCAAACGTTTCCTGACTCGCACCGTGCAGCGAGCACGTGAGCATGTCAAGACCGGATTCGATGAGTTTGGTCGCGTCATCCTTTTTCTCGACGCCACCGTCCTTGGTCTTCCGGGGGTCGATGCGGAACGCGTGCAGGTTTGACGAGATGTAGGTCCACACGCCGTGGCGGTGGGCGTGGTTGATCATCCGGTAGATGTCGTTATGCACCAGCGGGTCGCCCCACATCGAAAGGTCGAGCTCGAAGAGGTGACGCTTGACCTGCTTGAACAGCCGCTCGAAGGCCGCGAAGTCCATACGGCCCTTGCGGCGTCCTTTGAGGCCTTGCCCGGTGGGGCAGAGCTGGCAGCGGGTGTTGCAGATGTTGGTCGGCTCGATCTTCATGGCGTAGGGCCGACCGATGACGCGTTCGCGTTTGAGCAGGAACTCGGCGTTGATCAGGGCCATGTTGGCGAGTTTGTAGGTCGTGAGGTATCGCCGGTTTCGCCACGCCCAGAACACGCCGCGGGCCAGGAAGTCGACCGCTGCGGTGAGCTTTTTGAACGGTGCCCGCAGGTCGGTCTGCGCCTTCCATCGGCCGGTGAGCGCGGTGGCTTGTGCGAGCCGACGGTCGAGGGTTGAGCTTAAGCTGGTGGCCAGTGCCGTCATGCTGTCACCCCCACTCCACTCACCCCACCCACCCCACCCGGTACCTGCGGCAAGTCGACGGGGGTTTCGTCTTCGGGATCGGCGTCCTCAAGGCCTTCGTCGCCGTCTGCGGTTTGCCGCATCAGCACTGGGGCGAGCCCGCCGAGGGCCATGAGCATCCACGGCAGCTCGACCGCTTCGGCTGAGAGGAACATCGCAGCGACGATGAAGGACAGCAGGCTGGCTTGCAGGGCGAGGCACAGCCGGGCCCGGTCGCCCCAGTACGCCGACTCGTCGTCGTCCGCGGTCATGAGTAGGAGCGTCGGATCACCCCGTGAAGGGCCACCGCCGAGGCGCTGGGCTTCTTGCAGGCAGGTCTTCCGTGCCCGGCCGAACCCGTAGAACGCGAGACCCAACGCGGAGAGGTAAGCGAGTGCTGCGGGGATCCCGGAGTCTGCGGCCAGCTGCAGGTATTGGTTGTGGATCGTGCGGTTGGCCATGTCCGCCCCGAAGTTGTACGACAGTCGGTTCGAGTTTCGGACACCGCGCCCGAGGATGGGCTCGTCCCAGGCGATCTGCCAGGCGGCATTCCAGGCGTCGAACCGCGACTGGGCTGATTCGTCTTCCTGGAAGTTCTTGGTCGAGAGGAACCGGTCACGGATCTCCGGCCCCGCCATCACCCCGACCGCCAGTGATAACGCGAGCAGGCCGACCAATGCTTGTTTCCTTGGCCGATGGTTGACGAGCAGCCAGATGAGCGCGATCGCCAGCGCGACCATCGCGCCGCGTGAGTAGGTCATCATCACGGCGTGGATCATGAGCAGGCCCAGCACCATGGCGAGCACCCGCTTGAAGACCACGAACCGGCCCGCCTGCATGAGCCCGAACACGTAGGCGAGCGGGACGCCCATGGCGATAAACGCCCCGGCGCCGTTGTTGTCCAGCCCGCCGAACCCGTGGTGGAAGACATCGAGCCGGCCGCCCTCGAAGAAGTACATCGCGTTGATCGAGTAGGCGTGGTAGCCGATGCACAGCAGCACCATCCCGCCGATGGTCCATAGGTGCCAGGGCTGGCTGATGATGAGGCTGGCGAGGACGAAGACCAGCAGCACCTTGCCGTACTCCATGGCCCAGGCCTGGGCGAGGTACGGGTCGTCGGCGGTGACCACGCTCATGGTCATGAACGCGGAATAGATGAGCACGCACAGCAGGACCGCCCCGAGCCGGGCCTGCCGCCAGACCTTGCTGAAGTGCAGCATGACCGACCCCAGCAAGGCGAACGCGGCGATCAGCGACCACCGCAGCTCCGGGCCGGAGTTCAGTGACCAGTGCCAGATGTGCTGCGGGCGCAGCGTGGCGAGCCCGTAGTAGATGAGCAGCGGCCAGAACGGGGAGATCAGTCCTCCCAACGCTCCAACCCCGATGGCGACCGTCATAAACAGGAAGTGCTTCACAAGGAAAGACTGGAAAACGAGGAAGTTCAAAGTCGGGTCGTCCGTGACATGCGATTACGCGCGGAAAACCCCCCGGTGTATGTCGGCCCCCTGAACGCTGGGCCTTCCCTGTCAGGCTTCTGGATGCGCGGTTATCGGTCTCAGTGTCAGCACGGAGGCGCTTGCCAACGGCTCAAGGGCGCGACAGCCCGATACATCTCTTGATGGATGACTTGCAATCTTCAACCCGTCGCCGGCCGGTTGTGCTGCTGGTGTTGCTGTGCACGGCAGTTTTTGTGCTGGCGTTTGCGGTGCGTCTGGCCATGGCGTCTGCCTTTGTCGGACTCGATGCACCGCCCGATGCGAACGCGAATATCGACCAGGTCGACTTCGAAGTCATCGCCTGGCACCTCGCCCAGGGCAACGGGTTCACGGTCGATGGCACGACGCCCACCGCCCGACGCGCACTCGGTGCCCCGCTGATCTTTATGCCCGCTTACCTCGTTGCGGGCGACCGCAGCTTCATGGTGCTGCGGTTATGGATCATCGCGCTTTCGGCTGCGACCTGTGTGCTTGCTGCGCTGATCGCCCGGCGTCTGGCGTCCGACCGCTACGCCACGCTCGCAGGCTCCCTCGCCGGACTCGGGCTGGCGCTCTATCCGGGGCACGCCTACTACGCCATGCATATGCTCAGCGAGACGCCGTTCGCAGCGTGTCTCGCCCTGGCGACCTGGCTGTCGCTGCACGCGGGGTGGTCCGAGCGTGTCCGCAGTACGCCCCGGGCCTGGGCCTTCACGGTTGCCGCAGCGCTCGTCTGGGCGCTCGTCATCCTGACCAAGCCGCAGTTCATCCTGCTGCTGCCGTTGGTTGTGGTGTTCCTGGTAGTGCCGCCGGTGTTCCGCTGGCTGCGTCGTCACCCGATCAGCGTCCGGCACACGGCAAGTCCCCGCGTCGCGTTCGCCCTGCTGCTGACCACGCTGCTTGTCGTGCCGTGGGGGGTCCGCAACCACCAACAGCTCGGCGTCACCGGGCTGTCATCGATCGTCGGGCTCGGGCTGTGGGGCGGCAACAACGAGCTGATCCTGGACGACCCGGTGTGGCGTGGGCGGTGGCTGCGGATCAGCGAGGTCGAACGCCGGCTCAACGATCCGCTGCCCGAGGGTGAGGCGGCAGCCAACCGCGAAGCCAAGCAGCGTGGCATCGCGTTTATGAAATCTCACGCCGCCGAGATGCCCGCACTCACGCTGACCAAGCTCGGGCGGCTGCTTACCCCGTTTCCCCGCACGTCCAACACCGCGGCCAAGTGGTCCGAAGCGATCGCTTGGATCACGCTCGCGCCGCTCACGCTTCTTGGGCTCATCCAGCTTTACAGGCACCAACGCCACAGCCTCCCGCTGCTGCTCGCCCCGGTCATCGTGACTGTCGGCACCGCGGCCGTGTTCTTCGGCATTGTTCGCTACCGCAATGCCCTGGCCCCGACGCTGCTTGTGCTTGGCGGCGTTGGCCTCGCTTGGCTGCTGCACGGCATGTACTGCCGCATCACACGCTCGCACCGCGACGCCGGTGAGCCGTACACGTTGGGGGCCACGCCGCAAGTACCGGCCACCGCGTCCCGCCGGGCGGCGTGATCACACCCCCGCGAGTGTGAGCAGCCGGTCCAGCCCGGCCATGCCTAAGCCGTGCAGATTCGACGCTGCCGGGACAAGCACCCGTGACGAGAGCACGAAGACACCGATGAACGCCAGCATCCAGACACCCTGCTTCGCTGGGTCGGAGACGGCACGAGCGTAGCCGTCGCTGAAGTTGGCCATGACGTGCGAGCCATCCAGGGGCGGCACGGGCATCAGGTTGAAGAGCATCAGCAGCAGGTTGTAGAGCCCGAAGACGAAGAGGAAGTTGACGAGGTTACCACGCCAGTCCGGGTCGCTCGGTCCGAAGCCTAATCGGAGGCAGACGGTCAGCCCGATGACCCCGACGATGGCCAGCAGCAGGTTCGTTGCCGGCCCCGCCAACGCGACCCACGCCTCGGCAAACTTGCCCTTGAGCCGGCCCGGATCGATCGGCATCTGACCCCACGCGATCCCCGCGATAAACAACGCCAGCAGTGACCAAGGCCCCATATGCACCAGCGGGTTCCCCGTCATCCGACCCATCGCCCGTGGCGTCGGGTCGCCCAGCCGCAGGGCCATCCAGCCGTGGGCCAACTCGTGCAGGACGATGCTGATGACGACCGTGACGATGACCGAGCAGAAGAAAAAAGGGTTCTCGGCCGCTTGTGTGATGAACAGGGTGCCCATGGGTTAATGTGATCGGCGGAATCGGTCTCCAAGCCACAAGGACGTGAGCCATGATAGATACCCCCACCCCACCCCCTCGCGAAACGCTCTTCTCGCGAAGGTGGTGAGAACCTCCCGATCGTATTCTTCCGTGGTGAGCCCCTCTCGAC
>JBCCOW010000042.1:0-34386 GCA_039025195.1 Planctomycetota bacterium
GACACCAGTCCCCCCCAGCCCGGCACAACCCCCCCCCCCACCCCCGACGGACCACCCCACGAGCCACCCACCCCACCACCCCACGACCCAGCTCAACCCCAAGACCAACCCGCCAACCCACCCGCAGACCCACCCGCCAACGAACCCGGCGAGCAGCCCGGAGATACACCAGGGGACACCCCCAGCGATCAACAGCAACCCCCGCAACCGGGTCAAACCCCCGACGCACAACCGGGCCAGCAACCCGGCGACCCGCCCAACCCCCAACCCGCCGACCAACCCGGACAACAGCCCGGCCAACCAGCCGCAGACCAACAACCCGGTCAGCAGCCGGGACAGCAACCCGGCCAACAACCGAGCCAGCAGCCCGGTGAACAGCCAAGCCAAAGCCCCGGTCAGCAACCCGGACAGACCCCCGGCAGTTCGCCCGGTAATAGCCCCGCCCAAGACGCCGCCGACCAGCTCCGCGAGCTCGCCGAGCAGCAGCGGACTGCCGACCAGCTCCAGGACGCTGCCGACCAGGCCGGCGACGCCGCCCAACAGCTCGAGCAAGACCCCGCCCAGCCCCAACCATCTCAGCCCAGCAACCCGGGCAGCAACCCTGATCGAAGCCCCCAACCCGGCGGCAGCCCCGGCGGCACCGAGGGCGGCGACGGCGGCAACCCCTTCGGCAACGCCCGCGATGCCTGGACCTACGAAACCCGTGACATCGACTCCACCGATCAGCCCGACGGCCGCGTCCTCCAACGCTGGCTCGAACGCGGCGAAGGCCTCAAGAACACCGACACCCGCGGCTACAACCAACAGATCGAACAAGCCCGCGACGCCGCCGAGCGTGCCGTCACCGACGACCGCGTCCCCCGGCGATACCACCAGGGCATCCGCGACTACTTCCGCGCCATCCCCGACCAGCTCCCCACAACCCCATCCACCGATCAGCCTGCCGACTAACGCCGACCGAGCACACCCCCTAGCGCCTAGCGCCTAACCCCTAGCGCCTCCCCACTTGTCCCCCACCTTCGAGCAACCCGAACTCCTCTGGCTCCTCCTGCTCGCCCTCCCCATCGCGCTGCTCGGCCACTTCACCCTCAAAGCCCTCGACCCCGTCCGGCGATACTTCGCCATCGCCCTCCGCCTCGCCGTCCTCCTGCTCATCGTCCTCGTCCTCGCCGGGCTCCGCGCCGAGCAACGCAACACCGACCTCACCGTCATCGCCCTGGTCGATCAGTCCGCCTCCGTCGACCAGCTCGTCGACCTCCCCGAGTTCCCCGCCGAAACCGCCGGCCTCGCCGCCACCCCCGTCGAATGGGCCCGCCAGTTCCTCGCCCTCGCCGGCCAAGACCAACGCCCCACCGACCGCTTCGGCTGGCTCACCTTCGACCGCCGACCCACCATCCAACGCTCGCCCCGCCGCGGCCTCGACCTCAACCAGCCCATCGCCGACCGCCCCCGCGACGGCACCGACATCGCCCGCGCCATCGAACAAGCCATCGCCTCCAAAGCCCAGGCGGACGCCGCCCTCCGCCTCGTCCTCGTGACCGACGGCATCGACACCACCGGCGACCTCGACGCCGCCATCGACTCCGCCGCCGCCGCCGGCATCCCCATCGACGTTATTCCCCTGTCCTACAAGGACAGCGCTGAGGTCATGGTCGAAGGCGTCTACACCCCCAAGGCCGCCCGCATGGGACAGACCGTCCCCGTCCGCGTCGTGCTCCGCGCGACCCGCCCCACGCCCGGCCGGCTCTTCCTCCGACACGACGGCCGATTCGTCGACCTCGACCCCGCCTCCGATCAACAGCTCGGCGCACCCGTTTCCCCCGCCGACTGGTCCGTCGCCGCCGACGCCGACAGCCCCGGCGGTCAGGACCTCGGGCGCTACATCCTGGTCCGCTCGATCGACCGCCCCCTGCTCAAGGCCTTCGACAACCAGTTCGAGGCCCTCTTCGAGCCGACCGCTACCACCCAAAACGACGACGGCACACCCTCCCGCTACGACGGCGTGGCCGTTAACAACGCCGCCACCGCGTTCACCTACGTCCAAGGCCGCGGCAAGATCCTCATCGTCGACAACGTCGGCGGCAAGCCCGGCACCATCCTGCGTGATGCCCTGCGTTCCAAAGGCCTCGCCGCCGTCAACGCCCGGCCCGACCAGATCCCCCGCACCCTTCGTGATCTCCGCGAGTTCGATGCTGTCTTCTTCCAGAACGTCCCGCGGGCCGACGTCCCCGAGCCGCTGCAACGCGACCTCGTCCGTTATGTCCACGACCTCGGCGGCGGCTTTGTGATGCTCGGCGGGCCCGACTCCTTCGGTGCCGGGGCCTGGACGAACTCCGAGATCGACAAACGCATCCTCGCCGTGACCTGCCAGGTCCCCAACCAGTCGGTCCTGCCCTCCGGTGCCCTGATCCTCTGCATCGACCGCTCCGGCTCGATGATGGCCCCCGTCGGGACCACCGGCAAGACCCAGATCGACATCGCCGCCGAGGCCGCCCTGCTCGCCCTCTCCACCCTCTACCCCCAGGACCTCGTCGGCGTCATCGCCTTCGACTCCACCCCGAAGTGGATCGTCCCCCTCGGCCCCAACACCGACCCCGCAAGGACCGCCAACGCAATCCGCCAGCTCCAGCCGGGCGGCGGCACCGACGTCGTCGCCGGGCTCGAAGAGGCCTACGAAACACTCTCGTCCCAACAGTTCCAGGACGCCGCAGTTCGACACTGCATCGTCCTCACCGACGGCCAGACCTCAGAGGCCGGCATCGACGAGCTCCGCGAACGCTTCCGTCGGGCCGAGATCTCCGTCACCTCCGTGGGCGTGGGCGATGGCCAGAACACCCCCTTCCTCAAACGCATCCCCGTTGGCGAGGGCGGCCGATTCGAGCCCATCACCGACCCCACGCAACTGCCCCGCATCTTCATCAAGCAGGCCCAGCTCATCCGCCGGAACCTCATCAAGACCCAGACCTTCATGCCGCAATTGGTCAACTCCTCCTCGCCCATCACCACCCAGCTCGCTCAGCCCCCGCCCCTCGACGGGCTCGTCGTCACCGGGCCCCGCGACGACGGCCTGACCTTCACCCCCATGCTCGGCCCCGAGGGCGAACCCCTCTTCGCCCACCGACAGGTCGGGCTCGGCCGATCCGCCGCCTTCACCTCCACCGCCCACGCCCAGTGGGATGCCCGATGGGTCAACTCCGACATCTACGCCGACTTCTGGAAACGCACCGCCGACTTCGTCGCCCGCCCCGAAGCCTCCCGCGACGCCGACCTCAACACCACCCTCAACAACAACCGGCTCCAGATCACCCTCGACGCCGCCACCTCCGACGACCTCTCCACCAGCTTCGCCAACCAGCTCACCGTCGACGGCACCGTCACCACCCCCAGCGGCGAAACCGTCCCCGTCACCCTCAGCCAGATCGGGCCCGGCCGCTACGTCGCCGACCTCCCCGCACCCGACGCCGGCAACTACATCGTCTATCTCCAGACTCGCAGCCCCGACGGCCAGGTCGCCTCCGTCTTCGGCGGCGCCTCCGCCCCCCCCGGTGCCGAGCTCCGCACCTTCACCCCCGACACCGCCCGCCTTCAGCGCATCGCCCAGCAGACCGGTGGCCGTGTCCTCTCCCCCGACAACCCCCAGGCTGCGGGCCTCTTCGCCCGGGACACCGAGTTCATCTCCATCTCCTCGCAACCCCTCCGCTGGACGCTCCTGCCCCTGCTGCTGCTCGCCCTGCTGTGCGACGTCGCCAACCGCCGCATCGCCTGGCAGCCCGCCGAGGTCTGGGCCGGCACCAAGTCCCTCGCCAGCTCCCTCGCCGGAGCCCGGATCAAACGCCAGACCACCACCGAAGAATCCGCCCGCTCCCGCACCGCCCTCGCCGCCGCGAAAGAACGCGCGCTGTCCCAGGCTACCGGCGACAACACCGACACGGCACCGCCTACACCCAAACCGGACACCGCTCGTCGGTTCACCCCCGAACCCCAAGCCAATAAGCCCCGCCAACCCGTCCTGCAGACCGCGTCCCCAAACAAGCCCGACGCCACCTCCAAACCCAAGCCCACCCGTGAGCCCGAACCCGAACCGACCGGCCCGATGACCAGCCGACTCCTCGCCGCCCGCAAACGCGCTCAAGACCGCCTCGACCGCTGAACCCACCTGCCCAACCTGCACCCGTTTAGCGTGGTCGCTTGCGACCACCCCCACACCACCGGCCGCAAGCGGCCGGGCTAAACCGAAAGCCAACCCATGCCCGAAGAACAATCCATCCTCCAGCAAGCCGACGCCTTCCGCTCTGACTACGCCAAAGTCAAGGCCGAGATCGCCAAGGTCATCGTCGGCCAAACCGACATCATCGACGGCGTCCTCACCTGCCTCTTCATCGGCGGCAACGTCCTGCTCGAAGGCGTCCCCGGCCTCGGCAAGACCCTGCTCATCCGCTCGCTCTCCGAGGCCCTGTCCCTCGACTTCTCCCGCATCCAGTTCACCCCCGACCTCATGCCCGCCGACATCACCGGCACCACTATCCTCCTCGAAGAACAACGCGACGACGGCACCACCGCCCGCGTCTTCCAGTTCCAGAAGGGCCCGATCTTCGCCCAGATCGTCCTCGCCGACGAGATCAACCGCGCCACCCCCAAGACCCAGTCCGCCATGCTCGAGGCCATGCAGGAGAAGTCCGTCACCGTCGGCGGCACCACGTACCCCATGGCCAAGCCCTTCTTCGTCATGGCCACCCAGAACCCCATCGAACAGGAAGGCACCTACCCGCTGCCCGAAGCCCAGCTCGACCGCTTCCTCTTCAAGCTCGAGGTCGGCTACGCCTCCCGCGACGACCTTCACGAGATCCTCAACCGCACCACCCAAGCGACCCAGCCCGAGATCAACCCGATCCTCGACGCCGAGACGATCCGCGGCTACCAGCAGACCGTCCGCCAGGTCCTGATCGCCCCGCACATCCAGGACTACGCCATCCGGGCCGTGCTCGCGACGCACCCCGAGGGCGAACACGCCGGCAAGCTCGCCAAGCAGTTCCTCCGCTTCGGCGCATCCCCGCGTGCCGCCCAGGCCCTCGTCCTCGGCGGCAAGGTCCGGGCCCTGCTCGACGGCCGCGCCCACGTCTCCGCCGACGACCTGCGTGACGTGATGCTCCCCGCCCTCCGCCACCGCGTCCTGCTCAACTTCGAGGGCGCCGCCGAGGGCATCACCCCCGACATGGTCATCAACGACATCATCGACACCCTGCCGGTCGAGTCGGATCTGGTCTCTGCTTGATGCGAATATCACAGAGATTGGAAGACACAGAGACACAGAGAAAAGTCATGCAGAAACCAAATTCATACATCCGCGCGTTGTTTCTGATACTTGCGTTAGGCGTCGCTGGCCTAGTGGCGTTCGCGGCATTCATCGTGAGTTGGTGGGCATTCACCCATTGGACATGGCAGCGGTTGAATCCTTTCCTGCCTTGGTCAACAGATCAGTCGATCTGGGTCGATCTGGCTGAACTAGGTCTATACGCCGTGTGGTTGATCGTCACGGCCTCGGCTTGGTCATGGGCCGCCACGCGCCTTACAAAGAAATGGTCTCAATCAAATATCCGGCAGAGAATGATCCGCTACACCCATGCCAATAAAAGCAGGCCGCATATCGCATAAGCACACTGAGATTTTCTTCTCTGTGTCTCTAAAACTCTGTGATATCCATGCCCACCGCAACTGAACCACTCCTATCGCCGAAGTTCATCGCCCAGCTCGATCGGCTGGACGTGCGGTCGCGGAAGATGCTGCGGGGGAAGATGCAGGGCGAGCGGCGATCCAAGAAGCGGGGCCAGTCGGTCGAGTTCGCGGACTACCGCAGCTACGTCGTCGGTGATGACCTCCGCCGGATCGACTGGAACCTTTACGCTCGGCTCGACAAGCTGTTCCTCCGGCTGTTCCTCGAAGAGGAAGACCTCCAAGTCTCGGTCATCCTCGACGTGTCGAAATCGATGGACTACGGCGAGCCGAGCAAGCTGCAGTACGGCAGGCAGCTCACCGCGGCACTCTGCTACATCGCGTTGACGCATCAGAACCGCACCGCGCTGTACACAGCGGCGGACACCGTTGTGGGCCAGATGACCGACCTGCGGGGGCGACGCCCGATCCCGCGGGTGTTCGACTTCCTCCAAGCGATCGAGCCGGTTGAGAGCGGCGACCTGGAAGCGGCGTGCAGACGGTTTGCGTTGCTGCAGCAGCGGCCGGGCGTGGTAATCCTGATCAGCGACTTCTTCGACAAGGGCGAGCTCAGCGATGCGCTGCGTTACCTGGCGATGCCGCGGTACGACTGTTACGCGATCCAGCTGCTCTCGCCGCAGGAGGTCGATCCGGCCAAGGCGGGCATCGCGGGGGACCTGCGGCTGACCGACCTCGAAGACGGCGACGGGGCCGAGGTCTCGATCAGCCCTGCGCTTCTGAAGAAGTATCAGGCCCGGCTGGAGGCGTACTGTCAGCACGTGCAGGACACCGCCCGGCGGCGCGACATCGCGTACCTGCTCGGGCAGACCGATGTGCCGGTCGAAGAATTGGTGTTGAAGTCGATGCGGCAGAGGGGGTTGTTGGGATGACTACGGTTTTTCTATCGCCAAGACGCCAAGACGCCAAGACGCCAAGGACGGCAGGCGAGAGCGATTGGTTTGCTCAAGGCGAGTTAAAGAGCCGACGCACTCGTTCAACTGTTTTTAATTCTGGTTTTCTCTTCTTGGCGTCTTGGCGTCTTGGCGTCTTGGCGTTTAACAAACCGTGGGGGACCGGATGAGTTTTCTCAGCCCGTGGACCGCACTGATCGCGGCAGGCATCGCGATCCCCGCGCTCGTTGCCTTGTACTTCCTGAAGCTCAAGCGGAAGAAGGTGGAGGTGCCGACGACGCTGCTGTGGCAGCGGGCGGTGCATGACTTGCAGGTGAATACACCGTTTCAGCGGATTCGGAACTCGTGGATGCTGTGGTTGCAGCTGTTGTTGTTGATCGCATTGCTGTTGGCGATGGCGCAGCCGGTGCTGGACCGGCCGGCGGAGGCGGGAGCTCGGACGGTGATCGTGATCGACCGGTCGGCGTCGATGAATGTGGTCGATGCGATCGGTCTCGATGGTTCAACGAAGAGCCGGCTGGCGGCTGCAAAAGAAGCGGCGTTAGCGATTATCGATGGGTTGGAGGATTCGCTCGGGACGGACCTGGGTAACGGGACGGACCAGTCTTCCGGGGGCGGGGGTGGGGTGATGATTGTGGCGTTTGCGGAGCGGGCGGTGACGGTGCAGGCGTTCACGAACGATGTAGGTCGGCTGCGGGAGGCGGTGCGGGGGATCGAGGGGACGGACCAGCGGAGCCGGTTCAGCTCGGCGATGAGCCTGGTGGAGCCGTTCACGCTGGGGGATCAGACGCAAGGAGCGGTCAGGGTGCATGTACTGAGTGACGGGCGGTATCACGCGGGGGCGGAGCCGGCGGCGCTGGGGAGCGCGGAGGTGCTGTACACACGGCTCGGCGGGGGTGAGGGTTTGGGCGAGGGAGTCTCGGCGGGGTTTGCGGACAACGTGGGGCTGGTCGCGATGTCGGCAAGGCGGGGGCTGGAGGCGGCGGAGCGGGTGCAGGTGTACGCCCGGCTGACGAACTACGGGGCGGAGCCGGTGACGACGAATGTCTCGCTTCGGCTGGACGGACGGCCGGTGTCGGGGGCGGTGCGGTCGGTGACGGTGCCGCCGGCTTCTACAGGATCAGCGGAGGCTACGGGGGGTGAATTTCCTGGGGCGGGGTCGGCGCAGGTGCAGTTCGATTTCCAGTGGACGGATTCGGCGTTGATCGAGGTCAGGCACGGCCACGACGACGCGCTGCAGGCGGACGATTCGGCGGCGATGGTGCTGGCGCCGGCGCGTCGGCTGCGGGTCTTGGTCGTGACGGAAGGCAACCCGTACCTGGTGGCGGGGGTACGGGCGGCGCGGCCAGCGGCGCTGGAGACGATGAGCCCGGCGGCGTACGACGCGTTGGACCCGGCGACGCTCGCGCGGGGGGGTTGGGATGTGGGGGACGACGCGAGCGGGGACGGGACGGGGTTTGATGTGGTGATCTTTGATGGGCATGTGCCGGGGGTGGTGCCGCCGGTGCCGAGTTTGTCGTTCGGGGCGGTGCCGCCGATCGAGGGGTTGGCCATACGCCCGTCGCCGCAGGGGGCACCGGGGGCGGAGTACTTGCTGCAGTGGCGGCGGGAACACGCGCTGATGCGGAACGTGGAGCTGGCGGATGTGGTGCTGCGTCGGCCGGGGCGTTTGGTGGTGCCGAGCGGGGCGACGGTGTTGGCGACGGCGACGGCGGGGCCGGTGATGGCGGAGGTGCGGCGGGACGGGCTGCGGCATGTGGTGGCGAGCTTCGGGATTCTGGAGACGGACTGGCCGCTGTTTATTTCGTTCCCGACGTTCTTCCAGAACGCGTTGACGACGCTGTCGCTGGGGGGGCTGACGGGGGAGGCGGGGATTGTGTACCGGACGGGGGAGAATGCACGGCTATCGGGCGCATTCACGATGGAGACGCTGCGGTACGGCGGGCCGGCGGAGCTGGTCGGGACGGTGACGGCGGCGGGCGAGGGTGGCGGAGGTTCGGGTGGCGGTCAGGTTGTGGTGTTGCCGGCGTTCACCAGGGTGGGGGTGTACGAGTCGGAGGATGATCTGGACGCGCCGTGGGATCGGCTGCCGGTGAACCTGCTGGACGGGCTGGAGTCGGACATCCGGCCGGCGGGCCAGATCACGGTCGGGGCGCAGGCGGTGACGGGCACGTCGGGGGAGGCGGTGGTGCAGCGGGAGGTCTGGCCGTGGCTGGTGTGGGGGGCGCTGGGGCTGCTGCTGCTGGAGTGGGTGGTTTATACGTGGCGGATGCGGGTGTGAAGTGAGAGGTTGTAGGTGGTAGGCCGTGGGTTGTAGGTGGTTACCGCAGACAGCGGATCAATCGAGGATGCCGCGCCAGGGCTTGATCAGGATGGACCACTGCTGGCCGTCCCAGTAGAGGAGGTCGAGGCGCATGCCGCGGTCCTGGCCGGGCTCGACGTAGCTGATGGAGTAGAAGGTGGTGGTGGGGTTGAGGATCTGTTGGGCGACGTCCTGGGCACCGCCGGCGAAGCGGTAGGCGGGGGTGTTGGGGGCGTAGGCGGCGAGTTCTGCGCCGGTGGCGGCGTGGATGAGGACCTCGGTCTGCTCGGGGCTGGCGAGGTCGTTCTGAACCGCAGCGAGGAAGGCCTTGAGGCTTTCGGGGGTGTTCTCGACTCCGAGGGTCTCGCTGCTGTCGAGGTAGGTGCGGGCCAGCTGCGTGTGTTTGGCGATGAGCTTCTCGACGACGGCGGGATCGACATCGGCGCGGAGGGCGGGCTTGAGACGGTCGGCGTCGATGGGGACCAGGGCCTTGGCGGTGAGGGCCATGCCGGTGCCGGGGGTGGACTCGGCGTCGGCATGGCTGTCGGTGTAGGAGTCATCGGCGTCACCGCAGCCGGGCACGGCGAGGCAGAGGGTCAGGAGTGCGAAGAGGGCTGCGGTGGCGGGCTTGGGGTGACGCATGATTTTCTCCGGGGGTCAGAGGCGTGACGTGGTCGCTCGGCTTGATGTTACCGCAGCACGACCCACGGACTCGGTCCGTGGGCTTCTGTTGTGCATGGGGGTTTGGATTGATCTGACAGGGATCAGGAGGTGGGGTTGAAACGCCCGAGGAGTTCGATCTGGACCTGATCGATGGTGAAGCCGAGGCGGTCTTCGAGCTCGGCGAGGCGGGCGTCGGGGAGCATGTCGAGGAGCTGGCGGGACAGGTCTTCGGGGATGTCGGCGACGCGGCCGGTCTTGGCACAGCGGACGTGGAGGTGGTGATGGCAGTCGGCGTCGTACCGAGCGGAGCCGTTTGGGCTCGCGGCGGGGAGCTTCTGGATGAGGCCGGCGTCGGTGAAGGCTTCGAGGGTGTTGTAGACGGTGGCGAGGCTGATGCCGGGCAGGGTGTGCTGTACGGCGTGGTGCAGGTCGTCGGCGGTGGGGTGGCGGTCGGTGGCGGCGAGGGCGGTGTAGACCGCGCGGCGCTGCTTGGTCGCACGGAGGTTGGCGTTGGCAAGCAGGGAGTCGAGTTTTTCGCGGGAGAGTTCGGCGTGAGCGTGGTGGGCGTGGTGGGCGTGGTGGGCGTGCATAACGGCGTGAGCCTTCGAAGGGATTTCGACTGTGAATGAGTATCGAGTAGCTGGCAGCGATCTCTTGTTGATATTCGTTCTAAATGAAGTATAGGCGTTATTCCTGAAAAGTCACGGGAAAGGGCCAAACGCCGAGCGCGGCTTGTTTTACACTCCCCGGCATGGGCCAAGGCAAAGCTGATCATCGGTCAAAGGGTAAGGGTGCGGGCCTGACGTATGCGGGCAGCGGGGTGGATATCGAGGCGGGGGACGCGGTGGTGGGCCGGATCAAGGGGCATATGCGGCGGACGTATGGGCCGAGGGTGTTGGGTCGGCACGGCGCGTTCGCGGGGATGCTCCGGCTGGACTACAACGAGGCGCTGTTCTCGCACAACTACCGAGAGCCGGTCTTGGTAGCGTGCACGGACGGGGTGGGGACCAAGGTGCTGCTGGCAGTAGAGACCGGGATGATCGACGGGATCGGGCGGGACTGCGTAGCGATGAACGTCAACGACCTGATTGTGCAGGGCGCGGAGCCGGTGCTGTTCCTGGATTACGTGGGGGTTCACAAGGTGGAGCCAGCGGTGATCGAGCGGATCGTGAGGGGGGTGGCGGAGGGGTGTGAGTTGGCGGGGTGTGCGCTGCTTGGGGGGGAGACGGCGGAGATGGCGGACGTGTATGACGATGGAGAGTTTGATCTGGCGGGGTTTTCGGTGGGGGTGGTGGAGCTGAGCCGAGCGGTGGAGAACGACCGGGCAGAGCCGGGCGATGTGGTGATCGGGCTGGGGTCATCGGGGGTGCATAGCAACGGGTACAGCCTGGTGCGGGCGGTGCTGAAGAAGGCGCGGCTGAAGCTGGACAAGGTCTATCCGGAATTGGATGAGACCAGGACGCTCGGGGAGGTGCTGCTGGAGCCGACGCGGATTTACGCCCGGCCGATCGTGTCGCTGCTTCAGGGGTACAAGCGGAAACGGCCGATCGCGGGGATGGCGCACATCACAGGCGGTGGGCTGCCGGGGAACGTGAATCGGGCGTTACCTGACGATGTGGACGCGATGATCGAGACGAAAGCGTGGGAGGTGCCGGCGGTGTTCCGGTTCCTGCAGAAGAAGGGGAAGATCGCGGACGACGAGATGTGGAGGGTGTTCAACATGGGCATCGGGTACACGCTGATCGTTCGGCCGCACTTCGCGGAGGCGGTGATGGCGAAGCTGCGGCGGAAGGGCGAGGCGGTTTACCGGATCGGGAAGATCGTGAAGGGTAAGGGGCAGGTGCGGTTGAAGTAGTTCGGCCGTGGGAGCGAACGGGCACCTTCGGTGCTCCCGCTACACGGGGAGGCCTAGGCGGGGAGATCGGTGTTGCGGTTGGGCAACATCCGATAGGACCCGGCGTGGCGAGGCTGGCGGGCGGGAGATTATCGGTCGCTTGTAAAGTGATGCGGTTACGGCGCTTGCGAATAATCTGCAGGCGGGGTTGGCGTGAAGCTCGGCGGGCGTCAGGGGGGGTGGTACGGTTGGGTAAGACAAGCCGAGCGAGCTGAGGATCAGCCGCCGAGAAAGGAATTCACACGATGGACGACCAGACCTTCCAGACCAAGCTCGCCGCCCTGATGAGCGAGATCTCGACCCTGCCGCCGACCGAGCGGGCCAAGCTGCAGAAGCTGGCGGATGCGACCAAGGACCGCCGGGACAAGGTCAAGCAGTCCATCGGCGAGCTTCAGGAATCGCTGGACTACCTCCGGCTGTCGATCAAGTACCTCGTGTTCGACCTCGAAGCGACCCGCCGAGAGAACCAGTACCTGCGTGACATGATCCAGGAGCAGCAGGCCGAGCAGAGCAGCGACGCCGACCTCGACCTGGACCACGACGACAGCGACGACGACAGCCACGCCGTCTAATTAAGCAACTGACTGAGGCAAGCGGGTGGGAAATGAAAGGGTGGAGAGAGACCCGAGACCAGGACCAAGAGACCCGATCCAATAAGCCCCGCACGGTCATGCCGTGCGGGGCTTTGGGTTTGAGGGGAGGCGATCGGTTTTTGGGGGGACGCAGCTACTCGCGCGGGAGCGGCGGGGCGTCGGTCGGGTCGAGGAGGGTGAAGGCGTTGAAGTAGCGGCTCATGCCGCGGTCCCAGACGGACGACGCGATGCGCACCGGGCCGTCGGCTTCACGTAGGGCGTCGGCGAGCTCGTCGATGGTTGTGACGCGGGTGCGGTTGACGTGCGTGATGATGCGTCCCGGGGCGAGGCCCGCCCGTGCTGCGACGGACAGCGGACGCACCGCCCGAACCTCGATGCCCTCAAGCGTCGGCACGCCCATACGGCGAGCGAGCGCGGGGGTGAACTCACGCAGCCGGGCGAGCCCGACACGGTCGAGGACCTCGGCGGGGGTCTGGTCAGCGTCGCGTTGCTCGTTCTCGAACGGGTTACGCGGCCGGGCCTGGGCGAGCCCATCGTCAGGCATCCGGCCAAGCGTAAGCGTGAGCGTCACAACTTTGCCCTCGCGGAAAACCTCGACCTGCACCGCCTCGCCGGGTGTGATCTGGCTCACGGTGTAGCGGAGGTCTTCGGAGGACTTCACCGCCTTGTCGTTGATGCGCTGGATGATGTCGCCGAGCTCGATGCCGGCTTCCTGGGCCGGGCCATCGGGCAGGATGTCCTGGACAAGGACACCGCCGGGGCCATCGTATTCGAAGGTCTGGGCGAGCTCGTCGGTGAGGTCAGCGATGAGGACGCCGAGGTAGCCGCGGTCGACCCGGCCGTTGTCAATCAGCGAGTCGGCGACGGAGCGGATGAGGTCGGCGGGAATGGCGAAGCCGATGCCGATGAAGCCGCCGGAGCCACCGCTACCGAAGGGGTTGTTGCTGCCGACGGCGGCGATGGCGGTGTTCATGCCGACGACGCGGCCGAGCACATCGGTGAGCGGCCCGCCGGAGTTGCCGGGGTTGATCGCGGCATCGGTCTGGATGAAGCGTTCGTAGCCGCCGCGCCCGGTGATGCCCAGACGCCGGGGCTGGGCGGACGAGACGATGCCCTGCGACATCGAGAAGGAGTAGCGGAGCGGTGAGCCGAAGGCGAAGACGATCTGGCCCTGCTCGACGGGTTCACGGGCAAGGACAGCGGGGTGAACCAGGTCGGTGTCGATCTTGAGCACCGCGATGTCGGTCTTGGGGTCGCCGCCGACGATGCGGGCCTCGTACTCGCTGCCGTCGACGAAGCGGACGGTGATGCCGTCGGCCCCCTCGACGACGTGGTTGTTGGTGATGATGTGGCCGCGTTGATCGTAGACCCAGCCGGAGCCGTTGCCGACCTGCTGCTCGGAGTTGGGCAGGCCGCGGAAGCGGGGCGACCGCTTGCTGATATCGATGTGGACGACCGAAGGCTCGACGGCCTGGGCGACCTGCTTGAAGCTGTCGGAGAGGTTGATGAGCGAGCCGTTGGCCTGGAGATCGGCACGGACGCGTTCGACCTGGCCGGCGGTGTGGGCGAAGGCGAGGCGTTGGACGAGGCTGGGGCCGATCAGCAGGGTGCCGACGACGGTGATCAGGAGCAAGACGGACGGGCCATACCAGCGGATTCGAGCCATGGATCGCTTCCTTGGGGATTCAGGGATCGGGTGGACGGATGACTATATGCCTCAAATGGCGTATCGGTTCGTGGCTGGTGGTAGGTTGACTCGGGCGGGGCGGTCCGAATACGCAGAGACCGCGCTTGGCACGGGGTGCCGGGAGGAAGGACGCAGCAAGGCGTGGTGTCGTTACGGCCCGGTTCAGCGGCCGCGGGGCTCGACCTCGAGGCCTTCACGCCGGAGGAGCGTGCCGGTGGCGCGTTCACGCTCGGCCAGGGCGATGTTGTAATTGGCGATCGCCTCGACCTCGCCGATCTCGATGTCGGCCAGCCGGTCCTGGGCCTGCAGCTTGCGGTCGATGAAGTCGGGCGTCAGCGCCGCCCCCGCGTCCTGCTCGACCTGCAGCACCCGCAGCGCGTCCGCAGCCGCACGACGTGACGCCCGCTGGGCCCCGACCAGCTCGTAGCTGGTCATCACGTCACGCAACGCGTCCTTCACCTCGACCACCACGTCCTGACTCTGCCGGCGGTAGTCTTGCACCGACTGCTGCTGCTCAAAA
The DNA here is from genome assembly GCA_039025195.1 of Planctomycetota bacterium. GTDB lineage: Bacteria > Planctomycetota > Phycisphaerae > Phycisphaerales > Phycisphaeraceae > JBCCOW01. Next base: position 14,280 of record JBCCOW010000042.1, read on the forward strand.
CGACGCTGCCGGGTCAGGGCCTCGGCCGACCGATTCCCCAACGGCCGCTCGAACGCAATCCCCACCAGGTAATCGATGTAATTCAGCTCACCCAAAGCCTCGTACGCCTCGGCCACATCGTCGTCGGTGAAGTTGATCCCGCTAAGCTCGGCCCCCAGGGTCAAGTCCAGCAACGGCAGCTCGGCGTTCTCGGCCACGATACGCAGCTGCTCTGCACTACGTATCCCTGAGAGTGAAGCCAACAGCTCAGGGCGGGACTGCAGCGCGGTGGTCACTTCATCCAACAGGCTGAAGGTGATCGGCGACTTGCCCGGTTCAGTCGTCGGGACCAGCACCGTCTCGCCGACCACGGACAGGTCGGGGCTGTTGATCACGCGTTTGAGTTCGTCGGAGGCCTGGCGGACCAGCACCCGGGCGATGATGACATCGGATCGGCGGAGCTCGACACGTGCGTTGGCGTCGGTGAGCGAAGCGGGCGGGGCGTCGAACCCGAGCCGGGCCTTGACCTTGTCGCGGAGCTCGACGGTGCGGGCGAGCTGGCGCTGCCGGATGAGCAGCCGCTGCTTGGAGAAACGCAGGTTCCAGTAGGCCGACTCGGTGGCGAGCAGCACGTCCATGAGCGTCTGACGGAGCGTCTGGACCTCGGCTTCGCGGGTGTTCTCGGCGATGCGGATCGAGGCCTCGTTGGTGGCCTGCCCGAAGTTCCGCAGCAGCGGCTGGGTGACACTGACGCCGACGTCAGCGTCGTAGTAGTCGCTGACCGTGAAGAACGAGGGGGTCTGTTCGAGCCGGCGGAGGCGGGTGTCGATCTGGACCTGTGTGCCGAGGGTGGTGGCCTTGCGGAGCCCGGTCTCGAGGACGATGTTTTCCTGCTGGGTATCGCCGGAGAGGCCGGTGACGGCACCGGGGGGCTGGGGCGTGTCGAGGTCCTGCCAGCTGGCGTTGGCGAAGAACACCCAATCAAACACGGCCTCGGCCTGCGTGATTTCTTCCGCCGCGATCTTCGGCGACAGCCGAGCGACCGAGAGCGTCAGGTTGTTCTGCGCCGCCATCTGCAACGCGTCGGGCAACGCGAGCTCCACCGTAGACGCCGCTTCGCTGCCGGTCAGGTCGAAGCCCAGCTCCGCCTTGTCCTCTTCGTAAGCCACCGGGCCCGCCATCTTGTCGAGCTCTTCACGGCGTTCGTCGGTGAGCTCCTCCTCGACGGCGCTGGGCTCGCGGGAGAGCGTGACCTGTGCTTCGGCCTCGATGGCCGACATGGCCTGCCGGTAGTCGTTGAGCACCGCACGCCGGGCCGCCTGGTCCGACATCGGGGCCAGCGGGCTCTTGCAACCCGTGACGTTGAGTGTGACCGCGGCCGAGCCGACAGTAGCCAACAACATGCCCGTGGTCCATCGGCGAGGGCCGACCTTGGAGAGTGATCGCATGCCGGAAATATACCCCAGCCCACGCAGCGATGACTGCGTGGGCTGGGGGGCGGTGGACAGTTATGAGACACGGCCGGTCAGGCGAGATCGAACCCCAGCAGCTGGGCGTCCGTCACGCCGGTGATCGTCAGGGCCGCGTCGCCCTCGATGGCCAAGGCGTCGCCGGCCACAAGCGTCTGATCGCCCACCGTGACCGAGCCTGTGGCGACGTGGAGGTAGCCGTAGCGATCGGCATCCACACGGACCTCTACTAAAGCCCCGGCCGAGACGTCGGCCACGCGGAGCTCGGCGTCCTGATCGATCGGCAACGCGCCCTCAACACCGTGCCCCGACGCGACGGTCTGCCAGCGGTTGGCCCGGCCCGAGGCGTCGAACGCTTTCTGGTCGTACCGCGGCTGCACGCCGGCCGCACGCGGCTCGATCCACACCTGAATGAAGTGCACCGGGTCGGTGTCCGACGCGTTGAACTCGCTGTGGACGATGCCCGTCCCCGCGGTCATCGCTTGCAGTTCGCCGGGTCGGAGAGCTTTAAGGTTGCCGATCGAGTCGCCGTGCTTCAGCGCGCCGTCGAGGACCCAGGTGAGGATCTCCATGTCGCGGTGCGGGTGCTCGCCGAACCCGGCGCCCGGGACCACGCGGTCGTCGTTGAGGACGCGGAGGCTGCGGAAGCTCATCCGGTTGGGGTCGTGGAACCGGCCGAACGAGAAGCTGTGCCGGCTGTCGAGCCAACCGAGGTCGGTATGGCCTCGGCTGTTGCCGGGGAGGTAGGTCAGGTTGGTGGCTGTGGTGGTCATGGCTGACTCCTTCTCACAAGAGGGTTGCTTGGGGTTCAATCCTGACGCGGTCAGGAGGTGGGGTAATAGAAGCGCTCGCGGACGATCTTGCCGTCCTTCCAGTCCTGGACAGCGACCTGCTCGACGTGGACATCGTTGCCGTCCTGGTCGACCCAGTCCATGGTGTTTTCGTAGGCCGAGAAGCCCTCGCCGACGGCGACCTTGGCGGTGAAGCCCTTGAACTGCTTGACGCTGTCGACGAACTGCTGTTCGCGATCGAGGTTGGCTTGCAAGCCGGCCGTGGTGCCGTAGGCGGGCTCTTCCATGACGACGTCGTCGGCGTAGAACTCACGCATCGCGTCCATGATGCGTCCTTGTTGGATGTACTCGAGGAGTTCGTGGATGCGGACGTTGGTGGTGGCGGTGATGGTGGCTTGGGACATGGCGTGTTCCTTTCGGGGTAGAGGGGAGGGCCAAAAATAGTTGTCATAACAACTATATGCACCCAGAGAACGCCGTGTCCAGCGGATGTATTCCCCGGGTCGCGCTTTTTTTTCAGGGCTCTTCGGGGTGCCGAGCCTGGAACAGCAACGCCGATAGCTGCCGCAGCCGACGCTCCCCCAGGTGCCCCAACTGCTCGCGGTGTAGCGCCGTCACCGGGCCTTTGAGCCGGCGCAGCAGCCTCGTCCCCTCCGGCCGGATCACCACCCGCACCACCCGCCGATCCTCCGACGACGCGACTCGCTCCACCAGCCCCGCCTTCACCAGCCGTGCCACCAGCCGGGTGATGTCCGGGTCCCGCGTGACCAGGTCCTTGGCGATCGACTGGCTCGGAATCCCCCCCTTCCCCCGGGCCCCGATGATCCGCAGCGCGTTGTACTGGGCCGGTGTCAGCCCGTGCTCAGCAAACAGCAGCCGGAACTGGTCCGCCAGCCGGTCGGCCGTCCGCAGCACGCTCAGATACGCCTCCTCCTCCGGTAGCTCGAACGGGTCCCTCTTCCCCAGCTCCTGCTGCAGGTTCTCCGGCCGACCCTCTGGCGTCCCTTTCCAATCCATACCCCATCCTACCGCGGCCGCCTATTGCCCCGCCCCGCCTACGCGTGTACCTTTTCCCTCCCAGCACGGAGGTCGTCGGCCGCCCACTTCTCGGCGGTGTCTGGAGGGACGTGCAGGACGGACGCCAACCGCATCCGCCCTTACCCCTCTCTCCCCCTCACGGACCACGACCCATGCGCATCCTCCTGACCACCACGTCCTACCAAGACACCCCCGGCGATCACCACCAGGCCCTCGCCGACTCCGGCTTCGAGGTCGTCCGCGCCCGCGGCCCCCTCCCCGAAGCCGACATGCTCAAGCTCGTCGAAGAACACCAAGGCTTCGACGGGCTGCTCAACGGCGACGACGAAATCACCGTCGACGTCATCGACGCCGCCCTCGCCGCACCCACCCCCCTCCGCGTCATCGCCAAATACGGCATCGGCCTCGACTCCATCGACGTTGACCACGCCACCACCAAGAAGATCCCCGTCCTCTTCACCCCCGGCGTCAACCACACCACCGTCGCCGAGCACGCCTTCGGCCTGATGATCGGCCTCGCCAAACACTTCAAGCTCCACCTCCGCGAACTCAACGCCGGCGGCTGGAAACGCCAGAGCGGCACCGAGCTGGCCGGCAAAAACCTCGGCGTCATCGGCATGGGCCGCATCGGCAAAGAGGTCCTTAAGCGCGGCATCGCCTTCGGCATGACCCCCATCGCCTTCGACCTCTACTGGGACGAGGCCTTTGCCAACGAGTTCGGCGTCACCCGCTGCGACTCCGCCGAGCACGTCCTCGAGACCGCCGATGTCACCAGCCTCCACATGAACCTCACCGACGACAACCGCGGGTTCATCAACGCCGACCTGATCAGCCGGATGAAAGACACCGCCCTGCTGATCAACACCGCCCGCGGCGGCCTGGTCAACGAAGCCGACATCGCCGAAGCCTGCAAAGCCGGCACCCTCGGCGGCTACGGCACCGACGTCGTCAACCAAGAACCCGCCCCCGCCGACCACCCCTTCCGCGGCATCGACAACATCCTCCTGACCCCGCATATTGGTAGCCGAACCCTCGAGTCCGTCGGCCGGCAGGCCATGCGAGCCACGAAAAACCTTGTTAATTTCCTCAACGGCGACGACGACTTTATCCAAGCCAACACCTTCTGATCCCACGCTGCATACAACGGAGTAGCACGCCAAGCAGGCCATAAGAAGACCGCACTCTTCTTGGCGTCTTGGCGTTTAACCCCACCGCAACCCCCTTCCCGAGAAAACCACCATGCCCGAAGCAACCTCTGATATTGGCTTGATCGGCCTCGCCGTCATGGGCCAGAACCTCGTCCTCAACATGGCCGACCACGGCTACACCGTCTCCGTCTTCAACCGCACGACTTCCAAGATGGAAGCCTTCATCGAAGACTGCAAAGCCAACGAGCCATCCGCCGACCGTGTCATCGGCTTCGCCGAGCTCAAGGACTTCGTCGCCTCGATCGCCAAGCCCCGAAAGGTCGTCCTGCTGGTCCAGTCCACGGCCGTCCTCCCCTCCGACCGTGACGGTGTCGACAAAGTCATCGATGGCCTCCTGCCCCTTCTGGACAAGGGCGACATCATCATCGACGGCGGCAACTCCAACTGGAACGCCACCATCCGCCGAGAAAAAGAACTCACCGAAAAGGGCTTCGAGTTCATCGGCACCGGCGTCTCCGGCGGCGAACTCGGTGCCCGCTTCGGCCCCTCCCTCATGCCCGGCGGCTCCCCCAAGGCCTGGGAATCCCTCCGCCCCATCTGGGAAGCCATCGCCGCCAAGGTCAACCCCGAGACCGGCAAGGCCATCGAAGACTACGAGAAGGGCAAGCCCATTACCCACGGTGAGACCTGCACCACCCACATCGGCGCCGACGGCGCAGGCCACTACGTCAAGATGGTCCACAACGGCATCGAATACATCGACATGCAGCTCATCTGCGAGGCCTACCAGCTCATGAAAGACCTGCTCGGCATGTCCCCCCCGGACATGTCCGCCGTCTTCGCCAAGTGGAACACCGGGCTCCTCGACTCGTTCCTCATCGAGATCACCGCCGACATCCTCCAGCAGAAAGACCCGACCGACCCCGGAAAATGGTTCGTGGACATCGTGTTGGATGCAGCGGGCCAGAAGGGCACCGGCAAGTGGACCAGCACCTCGGCCCTGGACCTGGGCATCCCCGCCAACGCGATCGCCGAGGCCGTGTTCGCCCGCTGCCTCTCCGCCATCAAGGAAGAACGCGTCGCTGCCAGCTCGCTGCTCGAAGGCCCCGACGCCCCCGAAGTCACCGACGGCAAAGACGAGCTCATCGACGCGATCCACGACGCCCTCTACAGCTCCAAGATCTGCGCCTACGCCCAGGGCTTCCAGCTCATGGCCGAGGCCCAGAACGAGTTCGACTGGAAGTTGAACTTTGGGGAAATTGCGAAAATCTTCCGGGGGGGCTGCATCATCCGTGCCCGCTTCCTCCAGAAGATCACCGAGGCTTACCAGAACGACCCCAGCCTCCAGAACCTCATGCTCGACCCGTTCTTCAAGGGCGAACTCCACCGCTGCCAGGCCAACTGGCGGAAGGTCGTCAGCCTAGCTGTCTTGCACGGCGTCCCCACCCCCGCGTTCAGCTCCGCCCTGGCCTACTTCGACGGCTACCGCTCCGCCGTCGTCCCCGCCAACCTCCTCCAAGCCCAGCGCGACTACTTCGGCGCCCACACCTACGAACGCGTCGACAAGCCCCGCGGTGAGAAGTTCCACGTCGACTGGCCCGAACCCGACAGGCCCCAGCTCGACGCCTGATGCCGCAATCGGCATCCGCCGATCTATAATCAGACGATGTCCCAGGCGATTTCAAAACCCGCTGCCGACCTGATCTCTGATCCCGCGGTGTCCAGACCGCGGCGACTGTCGTCTGAGGAATACATGCGCCTCGCCGAGCTCGGCTACTTCGAGGGCCAGCATGTCGAACTGATCGAAGGACAAATCCTGCTCATGTCCCCGCAAGGCCCGCCGCACGTCTACTCGATCGCCCAGGCTCACGGGTGTTTGGCCGAAGTCTTTGGAGAGATCGGCTTCGTCGTTGATCAATCGACCTACGCCGCCGACGACTTCTCCTATCCCGAGCCAGACCTCGCCGTGATCCGCGGCCAGCCCCGCGACTACGCCAAGCGTCACGCCACCCCTCAAGACACGCTACTGCTCGTCGAGGTCAGCCAGACCACACAGAAATACGACCGCGGCACCAAGATGCCCCTCTACGCCAAGGTCGGCATCACCGAGTTCTGGATCCTCGACCTCAAAGCCCGGCAACTCGAGGTCTACCGCGACCCCCAAACCACCGACGAGGGCGAAGGCCGATACGCCACCCTGATCACACTCAAACCCGACCAAACTATCAGCCCGCTCGAAAAACCGGATGTCACTATCAAGGTCCAAGACCTCATGGTCTAAACCCACCCGCCCTGCCCGCGAAGCGGAACACCCCCATGCCCACCTACGAATACTTCTGCCCCGACAACGGCCAGGCCCTCGAAGTCATGCACGGCATGACCACCACCCTCCAGACCTGGGGCGAGCTCTGCGACCAGGCCGACCTCGACCCCGGTGACACCCCCGCCGACACCCCCATCGAAAAACTCCTCGGCACCGGCATGCTCCTCACCAACAGCAGCGCCGACCTCGCCCCCGACCCCGGTGGCGGCCCGATGGGCGGCTGCTGCGGCGGCGGGGGCTGCGGGTGTGGCTGATCGCACAGCCGACGGCGTTTGGATTACAGTGCTGTCGCCTTGGTGAAGCCCGCAGGGGCGCAGGGTGATGTTTCGTCGCCCGGGTCGTGTGACACGGTCTGTCAACCATCTCGCACGGAGTAGGCCAGCACCCTGTGCTGGACACTCCGTCGCAAGGCGAGCCGGCCCCTACGGGGGCCGCTTTTATGCCCGAGCACCCTGCCCATGGGTCAGTACCTGTTTTGGTTTTTGGTCGTCCCCGCCCTCACGCTTGCCGTGATCTTCTATCTGGTCTCGCTCGGACTCTCGATCCTCCGGCAGCAGAACCGCATCGGCCAGCCCGGCGAACACAACTTCCATCATCGGCGACGCGCCCTGTTCGGTGCCGGCCGAAGCATCGACGAACTCGCCGAAGCCCTCGACTTGCCCGCCCATCAACTCCGCACCACCCCCACCGGCTACCGCACCTTCACCATCCCCAAGCGTCGCGGCGGCCAACGCCAGCTCGCCAGCCCCGCCCCCGACCTCAAACGCCTCCAGCGCACCATCCTCCGACGCCTGCTCCGCAAGCTCCGCGTCCACCCCGCCGCCACCGGATTCGAGCCCGGCCTGTCCATCGCCCACAACGCCGCCTTCCACGCCGGACAAGCCGTCGTCATCAAGCTCGACCTCAAGGACTTCTTCCCCAGCACCACTGCCGACCGCGTGAACCACTATTTCCGACGCATCGGCTGGGACGCCGAGGCCGCCGCCCTGCTCACCCAGCTAACCACCCACGACGGTGGCCTCCCCCAGGGTGCCCCCACCAGCCCCCGCCTCGCCAACCTCGTCAACCATGTCCTCGACGCTCAGATCGAACGCTACGTCACCAAGCATCACGGCACCTACACCCGATACGCCGACGACATCACCATCAGCTACCCCGAGGACTGGCCCAAGTACGTCCGCGGCACCATCCAGAAGGTCCGAAGCATCGCCAAGGCCCACGGCTATACCGTCCACACCCGCGGCAAGCTCCGCGTCCTCCGCCAACACCAACAGCAACGCGTCACCGGTCTCGTCGTCAACGACCGAGTTAACCTCGCACGCCAAAAGCGCCGCTGGCTCCGGGCCGTCGAACACCGCCTCCGCACCACTGGCGAAGCCTCCCTCACCCGCGAGCAGCTCGACGGCTGGAACGCCCTCCAGGCCATGATCGCCCGGCACCGCGACGCCTAAGCTCCAACCCACCGCCAACCCGCACACCGCCGCCCGTGTTGCGCTAAACTCCCGTCTCACCCCCACGGAAGGAACCCATGACCACCCCCTCCCTCAACGACTTCCAGCAGGCCATGTCCCACATGGACCTGCCCCGTCTCCAACAGCTCGCCCACGACACCCCACCCGCCGCCTTGCCTAAAGCCTGGCCCACCGCCCACACCGCCACCGGCCCCGCGCGTGACCCCATGCTCGACCCCCGCATGATGCCCGCCGCCGCGCCCCCCGGAGGCGGCACGATGCGCTACCGCGAGATGACCATCGACGAGATGCTCCTCGAAAACCGCGTCATCTTCCTCGTCGGCGAGATCCACCACGGCTCGGCCATGGGCGTCGTCATGCGGCTGCTCTACCTCCAGAACTCCAAGCCCGGCGTCGACATCAACCTCTATATCAACTCCCCTGGCGGGGCGGTCGACGACACGCTGGCCATGATCGACACGATGCAGTTCATCTCCTCGCCCGTCGCGACCTACTGCATCGGCAAGGCCATGTCCGGCGGCGCCCTCACCCTTGCCGCCGGCCACCAGGGCAAGCGCTACTGCCTCCCCCACGCCAAGGTCATGATCCACCAGCCCTACGGCGGGATCTACGGCCAGACCACCGACGTCCAGATCCAGGCTGAGGAAATCATCAAGACCAAGAACGAGCTCAACGACATGCTCGCCAAGTTCACCGGCCAGCCGGTCGAGAAGGTCGCCGACGACTCGGAACGCGACAAGTTCTTCAACGCTGAGGAAGCCAAGGCCTACGGCCTCGTCGACGAGGTCGTCACCGTCACCCCCGACGCCGACGGCGAGAAGAAAGACGATTAACATAAAGCCGACACCGGTGGTGTCGGCCGCGCAACGGCATGCTCTATGTCATGCCACCCGCTCGGCTCGCGTACCCACCGGTGCCTACTGCTGCATCGACGCGATAAACGCATCCGCCTCCGCGATCGACGCATTCATCTGCTCGATCAACGCTGCGACGTCGCTCTCGATCTGCACCGCCTTGCCCTCCAGGCTCGCGATCGCCTGCGCGTTCAGGCTGCTCTCCAGGAAGATTACCTGGTTACTGAACGCCTCCAAAACCGGGGCCATCCGTGCCGCCGCCGCGTCCATCTTCGACTCCAGCGTCGCGTACCGCTGCTGCGAGTCCGACAGCTGCCGCTTCATGATCCCCCGCTGCTCCGCGTCGGTGTTCTCCTCGATCCGCCCTTCCCACTCGACGAACAGGTCCCCCGCGACCCGCTTCACCTCCGCGATCTCCCCCCGTACATCCGCCGCCGCGTCCGCCGCGTCTTCGTAGTCTGCCCGCAGCCTGTCGTAGGCCTGCCGCAGGTCCGTGATCTCCCCGCCGGTCAGAGCCAGCAGCCGGTCCAACGCCGAGCTGAACTCTTCCTTCGCCTCCTGCTGCTCGTCCCGCACATCCTCGATCGACGCCACCAGCAGGTCCCGCTTCTCGTTCCCCAGGGCACTCTGGGCCCGGTAATACAGCGACCGGCAACCCACACCCAGCCCACCGACCAGCATCAAACCCGCCAGCAACGCCACACGGCACCATCTCAAATCATTCATGCCCGGATTCTACCGCCCCGCCGCTTCAGCACCGCTCCGATCGTGACGATCCCAACGTCTGTAACGGAAAACCCACCCGCACCCGCACCCGCGATCCCGAGAGCCCGTCATGCCTGCCAAAACCCGAGCCCACAAACGCAAGCCCGCCAACAAAACCCAAGCCACCGGGCCAGCCCCATCTGTCGACGCGTCCGCCCTCGAGTCCCTCGTCGGCGGTGTCCAAGAGCGTTTCAGCGAGCTCGTCAACTGGCACCAACAGCAGGCCCAGGCTCTCGAGGCCCACAAGGCCAAGCTCCAACAAGAACACGAAGCCACCCGCGCTAGGCTCGACAAAGAGGAGACCGCCCAGGAGCGCAGTCGCGCCGACCTCGACAAACGCAGCACCGCCCTCCAAGCCAAGGAGCAAGCGGTCATCGCCCGTGAGAAGGACGCTCATGCCGAACGGAAGGCCCTCGACGCCGACCTCAAGAAGCTCAACACCGAACGCGACGCCCTGACCAAGGCCCAGCAGGAACTCGACGCGGCACGTGAAGCCGTCAACGCCGAGCGTGCCGAGCTGAAAGAGCTCGCCGCTGATCTCCACCGTGAACACGCAGAACTCCGGGTCCAATGGGACACCGCCCAGGCCGTTCGGCGGACGCAGGACCAGCTCTTCGAGATCGTCGAGACCGAACGCGAACGCCTCGATCGCCACATCCAGCAACTCGTCAAAACCAGCGCGGCACAGACCGACGAGCCCACCCTCACCCTGCATCGCCCCGACGACGAGGCCGACGAACCCACGCAGCACGCCGACGCCGCCTGACCCAAACGCCCATCCCCTGCTTAATGTGCCCCCCCGAGGCCACCTCCGTACCATGCGGGCATGACCACGCCTGCCCCACCCGCCGCCTCCGCAAACCCCAAGCCCGTCACGCTCCGTACCCTGCGCAAACGCGTCGCCGACGGCACCCCCATCCCCGTCCTCACCGCCTACGACGCCACCACCGCCCACTGGCTCGCCGAGGGCGGCATCGATGTCCTGCTTGTCGGCGACTCCGCCGGCCAGCTCATCCTCGGGCACCCCTCCACCATCCACGCCCCGCTCCCCTTCCTCCTCGAGCTCACCGCCGCCGTCAAACGCGGCGCCCCCCACGCCTTCGTCATCGGCGACCTGCCCTTCGGCTCATACCACGAGTCTCCCGCCCAAGCCATCCGCAACTGCACCAAGTTCCTGACCCGCGGCCACGCCGACGCCGTCAAACTCGAGGTCGGCCCCGGCCAACTCGAAACCCTCCACGCCCTCACCGACGCCGGCATCCCCGCCCTCGCCCACCTCGGCTTCAAGCCCCAGCACACCCAGATGACCGGCTCCCCCACCGTCGCCGGCAAGACCGCCGCCGACCGCGACAAGCTCGTCACCCTCGCCCAGCAGTGCCAGGCCGCCGGGGCCGTCATGCTCCTGCTCGAAGCCACCACCGCCGAAGCCGCCCAGGCCGTCCTCGATAACACCACCCTCCCCGTCATCGGCTGTGGCGCCGGCCCCCACTGCCACGGCCACGTCGTCGTCCTTCACGACCTCCTCGGCCTCTCCCCCCGACAACCCGCCTTCGCCCCCCCCTTCACCGACGGCGGCCCCCGCCTCGCCAAGCTCGCCGCCCAATGGCACCAACACATCACCTCCCGCGACTACCTCGCCGACGGCGGCCCCTACCACATGACTTGATCCCCCCCTAACGACCCCACTGACAAGCCCACGGATGGCGAAGCCTTCCGTGGGGTATCCCCACTCAAACCGGTGTCTTAACCCCCATCGCCCGCAGCGCACACCACCCCGCCCACCCCTCGTACACCGCAAACCCCCCACCCACCGCTGCCCCCGCCACGAAAGCCCAACCCCACCCCGGCAGCACTGCGACCAACACCAACACCGCCACCAAGACCGCCGCAGCAAGGCTCAGCATCCCGGTAACGAGCCGCACCGCCCGACCCTTCGCATCAATATTGCAAGCCGGCATCACGCCTCCCCAAGACATCGCACATCGCAGACCCGACATCGAGCATCGAGCTCACTCCGCCTCCACCCGCAACACCTGACTCCGCTCCCGGACCGTCACCTCCCGCTCCACGGTGACGCCGTTGGGCAGGCTCAACTCCGACACCAGCCGCGTGTCCGACTGCTCGTTCCGCGCCACCACCTCGCGCCGATCCAGATCGAAATACACCTCCGACGTCACCTCCGGATTGACGTACCGCGCCTTCACCGGCGGCGCGTCCTTCGGCAACTCGTCCCGCTTCACCCTCACCTCCAGCCCGGTCTGCGTCTCCAGCGTCGCCACCGGCACCCCACCCATCAGGCCCACCGCCGCCACCGCCGTCTCCACCGTCGTCTCCACCTCCGACGGCATCCGCGGGAACACCGGCTGACCCTCCCACACCGCCTCGTGCTCCCACGACGCCCCCACTGTCAAACCCTCGGGCGACCCCGGTAACACCGCCAGCTCCGACGCGATCCGCAAGAAGTCACGATCGCTCGGGATCAACGCCTCGTTCTCCGCCGCCTTCCGCATTGCCTCCACCCCGTCCACCGACACCACCGTCCCGTCCGCCTCCACCTCGAACTCCAACGCCTTCCCGACCACCGACTCCACCATGTCCTGCAACGGCCCCTCGCCCTTCTTCATCCCGTCCCCCGCACCCGCGATCATCTCCGTATCGCCCGGCCCCTTCCGCTCCAACTCCAACGCCTCAAACGTCATCACACACACCGCCGACCCGTCCGCGTTCACCCCCTCTACCCGCCAGCTCAGCCGACTCTCCGTCCGTACCTGATAAGACACCTCCCGCTCTTCGTTGTTGAATCGGATCACCTCATCCCGCGTCCGCTCCGACCACGCCTCATACACCGCCCGCTGCCCCTCCACCCAACCCGGCCTAACCGACACCGTCTCGCCCTCCTCCGCTAGGCCCCTGCCACCCCACCCCAAAACGATCAAACAAAGAACAAAACAAACGGAGTTTCTGATCAGGTGCATGCCTTGATCATACCTTCGCAACAGCGACCGCACCGCACCTAAACCAGAGGGCTTTGTCTACTCCGCTTCGATACGCAGCAACTGCCTTGTCCTGACTACTTTCTTGTCTTGCGTGCTCTTCTCCTGATCTTCGCTCATCAGCTCGGCCGTGAAACGAATCTCCGAGCGTTCATGCCTCGCCACCACTTCCCGGCGATCAAGATCGAAGTGAATCCCAGAATGGATCTTCGGCTCAACGTAACGGGCCTCAACCGATCGGATGTGCTCGGGAAACCGCGTCGGATCGATCTTGAACTCTTGCGAAGCCGATGTTTCCAGCGTCGCGACCGGAACACCCTCCGCCAACTCAGCCCGCGTCAGCCTCGTCTCAACGATCCGCTCGTACCGAGTGGGCACTTCAAAATTGATTGCGTCACCCTCCCTCAGCTCCTTGTGATCCCAAGCCTCTCCAATCTTCAAAGACTGCGGGACACCCGGCAGGACGACCAACTCAGAAGCGACTCGTACAAAGTGGTCTTCACCAGCTAAGAACTGTGGCCACTTCGCCGCAGCTCGGATCGCGTCCAAACCCGACATGTACTCAACCGTCCCGTCCACCTTGACCTCAAATGTCAGTTCCTTACCCACAGTCGCGTCCATCAAATCCTGAACGATCCCCGCATTTTCACCGCGCTTAGCCCCTTTGCCAGCCCCAGCCGAGCGATGAATCCACTCACCATTTTTCGCAAAAGCATTACCTAGCTCTTTCTCTTCGTACCGCTGAGACTCGTAAACCATCACACAAACCGATGAGCCATCACGCCTGACTTCTTTCACCTGCCACAAGATTCGAGCCTCCCACCATCCTTCGTCGAGGACTCGAAAGGTCCACTCGCCAGAACGCCGTACGTCTTCGCCTTGCCACTCAGTGCGGTCCTCGTACAACGCCCGCTGCCCCTCCACCCACGCAGGCCTCAGCGAAACCGTCTCAGTCTCCTCCGCCAACCCAATCCCAGCAGACCCCACCCCAAACACACCAGCCAAGACCCAGCACAGGACTCTTGTCACTCGCATACCCAAATCTTAACCAGCTCTTCACCAACCGCCCGAGTCACCGCCCCAGCGCCATCCGCCACAGCCCGTCCGGGTTCTCCCCCCGCCAAGCCAACCACCGCAACTCCCGCAGCCGCCAACCGGCCGCCTCGCCATACACCCAGTCCATCCGCCAACGCGTCGTCCCCACCGGCCGCCCCCCCAACGTGACCCGCACATCGATCTCGACCGCCGCCCCCTGCTCACCCCGCGCCGCCATCACCACCGGCGGCACCACCCGGTACGACAGCTCATCGATCGTCACCCCCTCCAGCCGGTCCCGCACCTCCGCCCACGTCACCTGCACCACCCCCTTCGAGTCCGCCGCCACCAAGCCCGGTGCCACATACCCCTCCATCCCGCTCCCCCCGCTCACCCGACCCTCCCCCGCCGCGACCAGAAACCCGTCCACCGCCACCAACAGCTTCTCCCCCCGCGTCTGCACAAAGTGCCCCAGCACCCCCGCACCCGCACCCATCACCAGCACCACCCAACTCGCAATCACCAGCCCCTTGCTCTCCTGCCGCCGACCCAACACCCGCAGCACCGCCCACAGCACCACGCACCCCACCATCATCGGCCACGGGTTCTCCAACACATACTGCTCAAGCATCCGCATCACCCCACTCTACGCCCCCCGCCCCGCTCCGGTTTAGCCCGGTCGCTTGCGACCGACCGCCCGCCACGCCCTTTTCACCCCCCACCCCTACCACACCCGATAACTCACGGGTATGCCCACGCCCGTCATCACGTCCGACCCCATCATCCTGAAGCGCAACCTCGCCGCCGTCCGCCGATTCCACCCCGCCCTCGCCGACCGCCTCGACGCCGCCACCCCCACCCCACCCACCGAACTCGCGTTCACCCCCTCCAAAGCCGGCCCCCTTACCGCAGCCTACACCCCCCGAAGCCCACAGAAGCCGCAGGATTCTGTGGGCTCCCCCCGCCCCCTCGCCCTCGCCTCCCGCTACGACCCCCTCGGCGAAGCCCAGAAGACCATCGACGCCATCGATTTCACCAAAGCCGCCGCGGTCGCCTGCCTCGGCCTCGGCCTCGGCTACCACGCCGCCGCCGCCTTCAAGCGACTCCACAAGCACAACGCGATGGGCCTGCTCCTCGCCTTCGAGCCCCACCTCCCCCACCTCAAGGCCGTCCTCACCCACCTCGATCACTCCGCCTGGCTAGCCCACCCCCAGACCATCCTCGCCGACCCCGACACCGACCGCGCCACCCTCTTCGGCCGGGCCGAGTCCTTCTCCTCCCTCATCACCCAAGGCACCCACCTCTTACCCCACCCCGCCGCCCGCCGACTCTCCGAAAACGCCGGCGAGTCCATCGACCGCTTCGCCGCCCACGTCCAGGACCTCACCGCCTTCTGCCGAACCAACGTCGCCACCGCCCTGGTCAACTCCGCCCGCACCTGCCGCAACCTCGCCCACAACCTCCCCCTCTACGCCGCCGGCCCCACCACTAACCCCCTCCACAACCTGCTGAAAACCGGCGGCGACAACCAACCCACCACCCCCGCCATCTGCGTCTCCGCCGGCCCCTCCCTCGCCAAAAACATCCACCTCCTCACCGACCCCGACGTCCGCCGAAACGTCATCCTCATCGCCGTCCAGACCGCCCTCCAGCCGCTCCTCGAGCGCGGCGTCAAACCCGACTTCGTCACCGCCCTCGACTACTCCCCGATCTGCACCCGCTTCTACGAGGGCCTGCCCCCCCTCCCCGACGTCACCCTCGTCGTCGATCCCAAGGTCAACCCCGCCGTCGTCGACGCCTTCCCCGGCCCCGTCCGCACCCTCTCCTCCGAATTCAACGACAAGCTCCTCGCCCCCACCCTCAACCGCCCCATCACCAAGATCCCAGCCGGCGCCACCGTCGCCCACCTCTCCTTCTATCTCGCCCAGCACCTCGGCGCGAACCCCATCATCCTCCTCGGCCAAGACCTCGCTTTCTCCGACGGCCTCTACTACTGCCCCGGCACCGCCGTCCATCGCGTCTGGGAACCCGAGCTCAACCCCTTCAACACCGTCGAGATGATGGAATGGACCCGCATCGTCCGCATGCGCGGCCACCTCCGCCGTACCGACGACATCCACGGCAACCCCGTCTTCACCGACGAGCAGATGGTCACCTACCTCAAACAGTTCGAACGCGACTTCGCCAAAGCCAAAGACGCCGGCACCACCGTCCTCGACTGCACCGAAGGCGGTACCCCCAAAGAACACACCGAGATCACCACCCTCGCCGACGCCCTCCAAAAGCACGCCACCCACCCCGCCCCCGAAATCCCCCTCCCCCGAAGCCCACAGAAGCCGCAGGATTCTGTGGGCTCCACGCCAACCCAACACTTCGGCTTCGACCCCACCCGCCTCCAACAACTCGAACAACTCCTCACTGACCGCATCAACGAAACCCAGCAACTCCGCCAGACCACCCAGCAAACCATCCCGCTGCTGAACAAGATGCGCGATGCCGTCGACAAGCCCAACAAGTTCAACCCCCTCCACGACAAGCTCCAAAAACTCCAGCGCCGCGTCGAGGTCGACCTCCACGGCGCCTTCGAAGCCGTCAACCACCTCAACACCATCGGCGCCTTCAAACGCCTCCGCGCCGACCGCATCATCCGCCAAACCGCCGACGCCCCCGGCAAAGCCGTCCAGGCCCAGCAGATCGAACGCGACCGCGACAACCTCAAGTTCCTCGCCGAAGCCTGCGACGAAGCCCTCGATATCTTCGCCGAAGCCCTCAAACGCACCCAACAAACCCGCAAAGAACTCAACGCCCAACCAACCCAACTGCAACCCCAATCTACCGCCGCATAACCATGGCCCTCGCCCTCCTCCTCCCCCCCAACCGCCTCTTCCCCGGAAGCCCACGGACTGAGTCCGTAGGTTCCCACGACATCGCCACCCTCACTCTCCATCGCGCTCTATCCCCCCCCCAAATCACCGCCGCCATCCTCCTCACCCCCACCACTCCCCCCATCACAAGCCCACCGATGGCGCAGCCTTCGGTGGGACCGCCTGCCCAAAAACTCCAAGCCACCGCCGCCAAGCTCAACAAACCCCTCCACCTCTTCCCCCACGCTTCACTCAACCAACCCCTCTACACCGACCGCACCGCCGCCGCCCGACGCTTCGCCCCCCACGCCTGGCGCGGCGGCCTCGGCCAAGCCACCGTCTACGACGAACTCATGCCGGCACTCCCACTCGCCGACGCCCTCGACCACTTCAACGAAGACGCCGCCCTCATCGCCCGCCTCGACTGGTGCTGCCTCGACCCCCAACTCGCCGAGCGACAGCTCGCCGTCCACCTCGACGCCCCCGAGGCCATGAAACTCACCTTCACCCAAGCCCCGCCCGGCCTCTCCCCCCTCGTCACCTCCCGTGCCGTCCTCCGCGACTTCGCCGAACACGACGCCGGCCCCGGCGACGCCCTCCGCTACAACCCCAAAAAGCCCACCATCGACCCCATCGGCCGCGAAGCCAACATCCCCATCGACGCATCCATCCGCGACCACGCCCGCCGCTTCATCGCCGACACCCCCGACGCCACCGCCCGCCTCAGCCGACTCGCCAACCACCTCGGCGACGCGTTCCCCACCGCCGACGCCGCCACACTCACCTCCACCAACGCCCAACTCGAATCCGACGACTTCAACCACATCGCACATCCCACATCCCGCATCCCACATCCGCCCGAACTCCACCTCGAACTCACCCCCCGCCGCATCGCCCTCGGCCCCATCACCCCCCAACACCATCTGCCCGAACTCCTCAACCGCCCCGACCTCGACACACCACTCGCCCACAATCTCTTCCAACAGCTCGGCCAACTCGGCGACGCCACCCTCTACCTCGGGCACCACGGCGAACCCACGCTCCACCCCGACTTCACCGAACTCGTCCACGCCGCCCGCGACGCAGGCATCCCGACGATCGCCATCCAGACCGACCTCCTCCTCGAACGCGACGCCGCCCTCGCCCTGCTCGACCTCCCCGTCGATGCCATCCAGGTCCGCCTCAACGCCGATACCGCCGCCGTCTACGAAGCCGAAATGGGCCTCGACCGCTTCAAACAAGCCGCCGACAACACCCTCGCCCTCCTCCACGAACTCCAACAACGAAACTCACAAGCCCACGGCTGCGAAGCTGCCGTGCGGTCCACGCCCTCCACACCCCACATCATCCCCTCCCTCACCAAAGTCACCGCCACCCTCAAGGACATGGAGTCCTTCTTCGAACGCTGGGTGACCCTCTGCGGGCACGCCCTCATCGAGCCCTTCCCCACCGCCAACGGTGTCATCCCCCCCCGCTTCCCCGTCGACATGACGCCCCCCAAGCCCGACCCCGCCCGCTTCCGCTACAAGCACCGACTCACCGTCCTGGCCGACGGCACCGTCACCCCCTGCCGCCACGACCTGCTCGGCCGCGCCTCCCTCGGTAACGCCCACGACGCCCCGCTCGTCGAGCTCTACCAGAACTTACCGGACCTCACCCCCGACCAGGCCGCCGCCCTCTGCTGGCGCTGCCAGGCCCACCTCGCCAACTACCACCAACACGCCACCCCCGCCCCCCTGCAACTCCCTGCAGCCCCCTCCGCCGCCTGACCGATACCGCTTATTGCGTATTCCTTGACGCCCACCACCCAAAACGGTGGACCCGCCCGCCCCCGCCCACCATCATCACCCGCTCTATGCCCGCCAACACCCTCGCCATCATCCTCGCCCGCGGCGGCTCCCAGGGCCTCCCCCGCAAGAACGCCCTCGAAGTCGCCGGCAAGCCCATGCTCGCCTGGACCCTCGAACACGCCCTCAACTCCGCCTCCCTCGACCACGTCGCCCTCTCCACCGACGACGACGAGCTCGCCGACATCGCTCGTTCCTACGACGTCCAAGTCATCAAACGCACCCCCGAGCTTGCGTCCGACACCGCCCCCGTCGACGCCGCCGCGCGACACGCCGTCGCCTCCATCGTCGGCTTCCACCAAAACATCGTCCTGCTCTACGGCAATGTCCCCGTCCGCCCCATCGACCTCACCGAACGCGCCGTCCGCAAGCTCCGCGACTCCGGCGCAGACTCCGTCCAGTCCGTCTGCCCCGTCGGCAAAGCCCACCCCTACTGGATGAAGTCTCTCACCGGCCCCGACATCGACACCCTCGAACCCATCGCCGACAACACCGTCTACCGCCGCCAGGACCTCCCCCCCGTCTACCTCCTCGACGGCGGCGTCATCGCCGTCAAACGCGAGTCCCTCTTCACCATCGACGACGAACACCCCCACGCCTTCCTCGGCCAAACCCGCCGAGCCATCACCACCGAGCCCGGCGAAGTCGTCGATGTCGACTCCGAGACCGACCGCCTCGTCGCCGAAGCCATCCTCAGTAAGCACCTCAACGACATCGGGGACCACAACACCTCCCCCATCCGCGTCACCGCCTAACACCACAGCCACCGACTCGTAGCGCCGCCGCTTGCGGCGATCCGCCCACCCGCACGCTACCGTGCCGTTATGCCATTAACGCCCATCGCCGTCGTCACCTGCTCCCGCGCCGACTTCGGCCTCCTCCTCCCCGTCATGCGGGCCATCGCCGCCCACCCCAAGCTCCAGCTCCAGACCATCGCCGCCGGCACCCACCTCATCTCCAACTCCCTCGCCGACCTCGCTGACGCCGGCTTCCCCCACGACGCCAAGGTCCCCCTCCAACGCCGCAACAAGACCGGCCGAACCGCCGACGCCCTCGCCCTCGGCGCCGGCGTCACCGGCTTCACCCACGCCTTCGCCACCCTCCAACCCCAGCTCGTCCTCGCCCTCGGCGACCGCATCGAGCCCTTCGCCGCCGCCGCTGCCGCCACCGCCCTCGGCCTCCGCTTCGCCCACCTCCACGGCGGTGACCGAGCCGAAGGCGTCGCCGACGAAGCCCTCCGCCACGCCACCTCCAAGCTCGCCCACCTCCACTTCCCCGCCACCGCCCAATCCCGCCGCCGACTCATCCGCATGGGCGAACCCCCACACCTCATCTTCAACCACGGCTCCCCCGCCATCGACGCCCTCCAACACGTCACCCCCACCCCCGACGCCCCCACCCTCCTCATCCTCCACCACCCCACCGGCCTCGACGTCGCCGCCGACTACCAACACACCACCAACCTCCTCAAGGCGACTCTCCCCCCAGGCCGTCCCGCTTCGGCGGGACGGACCCCTCTCCGCCTCATC
>JBCCOW010000043.1:0-34181 GCA_039025195.1 Planctomycetota bacterium
CGCGGGAGTACGTGCTTCGACCGAAGCTGGACCGCGGCCGACGGTGACACTGGTGGAGCCGGCGACGGACGAGCAGGTGTTGGCGACGGCGTTGATTCCGGTGCAGGCGAAGAGCGAGGACGACATTGCGGTGGAGCGGTTGGGTGTGGAGGTGTTGCGGCCGGTGAAGGAGGGGGACAGCCCGACTGAAGTCGGGACGCCGAATGGTGAAGGGGATGCGGGTGGGGTGCATCCGATGACGGGGGTGGCGATGGAGGCGTGGGAGCAGCCGGGGATGTTGGTGGAGCCGATGGGTCGGACGGCGGTGGTGGGGTTTGACCTGGACTTGCAGGAGCTGGAGGTGGAGCCGGGGGATGTGGTGTTGGCGTGGGCGGCGACGCAGGATGTTTATCGGGATGCGGCGGGGCAGCCGAGGGTGGTGACGGAGACGCCGGTGCGTCGGCTGGTGGTGATTTCGGAGAGCCAGTTCGACACGATTCTGGGGGCGCGGTTTGGGTCGATGCAGGCGGAGGTGCGTCGGCTGAGCCAGGAGCAGCGGCAGGCGATGAAGCGATCGGCGGAGGAGGCGGCGTCGATGCAGCGTCAGATCGACCGTCGGCTGGAGGCGCAAAAATCGGCACTCGATCAGACCGAGCAGCGGATGGACCGGAACCGTTACGAAGACGAGGACCTGCGGGGATTGGTGGCGGACGCGCGGGAGCTTTTGGAGAAGGCGACGGAGGCGTCGGCGTCGGCACGTCAGGGGTTGGAGGCGAGCCGGGCGTCGGAGCGGGCGGCGGAGGAGGCGCAGGAGCGGAGCGAGGCGGCGGAGCAGGCGGGTGAGGTGGAGGAGGCGCTGAAGGAGGCGGCCGAGGCGTCGCGGCTGGGTGAGCAGGCGAAGGAGCAGGAGCAAGCGGCCCGGGGCGAGCAGGCGGCGGCGGAAGCGGCGATGCGGGAGCTGGCGGCTCGGCTGGACCAGGGCGGGGCGTTCAATCAGGTGAAGAACACGGTGGAGGATTTGAAGCGCCGGCAGGAGCAGGTCGCGCGGGACACGCGGCAGATCCTGCCCAGGGTGGCGGGCCAGCCGAGGTCGCAGCTGCCCGAGGAACTGCAGCAGCAGTTGGAGGACTTGGCGGAGCGTCAGCGTGAGCTGGCGGAGGATGCGGAGGAGCTGATCAATGATGCGGAGGCGGCGGCTCGCAATGCGGCCAATGCGGGGAAGACGCCCGAGGAACAGGCCTTGGCCCAGACGCTGCAGGCGGTGGCGGACACGGCCAAGCGGGAAGGCCTCACGCCGAACCAGGAGGCGGCAACGGAGCAGCTGGAACAGAACCAGCCGTCGGCGGCGGGGTCGCGTCAGCAGCAGGCGATGGACACGCTCGACGCGATGCTGGAGCAGCTGGGCACGCGCGAGGAGCGGCTGACCGAGGAGCTCAAGCGTCGGCTGGCGGACCTGACCGAGAAGGTGCGTGAGCTGGTGCAGCGGCAGGAGCGGCTGGTCAAGGCGTTGGATGAGGCGGCGGACGACGGGTTAGCGGCGTTGGGCAATCCGCAGTTCGATGTGCGTCGGCGGACGATTCTGGTTGAAGCCGAGGCGATGTCGGCGGAGCAGACGCGAGCGGTGGCGGAGCCCTTGGGTGAGGCGATTCTGGATCAGGAGAAGGCGGTGGTGGGTTTGCGGGGCGGGAACCGGGCGTCGGCTCAGGTCGGTCAGCGGGATGCGCTGGTGCACCTGCGGGCGGCACTGGAGATGCTGAAGGCGCTACAGGGCGAGAACGAAGACAACGAGACGCGGGAGAAGCGGGCCAAGCTCGCGCGGGAGTACCTGGCGTTGGCGGCGGAGCAGGAGGGGTTGATCGGGCGGGTCGAGCCGTTGGCGGAGAAGGCGGCGGGGGCACGCAATGGTGTGCTGGGTCGGCGTGATCAGCTGGAGGCGACGCGGATCGGTGGGGCGCAGGCGGAGCTGAAGGACAAGATCGTGGAGTTGGGGAAGGAGGTGCGTGAGGAATCGGGGGTGTTCGCAGCGGTGCATGATCGGATCGAGGCGGCGGCGGGCCGGGCGGCGACACGGCTGAGCCGGGACCGGCGGGCGGACGCGGCGGTGCTGCGGGATCAGCAGGCGGTAGTGGCGGGGCTGATGAGCATGGTGGACGCGATCAACGACCGGAACCCGGACGAGGAGTGGGAGTCGCCGGAGGGCGAGGGCGGCGGCGGGGGTGGTGGCGGCCCGATGCCGTTGGTGCCGCCGATCGCGGAGCTTCGGCTGCTGCGGGACATGCAGCAGGACATCCGGGACGCGACGTCGGGGCTGGCGGACGAGGCGGGGCTGACCGAGCCGGTGCGTCACCGTCGGCTGCGGGAGTTGGGGCGTGAGCAGGCGGGGCTGGAGGAGCTGGCGGAGGAGATGATTGAGAAGTTCGAGCAGTCGATGCGGTCGCCGGCGGCGCCCGAGGCTGGTGAGGGTGGGGGCGAAGGCGAGGGGGGTGGTGGGGGTGGGCGTTGAATGTTGGAGTGGAACCGAAAGCACAGCCGGTGCGTTGAATTGTGAGATGACGATGATGAAAAAAACCAGAAACAGTAGCTGTATCCGCAGGGCGGTGTGTGTGTTGACCGCGGGGTGTTTGCTGGGTGGGTGGAGTGGGCCTGCCATGGCGGAGCCCGAGCCGAAGCCCGAAGCGGTTGACGCGGATGCGAGCATCGACGACCTGTTGGGCATCCCGGGCGACGGCGAGCCCGCGGCCACCGACAAGCCCAAGGACGACGCCGACGCCTCGGCAACCGACACCGACAAGCCCGTCGAGCTGTCGGACGACCTGGAGCGTCAACTCGATGGCGCGGCGGCGGCCGATGTGTTCGACAAGGCTCGTGAAGGGATGGGCGATGTCGCGGTGCGGCTGCGTCAAGACCTGGACGGGGGCAAAGAGACGGTGCGTGAACAGGACCTGATCATTGCCCGGCTGGACCAGGTGATCCGCTCGGCCCGGAAACAGCAGCAGCAGTCGAGCTCGAGCAGCAGCGAGCCCTCGGACGGGGAAACCAGTGAGGGCCAGGCCAAGCCGAAGCCGCAGCAGCAGCCCGGGCAGCAGCCGGGTGATCAGCAGCAGCCCGGCGAGCAGCCCGGCGAAGGTCAACAGCAGCAGCCGGGAATCGCCGAGATGACGACGGGTGGTCAGCAGCAGGGCGAGGGCCCGGAAGACAGCCAGCCCACGCAGGGGCAGGTCATCGCCGACGGCTCGGCGGTGTCGATGAAGGACCTGCGTGAGGGCGAGTGGGGCAACCTCCCGCCGCGCCTGCGTCACGAACTGACCGAATCCATCACCGAAGCGTTCAGCCCGGTCTACCGCCGGCACACCGAAGCCTTCTACCGCCGGATCGCCGAATCGCTGCGGCAGAGCGGATCGACCGGCGAATAGAGCATCAACATGCATCCCAACCGCAAGCCCCAACTCGTGGCCATCGGCGTCACCCTCGTGTGCCTGCTCTTCACCGGGCTGCTGCCCACGCCGGGCCTGGTCACCACGGCACACGCCGAGTCGGTCCGCGGCACCGAAGCGGTCGCGTTCGAAGAGTTCACCCCCGCTTCCCGCATCGCGATCCGCGAAGGCCTCGCCGCATTAGCCCGGATGCAGAACAGCGACGGCTCGTTCAGCGGCCGATCCTATTCGCGGCACGTCGGGATCACCGCGATCGCCTGCATGGCCTTCCTCGCGCAGGGCTCCACGCCCGGCCGAGGGCCCTACGGCGACCAGGTCGAACGCGGCCTCGACTTCATCCTCAAGCACGCCACCGAGTCCGGCCTCCTCGCCGGGCCCGACACGTCCCACGGCCCCATGTACGGCCACGGCTTCGCCGCCCTCTTCCTCGGCGAGGTCTACGGCATGACCAAAGACCAACGCCTCCGCGAACCCCTGCTCAAAGCCGTCCGCCTGATCGTCAAGTCTCAGAATCCGCAGGGTGGCTGGCGGTATCACCCCCTGCCGTATGACGCGGACATCTCCGTGACGATCTGCCAGGTCATGGCCCTGCGGTCGGCTCGTAATGCCGGCATCTCGGTCCCTAAGGAGACCATCGACGCGGCGATCCGTTACGTCAAGAACTGTCAGAACCCCAACGACGGCGGCTTCCGCTACATGATCTCGTCGGGGTCGTCCGCGTTCCCCCGTTCGGCCGCGGGTGTGGCGGCCTTGTTCTACGCCGGGATCTATGACGGCGAAGAAGTCAGCAAGGGCCTGGCTTACCTCGATCGCGTGACCCGAAGCGGCAACAACTCCGGGCACTTCTGGTACGGCCACTACTACTGCGTCCAGGCCATGTTCCAGGCCGGCGGCGAACATTGGGCCAACTACTTCCCGAAGATCCGCGACCAACTCGTCCGCGACCGCAACCCCTCCGGCGGCTGGAACGGCAACGACGCCTACGCCACCGGTATGGCCTTGATCATCCTCCAGATGCCCAACCGCCTGAAACCGATCTTCCAACGCTAGACCCCCAACACCGCCCCCACCGCCCCCCCGCAGCCCAACCGTCCAAGCCTTCTCGCGATGACCCACGCCCGCCGACTTCACGCTCCCCGGCTCGCCCCCGTCGTCTTCACCCTCCTGATCGCGCTCTGCGGCCACGCCATAACCGCTGAGCCTCCCCCACTCCCGGGCATCCTCGACGACGAGCTCCGCCTCACCCCCGGCAGCCTCGAATCCCTCACCCCCACCGCCCTGGTCTACCGCGACACCGACGGCACCGTCCAGGAACTCGACCGCAGCCGGCTCGTCCGTTGGACGTCATACCGCTCATACCGCTTGCCGGCATTACCAAGGCTCGCAGACGGCGACCCGACACTCGTCACCACCCCACCCGCCCCACCTACCCCACCCATCACTCCTACCCCAGTCGTAACACCCTCCACCTCCAAACCCCTCCACGCCACCCTCACCTCCAGCCACCTCGTCACCACCGACGGCCAAGCCTGGCTCGGCTCCCTCGCCGCCGACCAGAACCAGCCCGAAGCCCTCGGCTGGACCGTCACCCTCAACGGCCAGACCCAGACCCACGCCATCCCGCTCGAACGCCTCCGCTCGGTCCGCCTTGTCCGCGGCAAACTCCTCCGTATGCCGGACGCGGACCCCAACGCGCCGCCGCAAGACCGCGTCCTGCTCCAGGGCGGCCAGGTGCTCGCCGGCTTCCTTGTCGGGCTCACCGCCGAGGCTGTGCAGCTTATTCTCGATGGAGCCGATGAGCCGGTCGACATCCCGCTTTCGAGCATCCACCTGATCAAGCTCGCCAACCCGGCCACCCCCCCGCTGCCCGGCACCGACTACGCTCGCCTCGCCGACGGCCAACGCTTCGCCTTCCAAGGCCTCCGCACCCAGGCCAACGACTTCATCGGCAAGGTCTTCCCGCCAACGGGTGAGCCCGTCGAGACCCGCGTCCCGGTCCGGCGTGTCAACACGATCGACTTCCACGCCAACGGCCAACGCCTCGTCCCCCTCGCCGACCTGTCCTATCGCATCGACCAGCCCGCCGTGGTCTTCGGCGTCCCGTACCCCCCCGTCCTGACCGGCGACACCGCGCAGCTGCACGCCCCGCTCCAGATCACCTTCGAGCTCCCGCCCGGCACGACCCGCTTCGCCGCCAACCTCGTGCTCAACACCCCCGGCGTCTCACCCGCCGCCGCCCGCTGGGCCGACTTCACCGTCCGCGTCAGCTCCCCCGTCCTCCTCGAACCCACATCTGAGGATCAACTCACTTTCCGGATCAACGCCGATACCCCCACCGCCGAGCTCAACCTCGCCGTCGACCCCGGCCCGATCACCCTCACCCTCGACCCCGCCGTCAACGGCCCAGTCCTCGATCGGCTCCGGCTGCTTAACGCCCACGCCTTGACGCAAAACGACACCCCAGCCCCCTAAAGCATCATGCAGAACTAATCATCAGTAGCCGGGTGGCTACGCCACCCCGGCCAGCGACGCCTATTCCAAAACGTGTAGCGGGAGACGCGAAGCGTCCCGCTCTGAAACCGCGGGCACCTTCGGTGCACCCGCTACACGCGAACGAAACACGCGTAGCGTCGCGGCTATGGCGAACATTGACGCATATTGTTCTAACCGCTCGGGTCGTGTGAGGATTCGGCTTTCCCCCGCACAGCCCGCCCAGCACGCCCCACCGTGCTCACCCCGCGGCGTATGCTGGAGGTCCCGCCCGCCCCAACCCCTCCCGTGCCATGAAACCCCCCATCGAGTCCATCCCCGCCGACCCGCCGCTGACCGCCCCGGCCAAGCCCGACGCCAAGTTCCTCAACCGCGAGCTCACCTGGCTCGAGTTCAACCGCCGCGTCCTCTACATGGCTCTGGACCCCCGCACCCCCCTGCTCGAACGCGTCGGCTTCCTCGCCATCTTCAACTCCAACCTCGACGAGTTCTATCAAAAACGCGTCGGCGGCCTCCAACGCCAGATCGACTCCGGCTACGACGAGCTCACCCCCGACGGGCTCTCCCCCAAGCAGCAGCTCGACCTCATCCGCCAGATGGTCGAGCCCATGCTCCTCGAACAGGGCCAAGCCTTCACCGATCACATCAAGCCGCAGCTCCGCGAAGCCGGCATCGCGCTGGTCGGTTGGGACGAGTTGCTCGACGCCGAACGCGTACACCTCGAAGACGACTTCAAACGCAACCTGTTCCCAGTGCTCACGCCGTTGTCCGTTGACCCCGGCCACCCGTTCCCGTTCATCTCCAACCTCAGCACATCGCTCGGCGTCATGCTCCGCCCGCTCGACGCCGAGGACGACCAGCTGCAGTTCGCGCGGGTGAAAGTCCCGGAGGTCCTGCCCGGCTGGCTCAAGCTGCCCGCCGCCCTCACCCGCGGCACCGACGTCGAGGGACAAACGCGTTTCATCAAGCTCGAGACCGTGATCCGCCGGCACCTGCACCTGCTGTTCGAGGGCATGTCCTTGGAAGAGATCGAGCCGTTCCGCGTGACGCGTAATGCCACGATCGGCAGCGAGCCCGATGAAGACGCGGAAGACCTGCTTGAGCGCGTCGAGGCCGAGCTCAAGCAGCGCCGCTTCGCCGACGTCGTCCGCCTGGAAGTTGACGATGAGCCGTTCCGCCCGCTCAACCAGTTCCTCATCGGTGAGATGCACCTCGACGAGCAGGACGTCTACGAGATGCCCGCCGAGCTCGACTACGGCCCGCTCTGGACCGTGCACGGCGTGCAACGCCCCGACCTCAAGTTCACCCCCTGGACACCTGTCACCCCGCCCCGCCTCGCCGACGAAGAGGCCGACATCTTCTCGGTCATCCGCAGCGGCGACCTGCTCGTGCACCACCCCTACGAGTCGTTCTCCGCCAGCGTCGAACGCTTCATCCGCACCGCCGCGACCGACCCCGATGTGCTGACCATCAAGCTCACGCTCTACCGCACCGCCGACGATTCGCCGTTTATCCCGTACATCATCCGGGCTGCCGAGGCCGGCAAACAGGTCGTCGTCCTCGTCGAGCTCAACGCCCGTTTCGACGAGCAGCGCAACGTCCAGCTCGCCCAGAAACTCGAAAAGTCGGGCATTCACGTCGTCTACGGCGTCGTCGGCCTCAAGACCCACACCAAGACCTCACTCGTCGTCCGACGCGAGTCCGAGGGCATCCGCGCCTACGCCCACATCGGCACCGGCAACTACCACTCCAAGACCGCCAACCTCTACACCGACCTCGGGCTCTTCACCGCCGACCCCCGCATCACGGCCGACCTCACCTCCCTGTTCCATTACCTCACCGGACGCTCGGCTACCCGCGACTTCTCCCACCTGCTCATCGCACCCATCAACATGCGCCGCCGGTTCGACGCCATAATCGACCGCGAGATCGCCCACACCGCCGCGTGGAAAGCCAACGGCGCCGACCCCGCCGACCCGAACCGCCCCGCCATCGTCGCCAAGATGAACTCGCTTGAAGACAAGCTGCTCTGCGACAAGCTCTACGAAGCCTCCGCCGCCGGCGTGAAGATCGACCTGATCGTCCGCGGCTTCTGCTGCCTCCGCCCCGGCGTGCCCGGCCTCTCCGAAAACATCCGCGTCGTCTCCGTCATCGGCCGCTTCCTCGAACACTCCCGCATCTACACGTTCCACAACCAGGGCGAGCCCGAGTACTACATCGGCTCCGCCGACTGGATGTACCGCAACCTCAACAACCGCGTCGAGTGCATCACCCCCATCTACGACGTCCACCACCAAGCCCGCCTCCAACAGATCATCGACATCATGCTCGCCGACCAACGCCAGGCCTGGGACATGAACGGCGACGGCACCTACACGCCCCGCTACCCCGACCCCGACAAGCCCGAGACCGAGGTCGGCACCCACCGCGCCCTCATGCACCTCCACCGCGCCCACACCGACCCCGCCTCCCCCGTTTAGCGGCGGGCTTCAGCCCGCAGGCACTACGCTTTGTCCATGCCCGATCTCTCCCCCGACGCGTTCGACGCGGTCCTGCAAGCACGTCACACCCTCAAGGTCTTCGCCGACCCGCCGCTGCCCGCCGAGTCCCACCGCGAACGCATCGAGTCGCTCATGGCCCCCGCCGCCTGGGCTCCGTTCCACCGTCCTGCCCACGCCGTCCACCGCGCCGGTGACGCCCCGAACCGCGCCGCCCTGCCCTGGCGGTTCTATCCCCTCGACACCCCCGACTGCCGTACCCTTCGCCAGAACCTCCTCGATGCCGGCGACACCACCAAGATCCCGCCGATGCTCGGTGCCGCCGACGCGGTGATCTTCGCGACATGGCTGCCCAACCCCGCGCGGCGGGAACTCGCCGAAGGCGAACTGTTTGACCCCACGCTCGAAAACGCCGAACACCTCGCCGCCGCGTCGTGTGCGGTGCAGAACCTCCTGCTCGCCGCCACCGCCCGCGGCCTGCCCAGCTACTGGTCCACCGGCGGCCTGCTCCGCAACCCCGAAGCCCTCGCCGCCCTGACCATCCCGGAAGCCGAACAACTCCTTGGCGTCATCTTCATCTTCCCCCCCGATAGTGCCACCCGGCCAGACGTGACGGCCGTCCCGGGCAAGCAACGCAATCAGCCCCGCGACCTGCCGATGTGGACCCGCTGGATCGAGCTGGGTCACCACGGTCCCGGATCCAACACGCTTTAACCGCCGGTGTATCAAGCCCCCTATCCTCAGCCGCGTGACGCGACCCGAATCTATCAAGCCATCGGCCGATGCCCTGCCTAACCCCGGCGACACCGCGGTCATCGGCGCGGGCGCCGCGGGCCTGTTCGCTGCCATCCATGCGGGCCACGCGAAGCCCGCTGATCAGCCGGGCCGGGTGCAGGCGTTCGATGGGGCGAAGAAGCTCGGCGCGAAAATCCTTATCGCCGGCGGCGGACGCTGCAACGTCACCCACGATGTGGTCCGGCCCGTCGATTACGCCTCCGGCCCCGACAGCTCCCGCAACACGATCAAGAAAATCCTCCGCGCCTTCAGCGTTGATGACACCGTTGCCTTCTTCCGGGGGCGCGGGGTCACCCTCAAACGCGAAGACACCGGCAAGCTCTTCCCCACCACCGACCAGGCCCGCACCGTCCTCAACGCCCTGCTCGACGCCGCCCGCGACGCAGGTGTGAACCTGCACACCCAGCACCGCGTCACCGGCATTTCTCGCCATCACACGGACGACCAGCCCCCCGCCTTCACCGTGCACACCAGTCAGGGCGATTTCCCGGCCGCCCGTGTCATCCTCTGCACCGGCGGGCTGGCACTCCCCTCCACCGGCAGCGACGGCTTCGGCTACGAACTCGCCCGTAACCTCGGCCACACCGTCACGCCGACCTGGCCCGCCCTGGTCCCCCTGGTCTTGCCCGACGGCCACTGGCTCACCGAACTCAAGGGCATCGCCCTCGACGCGGAGCTCACGCTTGCACAGGCCAGCGGTAAGGCCGTCCACCGCCAAGCGGGCCCGGTGCTGCTGACCCACTTCGGGCTCTCCGGCCCGGCCCCGATGGACATCAGCCGACACTTCGCCAACCACTACACCCAGCCTCACGCGCTCCAGCTCTCGGCCAACCTGCTACCGCCGCACACCTTCGACTCGCTCGACGCCGAGCTGCGTGAGCAGGCCCAAAGCAACCCTCGCCGCACCGTGCTGCAGGTCGTGCAAGCGCATTACCCCGACCGCCTCGCCCACGCGTTGCTGGAACACGCGGTTCAAATCGACCCGACCACACGCCTCGCTCAACTCCCCAAGGACGCCCGACGCCGCCTCGTGCATGCACTCACCGCCCTGCCGCTGCCCGTCGTCGCCGACCGCGGCTACCGCTACGCCGAGGTCACCGCCGGTGGCGTCCCGCTCAGCGAGATCACCCCCTCCACCATGGCCTCAAAAATCTGCTCCGGCCTGTATCTCGCCGGCGAGATCCTCGACGTCGACGGCCGCATCGGCGGCTACAACTTCCAGTGGGCCTGGGCCACCGGCCAACTCGCGGGGCGAGCATCCGCCGCAGTGGCCTGCAGCATCTGATGTGTCGTGAGAGCATTTTCGTCATGACTTCCCGGTTGCCTAATAGCCGCACCGCAACGCGGTGCGGCTACTGCAGGACATCAGAATGAAATCCGCTCCATCGCGTCTTTCGTTCACGTGTAGTGGGTACACCGAAGGTGCCCGCGGTTTCGGAGTGGGACGCTTCGCGTCTCCCGCTACACGTCTTTAGAAATCTGCTCTAGGCCCGGCGGCGTCGCATGCCGAGGCTTGCCACACCCATGGCCATCACGAGCCCGGTGGTGGGTGTGGGCACGGGGGCGGTGGGGTTCGCGGTGAAGTCGACGACGATGGGCAGGTGGTCGAAGTCGCCTTCGCCGAGGGCGCCGCGGAGGATGTCATCGGGCTGCAGCCCGGTGGCGAGCAGCTCTTCGGGGGTGAGGTCGACGGTGTTGAGGATGAAGGCGTTGGCGACGTCGAGGACCGAATCGGAGTAGAGCACGTAGTCGAGCCGGCCGGGGTCGAACTGTGATGTGTCGTCGCGCCAGGTGTAGTCTTCCAGCAGCTCATCGTTGTGGAAAGGCATGACATCGGTGAGCGGCGTGCCGTCCCAGTCGGGGGGCGTGCCGTCGCCGAAGGTGTTGGTGTCGACGATGTTGCCGTTGATGAGGTTGTCGAGGGGGTCGTTGGACTCGACGATGTTGAGGTCGCCGAGGACGACGAGCGCGGTGTTGACCGGGAGGGTGAAGAGGCCGCCTGGGGTGCGGGCGTCTTCGAGGTGGGCGACGATGGCGTCGGACTCGACCTGCCGGGCGGGGTCGTTACCGCCGCCGGCGGGGTAGTGGTTGTTAAGCAGGTAGAGGTCGTTGGTGAAGCCGGCCGCGTCGGGGAGGTCGATGAGGCTCGTGGCGATGCCACGCTGCGTGCCGGGCACGGGGATTTCGTTCTGGAGGATGTCGAACTTCGAGACGGTGATCTGGTTGCGACCCCGCGTGGCCTGCCAGGACTGGCCGTCGGGCAGCGGGTCGATGAAGTTGAAGATCAGCTCGGCCGCCTCGGCGGTGATCCGGGGATCGAAGACTTCTTGGAACGCCCAGACGTCGGCATCGAGCGCGTCGTGGAGCCGGATCAGCCTTCGGCTTACGGTGAGCTGGGTGTCGGTGGCCCCGAAGAACGAGGTCTGGAACATGTTGTAGGTCACAACCCGGACATCATTGGGGTTGTCCTTGTTGATCCAGTCGGCGGGGCCGTCCTGGGCGAGTGCCGGGGTGCCAAGGCTCAGCGTCGAGACCGTAACCAGCAACGCCCAGACGGAGCGAGCCTGTTGTCGGGGCTTAGGCAGATCGGTAGGGCTGTTCAGTTGGGGCGAGAGAGGGTTGTTCATTGCAGCAACAAATCGGGAATACCAAACCGAGCAGCTTAGCACAATCAGGCCCCTAATACCGGTTTAATCGCTTAAAAGCCGAGACTTATCCACACTGGCGAAGCGGTTCACGCGGTCATGAACAACGCAAGTGCAGCTCGCCGCCGTCGAGGAGTTGCTGGACGGTGAGGCGGTGATTGGTGATGGGCGTGCCGTTGAGGGTGGCGGAGGTGAGGCTGGGGATGGCTTCGGGGTCTTCGACAGATTGGGGCATAGCGTCGAGGCCATCGGTGGTGATCGTAAGTTGGGCCTCGGGGAGTTGGAGGGTGATCTCGGGGAAGAGGGGGACAGAGAGGAGGATGAGGTCTTGGCCGGCGACGGGGAAGAGGCCGATCGCGGACCAGACGAACCAGGAGGAGAGGGCGCCGGAGTCGTCGTTGCCGGGGAGGCCGCCGCGGCCGGTGGTGAAGGCTTGGCGGAGGACGGTATGGACGACCTGGGCGGTGCGGTCGGGCCGGCCGGCGAAGTGGTAGGTCCAGGGGGATTCCATGTCGGGCTCGTTGTTGAGGCCCTGGAAGCGGTTGAGGGCGAGGCCGGCGGCGTAGGCCTCGGGGTACGGCGGGTCGCCGAGCTGCTGGCAGGGGTCGGTGTTGAAGCCGAAGAAGGCGTCGAGGAGTGCGGTGTACTTTTCGGGGCCACCGGCGAGGGCGATGCGCTTTTCCATGTCGGGGAAGAAGCGGAACGAGTAGTTCCATCGGCCACCCTCGTAGTAGGTCGAGTCGATGAGCAGCCCGGTCTCGGGGTCGATGGCCGACTGCCAGCGGGGGCCGTGCTCGGCCATGGTGCCGGCGAGGCGGGTGTCGCCCATGGCCTCGGCGAGTTGGCCGAGGCAGTGGCAGCCGTAGGACAGGTCGAGGGTGTGGACGATGGGGTGGACGGGGGTGTTGCCCTCGAGGAAGGCCTCGCCGTAGGCCCGGTGCAGGTCCTTGTCGAGGTAAGTCAGGGCGAGGTCGTAGTCGAGGGGCAGGCTGCGGTAGTAGGCGTCGAGGAAGTTGATGTGAGCCAGGGCCGAGGCTTGCGACTGGAAGCGGTCGGCGCCGCGGGCCATGCGGTAGCCGATGGGGAAGTTGCCCTCCTGCTCGGCGATGGTGAGCAGGGCGTTGAGGACGGCCGCCCCACGCTTGGGATAGAACGTGAGCAGCAGTGGGAGCTGGGTTTTGTAGATGTCCCACATGGTGCAGAAGTCGTAGAAGAACGGGCCGTTGGCGGGCCAGAACGGCGACTCGTCGGAGGCGTCGGAGGGCTTGATGAGGGCGTGGTAGAGGGCGGTATAGAAGATCGTGCGCTGGTCGGCGGTGCCGCCCTGGACGGTGATGCGGGAGAGGTCGGAGTCCCAAGCGCGCTCGGCCTCGCGGTGGATGGTGTTGAACGTGGGGACTCGGGGCGCACGCTCGGCGGGGATCATGCCGCGGGCGCTGTGCGTCAGGTCGTCGTTGTGCAGCGGCAGCGGCTGGGCGACGGGGCGTTCGGTGGCGCGGAGAAGGTTGTCGCGGGCCTGCTCGGTGCTGCGCCAGGAGAAGCCCAGGGCCAGCTCGACCGGCTCGTCGGGGGAGGTGGGACCGCCGAAGTGGAGCCCGAAGCGTTTGAGCGTGGACTCGCGGATGTGGTCGAAGACCAGGGCCCGGCCGCCGCCGACATTCTCGCCGTCGTACCAGACGCCGTACTTCCAGGCGTCCTGATTCGTGCGGACCCAGATATAGAGCGGCACGCCCTCGACGACGAGCTTGGCCCGGGCGGTGTCGGGGGCCAATGCTTCGACCTCGGCGAGCGTCGGGACGGTCTTGCCGTAGGGGATGTCGATGCCGCCGCGGGAGCAGTCGAGCACGAGGTTGGCACGTTTGGTTTGGGGGAAGGTGTAGCGGTGAAAGGCGGCTTTGGGGGCGGCGGTGAGTTCGCACTGAATGCAGGTGTCGCCGAGGGTGCACCGGTAGTAGCCGGGGTCGGCGTATTCGTCGTGGAGGGGGTAGTCCTCGCCGAGGGTGTTGATGGCCCCGAGCAGCGGGGTGACGCGGAGGTAGTTGTAGTACTTGCGGATCGCGCCGGTGCCGGACTGGTGGAAGTGGGTAAAGCCTGACGCCACATAGGAGTCGAACAACTTCCGGGGGTTGCCGTCGGTGTTCTTGGCGTACAAGCCATAGCCGGTGGGATAGGCCCCGGAATAGGGGCAGACCGAGACCATGCCGAGGGGGCGGACGGGTCCGGGGTGGGTATTGCCGACCTGGGCTTTGGGCCACCACCAGGTCTTGGCGAGGCCCTGCGGTTCAGGGAGCGTGGTGCGTTCACAGCCGATGAAGGGATCGACGGCGGCGTAGGGCGCGGTGGGGTTGGCGGGGGTGGTCGGGGCTTGGGGGGCAGCGGTCATAAGCAGCGCGTGGGGCCCGAGGGCCGGTCATGCAGGCGTATCGAGTTTATCGCGTGAGGCGGCGGATGGGGTGTGCAATGAAGCGGCTGCGCATGGCATCACCCCGGCGTGGGCCGGGGTGTGCGGGGTAAAGACTGTGGGGCCTGATCGCGATCAGGCGGCGGCGGCGAGGCGACGCTCGGGCTGAGCAGGCTGGGCGGGCTCGGCCTGCGAGGTCGGCTGGGAGGCGGAGGTGGGGGTGCTGAGGATGGCCATGAGGGTCTTGCCGGCCATGGCCAGGACGACGCCCGTGAGGACAACCAGGCATGCGGCGAGGAAGGCGATCCAGACACGGCTGCCGACGCCGACCGCGGTGAGCTGAGTCAGCGTGATGGGCAGCGCGGCAGCGGTGGCGAGGCCACAGACGCCGAGCATCCGGAAGAGGTTCTTGTCCGACAGCTCGGGGCTGGCGGTCGTTTCGGGACGGTCGAGGGTTTCCTGCTGAAGCGTGTCAATGCGTTCCATGCGAGGACTGCTTTCCTGTTTGCCGAAGGGTTCGGCGGGATCAAGCGTGGGCCGGGCGGAGCGGGGGTGACGGCGGGTCGGCTTGTCTTGTCCGGGTGTGGGAAGCGGGTGGGCCAGCCAAGGGTGCTGGGATGCTTCCGAAAGGTGGGAGCCATTCACGCGAACGGCTTGGATTGCTCCGGCGTTTACCGTCTGATGCAGGATCGTACAAGTGCGGTGCCGGGCTTCAACCTTTAATCCTGGAATTTGCGCAATTCTCTTAAAACCCTGTTTTTTGTAGGCGAAAGTGCTTGGCGTGTGCCCATCAGTTGGGCAGTAAATGGCGTGTTCAGCACGTTTGCGCAGGCAGTAGGCATGAGGCAAGTCTATCGGTCGCGAGCGACCGGGCTAAACGGTTTGGGGTTGGCGGGAGCGGGTCGTTGCGAGCGACGGCGCTACGAGCGGCGGTTGATCTTTCAGATCAATGCCGTGGCGGCGGCGGCGATGCCTTCGGGGTCGAGGCCTTGGGCTCCCATCTGACGCCAGAGGCCGCCGGGGCCTTCGACGTGGGTGCCGGTGTGGTTGAATTTGCCGGTGTAGCCGCGCTTGGCGAGCTCGGCGCCGTAGCGGACGCCGAGGGAGGTCTTGGCGTTGAGCTCCTCGGCGACGAGGACGAAGCCGGTGTCCATGACCTTGGCGGTGGCGTCGTCGTCGACCTTGTTGAGGGTGGCCTTGAGCAGGACGCCGACGTCGTGGCCTTGCTCTTTGAGCATGTCGGCGGCGGCGACGGCCCGGTGGGTCGCGGAGCCGTAGGTCACGATGGTGCCGGCCTTGCCTTCGCGGACGAACACGTCCTGGCCGGGCGTGAAGGTGCAGCCGTCCTCGAACACGCGGGAGCCGTCGGGGTTCAGCAGGTACGGGATCTTGGAGCGGTTGGAGAAGACGAAGCGGAGGCCCTTGTGGTGGAAGACGGTCTTGACGCAGGAGACGAACTGAGCCGGGTCGCCGGGGAAGTAGACGGCGGTGGAGTCTTCGGCGTCGTGGAAGTCGAGGCCGCCGTCGGCGAAGAGGTTGTTGACCCCGAAGTGGCAGGTGTTGTCGGCCATGTCGTCGACGCCGGCGTGGGAGAAGTGGGCCAGGACGTTGCACTTGTTGAGGCGGGCCATGGTGATTTCGGAGACGACCATTTCGAGGAAGGCGGAGAAGGTGGCGAAGATGCCCTGCTTGTCTTCGTCGAACCCGAAGCCGGCGGCGGCGGAGAAGTTGCCACGCTCCATGATGCCGCCGAGAACGAAAAGCTCGGGGAAAGCGCTGTGGATAGCCTTGATTCCGGTGGAGCCTTCGAGGTCGCAGTCGAAGACCTTGACGGTCTTCGCGCGGGTCTCGGCGTCGATGCCTTCGAGGACTTCAACGACGGCGGAGCCGAAGAGGTTGCGGCAGGAGCCGACTTCTTCAGAAGAGCCGGGGTAGACGGGCTTGGAGTCCACTTTGGGTGCGGTGTTGAGCAGTTCGATAGCGGTGGCGGCTTCGGGGGTGCCGCGGTTCTCGAAGTAGGCGATAGCGGCCTTGGTCGCGAAGACGTCGTGGCCGTGGATGGAGCCTTCGACCCCCGGAATGCCTGGGGCCATTGGACGCTTATTCACCAACGCCACCGGGCCATCGACTTCAAGGCTGGTGCACATGCGCTGGTAGAGGTTGTCGAGGTTTTCGCCGTCGCCGGTGGTGACGCCGAGGCCGTGGCCTTCGAGGGTTTTGGCGACGTCGAAGCCGGGGAGGTAGTCGGTGGGGTGGCCGGCGATGGTGACGTTGTTGTCGTCGATGAGGAGCTTGATGTTGAGGTTCTGGGCGACGCAGAGACGGGCGGCTTCGGCGTCGTTGCCTTCTTGCTGGGAGCCGTCGGAGCCGAGCATGAAGAGGGTGTGGTCGGGGTGGGCCATGGCCACGCCGTTGATGAAGGGCCAGACGTGGCCGAGGCGTCCGGAGGAGAACTTGACGCCGGGGGTGAGGCCGAGCTCGGGGTGGCCGGGCAGGTGCTTGTCGTACTCGCGGTAGTGGAGGAGGGCCTCGGGGGGCAGGGCGCCTTCGAGGGCGGAGAGGAGGTACTGGGTGGCGACGCGGTGGCCGGCCTCGTCCCAGAAGATGGGCATGATCTTGAGCGAGTCGTCGGACTCGGCGTGCTTGAGGAAGCCGCGGATGATCACGAGTTCGGGGACGGTGTCGAACGGGCCGCCGGAGTGGCCGGAGAGCCCGCGGGCCCCGGCGTAGGCGGTGAAGAAGGTGATGGCGTCGCGGCAGAGGTCGATGTTGTATTGCAGGTCGGCCTTCTGGCTGTCGGTCAGCTTCGGGTTGGACGGGTCGAGGGCGACGGGCTTGTAGGACGACAGGTCGAAGGGGAAGGTGGGCATGGGAGGACCGAGGTTGTAGGTGGTAGGCCGTAGGTTGTAGGAAAGCCGGCATCGGTGTGGCGAAGTCGGCGAGCGATAGGACACGTCGGCGTTGACGTGTGAGGCATGGTAATGGCGGATGATGAGCGGTGGGTTTGGCCGGACGGCCGGACGGGTTACGACATGTTGGCGAGGCGGTCGAGGATGCGCTCGGTCAGGTGGGCTTCGAGGGTGGCGTCGCGTCTGACGGGCTGCCAGTACTCGGGTTCGAGGCCCCGGGCTTCCCACTCGGTGGGGAGGTCGTCGAGGGTGGCGAAGACGGTGCGGGCCGAGCCGTTGAGGTAGCGGAGCGGGGCGTGCTTGCGGGCGAGCTCGACCTCGACGGCCAGGGCGAAGTGGGTCGGCGGGTTGGACCGGGTCAGGGGGGTAAGGGTGACGCGGACAGTGCGGCGGATTTCGGAGAGCGTGGATTCGGCGGCGAGTCCGGCGCTGCGGTTGTCGGGCCGCCAGACCTCGGCCAGCGTGGCGGCGTCGAGGGGGCGGGTCGTGAGGATGCCGAAGCGGTGGTCGTCGCGGTCGAGGGTGTAGCCGAGGTCGGTGAGGACGGTGCGAGCGGCGGCGAGAGTGGCGTGGTATTGGTCGGCGGGGACGGGGGTGATAGCCCTCTGGGTCTGGGGTGTAGCGGCATCGGGGGTTGCCGAGCAGCCTGTAAACACGGCGAGCAGCATCAGCGCGAGCAAGGATCGCATGGCGTCAGTGTAAGGTGCGGGGGTGATTCAATGGGACAGCGTCAGCAAGCGGTACGGTGAAACGGATGCGCCCGCGGTGGATGGGGTGAGCCTGTCGGTGGAGCGGGGCGAGTTGTTGGCGATGGTGGGCGAGTCGGGGAGCGGGAAGACGACGCTGTTGAAGATGGTGAATCGGTTAGTCGAGCCGGACACGGGGACGGGTGGGACGGGTGGGGTGGTGCGGGTGGATGGGAAGGATTTGTCGGAGGGATCGGCGGAAGCGCTGCGTCGCGGGATGGGGTATGTGATCCAGTCGGTGGGGCTGCTGCCGCACTGGACGGTGGCGGAGAACGTGGCGGCGGTGCCGGGGCTGCTGGGTTGGGATCGGAAACGGGTGGATCGACGGGTGGGTGAGGTGCTGAAGATGGTGGGGTTAGAGGCGAGTCTGCGGGAGCGGTTGCCGGGGGAGTTGTCGGGAGGGCAGCGGCAGCGGGTGGGGGTGGCGCGGGCGCTCGCTGGCGAGCCCGGCATCCTGCTGATGGATGAGCCGTTTGGGGCGGTGGACCCGATCAATCGCGGGGCATTGCGGGAACGGGTGCGGGGGCTGCATCGGGAGCTGGGGCTGACGAGCGTGCTGGTGACGCACGACATGGGTGAGGCGTTGCTGATGGCCGACCGGCTGGCGGTGATGAAGGGCGGGAAGGTGCTGCGGGTGGGGACGCCGGCGGAGGTGGTGAGGGAGCCGGGCGATCCGTATGTCGCGGCGTTGGTCGGCGCGCCGGAGCGCGAGGCGCGGCGGTTGAGCGGGTTGTGGGCGAGTGTCGCAAGCGAAGGTGCCACGAAGGGTGGGACATCGTGAGTGAGTTCGTTGAGCAGTTGGGGCGGTTGCCGGTTTTGCTGGCGTGGCATGTGGTGTTGACGGTGGTGGCGGTGGGGGTGGGCGTGTTGATCGCGGTGCCGGTGGGGGTGTTGGGTCGTGATCGTGCGTGGGTGCGGGGGCCGGGGTTGGCGGTGGCGTCGGTGGTGCAGACGGTGCCGGGGTTGGCGTTGTTGGCGTTGGTGTTCGCGTTACTCGTCGTGTTGCGAGATCTGTTGGCGGGGTGGGTAGGGTGGGTGGGGTTTTCGGCGCTGGGGTTTTGGCCGACGGTGATTGCGCTGAGTTTGTACGCGGTGTTGCCGGTGCTGCGGAATGTGGTGACGGGGCTGCGGGGGGTGGACGGGGATGTGGTGGAGGCGGCGCGGGGGCTGGGGATGAGCCGTCGGCAGGTGTTGTGCCGGGTGGAGTGGCCCTTGGCCTTGCCGGTGGTGTTGGCGGGGGTGCGGACGGCGGTGGTGTGGACGGTGGGGGTGGCGACGCTGTCGACCGCGATCGGGCAGAAGTCGCTGGGGGACTACATCTTCGCGGGGCTGCAGACGTTCAACCTCACGGGGATCGTGGTGGGGTGTGTCGCGGCGGCGGGGTTGGCGCTGGGGCTGGATGCGCTGTGGGGTTGGGTGGAGCGGGGCGGGGTGCGGCGGGTGCAGAAGCGGGTGGGCTGGGGGCTGAGCGTGTGGCTGGGTTTGGGGGTGGTCGCTTTGGGGCTGTTGATCGGGTTGGGGGAGGTGCGGTTTGCATCGCGTCCCGCTGAAGCGGGAGGGCCTGGGGAGGTGTTTGAGTTAGAGCGGGTTCGGATCGGGGCGAAGAACTTCAATGAGCAGTTCATGCTTGCGCGTGTGATTGAGCGGCGGGTTGAGGCCGCGGGGTATGACGCGGAGCGGGTGGAGTCGTTGGGGTCCCTGAACGTGTTCGAGGCGCTGGCCGCGGGGGAACTCGATGTGTATGTGGACTACAGCGGGACGATCTGGGCGAACGCGATGGGGCGAGAACCGGGCTTGGGGCGTGAGGCGGTGTTGCGGGAGATGACCGCGTGGTTGCTGGCGGAGAAGGGGATTGTGTGTCTGGGGTCGCTGGGGTTTGAGAATGCTTATGCGTTGGCGATGCGGGAGGACGACGCGGAGCGGTTAGGGGTGCGGACGATCGATGATCTGGTGCGGCATGCGCCGGCGCTGCGGATCGGGAGCGATATCGAGTTCTTTGAACGGCCGGAGTGGGCGGCGGTGCGGGATGGGTACGGGCTGCGGTTTGCGGATCAGCGGCCGATGGTGCCGACGCTGATGTATCCCGCGATCACCTCGGGGGAGGTGGATGTGATCACGGCGTTCACGAGCGACGGGCGGATCATGCGGGATCGGCTGCGGTTATTGATGGACACGAAGGGTGTGTTCCCGCCTTACGACGCGGTGGTCTTGGTGTCGGAGCGTGCGTCGCGGGATGAACGGTTGGTGGAGGTGCTGCGTGGACTGGTGGGATCGATTGAATTGGGGGTGATGCAGCGGGCGAACGCGATGGTGGATGTGGAGGGGAAGAGTGTGGGGGAGGCTGCGGGGTGGCTGGTGGGGGAAGTCGTGAGTGATGAGTGATGCGTGATGCGTGACGAAGCGTTAAGCCCACACATGATCGGAGATCATGTGTGGGCTTCGGTGGGTGGGGCGGGTTTGATGATTTCGCGGAGGGCGATGGTGGCGAAGCTGCCGCGGGGGAGGGTGAAGCGGAGTTTGATGTAGGGGCCGCGGTCGTCGGAGCCGGCAGAGAGGTCGGGGTCGGTGAGGGGGACGCGGAGGGGTCGGCGGGAGCCCTCGACGGCGAGGCCGGGGAGGAGGGGTTTGCCTTCGGCGTCGCGGGGGCCGGCGAAGTCGTGGGGGGTGAGGTGGGCGGCGGCGAGGGCGTCGTCTTCGAGTTGGGCGGGGGTGGTGTTTGGAGCGGGGGAGATGAGGTCGGTGCCGGGGAGGGGG
Organism: Planctomycetota bacterium; assembly: GCA_039025195.1. GTDB lineage: Bacteria > Planctomycetota > Phycisphaerae > Phycisphaerales > Phycisphaeraceae > JBCCOW01. The sequence continues at coordinate 20,652 of JBCCOW010000043.1, forward strand.
CCGGAGGGGGAGAGCTCGAAGTTGGGGACGCGGGTGGCGTTGAGGGTTTCGGTTTCTTCCGGGGGTTCCGGGGGGACGGGGAAGACGGCACGGGAGTCGTGCTTCCAGGCGAGGTCGCCGGGGAGGAGTTCATCAATGGCGTGATGACGGAGGCGGGTGTCGAGGACGCGGTTGAAGATGTCGGACTGGGTGGCGGAGACGTACAGCTTGCGTTGGGCTTTGTCGACGCTGCGGGCGGCTTCGAAGTCGGTTTTACCCTGGCGTAATGCTTCGAGGGCCTGGCGGTCGGAGCGGAGGGTTTTCGGCCAGCGTTCTAACGCTTCGCTGTAACGTTTGTTGGCGATGAGGGGGCGGAGCTCGGCGAGGTGGGGGGCGTCGGCGGGGTCGGGGCGGATGAGCAGTTCGTGGAGGAAGCCGGGCCAGTCGCCGCGGAGGAGGAGCTGGCCGAGGGTGTGGGCGTTTTGGCGGAAGCCGAAGCGTTGCTCGCCGAGGTAGTTGGGCATGCCGCGCTTCTCGAGGAGGTCGAGGATGCGTTTGGCTTGGATGCCGTCGGTGGCGCGGACGTCGCGGAGGGTGATGACGAACTGGTTGCCCGCGTGGTGGCCGCGTTTGATCTTGTTGCGGTGGGGCTCGGCCCAGAGGACTTCGATGCGTTCGTCTTTGCCGAGCTGTTCGACCCCCCTGCCCCAGTCGGCGGCGGTGGCTTTGGGGTTCCAGACGGTGAGGTGTTGCCGGGTGATGGCGTGTTTGTCTTTGAGGCCGGCGTAGCTGAGGTCACGCTTGGAGACGCGGAAGGCCTTGGCGGCGCGGCGGACGAGCTCGGCGGTGGTGAGCAGCTTCTTTTGGACGAAGAGCATGAGGTGCTCGCCATCGCCCGAGGGTGGGTAAAGGGGCAGCTCGTCGACGAGGAAGTCTTCGGGTTGTTGCTTGAGGGCGCCGCCGGTGCCGGGGAGGTCGGGGGTGAGGTAGGCGAGGTCGTTCACGGGGGGAGCATAGGTCTGGCGGGGTTGAACCACAGAGGCGCAGAGGGCGCAGAGGATAGACCGAGGTCTTCGGGATGAGTTCAGTAGGCGTCGGCTGCGGGCAGGCGTGCCCGCAGCTATTGGGCGTAAGACCGGGACGCTTCGCGTCACCCGCTACACGGTTGCGGCACGGGGTTTAGTCTTCCGGCGCGTGTTGGAGGAGTTGGCGGAAGGCGGTGATGAGGGATTGGGTGATGGGGCCGGGGTTGCCTTTGGCGTTGGGGTCGGCGGCGGGGCCGAGGGGGCGGCCGTCGATTTCGGTGACGGGGATGACCTCGGCGGCGGAGCCGGTGAGGAAGCACTCGTGGGCGGTGTAGAGGTCGTGGCGGGTGAGGTTGGTTTCGTGGACGGTGAGGCCCTTGTTGCGGGCGAGGTCGATGACGAGGTTGCGGGTGACGCCTTCGAGGATGCCGGCGGAGAGGGGCGGGGTGATGAGGGTGGGTTGGCCGTCTTGTTGTTTGATGATGAACAGGTTGTCGCCGGTGCATTCGGCGACATAGCCCTCGGCGTTGTACATGACGGCTTCGAGGCAGTCGGCGTCGATGGCTTCCATCTTGGCCAGGACGTTGTTGAGGTAGTTGAGGGACTTGATGCGGGGCGAAAGGGCCTGGGGGTGGTTGCGGATGAAGGAGGAGGAGAGAATTTTTAGGCCGTGGGTGTAGAAGTCTTCGGGGTAGAGTTGAATGGATGCGGCGATGACGAAGAGGGAGGGCTGGGGGCAGAGGAAGGGGTTGATGCCCATGGTGCCGGCCCCGCGGGTGAGGACGACGCGGAGGTAGCCGTCGGTGAGTTGGTTGGCGGCGATGGTGTCTCGGATGGCCTGCTGGGTTTCCTCCAGGGTGAAGGGCAGGGGCAGGCGGATCGCGGCGGCGGACTCGGCGAGCCGGTTGAGGTGGGTCTGGAGTTTGAGGACGCGTTGGTTGTAGAAGCGGAGGCCTTCGAAGACGCCGTCGCCATAGAGCAGGCCGTGGTCGAAGACGGAGACGGTGGCGTCGGCAGCGGGGTGGAGTTGGCCGTCGACCCAGACCTGGAGGTGTCGGTAGGGGGAGAGCGGGTCGGTGGGGGACGCGGCGGGTTGGGTTTGGGAGAGGGTCACGGCGGGTTCCGGTCGGTGGAGGTTGGTGCGTGTGATGATATCCATGGGACGCGGCGGGCTGGGGATTGTCGGGCCGGGTGTTAGGATGCGGTGGACGTTTGAAAGCGGTTGCCGAGGTGTCTGATGCAAGGGAGCGTGACCATGAGTGGCTTGATCCGGGCTTGGGTGTGGGGTTGTTTGGGCTTGGCGGTTGGGCTTGGGGGTGCTGCGGTGGCGGAGGATGAGGTCGTGGATTGGCGAGCGTGGGGCTCGGGTCATGCGCGGGAGGCGTTGGGGCTGGCCCCGAAGGTGTTTTTTGCGGACGGTGAGATCGGGCTGGGGATGGTGGCACGGGGGGACCTGCAGGCGATGGCGGGGCAGACGCTGGTGCGGTTGGGGGATGTGGAGGGGGCGGAAGGGGCGTTGCGGGCGGTGGAGCTGACACGTAAGGGCATGGTCGATCGGCAGGACCGGGCGGGGCTGGACTGGGCTCGTGCGGACGTGTTGGCACAGCTGGGGCGGATGAACAAGGCGCGAAGGGCGGCCGCCGATGCGGGTGGTGGGAACCTGCCCATGGGTCTGCTGGCCGACGGTCTGCTTGGGTTGGCGGTCGGTGAGTCGGGGGACCCGGCGGCGATGCGAAAGACGTTGGCGTCGACGATGCAGGCGATGAACGAAGCGCTGGTGTGGCAGGAAGAGGAAGAAGGCTGGTCGGACAGCTGGGTGGCCTATGAGTTGGTGGCTATGCGGCTGTTGGCGGGCGATGTGGATGGGGCGTTGGCGATGGCGGGTGATATCGCGGATGAGCCGATCCGGCATGAATCGTTGGGTCGGGTAGCGATGGGGTTGGCGGAGGTGGGCCGGTTGGGCGAAGCTCGGCGGGTGCTCGAGTCGGTGGAGGCGTATATGGAGAAGATGGAGGCGGAGACACGGAGGCGGGGTGGCTTGGAGGCGTGTGAGGACTGCGTGGATGTGGGGCCGATCCGGATCGAGGTGGTGGGGGCGTGGTCGGCGCTCGGCGAGTTCAAGCGGGCGAAGGCTCAGTTGGAGCGGTCGGCCCCGGAGTGGCCCAGCGAGAAGGCGGAGGGCCTGGCGTTGATGGCGGTGTACATGACCGGGGTGGCGGAGGCGGCGGCGCGACGGCAGGCGTTTGAGCAGGCCGTCGAGCTGCTGGGTGGGATTGAATCGGATTGGGACAAGGCGTGGTCGGCGTTTTACGTGGGCCGGGACATCGCACGGGGCGGGGATCTGGAGGCGGCGGAGCTACTGGTGAAGTCGGACAAGCGGCCGATCGTGAAGGGGTACGCGCACGCGGGGCTGGCGTGGGGGGCGATGATGCGGGTGATGCCGAAGCGGCTGGGGCAGGAGTTGGCGGGGCTGGATGCGGTGGGGGTGAGGATGCGCTGAGTGGCGACGGCGGCGTGGATGTGGTTTTGGGTTTGTTGAAGGTGCCTTGGGGGTATGCGATGCGAAGGAGTGTGATGATGGACCGGATCGGGCGTATTGCGGTGTTGCTTGGGTGGGCTTTGAGTATGGGTGTGTTGGGGGTGAGTGGGCAGGCGTGGGCGGAGCAGGAGCCGGTGGATTGGCGGGCGTGGGGGGCGGAGCAGGCACGGGCGGCGGCGGCGCTCGCGCCGAAGGTGTTGTTCATGGAGGGCGAGATCGAGCTGGGGCTGGTCTCGCGGAGTGACCTGGAGGGTGCGGCGGCGTCGGCGATGGTTCGGCTGGGGGATGCGGAGGGCGCAGCGGCGATGCTGGGGGTGATGGAGCGGACGCGTGGGGGGCTGATGAATGCGTACGACCGGTCGTGGGCGGTGGCGACACGGGCGGAGGTGATGGCTCAGCTGGGGCGGATGGATGAGGCCGAGGCGGAGCTGGAGCGTGCGGAGGTGGCGACGCGTCGGCTGATGGGACAGGCGTGGGTAGGTGTGGCGGCGGGCGAGTCGGGGGACCGGGCGGCGATGGATGCGGCGCTCAAGGGTTTTGTGGAGGGGATGCCGGCGGCCTTGGCGGCGGCGAACGAGGACGACTGGGACGAGTCGTGGTTGGCTTACGAGGTGGCGTGGCTGCAGTCGGTCGCGGGGGATGCGGACGGGATCATGGTTCTGGCGGCGGGGCTGGAGGACGAGGTGATTGCTTATGAGCTGCGGGGCTTAGCGGGCCGGGTGTTGGTGGACGCGGGCCGGCTGGCGGAGGCGCGGGCGGTGGCGGACTCGGTGGCGGTGTACATGGACAACGCGGAGGCGGAGAACCGGCGGCAGGGTCTGGAGGTCGGCGACGAGGGGTTTGTCGATGTGGACCTGATCCGGTACGAGATGATCGGGTTGTGGGCGGGGATCGGCCAGATGGAGCGGGCAGAAGCGGAGCGTCGGCTGTATGGCCAGTGGGGCCCGGACTGGGAGGCGGAGGGCTGGGCGGTGATGGCGGCGTATATGCGGGAGCCGGCTCAGGCGGCCGAGCGGGCGGCGGCGTTCCGGCGGGCGGTTCGGCTGGTTAAGGACATCGAGTCGGAGTACGACCGGGCGTGGTCGGCACGCCTGATCGGTGAGGCGATCGGGATGAGCGGTGACCTGGGCGCAGCCCGGCTGCTGGTGGAGTCGGACGATCGGCCGTTCGTGAAGGGCATGGCCCACGCGGGCTTGGCGTGGGGCGCGGTGATGCGTGTGGGCCCCAAGCGGTTGGGGGCGGGTCTTGCGATGGGGAGGTGATCTTCTGGGCTGCTGTGTATTGAGGAAAGGATTGGGTATGCGTGGCTTGAATCGGTGTGTGGTCTTGTGTGGGGCGGTGTTGATTGGGGCGGTGGGGCAGGCCGGTGTTGGTTTGGCGGACGCCGTGGACGACGGCGGGTTCGGGGCGCGGGAGGCGCTGCGGGCGGAGGCGGTGGCGTGGATGCGGGAGGCGTCCGAGCTGGTGTGGCACATCAAGCCGGGGCGGGACGCGGGGGGCGAGGACCTGGATGAGTACGAGTGGCTGTACCGGTGGGGCTACATCGCGCAGCTGCAGGGCTGGCTGGGCGACACGAAAGGCGTGCAGGACACGCACGCCCGGCTGGAGGGGCTGAAGCTGCTCTGGGGGGAGGACGAGCACAGCTGGGTGATCGCGTCGCAGGTGTTCGGCTGGGCGGGGCTGGGCGAATGGGAGCGGGCGGAGCAGTTGGTGGCTCGGATCGGGGTAGCGGAGGACCGGTGGGATGCGGAGATTGTGCTGGCTTCGAGCCGGGGGATGCACGGGGATGTAGTGGGGATGCGGCAGGCGATGGACGCGGTCTGCCGGGAGCTTAAGGCGGCGGCGGAGAACGGGGGCATGGTGGACGGGGAAGAGCTCTTCGGCGACCTCAAGGACTACTGGGCCAGCGCCGTGCACGAGCAGGTCCACGGCGGCGACCTGCGGGGGGCGTGGCAGCGGGCGCAGGGGATCGGCGACGAGGAGACCCGGCTGTGGGTGGAGCTGAGCGTGCTGGCACATATGGTTGAATCGGGGGACGCGGGGATGCGGGCGGCGGTGCCCGGCGTGATCGAGCGGGCGCAGGCGTGGACGGACGCGTTGGCGGCGGACGAGGCGGCCGGCCGGGTGGAAGACTTCGACCCGGAATACCCCGAGTCGCTGTCGTGGCGGATGGAGCTGGTCGGGGCGTACGCGGCGGTGGGCGATGGGGTCGCGATGCGGCGGGAGATCGCGGCGTTTGGCGACCATGCGATGCGGGTCGATGCGCTGCTGTTCGGGGTGTTTCATCTGAGCGACGACGTGCCCGGAGCAGCGGCGTTGCGTCGGGGCCTGTGGGACGAGGCGAAGCAGCGGTGCATGGGGTTGGAGGTGGCGTGGGAGCGGGGGTGGGGGATGAGCATGCTCGCGGAGGCGGCGCTGTGGAAGCTGGACGACGACGGGGCGACCGCCCGGGCGTTGCTGGCGGAGCAGCAGACGCCGCTCATGCGGGTGGCGGCGCTGTCGGGGTTGGCGGCGGGGGTGGCGATGGTGCTGGAGGATGCGGGCGAGCTGATGGGCGGGCACGAGGTGGCGGGGGTGGGGGATCCCGCGGAAGCGGAAGGCCGTGCAAGTGAGGTTGAAGTGATGGCGGAAGTAGGGGTGGACTGGAAGATGCAGGGGCGGGCGTGGGCGCGGGAGGCGTTCGCGGCTATTGCGAGCCATCGACAAGGGCTGGAAGCGGGCACCGTTGAGTACTCACGAGCGACGAGTCTGTTAGAGGACTTGGCGGTGACGCAGGCACAGTTGGGTGATCGCGAAGGTGTGTCTGTGAGTCTGGCGTCGGTCGATCAGGCGCTGACGAGTAGCCATCCCAAGAGATCGGCGTTCCTGCGAGCAAACGGACTGGCTCCGGGTTGGCGCGCCTCGGCTTTGGCGTCTGCTTATCTGGGTGATTACGGGGACGCCGCAACAATCATCCGGCTGGCGGAGTCCCTGGATTGGCCAACCGGAAACTTTGGGGTGCTGGTCGGATTAGAGCAAGTGATTCCCTTGGCGAAAGGGTTTCGGGGAGATATAGCGGGGATGCGTGCTGGTTTGGAGCCACTCTATGTGGCTATTCAAAACGAGCGCGATCGGTTGCCGCCTGTGGTCGACGATGCGGATGCCCTTTTCGCGCCGGCGGATGGGAATCCGGACGAGCCTCGAGGCTTGATTTTGAGCGCTGAACCTTTACAGACGTTGCTGCGCGAACAGATCGAGGCGGGCGATGCACTGGGCGCACTCAAGCGATGGCAAACCATGCGGCCGGGTATGGATCGGGAGACGGTAAGGGATGATTTGATTCAAGGCCTGGCCGAGGTGGGGGCCAAACAAGAGCTGGTGGAGTTGGTCGAGGGGATGCGGGTCGAAGCGCAACCCGTGGGTTTAACGGGTTTGGATCAAGAAATTTATCCGGTGATTCGTGACTGGAATACTGCGCGCGGATTCGCATCACTCGGACACTGGGACGAGGCGGAGCGTGGGATGCGAGCATACTTTGGCCTTCCGATTTGGAACGCATTAGAGTCAGGCGGGAGCATGCGGGTAGGGGGCTTGACGGCGATGGCGCTGGTCTTGGTGGGTCCGGAGTTTCGGGCGGAACGTTTGGAGTTGCTTGAAGAAGCGATGGGCGAACTTTCCAAGCGCTCTTCGGAGGGAAACCGGGACTGGTATTGCGCGGACATAGCGCGTGTGACTGCTCGCCTGGGTGAGCGTGCCCTGTCGGAGCGGTTGTTAGCCGAGGCGGAAACGTCTGAGGGGAAGGCGCGTGTACTCGTGGCGTTGGCGGCAGGTGCGGCGGAGCGGGTGTGGTTCGAGCGACGGAAGGCGCGGGTAGATTGAGGCCCTACGTGAAGAGTCCGTAAACTGGTCATTCGGAGATTTAAAGATTGGGATGGTTGATGGTGTTTTGTCTTGGTAGAGAGGACGGAATGATGTCTTGGATTAATCGGGATAGTGTTCTGGGCGTGTTGGTGTTCCTGAGTGTTGGGTCGGCGGGTATTGGGTCGGCGGAGCCGGTGGTTCAGGAGGCGGTGGGTTGGGCGAACGAGGCGTCGGGGTTGATCGCTGAGCTGACCGGCGAGGCGGAAGAAGCTCAGCTGGATGCGTACGACAGTGTTTGGCTGTGGCGCGATTTGATGGTGGCGCAGGGTCGGCTGGGGGATGCCGAGGGGCTGGAGGTGACGGCGGCGCGGTTGCGGGGGCTCCGGGAGGTCATGGGTGAGGACGAGCGGGGCTGGCTGGCGTCGGTGGAGTCGTCGGGGTGGGCGGGGGCGGAGCGTTGGGAGCGGGCGGAAGCGCTGGCGGCGAAGGCGACGGGGGTGGATCAGTGGGAGGCGTGGTCGGAGTTGGCTTACTACCGGGGCCGATCGGGGGATGCGGCGGGGTTGGAGGCGGGGATGGCCCGGGTGTACGCGGCGCTCCGGGCGGCGGCGGGGGGCGTGGGTGACGTGGACGAGTTCGATGTGGACTTCGGGTGGTACTACGCGGTCTCGAGCCATGCGTGGGGGGGCAGCGCGGCGGCGACGGCGTCGGCGTGGGAGGCGTCGCGGGGGCTGGGCGACCCGGTGACACAGCGGGGGGTGGATGCGGTGCTGGCGTGGGCGTTTGCGGAATCCGATGGGCTGGGGCACGCGGAGCGGGCCAGGCGGCTGGCGACTCGGATGCAGGCCGAGATCGACGCGTTGACGGCGAAAGAACAGGCGGGTGAGGTGGAGGACTTTGATCCGGATTTCCCGGAGTCGGAGCTGCTTCGGCTGGACCTGATCGGGGCCTACGCGGCGCTGGGCGACGTGGCGGCGATGGACCGGGAGCTGCGGCTGCTGGGTGGGGCGACGTGCTGCTGGACGGGCTGAGTTCGGCGATCACCGGGCTGCCCATGGACGCGGGGCATGCCGAGAAGCACCTTGCGTTGTGGCAAGAGCTGGCGGAGGGGGTGTCGCGTTTGGATGAGCCGGGCATGCGGGTGAGCTATACGCACAACACGGCCATGGTCGCGGCGGCGTACTTGGAAGACGGGGTGCAGGTGGGCCGGGCGTATCTGGCGGAGCAGGAGACGCCGGTGCTCCGGGCGGCGGCGATGGCGGGGTTGGCGTCGGGCGTGGCCGAGCGGTTGGAGCGGGGGCGTCAACCGCAGGTCAATTGAGGTTGGCGGTGGGCCGCCATGTCTGCCCGCTGCCTGGAGCAGACTTCGTAGCCGTGCGCGAGGTGAAGCGGAGCATTCGGTTGACGTATTCGCCCCCAACCGTGGGCACCTTCGGTGCTCCCGCTACACGTATCCCCGCGGTGTGACAGAGTTGGGTGGGGCTACCAGTAGCGCTCGAAGTGGAGGTTGCCGGTGGGGTTACGGGGGGTGTGCGTCGAGAAGCCCAGCGGGGTCAGCTCGGCCTCGGCCTGGTCGATCATGTCGGGGTTGCCGCAGAGGAAGACGTGGGTGTTTTGCGGGTCGAGGGGGAGGCCGGTGAGGTCGTGGAAGCGGTCGGGGTGGAGGTGCTCGGTGACCCGGCCGCGGAGGCCTGTCCAAGGGGAGTCATCGGGTTCGCGGGTGGTGGTGGCGAGGTAGGTGAGGCTGGGGTCGTGGGCGGCGGCGGTTTGGAGTTCGTCGTGGTAGCCGAGGTCTTGGGCGAGTCGGCTGCCGTGGAGGACGACTAGGTGTTTCCACGGGCGCTGGCCGGGGGGCAGGTCTTTGAACTGCCGGTACATGGAGAGGTAGGGGGCGAGCCCGGTGCCGGTGGCGACCATGACGAGGGTCTGGTCGGGGGGGACGGGGTCGAGGGTGAACTGGCCCTTGATGCGGGGGTCCATGAACAGGTCATCGCCGGGGTAGAGGTCGAAGAGGGAGGGGGTGAGCTGGCCGTCGTCGACCTGGACGATGAAGAACTCGATGTGGTCTTTGGTGCGGGGGGCGGAAGCGATGGAGTAGGCCCGGCGGACGAGCTTGGGACGTTTGGGGGGGTTGCCGTTGGGGGTGTTTGTGGGGAGTTGGGTGGTGAGGCCGAGGGTGGTGTATTGGCCGGGGGTGAAGTCGGGGACGGGGTTGTGTTTGTAGGCCACGCGGACGACAGCGAGGCCGGGGGCGAGGTCGTCGCGCGCAGTGACGGTGGCGTTCTGAGGGTCAGCGGGCATGCGGGGGCTCGCGGGGGGGCGGTTAAGGTGGCGTGAAACGGTAGGCGTGAGGCCGAGTGAAACGCGGTGAGACGGGGGTGGGGGTGGTGGGGCGTGGGGGTTTGGGTTGCGGGTTTAGTTGACGATCTTGATGGCTTTGGCGTCGCGGACTTCGATGTTGGTTCGGCCGCGGTGGATGGTGACGGGGCCAGAGATGCGGAGGGTCTTGTTGAGCAGGTGGGTTTCGGGGGGTGCGGGGAAGCCGCCGTAGGCGTCGGCGAAGACGACGACGGAGAACTGGCCCTGCCAGTTGTTGGAGAAGTTGAGGAAGGTGATACGGCCGATGTTCCGGGTACGGACGATCTTGCCCTCGACGGTGACGAGCCGGCCGACGTGCTGGTCGGCCTCGTGCCAGGGGATCACGCCGACGGGCGGCGGGGCCTTCGGGATGCCGGGCTGCTCGACACCGGCCATGTTGGGGTTGGTGGCGAGGAAGATGGGCTCGCCGGTCGTGGGGTAGGGGCTGCGGGGCAGTCGGCGGACGATCTGGTGGAGGTTGCCGCGGGGCACCTCGGGGGACTCGGTGACGAACACGGGCTCGTCGGGCAGGGCGTAGGTGTCTTGCCCGACGGCGGAAGACGCGAACAGGAGGGTGAGGGTGGCAACGAGGGCGACGGGCATGGTGTAACGCATCGCTCCATGTTAACCGACAGCCCGCGGACTTCGAGTCTCGGTGGGGTGGGGTAGGATTCGGGTGTGGACGGCGTACTCGGACAGGACAAGGCGTTGGAGACGCTGCGGGCGCAGCTGGCCTCACAGCGGGTGCATCACGCGCAGATTTTTCACGGGCCCAGCGGCGTGGGGAAGTTCACGACGGCATTGGCGTTCACACGGGTGCTGCTGGGTGAGCAGGGGTGGGTGGGTCAGGATCATCCTGATCTGCACGTGGTGACGAAGGAGCTGGCCCTGTACAGCGATGATGCGGCGACGCGGCGGCGGAAGCTGACGAGCATCCCGGTGGAGGTGGTGCGGGAGCACGTGCTGGGGCCGGCGTTCCGGTCGGCGCAGGTGAGTGACCGGAAGGTGTTCATCATCGACGAGGCGGAGCTGCTGAACGCGGCGGGTCAGAATGCACTGCTCAAGACGCTGGAGGAGCCGCCGGCGGGGACGACGCTGATCTTGGTGACGACCAGCGAGGACCGGCTGCTGCCGACGATCCGGTCGCGTTGTCAGCGGGTGGCGTTTGTGCCGTTGGCGGAGAAGCACCTGTCGGCGTACCTGGATGAACAAGACGAGGCGGGTGCAATGAGCGAGAGCGAGCGGGCGTGGCTGCTGCGGTTCGCGTCGGGGTCGCTGGGTCGGCTGACGCTGGCGTTGGAGTATGGGCTGACGGGCTGGGCGCGGGCGGTGCTGGGGCCGGTGGACGGGCTGACGCGTGGCCGGGCGTCGCCGGGGTTGGGCGGGGTGATGCAGGAGCTGCAGCAGGGGTTCGCGGAGGCGTGGGTGAAGCGGCATGACAACGCTTCGAAAGAAGCGGCGAACCAGACGGCGGGGGCATTGATGGCAGCCATGCTGACGGACCACGCCCGGCATCACCTGGGGCTGCTCGCGGCGGAGACGGACCCTGATGATCCGGAGGGGGCAGAGGCGAGGCTGGGGCCGTGGCTGGGGGTGATCGATGCGGTGGAGGAGAGCCGGGGCTTGCTGGCGCGGAACGTGAACCCGTCGCTGGTCAATGATTACCTGGGGGTGGCGTTGCACGCGGTGTTGATGGAGGGGGCGGGGCAGCAGGCGGGGGTGGGTTGATGCTGTGGAAAGCGGGACGCTTCGCGTCACCCGCTACACGGGGCTATGGCGTGGGGTAGGGTGCAGGCATGCGTTATCAGTTGTTGGGGATCGATCTGGACGGGACGTTGTTGCAGCGGGATGGGAGCGTGTCGGCGGCGGACCGGGAGGCGATCGCGGCGGCGCAATCGGCGGGGTGTCTGGTGGTGCCGTGCACGGGCAGAGGGTGGCGGGAGTCGCGGGTGCCGTTGTCGGTGGTGGAGGGCTTGGGGCCGGGGGTGTTCAACACGGGGGCGGCGATCATGGACCTGCAGACGGGGGAGGGGATCAACACGGCGGAGATGGAGCCGGGGCTGGTGCTGGAGCTGATCGAGTTTTTGAGGCCGTTGCCGCAGGCGGTGATGGTGTACATGGACCACAACCGGGCGGGGGTGGACTTTGTGGTCAGTGGGGACGGGAAGATCTTGCCGAAGGCGGACGCGTGGTTTGAGGCGAACGACATCCGCTGGCGGGAAGTGCGGGAGCCGACGGCCGAGGATGTGCATTACGCGCTTCGGGTCGGGATTGTGGCGGAGGGCGACGAGGCGCTTCGGCTGGAAGACCGGTTGTTTGATCGTTTCCGGGGGCGGGTGCATGTGCACGCGTTCGCGGGGGTGCCCACCGCCAGCAAGGAGGAATACATCTACATCGCGGAGGTGTTCGCGGCGGGGGTGAACAAATGGCGGGGGCTGACGGTTCTAGCAGACCAGCACGGGATCGCGCACGACCGGATCGCGGGGATCGGCGACGAGATCAACGACCTGGCGATGCTGGAGCACGCGGCATGCGGAGTAGCGATGGTCAACGCGGTGGAGCGTGCGAAGGCGGTGGCGGACCACGAAGCGGGGTCGGTGGCAGAGGCGATCGGGAAGATGCTGGAGGGGGCGTGGTGAGTGTGGCGGATGCGTGGCGAGACTCCTTCCGGAACCACAGAGATGAAGAGTCGGCGTAAACGGAAAATCCTTCTGGCGGCGTATTTGCTCCAGATATTTACTGGCGTCGTGTGTTGGCTGGCATTCCCTGCAGTAGAGGATCGTCCTGGGAATGTAGGGATCTCAGCCACTCAGTACATATTGCTGTGGACCATCGGCTTGGGTATCCCGGCAGCGGCTGCGTTGGTTATGGTTCGGTTTTGAGTGATCACTTGGGATGACGAGGACCCAATGTTAAAACCAGTGTGGAAGCGATTTGTGACGGGTGCTGTGTTGTGGAGGGCTTTTTTTCTGGTGTTTGTCTGCGTGTTGGGTTGGACCTTTGGTGTGGCTCAGCGTGTCTCCTCGTGGCTTGGATGACGCCGATGATCGGGTGGATGCTGGGTTGGGAGATGCGTCGGCGGATCGAGGCGCTTCGGCGGCATCTGGAGGGGTTGGCGGGGCGATAGGCGGCATTGGGCTCGCCGCGTGCCCCCGGTAGAGCCGGGGGCTAAATTTGCAGTAGGTTGTGGGGATGAGCGAAACGGTGAAGGTGCAGATCAAGCGGTTGCCGCACAACCCGGACGGGGCGTTGCCGGCGTATCAGTCAGAGCTTGCCGCGGGGATGGACTTGTGTGCGTGTCTGGAGGAGGTGGTGGTGATCGAGCCGGGGGAGATTGTGTTTGTGCCGACGGGGTTTGCGATGGCGTTGCCGGCGGGGTTTGAGGCGCAGGTTCGGCCGCGGTCGGGGTTGGCGTGTAAGTTTGGGGTGACGCTGCCGAATTCGCCGGGGACGATCGATGCGGACTACCGGGGGGAGGTAAAGGTGGCGCTGATCAACCTGGGGAAGCAGCCGTTTACGGTGGAGCCGGGGATGCGGGTGGCGCAGATGGTGGTGGCGGCGGTGGCTCAGGTGGGGCTGGTGGAGGTGGAGGCGTTGGACGAGACGGTGCGGGGCAGCGGGGGGTTTGGGCATACGGGGGTTTAGCGCGGGTCGGCCGGTCGCGAGCGACCCGGCTAAACGGGGGCCGGTTCGCGATGGTGCGCGGCATGAGCACAGCACACCGCAGGACGGTGGAGCAGAGGCAGGCGTGGCGGCACCAGGGGGGGTGGTGGGTGGGGGCGAACTACC
>JBCCOW010000044.1:0-34067 GCA_039025195.1 Planctomycetota bacterium
CACCGGCACCGCCACCCGCCCCACCGTTCGACGCCACACCCGTCGCTCGCTCAGCCGACCCATCGGCCAGACCAGCAACCAACCCACCGCCGTCGTCACCATCAAGAACCGCGCCTCCCACGCACCCACCCCCCCAAACGACGACCACCAACCTGAACCCCCACCCCCGCTCTCCGCCGCACCCCGCGACCCCGGCGACAACAGCACCACCGCCCACGACCCCAGCAACCACAAACACCCCACCAGCACCACCACCCGCACCCCCGTCGGGTCTCGAAACCAGCCTCGCCGTCGCGGACGCATCCCCATAGCTTAAGCCCCCACGAACACCCGCCCTTGCACCGACCCCTAATGCCGGAGCCCGCCACCGTCGCGCTCTCGAAACGCCGAGGGCGTCTGCCCCGACTGCTGACGAAACCAGCGCGAAAACTGCGTCGCATACCCAAACCCACACCGACGCGCCACCACCCCCACATCCAACTCCCGGTTCCGCAGCAGGTGCTTCGCGTGCTCCAGCCGAAACCCCGCCAGCACCGCCAACGGTGACCGGCCCTCGGCCCGGTGAAACCGCCGGGCCAGCGTCGTCCGCGTGACCCCCACACCCGCCGCCACCTGCTCCACGCCCAACGGCCGGTGCAGGTTCTTCAGCATGAACGTCTTCGCCAACGCCACCAGTTCATCCCCGCTCGCCGCCCGCTCTGTGCTCCCCCGCCCGTGCACACCCCCCGGCGCGATCCGCGATACCCCCTCACACACCCCGCCCCCCAGCATCGCGTCCATCACCGCCGCCGACCGATACCCGATCCGCTCGAACGGCTGCACCACGCTGCTCAACGCCGGCTTCACGCTCCGGCAGATCAGCTCCAGATCGTCCACCCCCACCACCGCCAACCGCTCCGGCACCGCCAGCCCGCACCGCTTCGCCGCCCGGATCACATACGACGCCAGCTGGTCGTGCACCGCAAACACCGCGTCAAACGCCGGGTCCTTCCCCAGCCAAGACGCGATCCGGCCCACCACCCGGTCCGGCTGCACCGCCTGCCGATCCAGCGTCAACCGGCTCACCGCCACACCCTCCCGCTCGCAGCACGCCACAAATCCCTCCACCCGACGAGACGACCAAGGCATCCCTGGGTAACCCACCACCCCGAACCGCGTCAGCCCCCGACCCCGCAGATGCGCATACGCCTGCTCCGCCGCCGCGCCGTGATCCAGCTCCACCATCGGTAGCGCCCCACCACACCGCTGCATCGGGCTCACCAGCACCTGCGGCCGACGCGTCCGCAGCGAGTGATAGCAGTTGATCAGCCCGTCGCCCGACCACTTCGGCCGAGGCTGCTCGCCGTCCAGGTGCACCAGCGTGACCTCCCAATCGGGCCGTTCCGCCGCGTACGCCATCACCCCCGACGCCAGCCGGCCATGCACCAGAGAGTCCATCCGCAGCGTGACACTGACCTGAACCATGACTGAGCCATCCAAACCGAGAGGTGATGCATTTCGTTCAACGCAATGTACCGATTTGTGCTTCCGCGATCGACCCATCTCACGTCCAATATGTGGGCTTCAAAGCCTCAAGCAGTTCGACTCTCGTGTTTCGCATTCAATCCCCCGTGCCGATCAGGAATCATCATGCCCCGCACCACCCCTCGCCCCGCCCACGCTGTCCCCTGCGCCCGTAACACCCCCACCCCACCCACCGCCCCCACCTCCACCGCCCAGCTGATCGAAACCCTCGAACCCCGCATGCTCCTCTCCGCGGTCTACGGCTACACCGAAGCCCGCACCGTCGACGACTTCGTCGATTCCATCGGCATCAACATCAAGCTCGACCGCGGCGTCTACAAGAACAACAACAACTTCCAGAACCGGGTCCTGCCCGCGCTCACCGATCTTGAAATCCGCCACTACCGCGACCGCCTGATCAACCTCGACAACACCACCTACGCCAACCGCTACGCCGAGATCCTCGACGACACCGGTGCCCGCATGCTCGGCCTATCGGTCCCCTATGAAGAGCCCAACGCCTCGCCGACCAAGGACAAGAACCGCGCCAAAAACGCCCCCGCCGGCGTCATCGAAGCCATCAACGGCCCCAACGAGCCCGACGTTTTCAACCACCCCGACTACAACGGCTTCACCAATACCGACACCGACTACGCCGCCAGCCGTGCCTATCAGAACGACCTCTTCGCCGCGGTCAACAACGACCCCGCCACCGCCGACCTGCCTGTCCTCACCCCCTCCATGGCCTTCTGGTTCAACGTCGAAGACATCGCCCCCGCCGACCACGACATCATCGCCGGCAACCGATACTCATCCTTCTACACCACTAACTTCCTCCTCAACGACTGGTTCGCCGACACCGCCGACTGGAACACCGGCAACCCCATCTGGATCACCGAGGCCGGCCACGCCACCACGCCCGACCTCAATACCGCCGGTGCCGTCTCCGAACGCGCCCAAGGCATCTACATGCCCCGCCTGCTCACCGAATACTTCCGCAACGGGGTCGAACGCACCTACATCCACCAGCTCCTCGACGAAGGCACCACCCCCGACGACGACAACGACAACTGGGGCCTCATCCGCGCCGACGGCACCTTCAAGCCCTCCTACCACGCCGTCGACAACCTCATCGACCTGCTCAACGAGGCCAACTTCAACGACACCACCGACCAGTGGGAAGCCCCCGAGTTCGCGGCCACCCCTCTCGACTACGAATTCCTGAAAGGCAGCAGCAACGGCCGAACTCCGCTGGTCCTCCAGAAGTCCGATGACACCTACTACCTGCTGACCTTCCGAGCCGAAAACGCTTTCAGCGGCTTCGACCCCAACAACAAGTTCGACGTCAACCTCGGCGATTCCAACGCCACCCTCAATTTCGCCGACGACATCGAATCCGTCACCCACCACCGCTACGACGGTACCGGCGCGCTTAACACCTACTCCATCACCCAGAACGGCGACAACCAGCTCGTCGTCCCGCTCTCCGAAGAGATGTCCATCATCGAGGTCAAGCTCAAGCCCGACGACCCCTTCCAGCAGAGCTCGACCGACGGCAT
Source organism: Planctomycetota bacterium (assembly GCA_039025195.1). Taxonomy (GTDB): domain Bacteria; phylum Planctomycetota; class Phycisphaerae; order Phycisphaerales; family Phycisphaeraceae; genus JBCCOW01. The sequence goes on from JBCCOW010000044.1 coordinate 3,063, forward strand.
CGTCTCCATCGAAGCCGAGCAATACCACAATCAGCGCATCGCTGAGAACCACAGCTGGACCATCGACACCTCCGACGGCTCGGGCGGCGCCCACCTCGATGTCGGCCCCGACTCCGGCCCCGGCTACTCCAACTACGAAGCCGACGCCCCCCGCCTCGACTTCAAAGTGAACTTCGAATCCACCGGCACCCACTACGTCTGGGTCCGCGGACGCGCCGGCGGCAGCTCCGCCGGCACCAGCGACTCTGTCCACGTCGGGCTCAACGACCAGGCCGTCGCCTCCGCCGACAAGATCTCCAACTTCAGCGCCAGCTCCTTCGGCTGGAAACGCAGCACTATGGACGGCCCCATCGCCACAATCAACGTCACCCAGACCGGCGTCCAGAACCTCAACGTCTGGATGCGCGAAGACGGCTTCGAGTTCGACAAGATCGTCCTCACCACCTCCAGCTCCTTCACTCCCACCGGCGAAGGCCCCGCCCAGAGCGACCGCTTCTCCGCCCCCGTTTCTGAAACCCGTCAGGCCGAGGACGGCAACCTCGGCGGCGGCGCCCTCGACCAATCCAACAACCCTGGGTTCAACGGCAGCGGCTTCGTCAACTTCAACAGCAACGGCGGCTTCGTCGAGTTCACCAACGTCCCCGGCGACCGCACCATCGACCTCACGCTCCGCTACGCCAACGGCTCATCCAGCAGCCGTACCGCCGACCTCAAAGTCAACGGCTCCACCGTCACCACCCTGACCGCCGCCCCCACCGGCTCCTGGTCCACCTGGGCCACCCTCACCCAAACCCTCACCCTCGCCCCCGGCAGCAACACCATCCGCATCGAATCCACCGGCCAAGACTGGGGCAACCTCGATCAGATCACCATCGACACCGCCAACCCCGCCACCCTCCAACACCACTTCACCTTTGAGGGCACCAACGATGACCAGGTCGGCGGCGTCGACGCCTCGTACCGCAATGGGGCCGCTCTTAGCTTCAACAGTAAGGTCGGCAGCCAAGCCCTCGCCCTCGACGGCAACAACGACCACGTCATCACCAACGACCCCCTCGCCGAGGGCGACCAGTTCACCATCGCCGCTTGGGTCTACGTCAACCCCAGTGAATCGAACATCCAGGGCATCCTTTCCAACATGAACGGCGGCGGCTCCGGCTACCTTTTCCACGTCAACTCTTGGAACACCACCGACCGCCGTCTCGTCTTCGAGACCCGCAACAGCTCCGGCACCCTCGACCGCGCCCGCACCAACACTAACGCCGTCGTCCTCGGCCAATGGAACCACCTCGCCGCCGTCGTCGACCGCTCCATCGGCGCCGTTCAGCTCTACGTCAATGGTGTCAACCAGACCGCCGACTCCACCGTCCGCGACGACTTCAAGGTCAACGCCGCCGCCAAGATCGGCTCCAAGGGCGACGGCAGCTTCGCCCTCGGCGGCCGCATCGACGACCTCCGTATCTACGACGGCCTCCTCTCCACCCCCGAACTCGCCGCGCTCGCCAACGCCTGAGCCAGCACGCTGACTCAGAACAAATCCGCAAACCGCCCAGCAACGCATTGCGGTTTCGAGCCCCTGCCGTACGATGCGGCCATGCCCCACGCCCCATCGGCTCGCACGACCCCGACGACCCGGCAACGCCTCGCGTCCCCGGCACTGATCGCTATCGCGGCCCTCATGCTCTGCCTCACCGGCTGCGGCAGCCCCGAGCCCCAGGCCCCGCCCGCCCCGGCCGTCGCTGTCGATTCGCCCAAGTCCCTCGCGGTCACCGAGTACTACCAGTACACCGGCACCCTCGCCGCCACCGAGATGGTCGAGCTCCGCGCCCGCGTGCCCGGCTTCATCGACGACATCGATTTCAAGCCCAGCACCGACGTCACCAAAGACGACCTGCTCTTCCTCATCGAGCCCGGCCCGTACGCCGCCGCCACCGCCGCCGCCACCGCCGAGGTCCGCGGCGCGAGAGACTCGCTCAAAGAAGCCGAAGTCACCCTCGAACGCACCCGCGAGAGCTTCCGCGGCGGGGCCGTCACCCAGCAAGAACTCACCCTCGCCGAGACCCAGGTCGCGATCCGCCAGGCCACGGTCGATCTCGCCAAGGCCAACCTCGACACCGCCAAGATCCAAGAGGGCTACACCCGAGTCCTCGCCCCCATCTCCGGCCGAATCGACCGCAACCGTGTCGACATCGGCGACCTCGTCGGCTCCGGCGAGCCCACCCTGCTCGCCACCATCGCCAACATCGACCCCATCTGGGCCTACTTCGACGTCTCCGAACGCATCGTCCTGGAATACCTCGAACGCGGACGCAACGGCGAGCTCCCCCAGGACGCCGAGGACCGCAACCGTGACCTCGTCGAGCTCGCCCTCGCCAACACCCCCGCCGGCCAATACCCCTTCAAGGGCAAGATCGACTTCGTCGACAACGCCGTCGACGAAGCCACCGGCACCATCCGCGTCCGCGCTATCTTCCCCAACCAGAACAAGCTGCTCTTCCCCGGCCTGTTCGTGCGGGCACGCGTCCCCTACGCCCACAACCCCCAGGCCCTGGTCATCGAGGAAAACGCCATCGGCACCGACCTCGTCGGCAAGTTCGTCTGGGTCCTCGACGCCAACAACACCGCTAGCAAACGCTACCTCCCCCGCCTCGGCGGCCAACGCGGTGCCTTCCGCGTCGTCCTCGAATGCCTCTCCACCGAAGACCGCTACGTCGTCTCTGGCATCCAGAACGTCCAGCCCAACCAGCCCGTCACCGTCATCGAACGCCCACCCGGCTCCGCCCCCAAACTCCCCCCAGGTGACGCCCCGCCCCCCACTGCCACTCAGCCCACGGACGCACCCGCCGACCCAACCACTTCGCCACCCACCACACCACCCGCCGCGGGAGCCCCCACCGAGTGATCTCCCGCTTCTTCATCCACCGACCCATCGCCGCGACTGTCATCGCGCTGGTCACCGTCCTCGCCGGGGCCATCTCGCTCCCCCAGCTCCCCGTCGAGCAGTACCCCGAGATCACCCCGCCCACCGTCCGTGTCACCACCCGATACCCCGGCGCCGACGCCAAGACCCTCGTCGACACCGTGACCGCCCCCCTCGAACAGGCCATCAACGGCGTCGAGGGCATGATCTATCTCAAGTCGTCCTCCTCCGCCGACGGCACCGTCAACATCGACGTCACCTTCGCCCTCGGCGAAGACCCGGACATGGCCGCGGTCCGCGTCCAGAACCGCGTCAATACCGCCCTCGCACGGCTCCCCGAAGAGGTCTCCCGCCAAGGCGTCAACGTCAACAAGCGGTCGCCGTCCCTGCTCATGGTCGTTTCCTTGGTCAGCGACACCGAGAAAGACCCCGAGACCGGGCAAGAGGTCCCGATCTACGACTACGCCTTCCTCTCCAACTACGCCACCCTCTACGTCCTCGATCCGATCCGCCGGGTCGACGGCGTCGGCGAGGCCGGGCTCTTCGGTGCCCGCGACTACGCCATGCGCATCTGGCTCGACCCCAACAAGCTCCAGGCCCGCAACCTCACCACCGTTGACATCCTCGACGCCCTCCGCGCCCAGAACGTCCAGGTCGCCGCCGGCGAGCTCGGCGGACAGCCCACCGACTCCGATGTCGGGTCCACCTACACCCTCCTGACCCAGGGCCGGCTCGACACCGCCGACCAGTTCGAGAACATCATCCTCCGCATCGGCGAGGAGCAGCGCTCCCTCCGCCTCACCGATGTCGCACGCGTCGAGCTCGGGGCCGAGACCTACTCCGGCATCGCCAGACGCAACAAGCTGCCCGGCGCACAGATACCCGTCTACCAGTTGCCCGGCTCCAATGCGGTCAGCACCGTCGACGGCGTCCGCGAAGCCCTCGAACAGGCCTCCGTCAACTTCCCTGACGGGCTCCGCTACGAGCTCACCTTCGACTTCACCAAGTTCGTCCGCGCCTCCATCGACGAGGTCGTGGTCACCCTGATCATCGCCGGCATACTTGTCATTGCTGTCGTCTTCGTCTTCCTCCAGGACTGGCGAGCCACCCTCGTCCCCACCATCACCATCCCCGTCTCGCTCATCGGCACCTTCGCCGCCCTCTACGCCTTTGGGTTCTCCATCAACCTGCTCACCCTCTTCGGGCTCGTCCTCGCCATCGGGATCGTCGTCGACGACGCCATCGTCGTGGTCGAAAACGTCGCCCGCCTCATCGAAGAACGCGCCTGCTGCGCCGCCGACGCCGCCACCGACGCGATGAAGGAGATCACCGGGCCCATCATCGCCACCACCCTCGTCGTCCTCGCCGTCTTCATCCCCGCCGCGCTGCTCCCCGGCATGACCGGCCAGCTCTACCGCCAGTTCGCCGTCACCCTCTCCGTCGCCACCGTCATCTCCTCCATCAACGCGCTCACCCTCGCCCCCGCGCTCTGCGCCCTGCTGCTCAAACCCGACCCCTCAGGCAAAGGCCGATCCCAGCCCCTGCTCTGCAAGTTCCTCTTCAAGCCCTTCAACAAGGTCTTCGATGTCGGCACCACCGGCTACACCTGGGTCGTCCGCAAGGCCATCGCCCTGCCCGTCATCGTCGTCGTCGCCTACGCCATCCTCGCCGCCACGACCGGCTTCTCCATCCTCCGCACCCCGACCGGCTTCCTCCCCGAAGAAGACCAGGGCTACGTCTTCGTCAACATCCAGCTCCCCGACGCCGCCAAGCTCGGCAGAACCGACGACGTCCTCAAACACGTCGAGCAGATCCTCACCGACCAGCCCGGCGTCCGCGACATCATCGCCGTCAACGGCTTCTCCATCCTCTCCGACGGCGCCGCCCCCAACTACGCCCTCGCCGTCGCCATCCTCGACGAGTGGGGCGACCGCCCCGACTACCCCGCCCCCCGCATCCTCGGCGAGATCATGCCCCAGTTCTTCGGCATCACCGACGCCCAGGTCTTCGCCTTCAACCCCCCCTCCATCCAGGGCCTCGGCTCCTCCGGCGGCTTCGATTACCAGCTCCAGGACCGCGCCGCCCTCGGGCTCGACGCCCTCCAACGCGCCTCCAACGACCTCATCGGTGCCGCCACCCAAGACCCCCGCATCGACCGGCCCTTCGCCTCCTTCCGCGCCACCGTCCCCCAACGCTACATCGATATCGACCGGACACAGCTCCTCAAACGCGGCGTCCCCATCCAGTCCGTCTTCGACACCCTCCAGACCGCGCTGGGCTCCGCCTACGTCAACGACTTCAACTTCTTCGGCCGGGTCTACCGCGTCTACGCCCAGGCCGACGCCCCCTTCCGCCAATCCATCGATGACCTCCGCCGGCTCACGGTCCGGAATAACGACGGCGGCATGGTCCCCCTCGACTCCTTCGTCAAGATCCGCGAGTCCGCCGGGCCCCAGTCCGTCACCCGGTACAACCTCTTCCCCGCCGTCAGCATCTCCGGCCAGGGCGCACCAGGCGTCTCGTCCGGCCAGGCCATCGATATCATGGCCGACCTCTCCGAGCAGAACCTCCCGCAAGGCATGACCTACGAGTGGTCCGGCGTGACCTTCCAACAACTCGAAGCCGGCACCGCCGCGCCCATCGCCTTCGGCCTGGGCATCCTTGTGGTCTACCTCGTCCTCGCGTTCCAGTACGAGTCCTGGGCCATCCCCATCGCGATCCTCCTCGCCGTTCCGCTCGGCCTGCTCGGCGCGATGCTGGGCCTGAACTTCCGCGGCATGGCCAACGACATCTACGCCCAGATCGGCCTTGTCCTATTAATCGCGCTCGTCGCCAAGAACGCCATCCTCATCGTCGAGTTCTCCAAGCAGCAGCGTGACGCCGGCAAGCCCGCCCCCGACGCCGCCATCGAGGCCGCCCGCCTCCGCTTCCGCCCCATCCTCATGACCGCCTTCTCCTTCATCCTCGGCACCGCCCCGCTCATGTTTGCCTCCGGTGCCGGTGCCAACGCCCGCCAGGTCCTCGGCACCACCGTCGTCGTCGGCATGGGCCTCGCCACCTGCATCGGCATCCTCCTGATCCCCTCCTTCGACGTCATCATCCAATCCCTCGGCAGCAAACTCCGCCGCTCCAAGCCCTGAATGTGGCGCCTCCTCCGTGTAGCGGGTGACGCGAAGCGTCCCGCTGTGCCTCCGTGTCCTCTGTGATTAACCCCGATAAACTGCGACGTCCCGCAATCAGGAGTCAAACCATGGCCGGACACAGCAAGTGGGCCAACATTAAGCACCGTAAGGGCCGTCAGGACGCCAAGCGTTCCAAGGAGTGGTCCAAGTGCAGCCGGGCCATCATCGTCGCGGCCAAGAACGGCGGCGGCGACCCGGCCATGAACCTCACCCTCCGCTACGCCATCGACGAGGCCAAAGCCGCCAACATGCCCAAGGACACAATCGAGAAAGCGGTCGCCAAGGGTGCCGGCGCCGGCGAGGGAGACAGCTACGAGGAGGTGCTCTACGAGGGCTACGGCCCCGCGGGTGTTGCCGTCCTCGTCGAGGCCCTCACCGACAACCGCAACCGCACCGCCCCCGAGATGCGCAAGCTCTTCGAGAAATACGGCGGCAACCTCGGCGCGTCCAACTCCGTCGCCTTCAACTTCCAACGCAAGGGCGAGTTCTACATCGACGCCGAGAAAGTCAGCGAAGACGACCTGATGGAGATCGTGCTCGAAGCCGGCGCCGAAGACATCGAATCCGCCGACGGCGCCCACCGCATCCTCACCGACCCCGCCGACTACCAGCCCGTCCGCGACGCCCTCGAAGCCGCCGACCTCGCGCCCGATTCCGCGACCCTTGCCATGATCCCGATGCAGACCGTCGCCCTCGAAGGAAAGGACGCCCAGAAGGCGTTGAACTTCCTCGATGCCCTCGAAGACCACGACGACGTCCAGAAGGTCCACCACAACGCCGACCTGCCCGAAGAAGCGCTGGCCTAGAGCAATCACTTACGGCCGCAAGCAGCGGCCTGTTATCGCAATCGCCAGCACAGGACAGCCGCCTGAATCACCGCGTGTCAGCCTGGGCTCCAGCTTCTCGAGGTTGGTGGTGGTACTTGTGCCAAACTTCGTAGAACTGGCATCAAGGCTTTTGGCCAGGTCTCTGAGATCGGCCTGAGTTCGCGTAATCAGCACGCCAGCATCAATGATGCCCGCGTCATAAAGGGCTCGGTACGCTCCGATATCTCGATCAAGATTCCCATCCTTTGCGTTCCACTCAACATCCAGCGCAACACGCGACTTGACGTTATCTACCTTGTAGCCTTCGTTGAAGACCTCGGAACGCACGACACGGGCCTCTGTCTCCTGCGCCGGCCGGTGAGGCATGAGCCGAAGCACAGACTCGATCGAGGTGTCATGACGTCCCTCGCGCCAACCGAGCTCTCGAAATCGGTTGTCGAGTCGCTTGGCCAGGTCACTCTTGCTACCGCCGGCACCCTTAATGTCAGACTCATCTAGCCACAGCCACTGCAGCGTCTGGACAACCTCATCTAACTCACTGGGGTTGGTGGCCTTGAGGATCGCAGCCGCATTCCTGATCTCACGAAAATCATACCGTTGCAAGACGTCGGCGGGGAACAACTTGTCAAAGCTAGTGGTCAGGTCCATAAACGAATATCACTTCTCCACAACGAGTGAAGCTCTACCGCCAAAGCGTAGCGCATATGCTACGCTCAAGGCATGAACTTGCTGGATGCAATTGACCGAGAACGTGCGAAACAGGGGCTGACCAAACAAAAACTCGCGAAGCTAGCTGGCCTCCAGCCACCTGTTGTACGGCGTGTGTTTTCTAGCGAAGCGAACCCTACCCTGTCTACCCTCCAAGCCCTTTCCGGTGCCTTGGGAATGGATCTCGCCCTCGGAAAGGGTACGCAAAATACGAAGACCCCCAAACAGCCAACAGAAGCCGCTAAAGACCTGACACGAAGCAAGTACCCCCAAATCGGAACGGTACTCGCGGACCCACCGTGGCAATTCCAAAACCGAACCGGGAAAGTAGCCCCCGAGCACAAACGCTTGTCACGTTATGACACGATGCGGCTGAGCGATATCTGCGACCTGCCCGTCGCTCCGCTCGTCAAAGAACAGTCACACCTCTACCTGTGGGTGCCGAACGCTCTAATTGCCGAGGGCCTGCGTGTGATGGAGTCCTGGGGATTCACTTACAAAGCCAATATTGTTTGGGCAAAGCGTCGCAAAGACGGAGGCCCCGATGGCCGAGGCGTAGGGTTCTACTTTCGGAATGTCACTGAGCTGGTGTTATTCGGTGTGCGCGGCTCGTTGCGAACCAGAGAAGCAGGCCGTAGGCAGGTCAACATGATCGAGACTCGCAAGCGAGAGCACTCACGCAAGCCAGACGAGTTGTACGACCTCATCGAGTCCTGCTCGCCAGGCCCTTATCTGGAACTATTCGCCCGATATCCACACCCAAATTGGCATGCCTGGGGCCTTGAGGCCGATGCTCAGGTCACACCCCGCGGCAAACGCCACGCGATGTATCGAGGCGGCGAAGCAAGCACATCAAGCCTCTTCGAGACCCCCGCGGGCTCGCTGGCCACGGCTTCTTAAGCTCAGAACCGCACCTCGCCGCCGCTCGCCTCGCTGCGGTATAGCCCGTCCAAAATCCGCATCACCGCCAGCGACTGCTCGGCGGGCACGGGGCTTGGCTTGCCGGTCGCCAAACACTCGGCGAAGTCCATGCAGCACATCGCGTGCTGGCCGAGCTTGTTGTTTGTCGGTTTGAGGTCCACGTTGTAAAGCTGCTTGTGCTCGTTATCTGCGTGGTAGAGCGTGGCGTCGGGGTAGGTGGCGCCGCCGTCACGGCCGTAGAACCAGGCGCGGACCTGTTCTTCGGGGTGATGCATCAGCCAGGAGAACTCGAGGACAAGGGTGACGCCGTTGTCGAGGCGGACGAAGCCGGCGGCGAAGTCTTCGACGTCCATGTCGGCGGGGATGTCGCCCGAGTTGGACCACGCCCCGGGACGGGCCGCGACCTCCTTGCGGGCGGTGCCGATCATCGCGGTCGGCGTCGGGCTGCCCATCAGCCAGAGCGCGAGGTCCAGCAGGTGGACACCCAGGTCGATGCAGGGGCCGCCGCCGGAGTTCTTCTTGTAGACGAAGCCGGGGCCGTTGGGCATCTCGGCACGGCGTAGCCACCAGAGCCGGGCGTGATAGAGGTCGCCGAGCTCGCCAGCGTCGAAGCGGATTTTCAGCGCCTTGGACGCCGGGGCGTACCGCTGGTTCTGCATCGTGCACGTGACCTTGCCCGCCTTGTCGCGGGCCGCGATGACCTGCTCGATCTCCGCCGGCGTCGGGGCCAACGGCTTCTCGCAGAACACGTGCTTGCCCGCCTCCAACGCCTGAACCGTCATCCTTGCATGGTGCGCGGTCGGCACCGCCAAGTCGATCACATCGATGGACTCATCCGCCAACAGCTCGGCGTAGTCGCCGTAGGCCTTCTCGATGCCCCGATCTTTTGCGAAAGTCTGGGCCACGTCTTCACGGATGTCACAGCAGGCCGCGACGGTGGTGTAAGGCGAGGCTTCCCAGCCGGGCATGTGGGTTTTGAGGATGCCGCCGACGCCGACGACGCCGACACGGACCTGGGGTTCGGTTGAAGATTTAGTCATCGCGGGTTCTCCTGCTCGTGTTCAGAGCCGAAGAAGATAGACCAATCCACCCCGCCGCGGGCGGCCTATTCTCGCACGATGCCCCGCGAAACCATCCACTTCACCGGCCGGGTCCAGGGGGTCGGCTTCCGCTACACCACCCAACGCCTTGCCCAACGCGACCCCCGACTCGCAGGCACCGTCGAGAACCTGCCCGACGGTCGCGTCCGCCTCGTCATCGAAGGCCCCGGCGACGCCATCGACCAGCTCATCGATGACCTGCATCAGGCCTTCCTCCATCACATCAAACACACCGACCGCCACCCCGCCCCGAACCAAACGCCCCTCCAAGGCTTCCATATCCTGCGCTAATCGCGCCATCACGCCGCCCGCCTTGACACCCACGCCCCGCCTCTCCATCCTGCCCTTGCCGATTCCGGGCAACCCTCCACCAGGAGCAGCATGTCGGGGCCCAGCGCTGACCCAACACCGACCCCCGCGTCCTACCCCGCACTGATCGACCTCACCGCCGGGCGGGCCGTCGAACTTGCCGGGCTCGACGAGCTAGTTATTGGCCGATCCCAGCAGGCCGACCTCTGCGTCACCGACCCCGCCGTCTCCCGGCGACAGGCCCGGCTCATCAAGACCCGCAAGGGCTTCGAACTCGAGCCCATCTCCAAGACCGTCCCCACCCGTATCCAGACCGCCGAGATCACCAAACGCACCCGGCTCCAGCACGGCCAGGTCATCAGCTTCGGCTCGGACGTCCAGCTCCAATACGCCGACTCGCCCGCCGAACTCCCCGCCGTCGAGACCTACCCCGACACGCCCCTGCCCGACACCCCCAGCGACGCCACCGCACACCCCGCCGGGCCGGCCACCGCATCTCCCGATACGCGAGCCCTCCACCCCGCCGCCACCCAGGCCGGGCACACCCTGACCAACACGCCGGGCGCCCCCGCCGGCCGCCGCTCCGCCGAGCCACCACCACTGGCCCCTAAGCCGGTCGCCCTCACCGACCGCCTGGTCCTGGGCCGCGAAGCCGACGCCGTCGATGTCCACCTCGACCACCCCACCATCTCCCGCCGCCACGCCGTGATCGAAACCACCAAGCGCGGCGTCACCCTCGCCGACCTCAACTCCGCCAACGGCACGTTCCTCAACGGCACCCGCGTCACCACCGCCACCCCGCTCCACGAAGGCGACCGCCTCGACCTCGGCCCCTTCGCCCTCACCTTCACCGGCTCCGCCCTCGTCCCCCAGGCCGTCCGCGCCAACAACGTCGAGCTCCACTGCCGTTCCCTCACCCGCGTCGTCAAAGACCGCACCACCGGCAAGCCCCTCACCCTCCTCGATAACGTCTCGGTCGCCCTCCAGCCGCGCGACTTCGCCTGCCTCCTCGGGCCCTCCGGCTCCGGCAAGTCCACCCTCCTCAACGCCATGGCCGCCCGCGTCCCCGCCGACGACGGCCGTGTCACCCTCAACGGCGAAGACCTCTACGCCAACTTCGACGCCCTCAAAACCCAGATCGCCGTCGTCCCGCAAAAAGACGTCCTCCACGACGCCCTGCCCGTCGGCAAGGCCCTCCGCTACACCGCCGAGCTCCGCCTGCCCCCCGACACCACCGGCATCGACCTCGACCGCGCCGTCGACGAGATGCTCGACACCGTCGGGCTCACCCACCGCAAGACCACCAACATCGCCGACCTCTCCGGCGGCCAGATCAAACGCGCCTCCCTCGCCAACGAGATCATCGCCAAGCCCTCGCTCCTGTTCCTCGACGAGGTCACCTCCGGCCTCGACGAACAGACCGACCGCGAGATGATGCAGCTCTTCCGCCAGATCGCCGACCAAGGCAAGACCGTCGTCTGCATCACCCACTCCCTCGCCAACGTCGAAGAGAACTGCACCCTCGTCGTCATCCTCACGCCCGGCGGCAAGCTCGCCTTCGTCGGGCCGCCCGACAACGCCCTGACCTACTTCAAGATCGACCGGCTCGGCGACGTCTACCAACGCCTCGCCGAACGCGACGCCGACGACTGGCGCGACGCCTTCCTCAAACACCCGCTCCACGACCGGTATATCACCCAGCGCCTCCCCGAAGCCGACGACGCCGACACCGCCCCGCCGCCCCGCAAACCCCCCCGCTTCTCCGAAACCCTCCGCACCGCGCAGCGCCAGCTGCCCATCATGCTCCGGCGTTACGTCGACATCTTCGCCAAGGACCGCCGCTCACTCGCTTTCGTCGCCGCCCAGTCCCTGCTCGTGGCGATCCTGCTCTGCGTGCTCTACAGCGACGTCAGCGACCGCGGCGCGATCCGCGACGACTTCGACCCCGACGAATTCCAGCCCGCGGCCGGCCTCGACGACGCCGACTCCATCACCGTCACCGACTTCTCCATCGGCCAACAGATCCCTTGGCAGATGCAGCAGCCGCTCAACGACGAGCTCCAGTCCAACATCAAGCAGAAGGTCGACCGCGTCACGAAGACCGCGGAAGACCGGTTCATCGACCGCGTCGGGGCCGGCAAGACCGGGCAGCTCCTGTTCCTCCTCTCGGTCACCTGCTTCTGGTTCGGCGTCAACAACGCCGCCAAAGAGATCGTCAAAGAACGCCTCATCATCGACCGCGAACGCGACGTCAACCTCCTCGCCCCCGCCTACTACGCCTCCAAGTTCGCCCTGCTCAGCACCCTCACCATCCTGCAAGCCCTCGCGCTGTTCCTGATCGTCAAGCTTGTCACCGGCTTCGAGGGCGGCTGGATCCTGCAGATGCTCAGCCTCGCCCTGCTCGCCACCGCCGGCGTCGCCCTGGGCCTGCTCATCTCCTCGCTCGCCAAGTCCACCGACATGGCCGTCACCCTCGTGCCCATCGCGGTAATCCCCCAGATCGTCCTGGCCGGCATCGTCGCCCAGCTCGACGGGCTCGCCGACGTCTTCGCCATGCTCACCATCACCTGCTACTGGGGCTGGGGCACCCTCGCCGGCGACCTGCCCTACCGCATGGCCCGCGTCCTCGACCGCCACACCTGGACCCCCTGGCTCACCGTCTGGCTCATCGCCGTCCACACCCTCATCTTCACCGCCGCCGGCCTCGCCGCCCTGATGCTCAGTGGCGACAAACAAAACCGCACCGGCGCCGCCCTCAACGCCTGGATCACCACCGCCCGCAAACGCATCCGTAAATCAGACTGAGCCGTGGGGGTGAGACCCAACAGCCAGACGCGCCAAGTCACTTATCCGGGAGCCCCTGAACCATCATTCGCTGGGCAAGGCTTGACCGGCAAAGACCTTGTGGGCGTTGGGCTCGCCGAGTAAGTTCTGAATAGGCAACTCCTTGGTCACCCAATCACTGTTATGCGACACCCGCAACGATGAAACTGCCACCGTCCATAGGTCCCGCTTGGAATCTTCGGTTATTCCGCAGAGTTTCACTATTGATGTTTGTTGCGATGCTTGCCGTCGTAGTCAGTTTTTTGACCATCGGCTACTACAAGCAGGCTGGTGTGTTGACCATCTCAGCGATTTTCTTCGGGCTCTTCTGGCAGTTTGTCCGCCACCTTACCTTGCAGCTAGAGAAGTGGTCGCAACGGCCAGGCTTCCGAGAAGTGTCGCCTAACCACCGGCTGCAGTTGACCGGCAACACCCGCGAGTAGCATGTGTTATCTGTGGTACGCCCCTCTGCGGGCGGCCAGCCTTTGAGCCTTTTTCGTTACGGAAGCCAAGATTTGCCGGATCACAAAGCGAACAAAAAGCTCGTACAAGCCAGCAAGTTTCTTAGCTTGGTGCTTCGGCATCAGCCGGAAAGAATCGGTGTCCAACTCGACGGTGAAGGGTGGGTCGATGTAAGCACGCTCCTGCTTGCATGTGAGAAGCATGGCCAACCCATTACTCCCGATTTGCTCGAAGAGATCGTGCAAACCAGCGATAAGAAGCGTTTCGTCATTCGTGACGGACGTATCCGTGCCAATCAGGGTCATAGTGTTGCTGTCGATCTCGCATTGCAGCCCGTCAAACCGCCAAGCCACTTGTTTCACGGAACAGCGGATCGGTTCCTAGAAGCAATACGACGCGAGGGATTACGCAAGATGCAGCGACAGCATGTGCATCTCTCGCCCGATGCGGAAACAGCGCGAGAGGTTGGTATCCGGCATGGTCGCCCGGCAATTCTGAGAATTAATGCAGAAGGGATGTATTCGGCCGACTATGAATTTTTTCGCTCGGAGAATGGGGTGTGGCTCACGGAGTTTGTTCCCATCGAATTCATTGACGAACTAAACGGCTTCCTAAACAACGGCGGCACTTGATCACCGGTGATCGATAATGACATCAAGAGTCTACTCCCATGGGCAACCAGCAACTGAGCCTTTGTACATTAGCGAGAACTATGCGTGGACTTATTTTTGTTCTGTTCATCGCTAGCAGCTTTGGCTGTACTGGCACACGCCTGAGCAAGGCAAACGAGATGATGCACCGCGCTAATATCCCAGTCTATGACCATGACTTGGCGGCTCGCGCTATCGCAGCAGGCGCAAGCCTTGACGATCACCCAACCTATGGGTCTTGGGTCACTTTCGCAGCAGAGAAAGGCAATAACGATCTTCTCGAATTGGCACTTCGAAGTGGCGGCAATCCAAACCCTAGCACAGATGGTGAACTTGTACCAAGAACACCGTTAGGTTGGGCGGTGTGGAGTAACAACCCGTTAGCGGTCAACTTGCTCATTCAATTTGGGGCATCCACTGATACCCTTGATGGAGAGGGCCGGATACCTAGCGACTACATCACCCGCCTAACTGATCCTGTAATCCATGATCTTGTCAGTAGCCGCTAACCACCCGCCGTATTTCGGCCGTACCTGAGAAGTAAAGTGTTGATTAGTTCATAGCGGCCTCCAGCGGGCGGTCGACAACCGAGCCTTTTACATGATGCGACTATTTGCGATTGCCCTCATGATCATCGCCGCGTCCACGCTCGCTCTTCCGACAGCGGGTGATGATGCCACCATCACTCTCAAACATGACTTGTGCGAGCGTGACGCAACGGCGTTCTATGACTTCAATGTCGATTTACTTACTCATCTTGGACAACGAATCATGCTCGATGTCACAGTCGCGGCAGAGGATTTTAGCCCCGAGGAGGGCTGGATTTTATCGTCGTACTACATCACCCCTGACGAGTTGCGCGGTATTGAATTACGCGTCCCGAAATCTGCGATCGTCGAAGATGGGAACGGGCGACTGCGCGTCAAAGGCCAATTCAGACTGTCGGAGGTCATGTCGCAGAAGCAGGGCCAGATTTCACTTCATCTTTTAGCCGTGGATTGATCGGTCACATCACCTTTTGCATGGCGCTCCATCATCTCATAGAGATCCTCGGCACGCTCCCCGACGATTTTGATCACTGGGGAGACATTGGCTGCGATGACGTTCGCGCGCTGCTTGATCGTGATCCATGCCTGCTCGATCAAGTGATGACCGCCGTGAGGACTTGGCCTAATCCAAGGCGGGAGAGACTTGCATCCATCCTTGGCGAGTCCAATGACGTACGCGAGCAAGCGGTTCTTGAGTGGCTCATTGAGAATGGCGACGAGGCGGTTGCTCGTACGGCCAAAGAATCGCTCCAGAACATGCAGCGGCATGGGGCATAATCGCTAGCGGCAGGCCCTCATCCGATCACCAGTGCTCACAGCGTAATGATTTGGTAGGGCTACACGTCCTTGTCTTCCTATGCACCCGCTTGTCCAACAAGCCGCCGACTTCGCTGAAGTCGCGCACCGGTCGATCGACCAGCGTCGGAAGTACTCCGATGAGCCCTACATCGTGCATCCGAAGCACGTGGCGGAGATCGTCGCGTCGGTCACCGATGACCCCGTGGTCCTCGCTGCGGCGTGGCTGCACGACGTGGTCGAAGACACGCCGATCCAACTCGAAACCATCACACTGAAGTTCGGCACGGATGTCGCCGGCCTGGTTGATGACCTCACCGATGTGTCGCGGCGCTGCGACGGCAACCGGGCGGCCCGCCGGGCGATCGACCGCAAGCACACCGCACGGGCGGACCCCCGCGCGAAGACCGTCAAGCTCGCCGACATCATCAGCAACCTCTCCGACCTTGTTGATCAGAACCCCGGCTTCGCACGGGTCTACCTCGGCGAAAAAGTGCTCTTGATGGAGGTGCTCAAAGAGGGCGACGCCACCCTGTATGCCCGGGCTCAAGACCTCATCGAGCGATCGCTGCAACAGCTCGATGAACGGCGTGAAGCCAAGTCGGGCTAAACCTGGCGGACGCTTACCGCAGCCGCGTCCCCAACGCCTTGCCCATGCTCACCGACACGGCGTCGAACCCCGGCGTCAGCCGAAATCCTGGCTGCATCACGGGAGTTAATGCGTCGAGCTTCACATGGGGCATCGGCTCGACCGCACGCTCCCGGCCGGGGGGGAGGCCCCAGACCACCTTTGTCTGGTCGGCGAAGAACAGCAGCCGGGTGCGGCCCAGCTCGTCCTGATGCCCGACATCGATCATCGAGACCCGGCGGTGCCAGCCGCGGCTGGCAAGCTGCTTCAACAAGTCCAGCCCCGCCGATAACTCCGACCCACCCCACAGCCCGCCCGAGAACGGCGGCGGCTCGCTGACCCCCCGGATCACCGGCAGCCCCCGCTCCACCAAAGCCGCCAGATGGTGAGCCTCGTAAACCAGCGGCAGCTTCACCCCCGTGTGGTCCACCAAGTGATACCCGTTCTCTGCCTCCACCACCGCGACTGGCCGACGGTACGCCGCCGAGACCGCGATCGTCCCGTCACCCCGACGCCGCACCTGGTGCACCTCTTCGAGCCAGGGGAGCTGCCGCAGCGCGGCCGCAGCGGTGCTCAACCCCTCGCCATCAATCGGCTTCGCCGAGGTGGTCTCGAAGATGACCTGCCGGATCGCGGTGCGGGCCGGGGCCTGCGTCCACTCGGGGGCGTCGACGAGGACCACATCGGAGCCGCTGAGCGGGCGATCCGCGCGTGCGTTGGCCCAGTTCACCAGTGAGCCCTGAGCGACGAACCACCCGGTCGTCACCCCGATCGCGGCGGCGAAGAAACCCGCGATCTTCAGCCCCCGCATGGTCCTGGCCGGGTCCCACGGCGCCTTTTTGCCGGCGCGTCGACGGCTGCGCTTGCTGCGTGTCTTGCTCCCCCCGCCCCCGAACCAATCTTTGATCTTTGACCAGGCCATCTCGGTGCTCCCTTCGTCCCTCGCGCAACACAGCGCCAACACAGCCCCATGGACCCGCCCTTTCCACCAACATCGACCATCTCCCCGCTCGCACCCCAACCATCGCCCTGGCTTGCATCAGGCTTTATCGGCCGCAGGCCGGACCTACTCCCGGCTGCCCGTCGAGATCAGCCTTGAGATCGGCATCAGCAGGTGCGGCACCAGCCGATCGCTCGCCAGGGCCTCGGCCCGCTCGACCATGTCGTCATACAGCTTCGGCAGGTCTTCGAGCTGATCGATCGGCCCGTACCGCCGGAGCGTCAGGAACAGGCTGATCGGCTCGTCCGCGTACCGTCGGCCCGAGCCTCGCCGAGACTTCGTCCGGGTCTTGATCTCGAAGTACGCCTGTGTGTCCCCCGACTCGGTCAGCTGCAGCCCCAGCACCGGCTGCATGTCCAACGGCTTGGCCCCCTCGACCTCCAACGCGGCACCCATCGGCGTCTCGGCCAGCAGGGCCTCGGCGACGATCTCGTCGTGGTCCCGCTTGCACTCCAGGTCGAACCCGAACATCACCTCCAGGTAGTCCACATCCAGCGGGCTGATCGTCAGGTGGTATGGCGACTGTTCGAGCAGCAGCTTATGGAACGACGCGGCCGACTCCATCGTCGGCGGGTTGACGTGGCCCGAGCGGATCGAGTTTTGCCGAATCGCCAGCCAGTGGTAGGTCGACTCCCGGCGGGACGACTCGAGCGCGAATTCCCCGTCGTACCGCCTGAACCTATTCATGGTCGGCAGCGGCTTGCGCACCCGGTCGAAGAAGTGCAGCACCGTCTCGCGGTCGTACGGCAGGTCCATCTTCACCGCGAGCTTCTGATTGATATAGAAGTCGGTACACAAGGCCCCGTAACTCGTCGCCATGTGTTCTCCTGAAAAAAAACCGCTAAGCGAAGTATACCCCAACCACCGGTATCTCTTGAGTCCCCGGCCCAGCCGGGAGCACCCAGCGAGTTCGATGGCTTCGCGCAAGCCAATCGCTCAGAGGTGGTGGGGCCCGCCATCCCCGTATCGCCGCCACCACTTCTTGTCTGCCCGCAGCATCCCGTAGAAGCCGCCTAGGACCATCCCAAACGGAAAGAAGACCCCGCCAAACGCCAGCGGGGCAGATTGATTCATCCGGTCAAACCGCATCATCAGCCACCACACGAACACAATCGCCAGAAGCGCTACGACCAACCCCGCAGACGTCCCCACCACGCGGTACTCCCGCCGTGTCTTCGGCCGCCAATTCCACCAAGGCTCGCTCATCCCGATCGGTCCCCTTGTCACAATGACGCCTTGCCGGCTGGTTCCCACCCTGCGACACACCCTACCGCCTCGCTCACCGACACCCCCTCCAGCTTCACGCCCTCGGGCAGCCCGTCCATCACCGCCAGTCCCACCTGTTCGGCCACCCGCTCCGCCGAGACGTTCACGACCAGCTGCCCCGACGCATCCGCAAACGGCGTGACCTCGTTGAGACAACGGTTCGACCACGGCCCGACCACCGCCCGCAGCCGATCCATCAGCGCATGAAAGTCCATCACGCAGTCGGCCCCATCGAGAGTGTCCGCGCTCACGGTGACCCGTACCGTCCAGTCGTGGCCGTGCATCGGCTCCAGCGAACCGTCGGGCAGGCGTAGCGCGTGGGCTGCGCTGAACGTGTGCTCCGCCCTGATCCAATACCGTGCCATCGCCGAGTTGCTCCCAAACCAACGGATGTCCGAATGCCCGGCCCGCCGACAATCTAGCACGCCCCGAGCGATGGGCGATGACGCCCTGTATTGCGCAGCTTCCCCAGCTTCACAGCGCAGCGACAAATTCTCGAAAAAAACCCGTCTTTTGGGGGCATCTGCCCTTGCACGCCAAGCCAAGCCGGATAGCTTTATGGATGAGGGGGAGGAAGACCGCCTCACGGCTCCTCCATAACCCAGTCCGGGTGCCCCTGTGCTTCGACGCGGTCCGTCGGTGCATAGCGACCAGGAAGAGAGAAAGACCATGCTTCACGCCCCCATCTGCAAACGCCTCCGCCCACTCCGCCGGTTCTTCATCGGTGCCGCCGCGATCGCCATGGTTGGCCTCGGGGCTCACGCCCACGCCGACTCCGTCTGGCTGGCTGGCAACGGCGGCCTCAAAGACAGCTACTTCGGCAAACTCGGCGACGGCCTGACCGTCACCATCACCGCCGGCAACTACGCCAACAACGCCTACCGCTCCGCCAAGGTCGGCCAATACTCCAACGGCCTCGGCGTCACCAACCCCACCAGCGGCGACTCCCACATGGTCGACGGCTACGGCTCCGACGACATCCTCTGGTTCACCTTCAACCACTACGTCACCCTCAAGGGCTTCAGCTTCTCCTACGTCGACTGGAACGACGATGCGAAGCTGCTCGACGGCGACAAGGACACGCTTGAAAAGTTCGACGTCAAGAGCTCCGTCTGGTTCAGCGACGGGTTCTACGGCAAGACGTTCGGCCTTAAGGCCTATGGCGGCAACGACGAGTTCAAGGTCAAGAAGCTCAAGTACCACTACACCCCCATCCCGACGCCCTCCGCCGCCCTCGCCGGTGCCCTCTCGATGGGCCTGCTCGCCCTCCGGCGTCGCCGGAAGACCAACGACAACTAATCCGTTTTCCCTAATGCCCCACCCGCCCGCGGCCTGAGTCCCCCTTGGGGTTGACTCAGGCCGCTTTTTTTTGCGCCGCCGCTGCAAGACGCCCCCTTTCTGCCTTCTCGGGCACCGCAGACTCTCACGCATCCAGCCCTTCAATTACGCCTCGGGCCCGCCTATACTGTTGCAACTCGGCAGCGCTTCGCGATCCAAGCGGATCAGCTTTCCCAGCTTCACGCCAAACCCCGGTACAACCGCCTAAAACCGCGAAAATCTGTGCGATCCGCCTTGCGTACCTCGTTCACTGGGGTAGCTTTGAGGGACTCAGGGCAGGGTTGGCAGCGTCAAGCGAATCCCCCTCTTATCGGCCCCACGCTCCCGCGACTGGCCGAGAACGAATCGAAACACCGTTACACGGAATTAAGGAGACCTCTCATGCTCAGCACTCTGATGAAGACCCGTCACCGCCTCCTCGCCGCCGCCGCCATGGCCGCCGTCGGCGTTGGAGCCTCCGCCCACGCCGGCTCCGTCTCGCTCGTCGGTGACGCTGGCCTTGTCGACAGCCTCACCTTCGACCTCGGCGATGGCCTGTCCATGACCCTCACCGGCACAACCTTCAAGGCCAAGGCTTACCAGGACGCCCAGGTCGGCCAGACCGCCGACGGCATCGGCATCACCCACTCGCTCAACAACGACTCGTTCCAGATCGACGGTAAGGGCGGTGACGACACCCTCTGGATCACCTTCAGCGACGAGGTCACCCTCACGGGCTTCGACTTCAACTTCACCAACGATGCCAGCGACGACGCCAAGCTCATCGACGTCGACGACAACACCCTCCTCAAGTTCGATGTGGTGGACAGCGTCTCCTTCGCGGACGCCTACACCGGCACGACCTTCGGCCTCAAGGCCTTCGGCACCCGCGACGACTGGACCGTCACCGAGCTGTCCTACCTCTACGACGCCCCCCTCAGCGACTCGCCCATCGAGGCCCTCAGCGTGACCGCGCTGCCGACCCCGAGCGCCGCTCTTGCCGGTGCCGTCACCCTCGGTGTGCTCACCCTCCGCCGTCGTCGTCAGAACGCCGAGCAGGGCTAAGCCCCACACCGCTTCTATCGCCCCACCCGCCCGTGGCCTGAGTCCCCTGCATGGGTCGACTCAGGCCACTTTTTTATGCGCGCCGCCACCGCTATCTTCAGCCCGTGAAGACCCCGCCCCTGCTCACCAGCCCCGCCCTCACCACGCTCGGCATCCCCCACGCCTTCACCACCCGCCACACCCCCCTCGACGCCGCCCTCCAACAGCTCCGCCTCAACCCTGACCACTGCGTCACCGCCCACCAGGTCCACGGCTGCGCCGTCTCCCACCCCGACGCCCGACTCGCCGAGGCCGACGCCATCGTAGTGACTACGCTGGGCCACGCCGCCGCGATCCGCATCGCCGACTGCGTCCCGGTCCTCCTCGCCGCTCACACCCCCACCCCGCCGCGAGGCGACGCGGCTTCAGCCGCGTCGAGCCCCGCTCAGACCCTCGCCGTCGCCGCCGCCCACGCCGGCTGGCGCGGCCTCGTCGCCAACGTCCTCCGCGAAGCCGTCGACACCCTCCGCGCCGATCACCCCGACGCCGCGATCACCGCCGCCATCGGCCCCTGCATCTCCGTTCAACACTTCGAGGTCAGCCCCGAGGTCGCCGACCACTTCGACCCCACCCATGTCCAATACGACCTCCCCTCCGACCCCAGCAAGCCCCACGTCGACCTCCGCGCCGCCGCACACCAGCAACTCCAAGCCGCCCACGTCACCGCCATCGACCACGTCCCCGGCTGCACCTACGCCGAGCCCGACCGCTTCTTCTCCCACCGCCGCGACGTCACCCACCACCAACACGACACCACCGGGCGACAGCACGCCCTCATCGCCATGCCCCCATCCAACACCCCCGCCGCCTCGCTAACCCAACGCTCAACCTAGACCGCATCGCCCCCAAGCCTTACCCTTGTCTTCCGCCATGACCCCCATCACCATCCGCGGACTCCGCAAAACCTTCGGCACCCCCGCCAACCCCACCCACGCCGTCGACGGCATCGACCTCGACATCCCCCCCGGCGACCTGTTCTTCCTCCTCGGGCCCTCTGGCTGCGGCAAGACCACCCTCCTCCGCATGATCGCCGGGTTCACCGACCCTACCGAGGGCACCCTCCGCTTCGGCGACGACGACGTCACCCACCTCGCCCCCAACAAACGCGACACCGGCATGGTCTTCCAGGGCTACGCCCTCTGGCCCCACATGACCGTCCGCCAGAACGTCGCCTTCGGGCTCGAGGTCCGCAAGGTCACCAAAGACGAAATGGCCAAACGCGTCGACGAATCCCTCGCCAAGGTCCAACTCACCGTCCAGGCCGACCGCAAGATCAACCAGCTCTCCGGCGGCCAGCAACAGCGCGTCGCCCTCGCCCGGGCCCTCGTGGTCAAGCCCCGCGTCCTGCTCCTCGACGAGCCGCTCTCGAACCTCGACGCCAAGCTCCGCCTCGAGATGCGCCAGTCCATCCGCGACATCTGCAAAGCCTCGGGCATCACCGGCGTCTACGTCACCCACGACCAGCACGAAGCCCTGTCCATGGCCGACGGCATCGCCGTCCTCCAACACGGCAAGGTCATGCAGTCCGGCCCACCCCGCAACCTCTACGCCCGCCCCGCCAACCGCTTCGTCGCCGACTTCCTTGGCGAAACCAACTTCGTCCCCGCCGAAGTCAAGGGCACCGCCCCACCCACCGACGACCCCAACGGCCAACCCATCGTCACCCTGGAGACGGCCTTCGGCACCCTCCACTCCACCGCCTTCGACAGCGACCTCCCCGTTGGCGGCAACGTCACCTGCTCCATCCGCCCCGAAGCCCTCCACCTCCAAAAAGGCGAACCCAACGGCCAGCCCAACAGCTTCACCGCCGACCTCCACCGCACCATCTACCTCGGCTCCCTCGCCCAGTACCAACTCTCCCTCAAAGGCAGCGCCACTGGCGACACCGACGCCCCCACCTCCGGCCCCATGAAAGCCTTCGAGCTCAACCCCACCATCCTCGACACCCCCGACCACGCCCTCCACGCCACCATCAAACCCGACGACGTCGTCATCCTCCACGACTAACCCTACCGCCCACGCATCGCCCCCGCCTATTGTTGGTCGGCAAATCCACACGCCCGACCGATCACCGCAACGACAACTTTCTCCGGAGCCGACCATGAACCGCTACCCCCGCACGCTGGTTGCCTTGCTCGCCTGCCTGTTCATCCCGTCCCTTGCTCACACCGACGAGCTGCAGATCGAGGGCTACGAAAAGCTCGATCAGGGTCAGCTCATCCTTGAGATCGGAGCGACCGAAGTCGAATACCGACGCAACGACCAGGGCATCTTCGAGGGCACCAAAAGCACAAGCAGCGCCCGCTTCGCCACCACCACCGAAGACGGGACAATGGAGTGGAGCGAGGCCGAACAGGAGACCGACCGCGTCGGCGATAACGAGATCAGCCGGCTCCAGATCGCCATCTCGACCGACGGCTCCGTGACCGCCTACACCTTCGATCAGGGCTTCATCGACGACGACACCCCCGAGCTCGGCCAGTTCGAGATCGGCGCGACCTTCCGCATGGAATTCACCCGCGGCGACCTCGCTGCCTACCTCCGCGGTGATCGCGTGGAGCTCGAGATCCCCGACGAAGAGGCCGAGGCCGTCATCACCAAGTCGGAGCGGCTGATCGACTCGATCTTCCAGAACCAGTTCGGCTTCATGTTCCGGCAGATGGTGGCCGAGGGCGGGCTCGACGGAGACCTGCCCGACAACGCGATCGTCGTCGCCACCCAGACCACCATCGAACGCAAGGGCATCGACCTGGGCACCACCGTTATCGACGGCAACCGCCTGACCATGACCACCGACCGCCCCATGCGAGCCACCGTCGAATACGCCGTCTACTTGAAAGAATTCGAGTAACGCCCGTTATGCGTCGTCGAGCGCTGCGACCGTGCTGAACCGCTTGCCTTCGAGCATCTCAAGGCTCGCACCGCCGCCGGTGCTGACGTGGGTGACCTTGTCGGCTAGCCCCATCTGCTCGATCGCCGCGGCGGAGTCGCCGCCGCCGATGATGGAGGTGGCGTCAGACGCGGCGATAGCCTCGGCGACGGTGCGGGTGCCGTGATCAAAAGGCGGGACCTCGAAGACGCCCATCGGGCCGTTCCACACCACCGTCTTCGCGGCGGTGACCAGTGAGGCGTAGTAGGCGGCGGTCTCGGGGCCAATATCTAAGCCCTCGTAGCCCTCGGGGATGTGCCCGGACTTCACCGTCTGCTTGTCGAGCGCCGCCGCCGCCTCGGCATCCTTGGGGAACCCCGACGCGGCGTGCGTATCGGTCGGCAACACCAACTTATCGCCGCCCTTTTCGAGCAGCGACTTCGCGAGCTCGACCTTGTCGGGCTCCACCAGCGAGTCACCCACCGCCCCGCCCTCGGCCAGCGAGAACGTGTACGCCATCGCCCCACCAATCAAGACCTGATCGCAGACCGACAGGAGGTTCTCGATGACGTTGATCTTGTCCGAGACCTTCGCCCCGCCGAGGATCGCGACGAACGGGCGGGCCGGGTTAGCGAGCGTATCGTCGAGGTACTTGATTTCCTTCTCGACCAGGAACCCCACGACCGCGGGCTTACCGGCCGCCTTCATCGCCTGCGGCACGGCAAACATCGAGGCGTGCTCGCGGTGGCAGGTCCCGAATGCGTCGTTGACATAAAGATCGCCCAGCTCGGCGAGCTGCTTGGCAAACGCTTCATCGCCCTTCTTCTCGGCCTTCTGGAAACGCAGGTTTTCCAGCACCAGCACCTCGCCGGGCTTCAGTGCCGCCGCCGCGGCGCTGACGGAGTCGCCCACCGTCGCGGCGGCCATCGTGACCGGCCGACCCAGCAGCTCGCCCAGCCGATCCGCGGCCGGCTTCAGGGAGTACTCCGGCTCGGGGCCTTCGCCGCCCGGCCGACCGAGGTGAGACATCAGCACTGCCGAGCCGCCGCGGTCCAGCACCGAATTGATCGTGGGCAATGCCATCCGCACCCGGCGGTCGTCCGTGATCACGCCATCCTTCAACGGCACATTGAAATCCACACGGATCAGCGCGGTCTGGTTGGCAACCTCTACATCGGCAATGGTCTTCTTGGCCACGGCGGGCTCCTCGTCTGAAAAGGGATGGGAGAATGGGGGTTCGGTGGGTGGAGCACTGTACCGCCAACCGCCACGCCGATGGACCGCCCTCATCCTGTTGTGACACTCAGCCGTCCCCACGCAGCACGTACAGCGGCCGGTTCTTGACCTCGTCGTAAATCCGGGCCAAGTATTCACCCAAGATGCCCACCGCGAGCAGCTGCATCCCGCCGAGGGTGACGATCAGCGTCACCAGCGTCGTGAACCCGATCTCGGCCGTCTCGAACCCCAGCAGCCGTTTGGCGATGAAGTACCCGCCGATGGAAAACCCGACCAAGCTCACCACGCAGCCGGTGTACGTCATGATCCGCAGCGGCTTGTACGAAAAGCTCAGCACGCCATCGACCGCGTACTTGATCAGCCGGACCAAGCTCTGCTTCGGCTCGCCGCCCGCCCTGGCCTGCCGGTCGTAATACACCGTAAACCGATCAAACCCGACCCAGTGACGCAGCCCCGGCAGGAAGCGGTTGCGCTCGGTCAGCCCCCGCAAGGCTTCGACGACCCGCCGATCCAGCAGCCCGAAGATACCCGTGTTCGCCGGCATCTCAAAGTCGGTTAGCGCCCCCTGAAACTTGTGGAACAGCCGAAACCCCAGCCCCCGAAGCCCGCTGTCCTGCCGGCTACGCCGCGCTGCCAAGATCACCTGATGCCCGTCCCGCCACGCCCCGATCATCTCCGGCAACACCTCCGGCGGGTCCTGCAGATCGGCGTCCATCAGCACCACCGCGTCCGCCTCCGCGTGATCGATCCCCGCGGTCAGTGCCGCTTGATGCCCGAAGTTCCGCGACAACCGCAGCACCGAAAACCGCCCGTCCTTTACCCGGTGGGCCTCAATCATCTCGGCGGTCGTGTCGCTGCTCCCATCGTCCACAAACAGCACCGACCACGACAGCTCCTCCACCGCATCGAGCGTGGCCGTCAGCCGATCGATCAGCTCCGACAGCGTCTCCGCTTCATTGAACACCGGCGTGACCACCACAAGGGACTGCATCGCCAAAGCCTAACGCAACCCCACGCCCTGCTGCGGATTTCCCTGGCGTGTAGCGGGAGACGCGAAGCGTCCCGATGAGCACCCGCGGGCACCTTCGGTGCACCCACTACACAGCAGCGCGATGTGCCCAATCCGCCAACTCATCGCGGCGGCACATACACCACCCCGAACCGCATCCCCCCACCCGCCGCCTCCGGATCACCCGGCCAGGGCACCACCACGTCTTCCAAAAACACGTGCCCTGGGAACCGCTCGGCGAGCCCCTCCACCGGGACCTCGGCGTCCTTCGCTCGGTCGCGGTCCGCCCGCCGGGCCTTGGTCCACACGATCAGCCCGCCCCGCTCGCGCATCACTTCGTCGCCAACGTACGGCGCTCGCAGCGGGTCTGCGTAGAGGTACGCCGTCGGCCGCTGCGGCAGGTACCACGCCGGGTTGCACGAGTCCCACACCCGGCCCGCCACAATCGTCAACGGCCGATCCGTCTGCTCATCCCACGCCGACTGCAGCGCCCGCGAAAACCCGACCCCGTCGAAGTTTGTCCGCTTGCCCTTGTCCCGCACCGGCAGGCTCCCCAGCGTCGTCCCCGCGTACACCCCCGCCACCACCAGCGACACCATCAGCGGCGGCAGCACCATCCGCTTAGCATCGCCGACCCTCGTGAACCGGAACCGATCGACGAGCACCGCCCCCAGCAGCAGCAACAACGGCGTGCCCCACATCGACCGCAGCTCGAACCCCGCCACCAGCGACAGCCCGCAGAACACCGCGATCGGCGTCACCCCCATCACCGCCAAAAACAATCGCGCGTGCGGCACCATTGATTCATCCGCGTCGCTCCCGTTACCCCGTCGCCGAATCCCCCACGCCCACACGATCGGCAGCGTCGCGACCCCTGCAAACGCCAACGCCAGCAGAAAGTTCACCGGGTGCAGCACGTGATCCAGGATCGACCACGGCTCGTCCGCCCCCGCCCCCGCCCGGCCAAGCCCGTACGTGAGCGTGATCCACCGATTCTGGCTCGCCCACCACAAGTGCGGCAGCACCACCAGCAAACACCCCCCAGCCGACACATACATCCCCGGCTTCCGCAGCACCCACCGATGCGCCCGGCTCACCAAAGGGAACGCCACCAAAGGAAACACAATCAGCCCGCCAAGGTACTTCCCCAAAACCGCCAAGCCCACGCACAACCCGATCCCTGCCCACTGCCAGAGCTTGTCGTCGTGGATCGCCCGCCAGTACAGGTAGAACGCAAAGGCCCAGAACGGCAGCTGCACCACATTGACGTTGAACTCCGGGCTCGTGAAGTGGTGGTACGTCACGCCCTGCATCAGCAACACCGCCAGCACCGCCTGCTTGGCCCCGAGCGTCGCCCGCCCCAACAGGTACACACCCAGCATCGCCGAGACCACACACACCTGGCTCAGCAGGTACAGCGCCCAGTCGCCCGTACCCAGCCCCGTCGCCCGCCCCACCCACCCCGCGGCCGCCGCCATCCACCCGCTTAGCGGCGGGTGCTTGTCGTACCCCCACTGCCACTCCTGGCCCCACGCGATCGCCTCGACCACATCCAGCGGCAGGTTGTGGTTCACCAGCGTCGGGACCGCCGTCCACACCACCAGGTGCGCCAACAGCATCATCCACAGCACCCGCGAGGGCCGACCCACCCCCGCTTTATCGTCTGGCGACATGCGCGGATTATGCGTCATCCCTCTTCCAACGCAAGCGGCCGGCACCCCTCCGGCCACTCGCCCAGTCCTGTAAATTGCTGGAGGCCTATCCCCCACCCCTTTACCCGCCCCAGCGGTCCCACCAGACCGACCGGCCAGGAGTCTCCGGACCCGTGACCATCCGTGTAGCCCTCAACCACCTCACCGAATACCACTACGACCGGCCCGTCTCCCTCGGGCCACAAGTTGTCCGGCTGCGCCCCGCACCGCACTGCCGCACCCCCATCATCAGCTACTCGCTCAAGGTCCAGCCCGCCGAGCACTTCATCAACTGGCAGCAGGACCCCCAGAGCAACCAGCTCGCCCGGCTCGTGTTCCCGAAGCCCGTCAACCAGTTCGGCGTTGAGGTCGACCTCGTCGCCGACATGACGGTGATCAACCCGTTCGACTTCTTCCTCGATGAGGACGCTCAGGAATACCCCTTCGAATACAGCCCCGCGCTCAAGAAGTCGCTCCGGCCCTACCTCGCCAAGCAGGCGATGGGCCAACGCTTCCGCGAACTGTTCGAGTCCATCGACCGCTCGCCCGCCCAGACCAACGACTTCATCGTGTCGGTCAACCAGCTGGTCAACCGCAGCCTCGACTACACGATCCGCATGTCGCCGGGCGTCTACACCCCCGAACGCCTGCTGAAGGTCGGCGTCGGCAGCTGCCGCGACTTCGCCTGGCTGCTCGTCCATCTCTTCCGACGCTGCGGCCTCGCCGCCCGCTTCGTCTCGGGATATTCGATCCAGCTCGCCCCCGACATCAAGCCCCTGGACCCCGACGCCCCGGCCGGGGTCACCGAAGACGTCTGCGACCTGCACGCCTGGTGCGAGGTCTACCTCCCCGGCGCGGGCTGGGTCGGCTTGGACGCCACCAGCGGGCTCATGTGCGGCGAGGGGCACATCCCTTTGGCGACCGGCGCCGACGCGGGGCACGCCGCGCCGATCGAGGGCGCGGTCAGCGCCAGCAAGGTCGACTTCAACGTGGCCATGACCGTCACGCGGATCCACGAAGACCCCCGCGTCACCAAGCCCTACTCGCCCGGCCAGTGGCAGTCGATCGACGAGCTCGGGCAAGCGGTCGATGCTCGCCTCGCCGCCGGCGACGTCCGCCTCAGCATGGGCGGCGAGCCCACCTTCGTCTCCATCGAAGACCAGGAGGGCGAGGAGTGGAACACCGGTGCGGTCGGCCCGACCAAGAAGCCCAAGTCCGACGCCCTGATCCGACGCCTCCGCGAGCACTTCGCGCCCGGCGGGCTCCTCCACTACGGCCAGGGCAAGTGGTACCCCGGCGAACAGCTGCCCCGCTGGGCCATCGGGCTCTACTGGCGTCGCGACGGCGTCCCCATCTGGGAAGACGACCAACTCATCGGCGACGAGACCCGCGACGACGGCGCCGCCCACGAAGACGCCCAACGCTTCATCCACGAGTTCGCCCGGCAGATGGAAGTCGACGACCGCTACGTCGTCCCCGCCTTCGAAGACCCCGTCAAGCTCGCGCTCCGCGAACGCGAGCTGCCCATCAACGTCGACCCCCTCGACAGCAAGCTCGACGACCCCGAAGAACGCCAGCGCCTGCTCCGCGTCTTCGAGCGCGGCCTCAACGCCCCGGTCGGCTACGTCCTGCCCATCGAACGCAACTACACCTACGACGGCCCGGCTTGGCACAGCGGCATGTGGATGCTCCGCGCCAAACGCCTCTACCTCAGCCCCGGCGACTCGCCCATCGGGCTCCGCCTGCCCCTCGAAAGCCTGCCCTGGGTCAGCAAGGACCAGTACCCGTTCATCGTCGAGGCCGACCCCATCGCGTCCCGCGGCGACCTGCCCGCGCGCCGCACCCGCATCGTCACCCAGAGCCAATGGCAGCCCGGCACCACCCGCGAAGAACTGTGGGATGAAGAAGACCCCGGAAACCCCGGCGAAGACGGCAACGGCACCCCGCCCCGCAAACGCACGAGGCGTCATGTCACCCAGATAGGCGGCCAATGGTCCGAGCCCGACCAGACGCCCTACGGCCTCGCCGAGTCGCTCAACGACGCCCCCTGGAACCGTGTACCCGGCAAAGGTGAGTCCGCCCACTGGGTCATGCGCACCGCGCTCTGCGTCGAAGCCCGCGAGGGCCGGCTCTATGTCTTCATGCCCCCCGCCCGCAGCATCGAGGACTACCTCGACCTCGTCGCCGCTATCGAACACACCGCCGCCACCCTCGGCAAGCCCGTCCTCATCGAGGGCTACACCCCGCCCTTCGACCCCCGCGTCGAGTCCATGAAGGTCACCCCCGACCCCGGCGTCATCGAGGTCAACATCCAGCCCGCCACCAGCTGGTCCCAAATGACCGACATCACCAAGACCGTCTACGACGCCGCACGCCACGAACGCCTCGGCACCGAGAAGTTCCAGCTCGACGGCCGACACACCGGCACCGGCGGTGGCAACCACATCGTCATCGGCGGCCTCACCCCCGCCGACTCGCCCTTCCTCCGCCGACCCGACCTGCTCAAGTCCATCATCGGCTACTGGGCCAACCACCCGTCGCTGAGCTACCTCTTCTCCGACATGTTCATCGGGCCCACCTCCCAGGCCCCCCGCATCGACGAGGGCCGGCCCGACGCCGCCTACGAGATGGACATCGCCTTCGGGCAGGTCCCCTCACCCGGACCCGGGCAACCCTACATGCCCCCGTGGATTGTGGACCGCGTGTTTCGGCATCTCCTGACCGACCTCACGGGCAACACCCACCGGGCCGAGGTCTGCATCGACAAGCTCTACTCCCCCGACTCCGCGACCGGCCGGCTCGGGCTCGTCGAGTTCCGCGGCTTCGAGATGCCCCCGCACTGGAAGATGTCCCTCGCCCAGCAGCTCCTGCTCCGCGCCCTGATCGCCCACCTCTGGGAGACCCCCTACACCGCCCCCCTCACCCGCTGGGGCACCCGGCTCCACGACCGCTACCTCCTGGCCCACTACGTCTGGGACGACTTCAAGCAAGTCCTCCGCGACCTCCAGGCCGTCGGCATGCCGTTCCAGGAAGAGTGGTTCCAGACCCACCTCGAGTTCCGCTTCCCTGTCTTGGGGACCGTGTCCTACGACGGCGTCGAGATCGAGGTCCGCCACGCCATCGAGCCCTGGCTCGTGCTCGGCGAGGAGGCCACGGCCGGCGGCACCGCCCGCTACGTCGACTCGTCGCTCGAACGCCTGCAGGTCAAGGTCCGCGGGGCTGTGCAAGACCGACACGCCGTGACCGTCAATGGGATCGAGCTGCCGCTCACCGCCACCGACCAGCCCGGCGAATTCGTGGCCGGCGTCCGCTTCCGCGCTTGGCAGCCGCCCAACTGCCTGCACCCGACCATCCCCGTCCACGCCCCGCTCGTCTTCGACCTGGTCGACCGCGCCAGCTCGCGGGCCATCGGCGGCTGCACCTATCATGTGAGCCACCCCGGCGGCCGGGCCCACGAGATCTTTCCCATCAACGCCCTCGAGGCCGAGACGCGACGGGTCGAGCGGTTCCAGAGCTTCGGGCACACCCCCGGGCCGTTGCAGGTCCGGCAGCTGCCCCGCAGTGCCGAGATGCCCGTCACCCTCGACCTCCGCCGCGTCCGCTGTGCCCCGGGCCCCCCCCCCCCCCCCCCGCCCCCCCC
>JBCCOW010000045.1:0-33758 GCA_039025195.1 Planctomycetota bacterium
CCCTTAGCCGGCGTTGGACGATCGCCGGGCCAGGAATAACCGCGGGTTCTCCCTCGCTCTACACCGTGATTGGGTCTATACTTCCCCTGCAAAAAGGAGTCCTAACCATGCCCGTGCAACTGACCGAAACCGCTGCCCGCGAAATCAAGACCATCATCGACCAGCAGGAACTCGACGCCGACACCGTCCGCCTCCGCGTCGGCGTCAAGGGCGGCGGCTGCTCCGGCTTCTCCTACCTCCTCGACCTCACCGAGCAGGAACGCGAGACCGACGAGAAGTTCGACCAGCACGGCATTACCGTCGTCTGCGACCCCAAGTCCTACCTCTACCTCAACGGCACCTCGATCGACTTCAAGGACGAGATCATGGGCCGGGGCTTCGTGTTCAACAACCCCAACGCGAACTCCACCTGCGGCTGCGGCTCGTCCTTCAGCGCGTAAGCACTCATCCAGACCCACACCAAAACCCGCTGCGCCCAGCGGGTTTTTTCGTGCGCCAGCCGTACGCGGCGAGCTCCGGTCGGCGTAGGCTTCACTGAACCCTCTTGATGCGCATCGTCACTTCTCTACGCCGCCGACTCGCCCGCCGAAAACGCTGGCTGCTGATCGCCTTCTTCCTGCTCACCCCCCTGCTGCTCTACAGCTGCTCGGGCGTCATCGGCCACGCCATCGTCTCACCGCCCAACGCCGGCAAATCACTCGACGACGTCCGCGATACCCACACCCCGCCCGAAGCCGAGCCCGCCGGCACCGTCATCGACCAACGCCTCTACCTCGAAGTCACGGCCGCCGGATCGACCGACGACAGCCCCGTCTGGCTCTCGCTCTGGATCATCGACCCCAGCAACGAGCAGCTCGTCGATGACCACCGCGGCATCTACTTCCACCTCCCCGACGGAACTCCCCGCACCCGTGTCGAACCCACCGCCGGCACACTGCTCGTCCTCCACGGCTACCGGCACGACAAGAACCAATACCCCTACCTGCTCTGGGCCCGCCTCCTCGCCCAGCACGGCTACCGCACCATCCTGGTCGACTCCCGCGGCCACGGCGGCTCCACCGGCAATACCACCACCTTCGCCGCCCACGAAGCCCATGACCTCGTCCAGATCATCGATCAGCTCGAACGCCGACAGCTCATCGTCGGCAACCTCGGCGTCTTTGGCGCGTCCATGGGCGGGGTCACCGCGATCCGCCTCGCGTCGCTCGACCCCCGCGTCAAAGCCGTTGTCAGCGTTTCAGCATTCTCCAAGTTCACCGACGTGGTCCCCAGCTTTTCGAGGGGCGTCTTCGGCTGGGCCGTGCCCCTCCGCTGGCTGGTCAACGAATCCGCCATCGCCCGCAACGCCATGGCCTCCGGCGGCTTCACCCCCGAAGACGCCGACACGACCCTCGCGATCCAGTTCACCCACGCCCCGGTCCTGCTCATCCACTCCCAGAACGACGTCCACGTCCCCCCCGAGCAGGCCCAGGCCATCGCCGACGCCAACCCCGCGATGACCGAGCTGCTGCTGGTCGATGGCGGCGGCCACTTCCACTTCGGCGTCACCCATATCACCCCGCTCCGTGTCGCCACCCTCGCCCACTTCAATCAGCACCTCAAAACGCCAACCGCTCGCCTACGGCGATGACCAAGCCCCACTGAACACCGCTTATCGGTCCCCGATCGATCGCATCAGATTCGCGGCGAACCCCCGACGCGGCCGATCTCTAACCCATGCGCTCGGCCACCGCCGGGCTTGTCTCCGTGTTTATCCGGACCTCCATCCATGCCCCGATCCCAAGCAGAGACCGAGACCACACCGAACCCCTACCTCGGCATCCTCTGGGCCGCCGCCGCGGCGATGACGTTCCTGGTCTCCGCCGCCCTGATCAGCCACGACCCGCTCGATGCGCCCAACCCCGCTGTAGGCATCCCCAACACCTCGCCCAGCAACTGGGTCGGCAAGGTCGGCGCGACCTTCGCCCACCACGCCTACCTCATGCTCGGCCCCGGTGTCTGGGTCCTCATCACCGCGGTCACGATCGTGCTGCTGACCACCGCATCCCGCAAGCGGATCGAGCAGCCGCTGCTGACGGGCGTGGGCGTGGTGCTCATGGCGTTGGCGGTCTCGACGGGGTGGAGCGTCTATCAATCGCGGTTCGCCACCGACCCGCTGTTGCTTGCACCGTGGGGGCCCGGCGGGCTGATTGCCGTGTACTTCGACAGCGTGCTGTCGCCACGCTTCGGGCTCCTCGGCACGTTCGTGCTCGTGGGCGTCACCGGCTGGGTCGGGGCAGTCCTCGCCATGGACCGGGTCGCGTTGGCCGTGCCGCGAGCGATCGGTGCCGCCATCCTGCGGGCGTTGAACATCCAGGCCTTACCCCAACTCAAGGCCAAGCTCCAACGGCTCGGCGTGCCCGAGCCCATCGCTCGCGTCTGTCGTTGGATGGCCAAGCCCTTCCTGAAGAGCGACCCGTCCGAGTGGGACGGCGCGGAGGACGACCTGTCCGAGGGCACCCCCCTCTCCCCCGCCGAGCGCCGCAAGCGAAAACTCAAGCGTGGCAAGCTCGCCGAACCCCAAGCCGAAACGATCGACGAAGACGCCGGCGGCTTCGCCGGCACCGAAGCGATCGAAGCCACCGACGACGACGAGTACGAGTGGGAGTACGAAGACGAGGACGGCGAAGCGGCTGAATACGAAGAAGAAGACGAAGCCGCCGCCGACGCCCCAGCCGCCTACGTCTCCAGCAAGAAAAAATTCGACCCCGACGACCTCCGCAAAAAGATCGCGCAGATGCCGATCAACTTCGCCGCCCGCCCCGAAGCAAAAGAGCTACCCCGCCAAGAGGTCGACCTCTCCGGCTACGCGTTCCCGACCATGGAGCTCCTCGAAGAACCCGAGGGCGACTTCAACGAGGAGATGGCCCAGATCGTCCGCGACCAGGCCGTCGAGCTCGAGTCCGCGATGAAGCAGTACAAGATCGACGGCGAGGTCGTCGGCATCGACTCCGGCCCCGTCATCACCCTCTTCGAGGTCCGCCTCGCCCCCGGCACCAAGGTCGCCAAGCTCTCCGCCGTCGACTCCGATCTCGCCCGTGCCCTCATGGCCCCCAACATCCGCGTCGTCGCCAACATGGCCGGCAAAAACACCGTCGGCGTCGAGGTCCCCAACGTCAAGAAAGAACGCGTCCGCATGAAGGAGCTCATGTCCGTCGCCCACGACAAAGCCTCGAAAATGAAGCTCCCCATGTTCCTCGGCAAGGACGCCTCCGGCACCCCCCTCGTCCACGACCTTAACGCCATGCCCCACATGCTCATCGCCGGCACCACCGGCTCGGGCAAGTCCGTCTGCATGAACTCCATCATCATGTCCTTCCTCTTCACCAAGCGGCCCGACGAGCTCAAACTCGTCCTCGTCGACCCCAAGATGGTCGAGATGTCGCAGTTCAAGTCCATCCCCCACCTCATGTGCCCCGTCGTCACCGAGATGTCCAAGGCCGCCGCCATCCTCGAGTGGGCCGTCACCAAAATGGACGAACGCTACGAGCTCCTCGCCGAGGTCGGCGTCCGCGACATCGCCTCCTACAACGAGCTCGGCTGGGACGAGATCAAAGACCGCATGGAGCCCGGCTCCGAAGAGGAAGCCGCCCGCATCCCCAAGAAGCTCCCCTACATGGTCTTCATCATCGACGAGCTCGCCGACCTCATGATGACCAACAAAGAAGTCGAGGGCTACATCGTCCGCATCGCCCAGAAGGCCCGCGCCGTCGGCATCCACCTCATCCTCGCCACGCAACGCCCCTCCGCCAACGTCGTCACCGGCCTCATCAAGTCCAACATGCCCTGCCGCATCGCCATGAAGGTCGCCTCCGGCATGGACTCCCGCATCGTCCTCGACCAGAAGGGCGGCGAGCTCCTCCTCGGCCACGGCGACATGCTCTTCCTCTCCCCCCGCTCCTCCGAACTGATCCGCGCCCAGGGCACCCTCGTCGACGACGCCGAGATCCGCAAGTCCGTCAAGTTCCTCCGCGACGTCTCCCAGCAATCCTTCGAGCCCCAGCTCGTCCAGATGCGTGGCGACGGCGTCGAAGCCCTCGAACACGACCGCGACCCCCTCTTCGACCAGGCCGTCGAAATCCTCATCGAGACCGGCCGCGGCTCCGTCTCCCTCCTCCAACGCAAGCTTACCATCGGCTACGCCCGCGCCTCCCGCATCATCGAGATGCTCGAACAGTACGGCGTCCTCGGCGGCCACAAAACCGCCCAGGCCCGCGAGGTCCTCATCACCACCGAAGAGTGGGAAGCCATGAAAGCCCAGGCCGCCGCCGACGCCGGCGTCACCGTCCACGGCGAAGGCGAAGTGATCGCCCCCGGAAGTGAACAGACCGATACCGAAGCCGACGAGTATTCAGAAGACAATCCCGATGCAGAGGAAGCCCTGGAGTACGAAGACGCTGAGGAGGCCGAGACCGACGACGACGTGGAGTACGAGTACGAGGAATACGAAGAAGACACCGAGGAAGAAGACGAAGACGACCGCGTCCCCGCCGAGTTCGCCGACGAATACCGGAATTAGTTCACCAAACCCCGCTCTTCGTTTGGCTTAGCTATCACGCCCTTGCAACTACCTCGCCACTGACAGCACTTATGGCACCCTCCCGGAAGACACCTCATTCTTCCAAGGTGCCGTTGGCTCCTGATAACAGTTGCAGGGTCTATGGCTCAGCACCAGGGCAATTCTGTAATATTTTTAACCCAAATGATTGACTAACAAAATTGGGGCTTGTAAACTCATAAATATGTCAAATCGCAGCTTCCGACCGGATGATCAAGACGGAATTTTGGAAGCATTGGGGCCAGCGGTCCCAGTTATTTTGACCGAATCGGTTTTGAGTGGTTTCGCGGACTTTGCCGCCCGGCGAGAAGCGGATGCCGACGGCTTTGCGATATACCGCAAAGCAACGCTCGCCAACATGCTCGTCGATCACATCTATCCGGTTCTTACCGACTTGACGGCCTTGGCCGACCCGGACGGACAAACCCTCGTCGCCCGAGACACGGACAACCTGCGGGCGACGGAGTTGTGGGCCCTAGACGCGTTCTACATCAAAGTTAAGCGGGTCCATGACGTTGAGCGGCGAGCTTCGCCCGTTGAACAGCTCGGCTTTGCTGAAATCGAGGAGCCCGAGATTATCGAGTTTGGGCTGCCTCGGAATGTTAAGACCCGCCGGGTTTGGCTGCAGCAGCATCCTCAGCAGTCGCCGCTTCCGGGGATGCCACTTACTGTTAGAGACGATGAGCGTGCGGAACATCTGAACCGACTCTGTCTGGTTTGTGCCTTCGATTTGAAATTCGGCGACGAGAGTATCCGGCGCCTCCGACTTGGGGTGTGCGATACCAAGCACTGGCTCTGGACCCATCCGCTGAGCGAGCTTAGCCTAGATGCGATCGTCCAGATTTCACCATCTTTGGCCGATCGCGTCGATGAACTTCGGCGTGAACGACGTGCGTAGCAACCGGCGTAAACTAGAACTTATGAAAACGCTGGTGACGCCGGCGTTCCCCCTATTCGCGTGCGGCACCGGCGACAAGGACGTCGATACCCGGCTTGCCGCATCCCCGGAAGCTTCGGTTACTCCCGACTTCCCGGACACGCAGCCTCGTTTGGCCGTCACGGACGACGCCCCGGAGAGTCTCGTGCCTGCTTTCGACGAGAATTACAACCCGCGGATGCTGACACTGGCCCGGGAAGCCCAACGCCTTACACAGGCGGCCCTGGCCGAGGCGGTAGGAGTCAGCCAGCCACTGGTAGCTCGCTGGGAAGACGACACCACCGATTCTCACGACCGGCGTTGCCCCAGCCCCGACCAAGCCGAACGGCTCGGCGAAGTCCTGACCGTCGATCCCGATTTGTTCTTTCTTGGATCAGATTTCCGTGTACGCGGATCTGGTCTCATGCGTGACTACGGTTCTGAGTTTTATCACCGAAGCCGCCAAAAAGCCCGACGATCGGACATCAAAGCGATCCATGCCCGGTGTCGTCTGACCGAGCTACGAGTTGAGCGTTTGCTGCGTGGCTCGGAATCGACCGAGGATATGATCCCCGACATCGATCCCGACGACCACGCTGGTGATATCGAAAGGGTTGCCACACTGGCCCGTCTGCGCATGGGGTTGGCGTCTGGGCCGATACGCGATCTGACCGAACTAATCGAACGCAATGGCGGGCTCATCATCGACCGCGATCTCGAAGCCGACGGAATGGACGCCCTTTGCCGTTGGGTCGAAGGGCTGCCCAAGCTGTTCTACCTCAACGGCGACGCACCAGGTGATCGGATGCGGTGGTCACTGGCACATGAGTTGGGACATACCGTGATGCACTTTGGACGTGATGTGGAGTTCCGACTGGCCGAGGAGCAGGCAAATGCGTTTGCTGGCGCGTTTCTGATGCCGGTAAATGACGTACGTCGTGACTTTGCCTGCCGTGTCGATCTTGATCGCCTCGCGCAACTCAAACGCAAGTGGCGGGTCTCGATGCAGGCGTTGGCGTACCGGGCTCACCGGCTCGGCTGCATCGACGCAACCCGCTTCAAGTCGATCTTTACCCAGATGTCCCGCCGCGGCTGGCGGAAGACCGAGCCGGTATCGGTTTCCCGCGAGTCACCGCTGGGATACAAGCGTTTGATCCGTCAGCACCAAGACGCAGGATTCTCTCCTAATGACCTCGCACGCATCCTGTTGTTGCCTGCGTCGAGTGTGAATGAACTGCTCATCGATAGCAACAGCCCTGATTGGCGTGAAGACGGCGTGCGGCTCCGGTTGGCTCGCTGATCCGAAGCATCGAATAGCTAGGTTTGTTCAAGGGATAAGCCTAATGATCGTGTCTGCCGTCGGAGGTGCAGGTTTACGGGGGTATGACTTGGCCCGAGTGATTGAGGAAGAAAAAACGGGCCCAAGGATTAAAGCGGGTGATGGGCGGGTGGGTGACCTCAGATATACCATGCTTGCATGCAAGCGGTCGGACGATGGTTGTGGCAGTTGGTGCCGGGGAACCCGATGGTGTGGCGGATTGTGTTGGGGGGCGGACGGCGAGTACAGCACCTGTGGATCCGGATGGGGTATCTGGGGGTGCTCATTGGGCTGGTGCTGATCGGGCTGTTGTCGGGGGATGCGCTGCAGGGGACGCTGGCGCTGGATGAGCTGGCGAAGTCGTCGGCGCTGGTGTTTCAGATCATTGCGTACGGGCAGGTGATTCTGATCTGTTTGTTAGCGCCGCTGTTCATGGCGGGAACGATCGCGTCGGAGCAGTCGGGGAAGACGTACAACATCCTGTTGACGACGCCGTTGTCGAACCTGCAGATCGTGCTGGGGTCGTTGGTGGGGCGGCTGTTTTTCATCCTGGCGTTGTTGGGTAGCGGGCTGCCGTTGTTTGCGGTGTTGCTGGTGTTTGGGGGGTTACCGGCGGGGAACGTGGGTGTTTGTTTTGGGGTGGCGGCGATGACGGCGTTGTCGGTGGGGTCGGTGGCGGTGACGCTGTCGGTGCTGCGGGTGGGGGGGCGGAAGGCGGTGTTCGCTTTTGTGATCGGGATCGCGGCGTTTTTGGTGCTGTTCTATCTGCTGGACTTCTTGTTGCTGCGGCGGCTGGCGTCAGGGACGGCGTGGGAGGGGCGGACGACGTGGGTGACGCCGGTGCATCCGTTGTTGGTGTTGACGGCGTATCTGAACCGGGCGAACTACGCGCCGCCGGAGCCGGAGCTGTTGGCGGGGTATCCGGCGTTGGTGCGGTTTTATCTGGGTCGGCCGTTCGAGACGTTCATATGGCTGGGCGGGGTGCTGAGTGTGGTGCTGCTGCTGTTCTGCAGCTTGGGAGTGCGGAAGGTGGGGACGGGGCAGGGGCCGGTGGTGGCGTGGATCCGGGGGAAGCTGCGGCTGCGGGTGGGTGGTGAGGAGCGTCGGCGGGTGGCGCGGGACTTGGGGACGGGGAACCCGGTGGCGTGGCGCGAGGCGAACACGCGGGGGAAGCTGGCGGCGGGGATTGTGGCGCGGTACGGGTTTCTGGTGTTGGGCTTGAGCGGGGCGGGGTTGTTGTTGCTGCGGTTGCACTGGGACCCGTCGTGGGCCAGTGGGGGCGTGAGCACGGGGCAGGTTGCGCCGCATGAGTGGTTCAGGGAGGCGTTGCTGGCGATTTTGTTGATTGAGGTGATGGTGATTAGTTTGGTGGCGATCTATATGTCGGCGGGATCGGTGTCGCGGGAGCGGGAGGACGGGACGCTGGACATCATGCTGACGACGCCGATCACGCCGAGGGCGTATGTGTGGGGGAAGCTGCGGGGGCTGGTGGCGTTTTTGTCGGTGTTGATTGCGGTGCCGGTGCTGACGCTGGGGCTGGTGGCGGGGTATGCGTGGATTGGTGGGCGGTTGAGTTGGCCGGCGGCGACGTATACGCATACGGATGTGGCGTCGGGGGAGGTGACGGCGGGGGTGCCGTTGGTGTACCCGGAGGCGGCGGTGGTGTTTGCGATGATGTTCATCCCGTTTGTGGCGGTGTGTGTGGCGTGGGGGATGCTGTTTTCGCTGGGGAGCCGGAGTGTGCTGGGTGCGGTGACGAAGAACATGGCGATCGTGGGGACGCTGGCGTTGGTGAGCGGGTTCTGCGGGTTCTCGGCGGCGGGCACGATCCCGCTGGTGGGTCCCGCGATCAATGCGCTGAGCCCGACGACGAACATGCTGATGCTGACCGATCCGTTTAATCGCATCCGGGACTTTGGGACTGGCCCGACGGGGGGGCGGCTGCTGCTGGGGCTCAGCGCGTTGTCGGCCGCGGGGGTGTACGGGCTGGTGGTGTGGTCGCTGGTGTCGGGGATGGTGCGGGGGTTTGATCAGACAGTGCGGCGGCTGAGCGGGTCGTGAGTGATGGGGTGGGGTGTGGGGGGGAGGGGGCGTTCAATGGTGCTCACGGTAGGGTGGGGCGGCGGATATACTGCCCCGCGGGGAGGTCTGTCTTCATCCCTTTTTCGCAGAGCGAGTCGAGACCGTGAAGCATTACGACGTGGTTGTCATTGGGACCGGGCCCTCGGGCCAGAAGGGCGCGATCCAGGCGGCCAAGCTGGGCAAGTCGGTCGCGATCATCGAAAAGAACAACGTGCTAGGCGGGGCACAGATCAACACGGGGACGGTGCCGAGCAAGACGCTGCGTGAGGCGGCGCTGCACCTGACCGGGGCGTCGAAGCGGGGGCTGTTTGGCGAGGCGTATCGGGTGAAGAAGCACATCTCGATCGCGGACCTGGTGGCGGTGTCGCAGCAGGTGATCCGTCACGAGTGGGACGTGATCCGGGACCAGTTCGACCGGAACAACATCGATCTGATCTGGGGGGAAGGGGTCTTTGAGGGGCCGAACCTGTTGCAGGTGCGGAAGGGTGATTCGTCGGAGCTGATTACCGCGGACAAGTTTCTGATCGGAGTGGGGACGCGACCGGCCCGGCCGGGGAATGTGCCGTTCAACGGGAAGACGGTGTTTACATCGGACGAGTTGTTGAAGCTGGAGCGGCTGCCGAAGACGATGATTGTGGTGGGCGGCGGCGTGATCGGGACGGAGTACGCGTGCATCATGGCGACGCTGGGGGTGCGGGTGACGCTGGTGGAGGGCCGGTCGGAGGTGCTGGGTTTCCTGGACCAGGAGATCTCGGACGCGTTCCACTACTTCATGCGGCAGCAGGGCGTCACGCTGCGTCTGGGCGAAAAGGTGGAGCAGATCAGCGAGCTCGAAGACCCCAATTCGCTGCCCAGCAACGGTAACGGGTCGATGAGCAAGCCGATGGTGCAGGCCCAGCTGGAGTCGGGCAAGACGCTGCGGGCCGAGACGCTGCTGTACGCGGTGGGTCGGCAGGGCGTGTGCGGGAAGCTGCAGCTCGAGAACGTGGACATCACCTACACCGACCGCGAACGCCTCAGGGTCAACGAGCACTACCAGTGCCTCAACATGGAAGACCCCGACAACGTGCGGGTGATCGAGCACGTGTACGCGGCGGGGGATGTGATCGGGTTCCCGGCACTGGCATCGACGTCGATGGAGCAGGGGCGGCGGGCGATCGCCCACGCCTTCGACAACCCGATGGAGTCGTGGAACCAGGAGCTGTTCCCGTACGGGATCTACGCGGTGCCGGAGATCTCTATGGTGGGCAAGACCGAGGAGCAGCTGACCGAAGAGGGCATCCCGTACGAGGCGGGGATCGGGTCATACGACGAGATCGCCCGCGGGCAGATCCTCGGCGACCGGACGGGCATGCTCAAGATGCTGATCCACCAGGAAACCAAGAAGATCCTGGGCGTGCACATCATCGGCACCGACGCGACCGAGTTGATCCACATCGGGCAGACGGTGATGGCCCTGGGCGGGTCGGCCGACTTCTTCGTCAACAACGTGTTCAACTTCCCGACACTGGCCGAGGCGTACAAGGTCGCGGCGTACAACGGGCTGAACAAGCTGGCTCACGTTTAGTTTTTCGGCGGTCGTTTTTTTTATCACAGAGATGGGGAGACACAGAGACACAGAGGGGGTCTCTGCTTGGTGGGTTGTTAATGAGCTGATCGATGTTTCTGGATAGGCACATCGATATGGAATTACGAGTTGCTCTCTGTGTCTCTGTGTCTCTCAAACTCTGTGATATCCATGTCCAGAGATGGGCTATGCTCACAGCATGCCTGAAACCCTGAGCCGAACGTTCGTACCGACCGAGCTGGACTGTGCCGACTGGGCGCAGCTGGAGCCGCTGTATCAGTCGCTGCTGGACCGGGAGTTGCCGGACGCGGCGGCGGTGGAGGCGTGGTTGGCGGATTACTCGGAGTTGTCTTGTGTGGTGAGCGAGTTTGGGAGCCGACGCAATATTGAGCATGCGTGTCATACCGACGACGAAGCGATCGAGACCGCTTACCTGCACTGGGTCGAGAATATTTCGCCGAAGCTCAAGCCGATCGGCAACCAGCTGCAGCGGAAGTATCTGGAGGCCCCCGGGCTGTCGGGGCTGGACGAGCAGCGGTACGGCATCCTGACGCGGGAGTGGAAGGCGTCGGCGGAGCTGTTCCGAGAGGCGAACGTGCCACTACAGACGCGGGTCACCAAGCTCAACAGCGAATACGACAAGACGATTGGCGCGATGCTGGTCGAGTACGACGGCAAGACGCAGACGCTGCAGCAGCTGGCCCGTTACCAGGAAGAGACCGACCGGGCGGTGCGGCAGGAAACATATGAGCTGTCGTCGAACCGTCGGCTGGAAGACCGCGACACGATCGATAAGCAGTTCCAGCAGATGTTCGAGCTGCGGGAGCAGATGGCGAAGAACGCCGACTGCTCGGACTATGTCGAGTACTCGTGGAAGTCGTGGCAGCGGTTCGATTACACGCCGGCGGACTGCGCGGCGTTTGCAGACGCGATCGAGGCGGTGGTGCTGCCGAGGGTGGCGGAGTTGGACGAGCAGCGGCGTTCGGCGTTGGGGGTGGAGACGCTTCGGCCCTGGGACAAGTCGGTCGATATCGAAGGGCGTGGGCCGCTACGCCCGTTCCCGGCGGACGACGTGAAAAGGATGGTCGAGGGTGGGGCGGAGATTTTTCGGCGGGTGGACCCGTCGCTGGCGGATGATTTTGCGACGCTGCAGTTCGGGCGAAACCTGGACCTGGATAGCCGGAAGGGCAAGCGGGCCGGTGGGTTTCAGAGTTCGCTGAGCGAGATCAAGGAGCCGTTCATCTTTATGAATGCGGCGGGGCTGCAGCGGGATGTGGACACGCTTTTGCATGAGGGCGGGCACGCGTTTCATTACATGTGGGCGAGCCGGGCGGAGCCGTTGATGTTCCTGCAGCACGCCCCGATCGAGTTCTGCGAGGTCGCGTCGATGAGCATGGAGCTGATGGGCTGCGACCACTACGGCGTGTTCTACGACACGGAAGAGGAGGCGGCCCGGGCGAAGCGGAAGCAGCTTGAGGGGATCGTGCGGATCCTGCCGTGGATCGCGACGATCGATCAGTTCCAGCACTGGCTGTATTCGACGCCGGGGCACGGCATCGAGGATCGGACGGCCGGTTGGCTGGAGGTGTGCACGCGGTTCCAGAGCCCGGTGATCGACTACAGCGGTTACGAGGAGGCGCTCGCCGCGTCGTGGCACGCGCAGCTGCACCTGTTCCACATCCCGTTCTATTACGTCGAGTACGGGATCGCCCAGCTCGGGGCGTTGCAGCTGTGGCTGAAGTACAAGCAGGACCCGGCGGCGGCACTCCGCGACTACCGTGCGGGGTTGACGCTGGGCGGGACTCAGCCGTTGCCACAGCTGTTTGAAGGGGCGGGGATCAAGTTCGACTTCAGCCGGGAGACGCTGGAGCCATTGATCGATGCGGTGATGGACGAGCTGGATGCGC
Organism: Planctomycetota bacterium; assembly: GCA_039025195.1. Taxonomy (GTDB): domain Bacteria; phylum Planctomycetota; class Phycisphaerae; order Phycisphaerales; family Phycisphaeraceae; genus JBCCOW01. The sequence goes on from JBCCOW010000045.1 coordinate 12,388, forward strand.
TGCCGGTGTAATGCGGCACGGGTGCATCAGGTCCTAAAGGGACCAGAGAAGCTCTTTTTGTTTTGTGGAGTGAGCAGCATTGGATCGCGTTCCAGACTATGCAGCCTTGCCTGCGTCTATCGGCGACGCCTTTGCGTGTAACGATGAGGCTTGGGCTGCGCTGGAGCGGGGTGAAGCGGGCCTGGGGCGCAAACGTAAGACGATTCGGCTCACGCTTGACGGACGCTACGGCGGCCTGAAGGCGGGGGATGAGGTTGCGCGGGTGATCGCGGTTGCTCGGAGTCGGCCGTGGTTTGATTCAATCCACGAGCTATCGGTGATTGACTTGCCGTTGGCCCCCGCGGACCTGAAAGCCCTTGGCAACCTTCCACACCTTGGGAGCATCGCGCTGTATGGCATGGACTGTGAACCGCGGCTGCTTATGCCGTTCGCAGAACGAGAGGGGCTACTGCGGCTTGTGGTGAGCGACGTGACGATCGATCAGGCGTTCCTCGATGCATTCGCTGATCTGCCTGGGCTTGTAGAGCTGTCCTTCAACGCCCCTTGGATCACCGACGCCGCACTCTGGCCTTTCCATCATCTCCAGTCTTTAGAAGATGTGAGCTTTCCGGGCTTGGATATCGGGGACAAAACCCTTGATTGGCTCGGTCGGCAGCGATCGCTACGGGAGATAGACCTTACCGGTTGCGGGCTGATTTCAGACGCTGCTATGCGACGGCTGTCTTCGTGCACCGCCATGAGAGTGCTGTGCTTGTCGTATGTGCCGATCACCGACGCCGGTCTTGATTGGGTCGATCGCTGCGGTGACTTGCAATCGGTGTATCTCGATAACACGGGGATCGGTGACGGAACGCTTTATCGGCTGGCCGAGGTGGGTGTCGGCTGGGACGCGTGCTTCGATTGCACGCAGATCACGGCACCCGCGCTGTTTTGCCTGCTGCAGCGATCTTCGATGGTGGAGTGCGAGGCATCCGGCTGCCCGAACCTGCCGGGAGAACCGCCAAACTGCATGGCAAACGATATGCGGCACTGGCTGGCCGAACACCTCGGGGTCGACCCGTCGCGCAGAGCTTCGCCTTGAGTGATGCGACTCGTCGGCGATCAGCAGGGCGTGACCGGGGGCTCAACCGCCGATCTGGTACTTGGCGAAACGGGTTATGGAGATGCCGTCGGGGAGGATCGACGCGACTTGCTGCTTGTCGTCTTTGACGAAGGGCTGGCGGAGCAGGGCGACGGAGTCGAGGTACTTGCGCATCTTGCCGGTGACCATCTTCTCGGCGATCTCTTGCGGCTTGCCGGAGTCCATCGCGTCCTTGAGGGCGCGGGCCTTCTCTTCCTCGACGGCCTCGGCGGGGATGTCGTCGGCGGAGATGCCCAACGGCTCGGGGACGATCGCGGAGATGTGCATGCACAGGTCCTTGATGGTCTGCTCGGGGACGTCGCCGCCCTCGAGCTCAACGAGCACGCCAGTCTTGCCGGTGAAGTGGACGTAGCTACCGACGGTCTTGCCGGGGCCGCCTAAGACGACGCCCTTGCCGAACTGGATGTTCTCCTGGGTGACGAGCTTGACGGGTTCGATCAGAGCGGTGATGGCGTCGTTGGCTTCGGCGTCGGAGCCGGGGGCGAAGTCGGCGAGGGTCTGGTCGGCGATCTTCTGGGCCATCTCAACGAACTGCTCGTTGTTGGCGGTGAAGTCTGTCTCGGTGGCGATGAGGACGATCGCGCCGGTGGAGCCGTCGTCGGAGAGGGCGACGGCGACCTTGCCCTCGGTGGCGTCGCGGTCGGAACGCTTGTCCATCTTGGCACCGAACTTGGTGCGAACGATCTCGGCGGCCTTGTCCATGTCGCCCTCGGCTTCGGTGAGGGCCTTCTTGCACTCCATCATGCCGAGGCCGGTGGAGGCGCGGAGCTTCATGACGTCTTTGGCGGAGATGGCGGGCATGCTTGAGGTTCCTGAATGCGGATATGGATTGAGTAAGGGAGGGAAAATAGCAACGCGGTCACAACTGGGGTGTCGCGGTCGTCGCGTTGGGTTTGCGGGGGATGGGTTTTAAGCCGTCTGCTCGGCGGGGGCAGGTGCGGGGGCCTCGGCTGCCGGGGCTTCGGGGGCCGAGTCGCCTTCGGGGGCCGGGGGCGGGGCGTCGGCGGAGAACTGGGCCCGTCGGCTGCGCTTCCGCTTGGGCTTGCCGTCTTCGCCTTCGGGGGCGTCGGCCTTGGCGACCTGAGCCCGGGCGGACTTGCCTTCGTTGCAGGCGGCGGCGAGTGCACCGACGACTAGGTCGATGGCCCGCATGGCGTCGTCGTTGCCGGGGATGGGGATATCGACGAAGTCGGGGTCGGAGTCGGTGTCGAGCAGGGCGACGACGGGGATGCCGAGCTTGCGGGCTTCCTTGACGGCGTTGTGCTCGTGGGCGACATCGACGACGACCATGACGCCGGGCAGCTTGGTCATGGCCCGGATGCCCTCTAGGTTGCGGAGGATCTTGGCCTTCTCGCGGTTGAGGGTGGACTCCATCTTCTTGGAGTAGTTCTCGATCTCGCCGGAGGCTTCGAGGGCTTCGAGCTCTTCGAGACGCTTGAGGCGTTGACGGATGGTGGCGAAGTTGGTGAGGGTGCCGCCGAGCCAACGCTCGGTGCAGTAGTGCATGCCGCAGTCGCGGGAGTGGGCCTCGATGGTGCCGCGGGCCTGCCGCTTGGTGCCGACGAAGAGGACGTCTTTGCCCTCAGCAACGGTCTTGGTGAGGTACTTACGGGCGAGGAGGAGGCCTTTGATGGTCTCCTTGACGTCGATGATGTGGATCTTGTTCCGCTTGCCGAAGATGTAGGGGGCCATCTTCGGGTTCCAGGCGTTGGAGCGGTGGCCGAAGTGGATGCCGGCATCGACGAGGTCTTTAACGAGTGAGGCCATGGTGGGGGTTTCCGGGTTGGCGGGCTTGCTGGACCTGTGGGAGAGCAGGTCATCCGAGCCGGCCGGGGTGTCAAGCGGTTAGGGGCGAAAGGTTAGGGGGTTGGGTTCCTGGCCACGCCGAGACGATTCGGCGTGGGGTTATGTTGAGTACAGGCGGGGTCAGCCGCGAGCCGTGGGTTGTCTGGTCGGTCGGGGGTGTTGGCGGGAACACCGACCGAGTGGTATTGAAAATGCCGGTCACCTAGTGCGGCCGGCATCCTGAACGGCTTCGACCCGCACCAATGATCCATGATCAATGGCGCATGGGTCCGTGAGCTTACACTCACCAACCCTAAATAATATCGCTGGCGGAGTCTTGCTGCAAGCCTGATGGCATAGTGGAAGGGTTGGGGATGGCTGGCTGTGGCGGGTGGTCGTTGTTCAGTACCGCGGTCAGGGCTTAGGGAGGGGTTGGAGCAGTGCCAGGACCTCCAGATTTCGGCCTTTCCCGCCGCGGACGGGGCTTTCCAGGCTGTCGATCACCGTCCAACCGGCGTCGGGGAGGGCTTGAAGCACGTCATCGCAGATGGCTTGGGCGGTGCCGTCATCGAGGCGGTGATGGCCGGACTCGTAATGCGGTTTGACGAGGCTGATCACCCAACCGTCGGGGGCGAGCCAGGGCAGGGCTGCGGGCAGGGCCTTGGCTTGTTTGGTCCAGCCGAGGTCGATCACCACGCCGCCGCAGGCGTGATGGGCGTCTTCGGGTGGGGGGATATGCAGGGCGTTACTGCGTTCCAGGACGGTGACGCGGGGGTCTTGGCGGAGGGTCCAGGCGAGCTCGCCGTAGGCGGTATCGACAGCGAAGACATGTTCGGCCCCGCGTTGGAGCAGGGCGTCGGTGAACCCGCCGGTGGAGCAGCCGAGGTCGGCACAGGTCAGGCCGGTGGGTTCGATACCGTGGCTGGCGAACGCGTCGAGCGCGGCGTCGAGCTTGAGCCCACCGCGTGAGACAAACCGGCGGTCGTCGTGGTTTGAGGGCTGAACAGTCACCGGGTCAACGGAAGAGCTCGAGGATGACATAGACCAGCACGATCAGGATCGGGCCGCCGAGCCCCGCGACGCCGAAGACGACCAGGAAAGCATTGGCGGTCTCGTTCTTCGGTTCTTCCGGCCACTCGTCGGATCGCCGGACGGGGGGTTTGGTTTCCATGGCGTCTCTCAAGTGTGCAACTGCCTAGCACAAGGGTAGGCGATCGTGCCCGCCACAGGGTTTTCAGCAGAACCGCAAGCCTCCACTCACTATTTCAAAGCCCGCAAACCTCCGCCGGCTCCGCCCTACCGCGTGAGCCCGTCCTAGACTCCCGTTATGACCCAAGCCGCCCCACCCAACGCCGACCTGCAGACCCTCCGCCTCGGCCACAGCCCCGACCCCGACGACGCATTTATGTGGTGGCCCCTGGCCGATTTCGTGGGGCCCGACGGGCAGACCTACACCCCCCAGATCGACACCGGCGGCTACCGGTTCGTGCATGTGCTCGAAGACATCCAGTCGCTGAACGATCGGTCGGAGAAGGCCGAGCTCGAGGTCACCGCGATCTCGATCCACCAGTATCCGTTCGTCGCCAAGGACTACGCGCTGACCGCCTGCGGCTCGTCGATGGGCGATGGCTACGGCCCGATGATCGTCTCGAAGCAACCGCTGGAATCCGAACAACTCCGTGGCGTCAAACTCGCCATCCCCGGCTGGCGCACCACCGCTTGGCTGTCGTGTCAGCTGTTCCTCGCCGAACTCGGTATGACCGCGAAGGATGTCCAGGCCGAGGTCGTCGAGTTTGATCAGATCATCGAAGCCGTGCTCGCGGGCAAGTACGACGCGGGTCTGATCATCCACGAGGGCCAGATCACCTACCAAGACCAGGGCGTCAGCCTCGTCCGCGACCTCGGCTTGTGGTGGGGCGAGACCCGAAATCTACCGCTGCCCCTCGGCGGCAACGCGATCCGCCGCGACCTCGGCGACGCGCTGCCCGCCATCACCCGCATCCTCAAGGACAGCATCGAGCACGCCCTGGCGAACCGCGACGACGCCGTCCGCTTCGCCCTCCAGTACGGCCGGGGCCTCGACACCGCCCTTGCCGACCGCTTCGTCGGCATGTACGTCAACGACGTCACCCTCGACTACGGCGAGCGTGGCCGCGCCGCCGTCCAACAGCTCATGGACGAAGCCGTCGCCGCCAACCTCGTCCCCGCCCTCCCCGGCGGGGCCGTTGACTTCATCGACCCGGCATAAACCACAAAGGCACAGAGGCACAGAGCAGAACACTTCCTGGGAATGGAAGGATCACCCCCGCGCGAAATCCCAGGCCGTGGGTTACGCTGTTGTGCCCTGTGGCGTTAGTCCACAGGTCCCGACCCAACCTGTCCTTCCCATCCATCCCGAGGCATACCGAGCGGCCTCCCGTGTTCCGCCCTCTGTGCCTCCGTGCCTCTGTGGTTACCCCCTATGTCCACCAGCCGAGCCCACCTCCGCAACGTCGCCGTCATCGCCCACGTCGACCACGGCAAGACCACCCTCACCGACCAGCTGCTCTACCAGTCCGGCATGTTCCGCTCCGAAGAGCTCGACAAGCTCGCCGGCGGCCAGCACAACCTCATCATGGACACCGGCGACCTCGAGCGCGAGCGCGGCATCACCATCACCGCCAAGAACTGTGCCGTGAGCTACCGCCACACCGACGGGGCCGACTACAAGATCAACCTCATCGACACCCCGGGCCACGCCGACTTCGGCGGCGAGGTCGAACGCGTGCTCAACATGGCCGACGGCTGCCTGCTCGTGGTCGACGCCTTCGAGGGCCCGATGCCCCAGACCCGCTTCGTCCTGCAGAAAGCCCTGCAGATCGGGCTCAAGCCGGTCGTGGTCATCAACAAGATCGACAAGCCCAATGCCCGGCCGGACGACGTCATCAACGAGGTCTTCGACCTGCTCGGCGAGCTCGACGCCCCCGACGACGCCCTCGACTTCCCCGTCGTCTACAGCTCCGCCAAGCAGGGCTGGGCCAGCTCCGACCCCGCCAAGCTGGGCGACAATCACCCCGAGAACCTGCTCGATCTCTACGCCGCGATCCTTGAACACGTCCCCGCCCCGTATGCCGAAGGCAGCTCGCGGGGAGCCAACGCCGGCTTTTCTTCCGGGGGCGAAGCCTTGGCCGCCCCGTTGCAGATGATGGTCACCACGATCATCTACAGCGACTACGTCGGGCGGATCGCCGTCGGCCGGGTCACCGCCGGGCACATCAACTCGGGGCAGCAGGTCACGGTCATCAACCGCGCCGGTGAGGGCAAGCAGCAGCGCGTCCAGAAGCTCAACGCCTTCGATGGGCTGGGCCAGAAAGAAGTCCCCCAGGTCGAGGCCGGCGACATCTGTGCCGTCGTCGGGCTCAACCCTATCGACATCGGCGACACCATCGCCTGCCCCGATCGGCCCGAAGCCCTGCCCGCGGTCGAGATCGACGAGCCGACGCTCACCATGACCTTCATGGTCAACGACTCCCCATTCGCTGGTAAAGAGGGCGAGTACGTCACCTCCCGTCAGGTCTGGGACCGGCTCCAAAAAGAGCTGCAGTCCAACGTTGCCCTCAAGGTCGAGCGCGGCGACGCCGGCGAGAGCTTCAAGGTCTCGGGCCGGGGGCTGATGCACCTGGGCGTGTTGATCGAGACAATGCGCCGCGAGGGCTACGAGCTGCAGATCGGCAAGCCCGAAGTGATCCTCAAGCGACCCGACGAAGGTGAAGAACACGCCGGCAAGCTCTGCGAGCCGATCGAGCAGCTCGTCATCGACTGCCCCGCGGAGTGCCAGAACGACGTGATGAGCCTGGTGACCAACCGCAAGGCCGAGATCGTGAGCATGGACCCCAAGGCCGGGGCCGGCGACTACATCCACATGGAGTTCACGATCCCCGCCCGCGGCCTGATCGGGCTACGGACCCGGATGCTGACGGCGACGCAGGGCCGGGCCGTGATGCACCACAACCTGCTGCGCTACGAGCCGATGCGCGGCGACGTCCCCAGCCGGGCCGCCGGCGTCATCATCGCCTCCGAGACCGGGCAGGTCACCCCCTACGCCCTGCACGGCCTCTACGACCGCGGCTTCTTCTTCAGCAAGCCCGGCGACGCCGTTTACGAGGGCCAGGTCATCGGGGAGCACAACAAAGACACCGACATCATCGCCAACCCGATCAAGTCCAAGCAGCTCACCGCCGTCCGCACCCGCGGCGGCAAGGACGACAACATGCAGATCAAGCCCGCCCGTGAGCTGTCTCTCGAAGCCTGCCTTGAGTACATCGCCGAGGACGAACTCGTTGAGGTCACGCCGGAGAACATCCGGATGCGTAAACGCATCCTGCAGGAGTCGATGCGCCGCCGCGACGCGCGGTCGGCGAAGGACAAGGCGAAGGCGGGGGCTTAGAGCAGACGGGAGTGGATCTATGAATGAATCGGATTTTCAGCGGATCGAATCCGAGCTTGAGATCAAACTACCCAGGCAATATCGAGAGCTGATGTCGCCATTTCCGGTGCGTGCGTATATCGGCAACGATGACATGGACCTGTGGGATGATCCTGCGACGCTCATCGAGTTCAATCAGAAAGCCCATCATTCATACAATTGGCCGGATCATCTTATGGCGATAGGCGGGGGGGATGCCGGTGATCGCTACGCGATCGATCTGAGTTCTGAGATCGCCGCAGTCTGGTGGATTGATCGTGCGATTGATGCGCCTGGCACTGCGCCTCTTGATCAGTCTTTCGCCGATTGGGCACGTGAGATTTTCAAGGACATGGCGGACGGTGAATACGACGGAGCAATCGCCCCGATGTCTGATCCGCCAGGGACACGAGATAAGCCCGTGCCGATCACGTTTGGTGGATTTTTCGGTTGTTTCGCGATGATTTTGGGTGTCGCGGTCATTGGAGCGTTGATCATCTTTGGCATTCAGTTGCTACTCGGGTATTAGTATGAGGTAGCCCCGCGCCGCATCGACGGGCTTCATTTCGGCGCACCACTCCATATGCCAGATCTCAAGCTCCGTGAGGCCATCGCCGCGCATGCGGCGATGTTGATGTACACCCGAGACGAGTCCGAATACTTCACCGCCAAGCGGAAGGCCGCGAAGCGATTAGGGGTGAACTTCCGGTATCACCCGAAGGATTTGCCGTCGAACGCGGAGGTGCGGGAGCGGCTGCGGGCGCTGGCGGAGGTGATGGAGAGCGGGGCGAGCGGGCCGACGCAGGAGGAGACGCTTTGTGAGATGCGGCTGGAGGCGTTGCGTTGGATGCGGCGGCTGGAGCGGTTTCGGCCGAGGCTGATCGGGAGCGTGCTGACCGGGCACGTCCGGCGGGGGTCGGACATCGACCTGCACCTGTACACCGATAGCCTGGAGGCTGTGACGATGTCGCTGGACGAGGAGCGGGCCGAGTACCGGGTCGAACGCAAACAGGTGATCAAGCACAACCAGACGCGCGTCTACCGGCATGTGCATGTTGCGGGGCGGTTCCCGGTGGAGTTGACGGTGTACTCGGCGGCAGAGGTGAACTACCCGTTTCTCAGTTCGATCACCGGTAAGCCGATTGAGAAGGCGACCCCGGAAGTGGTGCAGCGTCTAATCGAAGCGGAGTATCCGGCGGTGGATGTCGAGGCGGAGCTGGACCCGGAGGCGGAGGTGAGCGCTGGGGAGTCGGCGTTTGTGTTGAAGCTCTTGCTGGAGCCGTTGGCGGGGGTGAAGCAGTCGCCGGTGCATCACCCGGAGGGGGACGCGTTGTTTCACAGCCTGCAGGTGTTTGCGTTGGCGTATGCGGCTCGGCCGTGGGACGAGGAGTTGACGACAGCGGCGCTGGTGCACGATGTGGGCAAGGCGATCGACCCGCGGGACCATGTGGCGGCGGGGGTGGAGGCGCTGGAGGGATTGGTCACGGAGCGGACGCTGTGGCTGGTGGAGCACCACATGCACGCCCACGCGATCGCCGACCGGACGATCGGGCACCGGATGCACCGCCGGTTGGCGGAACACCCGGACTACGAGGACCTGTTGCAGCTGGGGGAGTGGGACCGAGCGGGCCGGAAGCGGGGGGCGGTGGTGCCGACGCTGGAGGAGGCGATCGGGCTAGTGCTGGGGAGTGGTTCTCGGTAGGAGGGCCGCGCGGGCGTAGCCCGCGGGCTATTGAGACAGGTGGGTGAGACTTGTGGGTGGCACACAGTAGCCGGGCCGCTACGCGGCCCTGGCGGTGGGGCGGTAGGCTCGGGTGATGCCGGTGTATCTGTTCACCTATCACGCCTACGCGTCGTGGATGCCGGATCATCCGCGTGGGTATGTGCATCGGACGCAGGGGCTGAAGAAGACCGATCGTGAGATGGCGGCGGCGTATCGGGCGAAGCAGCGGGAATCCAGAGCGGTGTTTGATCGGCCGGTGCAGGAGGTTGTAGTGGCGACCGCCCGTGAGGCGGCGTCGGCTTTGGATGCAAAGTTGTACGGGGTGGCGACCGATCGGACGCATGTGCATGTGCTGTTGAGTTGGGAGCACGAGCAGGCGTGGAAGTCGATGCGGAGGAGCGTGCGGTATGCGATGACGTTGGCGTTGAACAGGGCGATCTGTAAACGCACTTGGTTTAGCGAGCAGGCGTCGCGGAAGCGGGTCAAGGGGCACGATCACTTCGATTATTTGTTGCTGGCGTACCTGCCGGATCACCGCGGGGTGGGGTGGTACGAGTCGGTCTCGGTTGAGGCGGCGGAGAGGCGGGATGGTCAGCGGGGTGAGGACGTCGTGGCGAGGTTTGAGCGATTGAAACGGCGACGGTTGGCGCGGCGCGCCAGGCGGGCGTAGCCCGCCGGCTATTGGGCGCGGTTCGGGGCTCCGGTCGTGTAGGCTGCGCGGATGAGCGAAGAATCGGTGTACTTGGTTGGTGCTTTGGCGGTGGAGGCGGTGCTGCGTGGGGGGCAGCGGGCGGTACGGGGGGTGTTTGTGGATGAAGGGTTGGATTGGCGGAAGGTGGAGCCGGTGCGGCGGGCGGCGAAGGAAATTGGTTTGGAGATTCAGTGGGTTGGCAGGGTGGCTCTGGATGAGATGGTGGGGGATGGGAAGCATGGGGGTGTGGTTGCCGCGGTGGGGCCGAGGCGGTTTAGGACGCTGGAGGAGTTGTTGGCGGGGACGGGGAGTGAGCGGACGTTTTTGGTGATGCTTGATGGGGTGGAGGACCCGTACAACTTCGGGCAGGCGCTTCGGTCGCTGTGGGCGGCGGGGTGTCACGGGGTGGTGGTTCGGCCGAGGAACTGGTCGGCGCCGGGGAGTGGAGCGGAGGCGGTGGTGGCGCGGGCGTCGGCGGGGGCGAGTGAGTGGATGCCGATGGCGATCGCGGAGACCCCGGAGGTCGCGGTGGAATACTTCCGGGGGCGGAACGTACGGTGTCTGGCGATGACGGAGGGAGAGGAGGCGGTGGCGATTGACGAGGCGGGGCTGGGTGGGGCGGTGTTTGTGGTGGTGGGAGGGGAGAAGCGGGGGATCAAGCGGGGGGTGTTGGAGTTGGTGGAGGGGTGTGTGGCGGTGCCGTATGGACGGGCGTTTGGGGCGTCGCTGGGGACGGTGGCGGCGGTGAGTGTGCTGGGGTTTGAGGTGAGGCGGCAGAGAGAGGTTGTAGGTGGTAGGCGGTAGGTTGTAGGTGTTGGATTACGGGCCGATGGTGCGGGGGAGAGGGGTGGTGCGGTTGAGCAGGTCGGTGAGGAGGGTGTCGAGTTGGCGGGGGGCGAACTTGGTGCCGGCGGCGCGGGCTTGGGTGATCTCGGGGATGGACCACCAGCGGTGGCCGTGGAGGTAGCGGCGTTCGTCGTCGGTGTGGTGATCGGTGATGGGTTGGCGCTTGGGTTTGGGGGTATGGCAGAGGAAGAAGTGTTCGTGCTGGGTGAGGGTTTGGCCGAGCCAGGGAAAGGTGTGGGTGCGGGTCCAGGCGTGAGGGCCGAGGGTGAGGTCGGCGAAGCCGGTCTCTTCGTGGGCTTCGCGGAGGGCGGCGTCGGCGTGGGACTCGCCGGGCTCGCAGCCGCCACCGGGGGTGATCCACCAGCGGTCTTCGGGTTTGCTGCCTGGCTCACCGCAAGCGAGGAGGAGGATGCGGTTCTGGGGGTCGAGGAGGATGACGCGGCCGGCTTGGCGGTGGACGGATTGTGTGGTGGAGGATTCGGTCACGGGACTGAGTCTGTGGGCGCGCCAAGACCGCACCGCGTGGCGGTGCGGCTATTTCGTGGGAGTGACGATGGGCCCTGTTTTAGGCCTCGAGGGTGCGGAGGCCGACGCCGAAGTCGGTGAGCTTCTCTTTGATCTCGACGAGGGAGGTCATGCCGAAGTTCTTGACGCCCATGAGCTCGGCTTCGGTCTTCATACATAGATCGCCGATGGTGGCGACGTTGAGCAGGGCCAGGGCCTTGCGGGCACGGACGGAGAGCTGGAGCTCGTTGACGGACTTGGCGAGGACTTCGGAGTCGCCGGCGTCGGCGGAGAGCTGGTCGTAGACCTGCTGCTTGACGGCCTGCTGGTGTTGTTCGACGGCTTGCCCGAGGCGGAGGCCACGCTGGGCAAGCATGGTCTTGATCTCGTCGAGGCTGGCGTCTCCGAAGTTCTTGAAGCTGCGGAGCTCGGCCTCGGTGACCTTGAGCAGGTCGCCGAGGGTGCGGATGTTCATCTTGCGCAGGGCGTTGCGGGTGCGGACCGAGAGCTCGAAGTCGGTCACGGGCGTGTCGAGCATCGCGTTGTGCTTCTCGAGCTTCTTCTCCTGCTCGTCGTCGTACTCCATGGCCTTGGAGGCGAGGATGTCACGGATGAAGAGGCGGGCCCGCGGGTGGTTGGGGTTGGTGCTGAGGACCTGGCGGACGCAGCGTTCGGCCTGGGTGTACTTGCCGCGGTCTTCGTAGAGGACGGCGAGGTTGATCAGGGCGTTGAGCTTGGGCTGCTCGGCGTGGGCACACTCTTCGTAGAGGTGCATGGCCTCGTCTTCCTCGCCGAGGAGGTCGAGGTTGTAGGCGAGGCGGAAGCAGACGTCCTGGTTGTCGGGATCGACGGCATAGGCGGCTTCATAGGCTTCGACAGCGGCAAGGCGGTCGCCGGACTGCTCGGCGGCGAGGCCGGCGTCGTATTTTTCCTGGGCGAGCTTGGGGTCGGTGAGGGTGGCTTCGGTCATTTGGAGGAGTAGGGAGTAGGGAGTAAGGAGTGAGGAGACGGGGGGCCGAATCGGAGAGTGTAGCTTGAGGGCAGGCTTGAGGCTTGAGCGGTGAGGCTTGAGGATTTTTGCTCAAGCCTCGTCCCTCAGATCTCAAGCCTCCTAAGCCACCTGCCGGGATCGAACCGGCGACCTGCGGTTTACAAAACCGCTGCTCTACCAGCTGAGCTAAGGTGGCGGGAGAGGCTTGAGGCTTGAGCGGTGAGGCTTGAGTGCGGTGGTTTCATGCTCAAGCCTTATCCCTCAAGCCTCAGGCCTTCCAAGCCACCGACTGGACTCGAACCAGCGACCTGAGCTTTACGAAAGCTCTGCTCTACCAACTGAGCTACGGTGGCGGAGTCCATAAGTCTCTGCAAGTACTTGATTTTTGTCAAGCTGGAGCCTTGCCGGAAGAAAGAGAAGGTCGAGCTTAGCGAACGGGCCTACAGAGTAGGCGCTAGTCAGCGGTATGTAGTCGCTTCTTAAACTCAGTAATTAGGTGTTTGTCAAGCCTGAAGTCATAAGGGATCACGCGGCTAATTTTAGGATTGTCTCTCCGAATAGCCACGAGTACAACAGATCCTTTACTCGGATTGTTTCTCACCGGATTGGCGATCGCCTTGTAGGTTTGCCCATCGAAAACGTACTTGACATTTAGGCGATGTGCCCGTTGTGCGCCGGCGCCAATTACTGTCATGCCTTCAACGATACCGGGCACGACCACGCCACGGCGCGCCATGCGATAGCCGTTAAGCCATCTCGGAAATCCAAACGGAGTGGTGAGCAACCAGTAAGCTCCAATAAACGCCAACATACGCCATTCGACACCGGGCGGAGGAGGCTTCGTATTGCTTAGTTCGACCAAAAGTGGGCCAGCGATAACCATGAGACCGAAGCCCAGCCATCCGAGCACCCAAGTATCACTAAGGCCTAAGACTGTCGCACTCAGTTTGCCCGCATCAATAGGAGCATAATCTTCTGGCGAAGCACTTCGTTCGTTCGTAGGTAGATCTGAATTCACTGCTCAACTGACCTTGCCGCTCGGTACTTCAATTTCGCTGAATAGTTCAAGCAATTGATTCAGTGATATCGAATAACTACTTGCCTTGACATTTAAAGCAGAACTCAAGAATTGATCTGAGCTGACGCAAGGCTTAGCTCATTCACTCAGAGCTTACGACGGGTTTGGATGTAGCACGGGAGGTATCCTGCACGCCACATGCTCCCCCGGCGGAGCCGGTGGCTAAAGGGCTGCGGCTATTCGATGGCTTCAATCAGGGCGGTGAGGCAGTAGGCGGTGACGAGGTGGGGGTTGCCTTCCATCCAGCGTTCGGCGGTGTTGGTCCAGGAGCCGTCGGCGGACTGGCGCTCGGCGAGGGCGGCGATCAGGGAGTTGGCCCAGTCGGTGCGGGTGCCGTCGGGGTGGTCGATGTAGGTCTGTCCGAAGGCGCCGAGGGCTCGGCCGAGCATCATGTACATGTAGTAGAGGCCCTGCTGGTCGATGTTGGGGGGCATGCCGGGGTTGCGGTCGAGGTCCCAGTTGGAGCGGATCCAGTCGTAGGTGGCGGTGACGAGGGGGTCGTCGCGGTCGAGGTTTCGGTAGAGATAGGACTTGAAGCCAATGTAGGTGACCGAGCCGTAGGTGCGGAGGCCGGAGACGGGCTTGCCTTGTTTGGCTTCGTCCATGAGGTCGGGGCTGGCTTTGGACTCGGCGACGCCGATGTGGTCCTTATTGATGGAGGTGGAGTAGATGAAGCCGCCGTCGTGGGTGATTTTGTCGCCGTGGAGGTCGTTGGTGGGCAGGCCCTGGCAGCGTTGGATGAAGGTCATGGCCCGGACGAAGGCGGGGTCGTTGCAGTCCATGCCGGTGTCGCGGAGGGCCTGGAGCATGAAGCCGGTGTTGGACATGTCGGGCCGGCCGGAGCCGCCGTAGCCTGCGCCGCCGTAGTAGGGGTGATCCTTGGTGACGGGGTTGCCCTCGGGGTCGGTCATGCCTTCTTTCCACTGGATGGAGATGAGGTACTGCTGGCCGTTCTTGATGGCGTCGGCGGCTTCGGGGTTGCCGTCGAGGAGGGCGAGGGCGGAGATGGAGATGGCGGTGTTGTAGTTGTTGAGGATGCCGTCGGTGATGGAGCCGTCGGGTTGGACGCGGTCGAGGATGTATCGGGTGGCTTTGCGGACGGCGGGGTGGTCGGGGCCGATGTCGGGCTGCTGGAGGAGGACGCGGAGGGCGAGCCCGGTGATGGCGGGGCCGGGCTCGGGGGACCAGGAGCCGTCGGGGTTTTGCTGTTCGAGCAGGTAAGTCACACCCTTGTCGATGGCGGCCTGGGCTTTGGCGCGGTGCTCGGCGTCGAGGGCGACGGCGGGGGGTGCGGCAGCGACGGTGACAAGTGCGAAGCAAGCGGTGAGCAGGGCCAGGCGGAGTGTGGGGGAGCGATGTGGCATGGCGGGGCCTCTGGGTTTGCGGGGTGCGCAGGTTGGGCGAGAAAAAAGTTGGCGGACGGCTTAATGGAGTGTAAGGCTACGGGTCGTGGGTGGTTCGAGGAATCTGGCGGAAGGCTGGTTAAGATGCCGCCGCGAGGATTGAGTTTCCGTGAGCAGGATGAGCGTGGATGCGATCTGGGGGGCGGACACCCCCCCGAGTGATGGCCTGAGACCGAGCGGATGAAGAAGCGTCTGAGTTTGGTGCTGCGGATCGGGTTGGCGTTGGCGGGGTTGGCGTACATCGGGTTCAACCTGGACTGGACGGATCAGTTGGCGTTCCCGGCGGGGTATGCGTGGACCCCGGGGCAGGTGTTTGAGGAGCCGGTCGCGCTGGAGATCGTGGCGGATCGACCGGAGGGGTACCGGGTGCGGTTTGAGGGTGATGTGGCCGGGGTGGACATCCCGCCGGGGGCGACGATCGATGGGTTCTTTGTCGCGCGGGAGAGCCTGGGCACGGGGGAGGGTGATGTGCGGTATCGGCCGGCGGTGCAGACGATGCTGCGGGAGGCGAACGTCTGGCTGCTGCTGGCGGGGCTGGCGATGTGGCTGGGGATCATCCCGCTGCAGGTCTATCGCTGGTGGAGCCTGCTCCGGTGCCAGAGGCTGCACACGAGTTTCTACAAGGCCTTTCGGCTGACAATGGTGGGGATGTTCTTCAACATCTGTATGCCGGGGGCGACGGGGGGGGATGTGATGAAGGCGTATTACGCGGCGCGGGGAGCGGAGAAAGGCGGAGGCCTGCGGACGGCGGCGGTGATCAGCGTGTTTGTGGATCGGCTCATCGGGCTGATCGGGCTGGTGGTGTTGGCGGGGGTTGCGGGGCTGCTGCTGATCGGCGACCCGGACACGCACGCGATCACGGCGGTGGTATGGACGATCATCGGGGGGCTCGTGCTGGGGTCGATGGTGTACTTCACACGGCTGCGGCGGTGGCTGGGGCTGGACCGGTTGATTGCGGCGCTGCCGGGTAAGGGGGTGGTGCAGAAGGTGGACGCGGCGACGCATGCGTATGGCCGGCATCGGCCGACGGTGGTGGCGGCGATGGGGGTGTCGGTGTTAGCGCACGCGCTGATCACGACGTCAATCGCGCTGGCGGGGATGGCGTTGGGGGTGGGGCATTCGCTGGGGTTCATGATCGCGACGCTGCCGTTGGTGTTGTTGGCGCAGGCGGTGCCGTTGTTCCCGCTGGGGTTGGGGGTGGCGGACGCGGCGGCGTTGAAGCTGCTGGTGAAGCCGGCGGTGGCGACGGCGAACCAGGTGCTCGGGCTGATGCTGATCCAGCGGCTTTACCTGATCTTTTATGCGTTGATCGGGTCGCTGGTGCTGGTGCGTGGGGACATCGGGCTGCACGGGGGGAAAGACGCGGCGGCCGAGGGCGAGACGGCAGACGAGACGGACGTGCGGGTCAGCGGGGCTTGAGCGATCGGCGTCGCTGCGCGGCGGCACGGACCGCGGCCTCCATGCCGTCAACCATGGTGCTCAGGTTGAAGCGGTCTTGAACGGTGCGGCGTGCGGCGTCGGACATGGCCTGCCGGGTGGCGGAGTGGTCGAGCAGTTCGGTGAGGACACGGGCGAGGTCGTCGGCATCGCCATCGCGGTAGAGCCTGCCGTTGACGCCGTCTTCGAGGGCTTCGATCTCGGGGTTCTGGGCCTCGGTGCGGTCAGAGGTGACGACGGGTAGGCCGTAGCCGAAGGCGTGGAGGAGGGAGAGCCCGATGTTGGCAGGATAGACGAAGGCGTCGGCGGCGAGGAACCATGGGGCGAGGGTGTCTTCGTCATAGATCGCGCCGAGCATGCGGACGGCGTCGGCGATGCCGAGCTTTTCGGCGGTCGATCGGATCGCGTCTTCGCCCGGCCCCTTGCCGACGATCACGACCTCGACCGCCTTGCCGTTGGCCCGGAGCTTGGCAGCGGCCTCGATGAGCAGGTCCACACGGTTATGGGGGTCGATGCGGGAGACGTACAGCAGCACGTGTTTGTCCTGCAGCCCGTGCTCGGCTTTGAATTGTTCGAGCTTGTTGGGATCGGTCTGCCAGGGCTTGACGGCGTTGGCGATGGGTTGTTGGTCGAGGCTGTTGAGGGCGACGAAGACGCGGTCGGGGTCGAAGCCGGCGTCGATGCAGGCTCGGGCGGCGGTGTGGTTGTAGAGCAGCACGGCGTCGGCGCGACGCCCGACCCAGTCGCGGATCTTGGCCCGCCAGCCGGCTTCGCGTTTGGAGTAGCCGTGCCCCCAGAGCACGGTGCCGATGCCGTGCCGCCGGGCCCGCCACATCGCGGGGAGCAGGGCGAGGTTCTGGACATCCCAGGACAGGATCAAGGCGTCGCAGGCACCGCGTCGCGCTTGTCGCCAACACGAAGGGTGCCATCGCAGCGCTCGGCCGCCTAGGCGTAGGAGCCTGGCCCGCTCGGGCTCGGCATCGAACCCGTCCGGAGAGGCGTTGCCTGGGCCGAGGCTCGGCTCGGCATAGACCAGCCGGAACGCGTTATCCAACCGGCGTGCCAGCTCTCGAAAGACGGGGACGCGGTACGCCGGCAGCGCGGGCTGCTGCATCACGACACGCAGCGGGCTGTCGGGAGTGTGGTTGGAATCTGCCGGGGGCGTTGGTCCCATGGGGGCGTCATATCACAGTCGGCCGCGGGCCGTGTGCGGGGCGGTGGCGATACGATGGCGGGCCGCCGTGCGCATCGTCCATCTCATCCCGTCGCTGGACCCCCAGCAGGGCGGCCCACCCCGCGTCGCCGCCGCACTCGCCGCCGCCACCGCCACGCTCGGCCACGAGGTCTCGCTCATCGCGTACACCCCGCATGATCGCCTCGACGCTACCCGCCTGGCCTATCAAGACACCCCCGGGCTCGACGATGTCGTCCAGCTCACCCCCGAGCCCCTGCGGCGCTCCGCAGCCCTGCCGTTGGCCAAACCCCATCGGCTTTACGACGGTGTTCTGCTGACCTGGCTCAACGCCGCTGACATCGTCCATCTCCACGGCCTCTGGGAGCATCACGTCTTCCACGCCAGCAAGGCCGCACGCCAGACCCGGACCCCGTACATCATCACGCCCCACGGCATGCTCGACCCGTGGTCGCTCCAACAGAAACGCCTCAAGAAGAAGCTCGCCCTCGCCCTCGGCTATCGCCGCATGCTCAACCACGCGGCCGGCCTCCACCTGCTCAATGATGACGAGCAGCGACTCATCGAACCGCTCAAGCTCCGCACGCCGACCTTCATCCTCCCCAACGGCATCTTCCTCGACGAGATCGACTCACCCCCCCCGGAAGATGCAACCCCGGAAAATCTAACCCCGGACGACACGAGCGAAGCCGTCCCCACGCTGCCGCCTGGGACACCGTACATCCTGTTCCTCAGCCGGCTGCACTTCAAGAAGGGGCTCGACATCTTGGCGGAGGCGTTTGTGCGTGTTGCCGAAGCACGCCCCGAAATACACCTCGTGGTCGCCGGGCCGGACGGCGGGGCTCAGGCCGGCTTGGAACAGGCGATCGCTGATGCCGGGCTCAGCGATCGGGTTCACCTGCCGGGCCTGGTGGTGGGACGCGACAAGATCAACCTGATCCGCGGCGCACGCCTGTTCTGCCTGCCCTCACGCCAGGAAGGCTTCAGCATGGCGATCACCGAGGCCCTCGCCTGTGCGACGCCGGTGGTGATCACCGACGCGTGCCACTTCCCGGAGGTCGCCGAGCACGACGCGGGGCGGGTCACGTCGGTGGAGCCCGAGCCGATCGCTCAAGCCATCCTCGAAACACTCGCCAGTCCCGAGGCGGCCGTGCAGCAGGGTCAGCGCGGCCGAGCCCTGGTGGAAGCCCGGTACACCTGGCCCCAGATCGCGCAGCGCCTCGTTGAGCAGTACCGGTCCCTCGGCCGATAGACCCATAAGCCGATGCCCGAGCTGACCCCTCAACCCGACTCCCCCTCAGCCGAGGCCGCCGAGCGCGACGCCCGCTTCGTCAGCTCGTGGACCACGAAGCAGAAGATCGGCCGTGTCCTCTGGGCGATCGCCGAGGCCACTATCTTCCGCTGGTCGGGGCACCCGTTCAACGCCCCCCGCCGGGCCCTGCTCCGGCTCTTCGGTGCGACCGTCGGCAAGCACTGCGTCATCCGCCCTTCCGTGCGCATCACCATCCCCTGGCACCTCACCCTGGGCGACGGCTGTGTCGTCGGTGATCAGGCCATCCTCTACGCCCTCGCCCCCATCACCCTCAAGCCCTACGCCATGGTCTCGCAGTACGCCCACCTCTGTGCCGGCTCCCACGACCACACCCGCCCCGACCTCCCCCTTACGACCGCCCCCATTACGATCGGCGAGAACGCCTGGGTCGCCGCCGACGCTTTCGTCGGCCCCGGCGTCACCCTCGGCGACGGCTGCGTCCTCGGCGCCCGCT
This sequence comes from Planctomycetota bacterium, assembly GCA_039025195.1. Taxonomy (GTDB): domain Bacteria; phylum Planctomycetota; class Phycisphaerae; order Phycisphaerales; family Phycisphaeraceae; genus JBCCOW01. The sequence continues at coordinate 31,389 of JBCCOW010000045.1, forward strand.
CCGCCGCCTTCAAAGACCTGCCCCCCCACACCATCTGCACCGGCACCCCCGCCAAACCCCTAAAGCCCCGCGACTACGCTTTGTAACGCGTTTGCTCGTGACCCCCCTACCCACGAGCTCCCGCGCCTAAAATCCATGCTATGCAATTCGAGGACTACTACAAAACCCTCGGCGTGCCCCGCTCCGCCTCCGCCGACGACATCAAGTCGGCCCACCGCAAGCTCGCCCGCAAGTACCACCCCGATGTGTCGAAGGAGCCCGACGCGCAGGAACGCTTCTCGCGCATCAGCGAGGCCTACGAGGTCCTCTCCGACCCGGAGAAACGCAAGAAGTACGACGCGCTCGGCGAGAACTGGAAGGCCGGCCAAGACTTCCGCCCCCCGCCCGGCTTCGGAGGCTTCGGCGGCGGCCGTGCAAATGGCGGACGCGCCTCCGGCGGGCCCGGCGGCTTCTCGTCCTTCTTCGAGCAGCTCTTCGGTGGTGCCGGACGTGGCAGTGCCTCATCGATGTCCTTCGAAGACCTCTTCGGCGGAGCGCAACCCGGCCGTGGCCCAACCGCCGCCACCGCCCCGCCGCCCCAGACCCACGACCTGACCATTTCCCTGCACGAAGCCATCCACGGCAGCACCCGCGAGCTCGCCCTCTCCTCCCCCGATGGCTCCACCCAGACCCTCGAGGTCAAGATCCCCGTCGGCTCCACCACCGGCACCAAGATCCGCCTCAAATCCCACAACCTGCTGCTCAAGCTCAACGTCGCCAAAGACCCCCGCTTCACCCTGAGCGGGCGAGACCTCACCACCACCGTCGACCTCACCCCCGCCCAGGCCGCCCTCGGCACCAAGCTCGACCTCCCCACCCCCACCACGCCCGCCGGCCCCGTCACACTCACCATCCCCCCCGGCACCCCCTCCGGCACCAAACTCCGCCTCCGCGACAAAGGCATCCCCAACCAAAAGGGCGAACCAGGACACCTCTACGCCCAGATCCGCATCACGCCGCCCAAGACCCTCACCGCCGAACAACGCGACCTCTACGAGAAACTCCAGTCCCTCGACCCCGTTTAGCGGGGGCATTCATGCCCCCAGGGCCCACCGCAAAACTGCCATTTCGGCGGTCTGTACCACTGTAAAACCCCCCTCACGGCCCCCAAACGCCTGTCGCGCCGGCCCAGCCCTTGCCACTCTCTTGGCATGGACTTCCAAAAACTCACCCAGAAAACCCAGCAGGCGCTCCAGCAGGCCCAGTCTCTCGTCATCGCCCGCGGCCACCAGGCCGTCGACACCGAGCACCTCCTGCTCGCCCTCGTCCAGCAGCCCGACGGCCTCATCCCCCGCCTCCTCGACAAGCTCGGCCGGCCCGCCGACCTCGTCGCCAACGAGCTCACCCGCGCCCTCGACAGCCGCCCCTCCGTCTCCGGCCCCGGCGCGACCAATGCCGCCAACCAGATCAACCTCACACAGACCCTCTCCCAACTCCTCGTCGCCGCCGAACAGCAGGCCGCCAAGCTCAAAGACGAATACGTCTCCGTCGAGCACCCCGTGCTGGCCCTGCTCGCAGACGGCAAGTCGGAAGCCGCCAAAATCCTCACCGGCCTCGGTATCACCCGAGACAAATTCCTCGCCGCCCTCACCGAGGTGCGTGGCCACCAGCGCGTCCAGTCCAACAACCCCGAAGCGACGTACGAGTCCCTCGAAAAATACGGCACCGACCTCGTCGCCGCCGCACGGGCCGGCAAGATGGACCCCGTCATCGGCCGAGACGACGAGATCCGCCGAACCATCCGCATCCTCTCTCGCAAAACCAAAAACAATCCCGTCCTCATCGGCGAGCCCGGCGTCGGCAAAACCGCCATCGTCGAAGGTCTCGCCCAACGCATCGTCCGCGGCGACGTCCCCGAAGGACTCAAAGACAAAACCGTCTTCGCCTTGGATATGGCGTCCTTGGTCGCCGGCGCAAAATTCCGGGGGGAGTTCGAGGAACGCCTCAAGGCCGTCCTCAACGAGGTCAAGCAGGCCGACGGCCGGATCCTCCTGTTCATCGACGAGCTCCACACCATCGTCGGTGCCGGCAAGACCGAGGGCGCGATGGACGCGGGCAACATGCTCAAGCCCATGCTCGCCCGCGGCGAACTCCACTGCATCGGGGCGACCACCCTCAACGAGTACCGCCAGCACATCGAAAAAGACGCCGCCCTCGAGCGACGCTTCCAGACCGTCCTCGTCGATCAGCCCACCGTCGAAGACTCTGTCTCCATCCTCCGCGGCCTCCGCGAACGCTTCGAGGTCTACCACGGCGTCAAGATCAACGACGCCGCCCTCGTCTCCGCCGCCACCCTCTCCCACCGCTACATCGCCGACCGCTTTCTGCCCG
>JBCCOW010000046.1:0-32736 GCA_039025195.1 Planctomycetota bacterium
GAGTATCCGGCCTACATCGTGCTTGATCTGCCGGCCGAGATGGCCGCGCGGGTTCAGGCGTTACGGGACGCGGCGGACCCGCGGTTCCCGCCGTTGCCGGTGGAGATCACGGTGGCGGGCTCATCGGGGGTGGGACCGCTCGCGCGCGAAGAGAGCCAGGAGCGGGTGTTCTCTGCGTTGGAGGCCATCGCTGGCCGGGCCGGTGCGATCCGCAGCGGTTTCGCGGAGGTCCTTCGTTTCCCGGGCTCGCCGGTGTTTTATCTCCGGCCCGTGGATCTGGAGCCATTCGTCGCGTTGCATCGGTCGATCATCTCGGCCGATCTGCGGTTTCAAGCGAGCCCGTTTCCCTATTCGCCGCACTGCACGATCCGTTCGCCGGGTGCGGGTGAGATCAGCGATAAGGATGCTGAACGGGTGCTTGGGCTGGCGGTGCCACCGGAATCGTTCGTGCTGGACACGCTGTCCGTGTACGAGTTGGATGGTCAGCGGCGGGAGTGCCGGCTGCTGCATCGGTGTCGGCTGACGGGTGCGTCCGGAGCGGAGGCCGATGAAGCGGGCTGAGGTGCAGGTCGAGGCGGTCGCGGTGTCCGAGCGGTCGCTGGCGGGGTACGCGGCGGTGCCGATCGCGTTTGAGGTGCATGAGGTGTTGCGGGTTGGGCCGGATGATGTGAGGCGGGCGTTTGGATCGTTGAAGGTGGAGCGGGTGGCGGAGCCGTATGTGAAGGACTACGACGCGTTGCCGGGGGCGGGGCCGGGGGATTGGCTAGGGCGGTTTGATGTGGGGAATTGGGGCATGCTGGTGGCGCGGCGGGATGGCGAGTGGGTGGGGGGTGCGGTGGTGGCGGTGGACACGGATGGGTTAGAGATGCTGGGTGGTCGGCGGGACCTGGCGGTGTTATGGGACCTGCGGGTTGCCCCGGCGGTGCGGGGGCGTGGGGTGGGACGGGTGTTGTTCCGGGCGGCGGCGGCGTGGGCGGCGGAACGGGGCTGCATTGAGCTTGATGTAGAGACACAGGACATCAATGTGCCGGCGTGCCGGTTGTATGCCGGCGAAGGCTGCGGGCTGGTGTCGGTGGAGCCGAACGCTTACGCCGATTGCCCGGGCGAGACGCGGCTGATCTGGCGGATCGCTTTGGATCGATCCCTACGTAAAGCTCCGAACAAGGGTCGGTGATGCGCGATGCTTGGAGACAGGTCGACGGGGTGTTGTTGACGACCACGCCAGATGCGGCGCTCAACACGGTGCTCGGTGATTGGGTGGGCGGGCTGCGTGCTGCGCTGGGTGAGCGGTTGGTGGCGGTGTGCCTGCAGGGGTCGTTCGCGGTGGGGGATTTCGATGAGCACAGCGACGCCGACTTTGTGGTGGCGGTGGAGGGGGAGCTGGGGGCGGTTGAGGTGGAGCGGTTGCAGGCGTTGCACGGCGGGGTATTCGAGCGGGACGAGCGGTGGGCGAAGCACCTGGAGGGGTCGTACTTTCCGGTGGAGGTGCTGCGGTCGTGCGACCGGCGGGGGGAGGCGTTGTGGTATCTGGATCACGGGGCGAGCCGGCTCATCGAGTCGGACCACTGCAACACAGCGGTGGTGCGCAAGGTGGTACGGGAGTATGGCGTGCGGTTGTGGGGCGCGGAGCCGAGAGGCTTGGTGGATGCCGTGCCACGGGGGCTGCTTCGGTCGGAGATGTACGAGACGGCCCGGGGCTGGGGGGAGTCGGTGCTGGCTGACCCGGATCCATGGGCAAGCCGGTTTTATCAAGGGTTTCTGGTGCTGAATTACTGCCGGGTGTGGTGCGATCTGGTGACGGGGGCGTTGGGCTCCAAGCGGCGTGGAGCGGAGTGGGCGAAGGAGTGTTTGGGGGTGGAGTGGCAGGGGCTGATTGACCGGGCGTGGGCGACGCGGCCGGACCCGGCGGTGTCGGCGCGGATGCCGGCAGACCCGGATGATTTCGCGCGGACGCTTGAACTGGTGCGCCGAATCATCGATGAAATGGGGCGGACCATGCGTCATCGAGAGGACGGTCCATGATGCAGCTGGGTCGTCGGATCGCGGTGGTCGGCGTGTCAGGGAGTGGGAAGAGCTACGTGGCGAAGGCGTTGGCGGAGCGGTTGGGGATCACGTATGTCGCGAATGATGCGTTGATCTGGGAGGCGGATTGGAAGGAGCCGACGCCGGAGCAGGAGTACCGGAATTTTGATGAGGCGACCGCGGGGGAGGCGTGGGTGATCGACGGGAACCTGAACCCGAAGAGCGCGGCGGATCGATTAGTTCTAGAGCGGATCGACACGCTGGTGTGGCTGGCACTACCGCGGCGGGAGGTCTGGCCGCAGTTGCTGGTGCGGACGATCAAGCGGGCGTGGACGCGGGAGGAGCTCTGGCACGGCAACCGCGAGTCTTGGCGTATCTCGTTTCTCTCCAAGGACTCGATCTTGTGGTGGTCGGTCAAGACGTACACGCACAACTGGCGGCGTTACGAGCCTTGGATGACGGACGCGGAGCATGCCGGCCTGATCCGTGTGCGGCTGGGATCGAGGCGTAGGGTGCGGCGATGGCTGGGGGCGGTGTCGTTGGTGTAAGCCGGGGTGTGAGGTTTGCAGACGGTCTGGTGTGGGGCTAGTTTCGTGATGGGAGCTTGCGATGCCGAAGAACGTGGTTTGGGTGTGCACGGACCAGCAGCGGGGGGACAGCCTGGGGTGTACGGGGAATCCGTATGCGGAGACGCCGGTGCTGGACGCGTTGGCGGCGGAGGGGGGGTTGCTGACGCGGGTGATTTCGTCGCACCCGGTGTGTATGCCGTCGCGTTCGTCGATGCACACGGGGACGCTGCCGCTGCGTCACGGGGTGGTGTGCAACGGGATCACGCTGCCGCGCCGAGTGGCGGGCGATCACGAGCGGGCGAGCCACGCGGCGACGCTGGCGGATCACTTGCTTGAGCAGGGGTACCACACGCGGTGCATCGGCAAGCTGCACCTGCAGGCGCATCAGGTGGGGCTGGAGCACGGGCTGCGGGAGTCTTATGCGATGTGGGCGTCGGGCGGGAACGATGGGTGGACGGGGCCGTTATATGGGTTTGAGCACCTGGAGATGAGCGAGAAGCACGGGGCGCAGCCGGGCGGGGCGTATTTGCCGTGGCTGAAGGCGAAGGACCCGGCGGCGGCGGAGCGGTTGATGGACATGAGCACTTGGCCGGAGCCGCCGTGCTCGATGGGGCAGGTGCGGGCGTCGCCGATCCCGGCGCGGTGCAGCGCGACGCACTGGGTGGCGGAACGGGCGGAGGCGTTTATTGAGAGTGACTTGGCGACAGAGCGCCCGTTTTTCTGCTGGCTGGGCATCCCGGACCCGCACCACCCGTGGCAGCCGCCGGCGGAGGTGGCGGAGCGGTTTGCGGATCGGGGTTATCTCGAGCCGGTGTCGGGGCCGAAGCAGAACGCGGTGGCGTGCTGGCGGACGGGTGAGGGGGTGGCGCATGCGCTGTCGGACTGCAGCGATGCGGCGGCGTGTTTAGCGGCGGTTCGGCGGTACACCGACGCGCAGAACGCGGTGATCGACGAGGCGGTGGGCCGGGTGGTCGACGCTTTGAAACGCCGCGGGCTGTGGGAGGACACGGTGTTCTTTTTCGGGTCGGACCACGGCGAGTTTCTGGGGGATTTTGGGCGGGTGCAGAAGGTGGATGTGAGCTGCCGGAGCCTGAGCCATGTGCCGGGGGTGATGTGGGACCCGAGTGGCGGGGTGCGGGGTCGGGTGGACCGCGTGTGCGGCGGGGTGGATGTGGGCCCGACGCTATGTCACGCCGCAGGCGTGCCGTGGGAGGTGGCGGACGGCCGGGCGTTGCAGGACGGTAGCGATGGCCTGGGTACTGGCCGGGCGGTGGTGCAGTGCGTCGGTAATGGGACCGGGACAGTCACCGCCAACCACTCGTGGTGGACGGACCACGAACGGCTGACGTGGCACGCGGACACGGACGAGCTGGAGTACTACGACCACTGTGAAGACCCGGACGAGTTAATCAATACCGCGGCTGACCATCCGGAGCGATGCGCCGAGTTGAAGTCGGTGTTGGTGGAGGAGTGTCTGGGGAGTGTGGGCCGCGGGGTGGGTCGGGTCTGTATGTGGTGAACGGGATGGATCAGGCGGAGAGGCGGGGGGCGGCGGCTTGGGTGGACTTCTCGACGTAGGCGAGGGCGGAGGCGGGATCGAGGGCCTTGCTGAAGTAGAAGCCTTGGCCCTGTTCGCAGTCGCAGGCCTGGAGGAGGGCGAGCTGCTCAGCGGTTTCGATGCCTTCTGCGGTGACGCGGACGCCGAGGTTGCTGGCGAGGCCGACCATGGCGTGGATGATGGCGGCGACGTCGCGGGAGGTCTTGGTCTGGGCGAGGAAGCGTCGGTCGAGCTTGACGCCGGCGATGGGCAGCTGGTGGAGGAGTTCGAGGGAGACGAAGCCGGAGCCGAAGTCGTCGATCTGGAGGCGGACCCCGCGGTCGGCGATGGCGACGAGGGTGTCGCGCATGGACGGGTCGGCGAGGCATTCTTCACGCATCTCGAGAGACAACGCGTCGGGGGGCAGCTCGCTCATCCGGAGCATCTCGTCGAGGTCGTCGAGGATGTCGGGCTGGGCGAGCTGGAGCGACGAGATGTTGACCGAGACACGCAGGGCAGAGCAGCCGGCGGCCCGCCAAGCGCCGGCCCACTCGAGGGCTTCGGAGAGGACCCAGTGCCCGAGCGGGACGATGAGCCCGGTCTCTTCGGCGACGGGGATGAAGTCGGCGGGCGGGATACTGCCGAGCTCGGGGTCTTTCCAGCGGGCGAGGGCCTCGACGGCGACGGCCTCGCCGGTATGGAGGTTCACGATGGGCTGGTATTCGACGTCGAGCCGGTTGAGCTGGAGGGCTTTGCGGAGCTGGCCCTCCATCTTGAGCCTGCGCTCGGCCTCTTCGTTCATGGAAGGATGGAACACGGAGAGTCGGCCACGGCCGCCGTGCTTGGAGCGGTACATGGCGACGTCGGCGTCGCGGATGGCGTTCTCGCGGGTGTTGCCGGCGATGGCCATGGCGAGCCCGACGCTGCCGGCGGCGCGGACGGCCTGGCCGCAGAGTTGATGGGGTGCTTCGAGGGCGGCGACGATTTGCTCGGCGGCACCCTTGGCGACCGCTTCGTTGACGTCATCGAGCACGACCGCGAACTCGTCGCCGCCGAGCCGGGCGATGACCGTCTGCTTGGTGGGCGTGCTGGCCAGGGTGTTTTGAAGGCGTTGGCCGACGGCCTGGAGCAGGGCGTCACCCACGTCGTGGCCCATGGAGTCGTTGACGTTCTTGAAGTGGTCGAGGTCGAGCATCATGACCGCGTAGGCGTGGTCGTTGCTGGGTCGGGTGTTGAAGTCCTTGGTGATGCGGTCGAGCTCGCGGAGCAGGGAGGTGCGGTTGTGGAGCCCGGTGAGGGCGTCGTAGTTGTTTTCGCGGTGGAGCTGGAGCTCGGCGGCCTTGCGGGCGGAGATGTCCTGGATCTGGGCGACGAAGGCGAGGGGCTTGCCGGAGTCTTCGCGGACAAGAGAGACGTTGATCATGGCCCAGATGATGTGGCCGGACTTGTGGAAGTAGCGTTTCTCGAGCTGGAACTTATCGATGTCGCCGGCGAGGACTTGACGGACGACTTGCAGGTCCTGCTCGAGGTCTTCGGGGTGGGTGAGAGATTGGAAGTCGCGGCCGAGCAGTTCGTCGGCGGTGTAGCCCAAGAGGTCGCAGGTGGCTTGGTTAACGCGGAGCCATCGGCCGTCAGGTGCGACCAGGGCCATGCCGATGGCGGTGCGTTCGAAGGCACTCTCGAAGAATGCGGGGTCGTCACCGATCGTGTTTTTGGCGTCGTTGGTCCAGGCCTTACCGGCGAGGCCTTTTCCGCGTGGTGCGGTCGGGGCGCGGCCGGCCGGCTGATCGGTCTTGACCTGGAGTGGGCTGCCCTGGGGTGGGGTGCCCTCGGCTGGGGATGGCTGAGAGATTTGCACGCCTGGATGACCGGGGAGGAGTACAGACAGACCGCACCGACCGAGGCGTAGTCCTTAATGGGGTGTCGGGTGTTTGAGGCCCGTGCTGCAGAGGCAAATAAGGAAAACCCTCAGTATCTGATGCGGCGGGTCGAGTTATTCGGACGTGGGCGGGCTTAGCGGGCGCAGCCCCGGTTGGGCCAGCTGGGTCTATACTCGCCGCCCCGATCGCGGCCGGCTGGGCCGTCGGCGGGCGTGTTCTTGATTGAAAGGCGAACGAGATGGCGCTACGGCTTGCGGTGATTGCGGGTGATGGCATTGGGCCGGAGGTGGTGGACCAGGCACTGCGGGTGCTGGACGCCGTGGCGTTGAAGCACGGGCTGGAGACGTCGTCGCAGCGGTTCCCGTTTTCGGCGGGGCATTACCTGGAGACGGGTCATGTGCTGGAGCCGGCCGACCTCGACGAGCTGCGTAAGTTCGACGCGATCCTGCTGGGTGCGGTGGGCGGGCAGCCGAATGATCCTCGGCTGGCGGGCGGGGTGATCGAGAAGGGTATCCTGCTGAAGCTGCGGTTCGAGCTGGACCAGTACATCAACCTGCGTCCTGTGAAGCTGTACCCCGGGATCGAGACGCCGATCAAGGGGAAGTCGGCGGACGACATCGACTTCGTGGTGGTGCGGGAGAACACCGAGGATTTGTACTGCGGGCTGGGCGGGATATTGAGGGAGGGGACGCCGAACGAGGTGGCGAACCAGACGATGGTGGCGAGCCGGTTCGGGGTCGAGCGTTGTGTGCGTTACGCGTTTGAAGCGGCGGTGGCGCGGAAGGCGGCGGGGTATCCGGGGAAGCTGACGCTGGTGCACAAGACGAACGTGCTGAACTTCGCGGGGGCGACGTGGCTGCGGACGTTCAAGGAGGTCGCGGCGGAGTTTGATGGGATCGAGACGGGGTACCAGCATGTGGACGCGTGCTGCATGTTTATGGTGACCCGGCCGGAGGACTACGACGTGATTGTGGTGCCGAACATGTTCGGGGACATCATCACGGACCTGGGCGCCGCGATCGCTGGGGGGATGGGGATCGCGTCGTCGGGCAACCTGGACCCGACCGGGTCGACGCCCTCGATGTACGAGCCGGTGCACGGCAGCGCCCCCGACATCGCTGGCCAAGACAAGGCCAACCCGATCGCGACGATCGACACACTGGCGCTGCTGCTGCGAGAGACCGGTCGGATCAAGGATGATTCGGCGATGGTCGCCGCGGGTGATGCGGTTGCGGCGGCGGTACAGGCGGTGACGCCAGAGTTCGCCGGCAAGTCGTTAGATCGTTCGGGGTATGGGTGTGCGGAGGTGGGGTCGATGGTGATCGAGGCGCTTGGTCAATGAAACAACCCCGCGTGGCAACGCGGGGCTGGTGAAGCGTTTGGGTCGTCTTGTCGTTCGGCTTTACTCGGGAGCGGTGGCCGGGGTGGACTCGACCTGGTAGCCCTTGGTCTTGAGCTGCAGCTTGACGGCCTGCTTGACGGCGTCGCCGAGCATGTCGGGCTGCTCCCCAGCTTCGGCCGCGAGGCGGGCCTTCTCCGCGACCAGGAACTTCTCGCGTTCGATCGAGAGCTGCTGGATCTGCTTGCGGAGGTCGGCACGCTTGGCGTGCATGGCCTCGATGTGGGCGGTGCGCTGCTCGGGGGTCATGGCCTGCATCGCTTCGGGCAGGTCGTCGGTCTTGATCGACTCAAGCCTCTCGGCTTGGACCTCGCCGTCTTCGTTCAGGACGGTGTCGACGAGGTCTCGGCCGCGGTTGGAGTAGACGCGGCTGAACGATTTGGTCTGGGCACGGGCGACGGCGGCGGCGGGTGCGGCTTCGGCGGCGTTGGCGTCTTGCTTGAGCTGGTTGAGGCCGAGGCTTTTGCGGGTGCTGCGGCTGCCGAACCAGAGGTAGGTCTGGTTGAGCTTGGTGTTGAGCTCGAGGATGATCGGGTCCTGGGGGCAGCGGATAACGGGGGCGATGCGGTCCTGGTCGATGTTGAAGTGGTCGCCGTTGCCGAGGGTGGCGGCGTCGGCCCAGGAGCCTGAGGTGCCGGCGGCGGGGTTGCCGCAGTGGATGGTGTTGAGGATGACGTTCTGGGCCACGGCCTTGCCGGCGGCGAACTTGTAGTCGACCTCACCCTGGGTGAAGGGCTCGTTGCCGGCGATGAAGATGGCTTTGTAGGCGTTGGGCGCCTTGGACCAGTCCAGGCGGGTCAGGGCTTCGTCGATGACTTGGCCGCAGTACTCGTCGCCGCCGGAGGTGCTGAGGGCGAAGAGGGCTTCGGAGAGCTTGTCGAGGTCGTCGGTGAGGGGGACGACCTGGCGGATGTAGCCCTCGGTGGCGGGGAGCCGGGTGTTGCCGTACTCGAAGAGCGCGACGCGGAGGACGGGGGCTTCGCCGTCCTTCTGGGCGGCGGCGAAGGTGTTGACGATGGACCAGAGCTGGGTTTTGGCCTGATTGATGAGGCCGTCCATCGAGTTGGAGGTGTCGAGGAGGATGGCGATATCGACGGCGGGAGCTTTTTGCTGTTCGGGGATCGGGTCGGGGACGGGGGCCGGCGCTGGTGCGGGTGCCGCGGCGGGCGCGGGGATGATGACGGGGGTGGTGCGCTCGGCGAGGCTGGTGGCGGTGGGTAGTGCGATCAGGCCCGTGAGGAGGGCAGCGGTGGTGAGGCGGCGGGTGAAGGTGCGGGTGTGGGTGTAGGTGCGGGTGGGGAGCATGGCGGGGTTCCTTGGCGGGTGGGAGAGCGTGGGCGGGACACGGGCTTGGACGTGGCGGGGTTCGCGGGGTTCCCGGTGTGGGAAAGAAATTTGTGCCATGAGTGCGTGACGGGCCCGGTGAGACGGTGTTACAGGGGATCGGGAAAGAAAATGGGGTTCCGGGGTTGGGTCTGGGCAATAAGCCTGGGGCCTGGCCGTTCCCGAGGCAGCTGGGTGTTGCCCTTGGCCGTGTTGATCCGAAGGGTCGATGCGTTTATTCACCCCCCGCCCTACCCGCCCCACACACTCGGCCAGCCGAGCCGAGAGCCGGCCCCGATCGAACGGTTCGATCTCTCCCGCCCCTACTCCCACCCCCCAGCTGTCCCCAGCACCCCCCTTTTGCCCGGCTCTCAACCCAACTGAAGCCCAAGGATGCCGGAGGCATCGGATGTCCGTCCCACCCCATGATGGGACGTCCGGGCTTGTCGTTTGGGTGGACCGACGGGTTGAGCGAAGGGGATTGATCCCGGCGTGCGTGCCGGCGTGGCGAATGGTTTTCCGCGTGGGCCGCACACGTTTTGAATGAGGAGCCTTGCTTATGAAGTCACACACACCTTCCCGTCCGTCCCGCCGTGGGAGCAGAACAGCTTGGCGTTGGGTGATCGGATCGGGCGTGTGGGCGGGGGTACTGGGTGGCGGCGTGGGCGTGCCGCAGACCGCGTGGGCCGATGATGTGGTCACGGATTGGAACGCGGTCATGGGCGATGTCTTGGTGGGCAACGAGTCGCTGCAGAACCCGGGGATGTCGTCACGGTCGATGGCGATGGTGAATCTGGCGATCTACGACAGCCTGAAGCTCGGCGTCGGTGGCGACGGGTCGTCGTTCTACGACTACGGCAGCACGCTCGGCAGTCTGGGCTCAACCGCATCGCGTGAGGCGGCGGCGGCGCAGGCGGCCTACACCGTGCTGAGCCATATCTACGGCGATCAGCAGGCCACGCTGGACGCGCAGTTGTCGGCCAGCCTCAGCGCGTTCAGCGACGGCGCGGCGAAGACCGACGGCATCGCGATGGGCACGCTGATCGGTCAATCGATCATTAACCGCCGGGAGAACGATGGCTATGACACCAACGTGCAATACACCCCGACCAACGCCGTCGGCCGCTGGCAGGTCGACCCGCTGAACCCGGACCAGGAGGCGTGGGGCCCGGCGTGGGGCGAGGTGCAGACCTTTGCGGTGAAAGACGTGAACGACTTCATGCCGCCGACGATGCCGAGCCTGGACAGCGCGGCCTATGCGGAGGCGTACAACGAGGTGAAGGCCCTCGGGTCGGTCGACAGCACGACGCGGACGTCGGAGCAGACCGAGATCGGGATCTTCTGGGCGTACGACCGGGTCGGGATGGGCACGCCGATGCGGCTGTTCAACGATGCACTGCGGACGATCGCGGACGACCAGGGCAACACGCTGGATGAGAACGCGGAGCTATTCGCCAAGGCGTCGGTGGCGATGGCGGACGCGGGGATCGTGGCCTGGAACAGCAAGTTCGAGTTCGACCTGTGGCGGCCAGTTACGGGCATCCGCGATGGCGATCTGGACGGCAACGCGGCCACCGTGGCGGATGCCGACTGGACGCCGTTGGGCGCGCCCGACGGCGAGGCGCTCACCGGGTTCACACCCCCCTTCCCGACTTACCTCTCGGGTCACGCCACCTTTGGCGGCGCCGTGTTCGGTGTGCTGCAGGAGTTCTACGGCACGGACGACATCGCGTTTTCGCTGACCTCCGAAGAGCTGGCGGTGATCCTTGCCGACGAGGAGCTGCGCGAGCTCTATGGCCTGGATGAGGACACGGACGCGGTGAGGGAGTTCGAGTCGTTAAGCGAGGCGATGGCGGAGAACGGCCGGAGCCGGGTGTACCTCGGGATCCACTGGAACTTCGATGACACGGAGGGCCAGATCACGGGCGCGTCGATCGCGTCGTACCTGTTCTCGAACGATTTCGTGGCGGTGCCCGAGCCGGCGACGGCGCTGCTGCTGACGGTGGGGGTCGTATTGATGCGGGGCGGTCGGCGCCGGCGTGGCTGACCCGAGCCCATGGCATTCAACGTAAAAAGCCGGGCCCAACGACGGGCCCGGCTTTTGAGTTGGAGGATGATGAGACGTGGAGTGGTGGATGGGGTCAGCCGAGCCGGAGTTCGGGGCGGGCGGCATGGTCCTGGCGGATGCGGATCTGGTCGAGGAGCTGGACGACGCGGTCGGCGAGCTGGTCGGCTTGGGATTGGGTTTGCCGGAGCCCGACGGGGTCGCCGGCGTCGCAGCAGAAGGAGGTGTCGAGGATCATGCGGCGGACGATCGGCCGGAAGGCAGCGGTCGGCCGATGGGGGTGCTCGTCGAGGAGGCGGAGCAGCCGGGGCATCAGCTGGCTGGCGCCAGGGAGGTCGTCGATACCGAGTGTGCCGTTGTCGGGCCCTTGTCGGGCGAGGGGTTCAGCGGGCGTGGTGGGGGCGGTGGAGGAGCTGGCTTGCCAGAGCTGAGAGATGCGGGAGGTGAGGTGGTCGTCGTCGGCCGCGTGGGCCTTGGGAGCCTTGGGAGCCTTGGCGTCCGGGGGCAGCGTGCGGTTGTGGGGCGGGATCGAGAGCGCCATCGTGAGTCCTTCCGTGAATGGTGTGAATCGGGTCCGAGCGGGATGGCCGGCGTTCCGAAAAAACCTGAAGACGCGGGCCTCATGCCCTGACTCAAATATAAACCGGGGATTTGTGGTCGAAAGCAAAATCGATAGGAAACGCCAGACTTGCGCAGAATAGAGCGCTCTGCCTAAGGGGATACGAGCGGTTTTATAAACTTTATAGGGGGCGGATCGCAGAAAGGATCAGCGTTCAGGGAACGAGGAAGCTGTCGCCGGGGCCGACGGGCAACTCCGAGCCGGTGTAGCGGGTGTGCGGCGTACTGGCGGCCGAGGTCCAGATGTGGTCGAGTTGCTCGGCCCGTGACGAGGCGGTCGGCGTGGTGGAGGTGGTGGGGGTGGTGGGGGATTCGAGCCAGTCGGCGGTGGCGTCGGAGAACAGGACGTTCTGGCCGCGGCCGCCGTGGGCGGGGCTGGGGGCATCGCGTTGGAGCTTGAGGTTGACGCGGAAGCGGACGGTGCGGGGCCGGTCGGCGTAGCGGTCTTCAGCGGTTTGGGACTGGATGAGGAACAGGGGATTCTTGTCGGCGAGGATGGCCATGCGAGCGACGCTGCCGAGGCGGACGGGCTCGGCATGGAACTGGTTCTGGTAGCTGTAGGAGACCTGTTCGGGGCGGGACCAGTCGGTGGCCTGGGGCCCGAGGTCGCCGCCGGCGGGGCTGCCGTAGGACGGGCAGGCGAGGGTGTTGAGGGTGGTGTAGCCGTCGTGGGCGAGGATGAAGAGGTTGGCGGTGTTGGAGCGGACGGTGGCGTTGGGGGCGGAGCGGTTGAACTCGTGCCCGACGTGGTACCAGTCGGAGCCGGGGGTGGTGCGGTGCCGGGGGAGCTGGTCTTTATTGGAAGCGGCGTAGGAGGAGAAGGCTTGGCCGAGAGCGCCGAGGTTGGTCAGGCAGGCACGCCGGGCGGCGTCGGCCTGGGATCGGGAGAGGACGGGCAGGAGCAGGGAGGCCCCGATGAGGAGGATCGCGGCGGCGGAGAGCAGCTGCCGGAGGCTGATGCCGAGGCCACGGTTGGGCTGACGGAACAGGTCGACCTGCTGCGCGAAGCGGAGGCGTTGGCGGTCTTGGAGGACCTGATCAAGGGTGCGCTGTGCGAGGTCGTCCGCGGGGGCGGGCTCGGCGGACTGGGCTTGGTCGAGCAGGGCCAGGACGGCATCGACGCGGGGGGCACGGTCGGCGGAGCCGGGCGGGAGGGGGCCGGTGGATTGGCCAGCGGCTCGGGCGGCGATGCGGGCATCGAGGATGGCGGCGTCGTCGGGGTGGAGGCTCTGTGAGGACGGAGACGGTTCGGGCGGGTTTGAATCGTGGGAAGACATGATGCGGCGATGAAAGGGTTCTAACGGGGCTGTCGGCCGACGGGTGCGGCGGATTCAAACGGGTTGTGTGATGACGCGAGAAACCTGCGTCAACGTGTTGATGGGTCTGATTTTACGGATCGTCCAGGTCATTGCCCAGCTGTCCGTACCGGTTCTTCCACAGGTCGGCGAAGGTGCCGACGGCGGCGTGGAGCCGGCTTTTCACGGTCCCCAGCGGGATGCCCAGCACATCGGCCACTTCCTTGTACGCCATCTGCTGGAAGTAGGCCAGGTCGAGCACTTCACGCAGGTGCTCGGGCATCTCGTGCACGAGGTCACGGACCAGTTCCGCGACCTCCCGGCTCTGGGCGGCGTCGTTGGGGAGCGTCAGGTCGGCCTCCATGAGGTCGACAAAACTGACACCTTCCCCGGCAGGCCCATCCACGGTCGCGGAGAGCGGCGCCGCCTGCCGGCGTTTGTTCCTACGCAGGTAGTCCCGGGCCTTGTTCGCCGCAATTGTGAAAAGCCAGGGCTTAAACCGTTTGGTGGTGTCGAAGGTGTGTGCGGACTGGTGGACCTGGAGAAAGGTCTCCTGGAACAGGTCGTCGGCGGTGGAGGCGGAGCCGACGAACCGCATGAGGAAGCGGAACAGGTCCGTTTGGTAGTGGCGGATCAGGGCCTCGAAGGCGTCGGTCTGGCCGGCGCGGTAGTCGGCGAGGAGTCGTTCGGGGGTGCGGGCGTCGGGCGACGGGCCTGGTGAGGGGTCGGGTGGGGATGGAGGCGTGGGTGGGGGGCTCGCCATGGCTGGAGGATGATACGGAATCGGCGGCGAGGCCCGGCGTGTCGGGTGATTGGGGGTGCAATCGCGGTGGGCAGCGGGGCGTTTGTTGAGGGGTAAACCACCGAACCTTTACAAAAATGCATCCGTGCGACGATTGCTAGCGAAAACCTCAAAGCTCGGGGATGACCCTCGGCTATGGTGAGTCTTGACAAATCGACCGTCGTCTTGGGCGTGTGACCCGGGCCGATCGGCAACCCTTTAACCGGGAGGATTGAGATGACTCCGATACCAGCAGATCCAGTCACCGGCTTGCCAGGATGGGCCGCCCTCGATGGCGAGAGCCCCAAGCGTCTGATCCGGCTATTGGCCCGGCTGCGTCGGCGTCAGTTGGACCACGCGTTGCACGGCCGAGTGGTCGACTCGGCGAAATACGCCAAGCGGGCTAGGCGGGTGATGCGGGCCCCCGGCCGCGGCATGGGCTGAGCGTGGGGGCTGCCGCGCCATCGCGCTGAAGCGGGATGGCCCCTGTGTGGGTGTGCGGTGGGGTGCGGTGGGGGTGCGGTGGGGGTGGCGGCGGGTTAGGGTTTGGGGATGACGAAGTTAGCGGTGCCGATCTGGGTGCATGACGCTGAAGGCGCGATTGAGGGCTGTGAAGCGGCGAAGTTGGCGGGGGCCGACCTGGTGGAGCTGCGGATCGACTCGGCGACGGGTGATGTGGAGGCGCTGGTCCGGCTGGTGGAGGCTTGTCCGCTGCCGTGCGTGGTGACGTGCCGACCGGTGTGGGAGGGCGGGGCCTATGACGGGGATGAAGCGGAGCGGTTGGCGGTGCTGGAGCGGCTGTGCGGGGCGTCGCCAGGGCCGGCGTATGTGGATGTGGAGTGGAAGGCGTGGGGGCGGTCGGCGGGGCTGCGGGAAGGGTTAGGGGAGACCGGATACATCGCCTCCACGCACGACTTCGAGACCCGGCCGAGCGACCTGACGCGGCGGGTGGCGGCCATGGCGGAGGACGACGGCTGCCGTGTGATTAAGGCGGCGTGGGCAGCGCGGTCGGTGCGGGACAACCTGGAGGCGCTGGAAATCATCCGGGGGCAGGCGAAGCCGACGATTGCCTTGTGCATGGGCGAGGCGGGGCTGATGTCGCGGGTGTTGGCGAAGAAGGCAGGGGCGTTGCTGACGTTCGCCCGGTTGGACGACGGCTCAGGGACCGCACCGGGTCAGCCGACGATGGCGGAGCTCAAGGGTTTGTACCGGTGGGACGCTTTAAAGGAATCGACGCGGGTGTATGGCGTGATCGGTTGGCCGGTGGGCCACTCGAAGTCGCCGCAGTTGCACAACGCGGGGTTTGATGCCAAGGGATATGACGGGGTGTATCTGCCGCTGCCGGTCGCGCCGTCGTACGAGGCGTTCAAGGCGACGGTGGCGGAGTTTGTGGACACGCCGTGGCTGCACTTCCGGGGGGCGAGCGTAACGATCCCGCACAAGGAAAACCTGCTGCGGTTTGTCAAGGAGCGTGGCGGCGAGATCGAAGCACTGACGCGGAAGATCGGGGCGGCGAATACGCTGACGGTGCGGGACGACGGATCGCTTTATGCGAGCAACACGGACTACGCGGCGGCACTGGACGCGGTGGCGGACACGCTATCAACGGACCGGGCGGGGTTGTCGGGGCTGCGGGTGCTGGTGCTGGGCGCGGGTGGCGCGGCACGGGCGATCGTGGCGGGGTTCGCGGATTGCGGCTGCAGCGTCACTGTGGTGAACCGCACAGCGGAGAAGGCCCAAGCGTTGGCGGCGGCGTTCGGTGCGGAAGCGGGAGCGATGGAGGAGGCGGGTGAGATGGAGTCAGATGTGGTGGTCAACTGCACGCCGTTGGGGATGTACCCGGAGGTCGAGGGTTGCCCGTTACCGGAGGGCGCGTCGGTGTTGCGTCCGGGGGTGGTGGTGTTCGACACGATCTACAACCCGGTGGAGACGGTGCTTTTGAAGCGGGCGAAGGCGGCGGGGTGTGCGACGGTGTCGGGGTTGGAGATGTTTGTGCGTCAGGGGGCGGCACAGTTCGAGCTGTGGACGGGAGAGGATGCGCCGCTGGAGGTGTTGCGGGGGGCGTGTTAACCACAGAGGCACAGAGAGTTATTCGAAGATCAAGTGGTGGAAACATGGTCTGAGCCACACGCCTAGTCTTCGGTCGTTCTCATGCCTGCTTCAACCCGTCCATCATGAGACTTTCTTCTCGGTGTCTCTGTGCCTCTGTGGTTAAACAAACGGAGCAGAAGAAACGTCGGCGGGTTGGGCGAGGGGTTCGATGGCGAGGGCGCGGCCGGAGTTAGGGTCGAGGCGGACGGCGATGCCGTGGACGGTGGGGGCGGCGTGGAGGTCGGCGACGTCGAAGGGCTGCGGGCGGGCGGTGGTCATGAAGGGCAGGACCTTGTCGACGGCTCGGCCGAGGACGGAGTCGTAGGGGCCGGTCATGCCGAGGTCGGTGATGTAGGCGGTGTGGGGGATGGGGGGTGGGCCCAGCGGTCCGCCGGAGCCGGGGACGCCGGCGGGCAGGATGCGGGCGTCGTGGGTGGGGATGTGGGTGTGGGTGCCGAAGACGACGGAGGCCCGGCCGGAGGCGTGCCAGCCCATGGCGACTTTTTCGGAGGTGACCTCGGCGTGGATCTCGGTGACGACGACTTGGCGTTTGCCCTGATTCGGGAGTGAAGCGACGTAGCGGTCGAGGGCGGCGAAGGGATCGTCGGCCTGGACGCCGGTCATGAAGAGCCGGCCGAGGAGGGTGATGACGTGGACGTCGGGCAACCCCGGCTTCGACAGCGTCATCGTCCCTCTTCCGGGGGCGGCGGCGGGGAGGTTGGCAGGCCGGATGAGGTCGGGAGCTTCTTGGAGGGTTTTGAATATCTGTTTCTTGCGGAGGGCGTGGTCGCCGAGGGTCATGGCGTCGACGCCGGCGTCTTTGAGCTTGCGGTAGAGCTCGGGGGTGAGGCCCGAGCCGTTGGCGGCGTTCTCGGCGTTGGCAATGACCCAGTCGGGCTGATGTTGGTCGCGGAGGACGGGGAGTTGTTGTCGGAGGGCGAGGAGGCCGGGGGGGCCGACGATGTCGCCGAGGAGGAGGAGGCGCATGGGAGAAGTGAGGTTGTAGGTTGTAGGTGGTAGGTGGTAGGTTTCGTGGTCTGCGTTTGCCTGGCTTGACTTACAACCTATCACCTACGGCCTACAACCTCCTCTCATGCGCTGCCCTTACTGCGGAGTCAACGACGATAAGGTGATCGACTCGCGCGAGGCGGAGGGCGGTCGGATGATCCGGCGTCGGCGGGTGTGCAAGGCGTGTGGCAAGCGGTTCACGACGTACGAGAAGATCGAGGGGCACGAGCACCTGGCGGTGATTAAAAAGGACGGGACACGGGTGCCGTTCGACCGGGAGCGGATCTTGTCGGGGCTGGAGAAGGCGTGCTACAAGCGGCCGGTGCGGGCGGAGCAGCTGGAGGGTGTGGCGGCGGAGGTGGAGGATTTGCTGCGGGCACGGAACCTGCGGGATGTGGAGAGCACGGATATCGGGCTGCTGGTGGCGGAGCGGTTGAAGCGGCTGGACACGGTGGCGTATGTCCGGTTCATGTCGGTGTATCTGAAGATCGAGACGATGGACGACCTACTGGCGGAGATGCAGGAGATGCGGGCAACGCTGCCGGAGCCGGACCGGGAGGACCAGCAGGACTTGTTTGACGGGTAGGCCTTGGGGGGATGGAGCAATTGGGTGGTTTGGGTTGCGTGAGGTTGTTGTGGTGGTGGTGGGGGGCGGTGGGGAGTGCGGGTATGTCCTAGCTGGGGCGGTCGGGGGTGTGCGGTATGCTCGCGGTTGTATGGTGTTTCGGTGTTCAGGCTGTTGGACGGTTTTGGCGGCTTGAATCGGTTCGAGGAAGAGGGTTGTCGGATGAGTCGGGGTGATGAAGAGGTGCGGGGTGGTCGGGCGGTGCCTGCGGTGTTTGAGCCGTTGGAGTCGCGGGTGCTGTTGTCGGCTGAACCGGCGGGGTTGTCGGCTGAGTTCATGGAGCTGGAGTCGGTGGCGGTGGATCGGGCGGAGGCGGGCGATGCCCACGATGGGGTGGTGGTGAACAGCACGCCGTTCGCGGTAGACGAGCCGTTCGTCACGCTGGACGCGACGATTCTGTCGGAGGCAGACCTGCCCACTTCGTTGGTGTCGGAGATCAGCCTGCCGGTGCGGGTAACGAACAACGGCAACACGGCGATCCCGGCGGCTCGACGGTGGTGGGTCGGGGCGGAGCTGAACCCCGAGGGGGCGGAGCTGTATCCAGGCCAGAGCGGCCAGAACGCGATCCGCTTGGTGACCGAGAGCGGCGTGTTCAGCAGTGCGCTGCAGCCCGGCCAGTCTGTTGACGTGGACCTGCGTTTCATGATCCCGCTGAGTGTGCCCGCGGGCACCTACACGCTGCGGGTGCTGACGGATACCAATGGGCCGTGGCCCCAGCGTTCTGATGCGGACGGCATCGTCTTGGCTAAACAGACCATCACGGTGACTGAACGCTTTGTCACCTTGGAAGCCGCGATCTCGGCTGAGGCGCAGCTGCCGTCCGAAGTGACGGCGGGGGACGGGACACCGATCCAGCTGCCGATCACGCTGACGAATCGCGGCAACGCGTCGGTGGGTATCCAGCGGAAAGCGAATGTGCTGGTCTATGCGGAATCAGCCAATGGCAGATCAGCGCTGCTCGCGCAGCGGGATGTGCCGTTGGACGGGCTGGCCCCGGGGGAATCCAAAGCGATCAGCTTTAGCATGTCGATGCCTCGCGGGCTGACGGCTGACGATTACATGCTGGTGACAAAGATTTATGGGTACTTCACAAGTGGCATGTCGCCGGTAACTGCTAGCACCACGCAGGCGATCCGCGTGGCGGAGGGTTTCGTCAAGCTGGACGCCGTGTTGTCGGACAGCATGAAGCTGCCGGCATCGGTGATCGCTGGCGACGGCACCACGTTCCAGATGCCCGTGAGCATTACGAACAACGGGAACCTCGCAGTTCCACAGGGTAGAGAAATTGAGGTGAGAGCGTATGCCGCAGGGCCCAACGGCCGGTCGGAGTTGGCGGGGCGGGTGGAGGGCGTCTCTCTCGGTGGCCTGATGCCCGGCCAGACCAAACAGGTCAACCTCACGGCGCAGATACCTCGGGGGTCAATCTCTGGTGACTATAAGCTGCAGGTGTCCGTCGATCCGTCCCGCGAAATCTGGCAATCGAGCATAGCGGGCAACATCGTCTGGACGACGCAGAGTGTCAAGGTGACCGAGGGCTACGTGAAGCTCGATACCGCCGTCTCGACCAAGGCCAAGCTTCCGGCGTCGGCGATCTCGGGCGACGGCAGCAAGATCCGGCTGCCGGTCAGCATCACCAATAACGGCAACCTCGCGATGGAGAAATGGCAGACCCTCGATGTGGTGGTTTATGCCGACCGGGCGGGCGGGGGCTCGACGCGGGTAGCGCTGGCGGAGGACGTGTCGATGCGTGGCCTGAAGCCTGGCAAGGCCAAGAAGCTGAACCTGAAAGTACAGCTGCCGGTCGAGCTCACCGACAGCCACTACACGCTACGGGTGGTCGCCGATGCGGCCGGTGAGGTCCCCCAGTCAAGCACCATAGGGAACACCGTGCGGGCCACGCAAACAATCCAGATCACCAAGGGCTACGTGAAGCTCGACACCGAGGTCTCGGCCAAAGCCAAGCTGCCAGCGTCGGTGCTCTCGGGCGATGGCACGAAGATCAGGCTGCCCATCAGCATGGCCAACAGCGGTAATATCGCCATCGAGAAACGCAAAAAGATCGATGTCGTGGTCTACGCCGACCGAGCAGGCGGTGACTCGACGCTGGTGATGACGGTGGAGAAGGTCTCGGTCAGTGGCCTGAAGCCTGGCAAGGCGAAGAAGCTGAATCTGAATGTGCGGCTGCCGAGGGGGCTCACCGATGGCGAGTACACGCTCCGGGTGGTCGCCGACGCCTCGGGCGAGGTGGCCCAATCGACCACTGCGGGGAACACGGCGAGCACCACACAGACCATGAATGTCACCGAGGGCTTCACACGGCTGGACACCAAGTTCATCACGGAGCCGACGCTGCCGGAGTCGGTGCGTTTGAGTGACGGTATCTGGGTCACACTCCGGGCGAGCGTCACGAACAGTGGGAACTTACCTCTGGAAAACCCGGGGTATACGAAACTTTATGTGTACGCCGACCGGATTGATGGCTACGGCTCGGAGCTCATGACGGCCGCAGGCGTTTTCCGGGGCGGTCTGAAGCCGGGGCAGACCAAAGACTACAAAGTGAGCTTTAGATTTTATTACTACATGGACGGTGGCGAGTACGCTCTTCGCGTATTTTCAGAAGACTTGATCACGGGGAACATCAAGGGCACGACCGTCAGAATCACGCAGCCGATCACCGTCATCAACGACCTGAGCTGGCGTCCCGGCGGGATTACCATCACGGACTCTACGATTCCTTTCGTATTTTCTTAAGCCAAGTCCTGAAGCCTCCGTTGCAGTCAGTGCTGACCGTAGTGGCTCACGATAAGAAAAAATACAAACGGTTTAGAGAAGGAATCGATCGGCTGCCCGCAGGCGGTCACGAATGGCTCGGGATGGTTGCTGGCGAAGAACGCTTGGCAGGTAAGTAATGCGGCGGTTTTGAGACAGACGCAAGTGGGGTAGGAGAATTTTGTGTTTTACACTGCACTTTGATGACAGGGGCTTGCGCATGATTACGGTCAACGCGGGCCGGATAAAGTGACCCGAAGTATGCGCGGCAAGCGTAAGTCGGGATCCTGAATTCGCTAGCGGGGCGTTCATAGCAGTTGGATCGCTCAGCACCAGAATCAAACGTTCAAAACGTTCAAGTGTAAACGAAAAACGCACATACCACGGGTCCGGATAATGGTTGTAACGGAACGAGGCCTTCGCTAGTCTCGATTTTCTGAGCAGCGTTCGTGCGTTTCTGCCGGCGGCTTTTTCAATCAGGATCGAGGGTTACATCATGCCGAAGGGCGATCAGAAGGCGGATTCGTACGCGGCGGTTCCCGAGGTGTTTGAACATCTGGAGCAGCGGACGCTGCTGGCGGGTGACCTGGCGGGGTCGTTCGCGGCCTTCGAGGAGCCGACGCAGCTGGCGGGGGCACGGATCGAACTGGAACTGTTTATCGGCAACCAGGGCTCTTCCGATATCTCGGGGACGCTAGAGGTCGACTTATACGCCTCACGCGATGGCACGCTGAACAAGGCAGAGGACCCGTTCATCTCGCGCGAGAAGGTGCGGGGTCGTCTCGTGCCGGGGGACAACGCGTTTGTCGCCTTCCGGGTTAACGTGCCGTTGAGCCTGCCGGCGGGGGATTGGCGGGCGATCGCGGTGCTCGATCCGGACAACAAGCTGCCGGAAAGCAGCACCGCCAACAACACGCTGGTGAGCCAGGTCGGGACGATCGTGGTGCCGGACTACGACTTGGCCGGGGCGTTGGCCGACCTGAAATTCCCGTCGGCGATCATCGCGGGCAACGCGGCGAAGGGCAGCGTGCGGGTCGCGGTGAGCAACCCGGGGACGGTCGCAACGCCGAAGGCCGCGGCCGCCGATGTGAAGGTCTACGCCCGGCTCGCGTCGGCGGCGAACACCGCGTCGGTGCTTGGTGGCGACATCCTGCTGGGCGAGGCCACGAACCAGAAGCTGGGCGGCATCAAGCCGGGCAGCAAGCCCAAGGCGGTCAACATCAAGCTAGAAAGCGGCGTGGGGCTGGCTTCGGGCACCTACAAGCTGGTGGTTGCGGTCGATGCGGGCGGCGATTTGGCGGAGACCAACGAGTCGAACAACGTGTCGGTGCTGACCGGCGAGACGTTCACCGTGGCCCCGCCGTTCTTCAAGCTCGATGCGGGGGTGTCGGACAAGGCGAAGCTGCCCACGGCCGTGGTCTCGGGGGATGGCACGAAGATCAGGCTGCCGATCACGGTGGCGAACACGGGGAACGTGCCGCTGGACACGGGCCAGACGATCGACATCCAGGTGTTTGCGGACAAGGTCGGCGGCGGCTCGACGCTGTTGACGACGCTTGACGACGTGTCGATCAGCAAGCTCGCGCCGGGCAAGCCCAAAGGGTTCAACCTGAACCTGCTGCTGCCGCCGGGGCTGAGCGATGGCGACTACCGGCTACGGGTGCTGGTCGATTCGTCCGGCGATGTGACGCAGTCGAGCACCGCGGACAACGACGCGAGCACCACGCAGACCATCAGCGTCGCCGAGGGCTTTATCAAGCTCGACACCGCGATCTCGGACAAGGCCAAGCTGCCGACGTCTTTGATCGCCGGTGACGGCGCGAAGATCAGGCTGCCGGCAAGCATCACGAACAACGGCAACGTGCCGCTGGAGAAGGGCCAGACGATCGACATCCAGGTGTTCGCGGACCGGGCGGGCGGCGGCTCGACCCTGCTGACGACGGTGGACGATTTCTCGATCAGTGGCCTGCGGTCGGGCAGGGCCAAGAACGTGAACCTGAATGTGGAGCTGCCGCCGTCGCTGTCCAACGGCGACTACACGCTGCGGGTGGTGGCGGACTCCTCGGGCGATGTGACGCAGTCGACGACCGCGGGCAACGCGGCGAGCACCACGGCCTCGATCACCGTGGCTGAGCCCTTCGTGCAGCTGCAAACCGAGGTCTCGGACAAGGCGAAGCTGCCGGCGTCGGTGATCTCGGGCGACGGTACGAAGATCAAGCTGCCGGTAAGCATCACCAACAACGGTAACGTGTCGATGGACAAGAGCCAGACCGTCGACATCGAGGTCTTCGCCGACCGGGCGGGCGGAGGATCGACTCGGGTGGCGAGCCTCGATGATGTGTCGCTGGGCAGCCTCAAGCCGGGCCAGGCGAAGCGGCTGAACCTGAATGTGGAATTACCCGCGGGGTTGACGGACGGCAGCTACAAGCTGCGGGTGCAGACCGACTTCTCGGGTGACGTGACCGAGAGCAGCACGGCGGGCTCGATCGACGTCAATGAGGGCGTGGCGACCGCCGATGTGAGTATCAACCTCAAGGCGTTGCCGTCCGGGTCGCTCGAGGACGGCGCGCTGCGCATCCTGCAGGTGGGGCCCGCCACGGTGACCTTCCTCGAGCTCCCGCTCGAAGTGACCAACAACGGGAACGTGACGTTTGACCCGGGCACGGACACCGACATCCTGCTGGCGTTGCGGCCAAGCGACGGGGCGTCCGACGGTTCGGATGACGTGCTGATCGGCAGCGAATTCCAGGTGCTGGATTCCTTGAAGCCTGGGCAGACGCGTCGGTTCGACATCGAGGTGCTGGTGCCGGCCGACTCGGTGCCGCCGGGTGACTACGAGATCGTGTCTGCCCGCGGCCGGGCCAACCTCGACACGATCTTCAGTGTCGATCAGTTCGGGCCGCGCCAGCCGATCGGCAACGGGGACTTCTTGGTCAAGCCGCTCTGATGCGGAGCGTGTCGCGGTTGTGGTCGTGCTTGAGATCACGGTGTCATTGATGTGCTCGTGTTCGCGCGGGACGCTGCGCGTCATCCGCTACACACACGTGATGGTGTGTTCGCGCTGAAAAAGTGTTTGGTGAGTACGGGGGCGCGCGTTAATTTCAAGTGATGGGTCTCTTGGCGTTCTGACACACCCGACGTTTTGACAACTGGAGGTTGCGCATGGCAACGGTTGACACGGTCCTTTCGCGTAAGGGTTACGAGGTGGTCACGGTGCCGGGCCGGGCGACGGTGCTGGAGGCGGCGAAGCTGATGAACATCTGGCGGGTCGGGGCGGTGGTGGTGACCGAGCACCATCGTGTCGAAGGGGTTTTTACGGAGCGCGACATGCTGCGGCGGGTCGTGGTCGAGGGGCGTGCCCCGGCGGCCGTGTCGGTGTCGGAGGTGATGACGACTGAGGTGATCTGCTGTCAGCCGGACACGACGCTCGATGAGGCACGGACGATCTTCAAGACCGAGCGCGTACGGCACTTGCCGGTGCTGGGCGTGGACCGGAAGCTGCACGGGCTGATCTCGATCGGCGACCTCAACGCGTGGGCTATCTCTGGGCAGGAGGCGGAGATCCGGTATCTCAAGGAGTATCTGTACGGGGGGTGAGCGTCGGTAAACATCAGGCTTGCCACGTGCCCCCCGACAGAGCCGGGGGCTAAGGTGGGGCATGGCTTGGATTGTGCTGATTGGGGGTGTGGTGGTGTTCGCGCTGTGGGGGTGGGTGAATGTGGCGCCGCGCTACCGGGGGACGTTCGGGCATGTGCTGCGGGCGGCGGATTTTGACGAGGTGGAAGCCGAAGGGTCTGCGGTGATGATCGTGCCGGGGCGGGACGAGGCGGAGCACCTGCCGAGGACGCTGCCGGCGATGTGTGGGCAGGACCACCCGGACTACCGCGTGGTGTTTGTCGATGACGCGTCGGGGGACGAGACGCCGGCGATCACGGCAGAGCTGGTCGAGCGCTACCCCAACCTGCGGGTGGTGCGGACGGCGGGTCAGCTGCCGGCGGGGTGGGTGGGCAAGACATGGGCGGTGATGCACGGGGTGAGGGCGGTCTTGGATCGGGGATCGGGGATGTGGGATCGGTTGAGTGAAGAGGAGTTGGCGGTGCTGGACAAAACGGTTGGCGAGGTTGATGTGGCTGTTTCGGCCGTTGATTGGCTTTGCTTTACGGATGCGGATATGGATTGGGAGCCGGGGTGTTTGCGGACGGCGATCGCGTGGGCGGAGCGTGAGGGTGCGGGTTTGGTGGGACTGTTGCCAGAGGTGCGCTTTGGTTCATTTGGGGAAGAACTGGTTCAGGCGCAGCTGGGGCTGGCACTGGGGTTGTTGTTCCCGATCCCGCGGTCGAACGATATGGGTCGGCCGGAGGTTTTGATTGGCGGGGCGTTCATTTTGGTTCGGCGTGAGGTGTATGAAGCGGTGGGTGGGCACGCGGCGGTGAAGGGGCAGGTGGTGGAAGACATCCGATTAGGTGAAGTGGTGAAGGCGGCGCTGCGGGAACGGTGGGATACCGGTGATACGAGCCTGGGCGTGCGCGTCGCGTTTGCGGAGGGGTTGCTGGGCTGCCGGATGTATGAGGGCTGGAGCGATCAGTGGGAGGGTCTGACGAAGAACGCGTTTGCGGGGACGGAGTACCGGCTGGACCGGGTGGTGGCGATGGTGCCGGTGCTGGTGGTGACGAACGTGCTGCCGCCGGTGTTTGCGGGGGTGGGGTTGTGGGGCGCGGTGTCTTCCGGGGGGTGGGTGTGGGGGTTGGCGGCGGGTTTGGCGGGGGTGGGGTGGTTGCTGACGCTTCGGCCGATGGACCGGGTGCGGCGGCGGATGGGCGTGGGTTGGTGGCACGCATTGCTGATGCCGGTGGGCTCGGCGGTGTACCTGGCGATCCTGGTGGCGAGCGTGTGGCGGTACTACCGGGGGGGCAACGCGTGGAAGGGCCGGCGGTACGGGAAGGCTTGAGGGAAGATGTGCGATGTGCGATGTGCGATGTATGGGATGAGTTCTCGCATGGCTGCGAAGGTCGGTTGGGGTAAGCTGTGGCTATGGGACTCTGGGACATTGCGAAGCTGCTGTTTGATTTCCCGAGGCTGTCGAGCTTCGGGCTGGATGTGCCGTTCTACGCGGGGATGGCGCTGCTGGGCACATCGTTTTTCGTGCTGCGGTTGCTGATGAGCCTGTTCCTGGGGATCGGGGGGGACGTCGATTTCGATGTGGACCTCGAAGACCACGGGGCGGGGTTCGGCGTGTTTTCGATCCTGTCGATCACGGCATTCCTGATGGGTGCGGGGTGGATGGGGTTGCTGTGTCGGTTGGGCTGGGAGCTGGGGCCGGGGCCGTCGGCGGCGGTGTCGGGGGGGACGGGGGTGGCGTTTATGTTGTTCGCAGCACTGGGTCTGTTCCTGCTGGCGAAGCTGGGGCATGAGGTGAAGGCGGACAAGGCGACGGCGGTGGGCCGAACGGCGCAGGTGTACATGGCCCTGCCCGCGAAGGGCGAAGGGCAGGGGAAGGTGCGGGTAAGCATTTCGGGACGGAGCATGATCAGCGAGGCGGTGAGCACGGGCGAGGCGATCGAGAGCTTCGCGGCGGTGAAGGTGGAGTCGGTGCGGGATGACGGGGTGCTGTTGGTTAGCCGGGTTTAGGTTTCTGGCGGGTGGGGTGCCGGGTTTGGGAGAGTTTGGATATGGATTCGCAGGGGTGCGGCGGGGGAAGGGGTTATGCTGCCGGGGAAAGGTCAACAGGGTTTCACAATGCCGGGATGTTTGACATGGTCGGGGGTGGTGCTGGGGCAGACGAATTCCACGCAGAGTGCGTTCGGACCGATCTTTCTGCTGGTCGTGACGCTGTGTTGGTTAGCGATCTTTACTTATCTGGTTGTCTTCATTGCGCGTCGGTATAAACGCTGCCTGCCGGATCAGGCGTTGGTGGTGTCGGGCCGGGTTGGTGGAGATGCTGCCCACAAGGTCTTGCTCGGTGGCGGGGCCTTTGTGTACCCGGTGATTCAGGACTATTCGTATTTGTCGCTGAAGCCGGTGAAGGCGTCGGTCGTTGGTGATGTGCAGCCTGGCGGTGAGGGTTCGGCCGAGCGGGTGGTGGTGCGGGTGACGGCGGCGGTGGGGACGGAAAAGGAGCAGTTGGAGACTGCGGCGATGCGGCTGATCGGGCTACCAGAAGCCGAGGTGTTGGGGTTGGTGGAAGAGGCGTTGACGCAGGCGGTGGCGTCGTCGGTGTGGGGTTTGGGGGATGATGTCGGTCGGGCTGAGATCGAAGACGCGGTCGGCGGGCGTTTGGCTGATGCGTTGGCGAAGTTGGGGATGATTGTGCTGAGTTGCGCGGTGGAGTGTCCGTCGCGGGTGCGTTTCGAGAAGGTAGACCAAACCCTGACAGCGGAGGTTTGACATGGATACGGATTGGATGATGGGTCAGATGTTGTTAGGCGTCTTAGGTTTGGGCGGTGGTGAGGATGAAGGTAACCCGTTTGGGCCCGTCCTCACCTTGGTTGTAATCTTCATCTTGATCGCGGTTGCTGCGTATTTGGCCATTCTGATAGCCAAGCGGTACAAGCGGTGTCCGTCGAACCGGATTTTGGTGGTGTACGGGAAAGTGAAAGGGGAGCGGGCGGCGCGAGCGTTGCACGGGGGTGGTGCGTTTGTGGTGCCGGTGATCCAGGACTACGCGTATCTGTCGCTGGAGCCGATGGTGATTGACATCGAGCTGACGTCGGCGTTGTCGAAGAAGAACATCCGGGTGGGGGTGCCATCGACGTTTACGGTGGCGATCAGCACGGAGCCGGACGTGATGAATAATGCGGCGGAGCGGTTGCTGGGGCTGCGGGAGAACGAGATCGCGGCGCAGGCGAGGGACATCATCCTGGGGCAGATGCGTCTGGTGATCGCGATGCTGACCATTGAAGAGATCAACCAGGACCGCGAGAAGTTTTTGGACCTGGTGAACAAGAACGTGAACTTCGAGCTGGCGAAGATCGGGCTGTACATGATCAACGTCAACATCCGAGACATCACGGACGAGTCGGGGTATATCGATGCGTTGGGTCAGAAGGCGGCGGCGGAGGCGATCAACCAGGCGAAGATCGACACGGCCCAGGCCGACCGGGAGGGTGCGATCGGGACGGCGACGGCGGACCGGGAGCGCGAGGTGCGGGTCGCGGAGCAGGTCTCGCAGGGTGCGATCGGTCAGAAGAACGCGGAGCGGGATCAGCGGATCAAGACCGCGGCGCTGGAGGCGGAGGGCTTGAGCGGTGAGGCGGAGTCGAAGCGGGCAGCGGACGTGGCGGTGGCGGAGCAGGCGTCGATCACGACGCAGGGCGAGAAGGAGGCGGAGGCGCAGCAGCGGATCCGGGTCGCGGAGTTGGAGGCCCAGTCGGTGGACGGGGAGAACAAGAGCAAGGCGGAGATCGTGGCGTCGCAGGCGACGCTGGCGGAGCGTCAGGCGGATGCGCGTCGGCGGGGTGATGTGGCGCTGGCGCAGGCGGCCAAGGACGTGCTGATGGCGGAGAAGGAGGAAGAGCTCGCCCGGATGGAGAAGGAGGTCATCGCGAAGGAGATGATCGATCGGCAGCAGATCGAGATCAATGCGGAAGCGGAGGCGGAGCGGGAGCGTCGGGTGGCCCGGGGTAAGGCCGACGCGGAGCTGGCGCGGTACACCGCCGAGGCGGAGGGCACGAAGAAGGTGCTGGACGCGAAGGCGGAGGGGTATCAGCGGCTGCTGGACGCGTGTGCGGCTCGCCCGGACATCGCGCCGAGCCTGCTGATTATCGAGCAGTTACCGAAGCTGGTGGCGGAGCAGGTCAAGGCGGTGCAGAACCTGAAGATCGAGAAGATCACGGTGTGGGACGGCGGCACGGGTGGCAACGGCGAGGGCACGGGCTCGACGGCAAACTTTTTGAAGGGTCTGATCGGATCGTTGCCGCCGATCCACGACCTGGCGGAGCAGGCGGGGATCGATCTGCCCGAGGTGTTGGGCAAGGTGAAGCCGGGCGGCTCGGCGTCTCCGGGCGATGACGCTTAGCGGGCCGCTGGCGGGGGGTCTTTAGGGTTTGGACGGCGGGCCGATCGGGTGTTGAACGGAGGGTTCGAAAGCCGGGGGCGGTGACCGTTTTGACGGCTTGTCAATGCCGTAGATGCGAACGCCTAGCAATTGCGGAATGTTGGGCTGGCGGTTGGGTTCCTGCCGATTTCCTAAGGGTGTTGAGATAGACTGCGGGCCCGGTACCGAGTGGACGCGGTTCGAGTACGCATCGGGGCTGTGATGGAGCCGGGGCACCGGCTGGATGGGCCGTGCGGGGGATTCATCGGCTTGGCGTGAGGCTTGGCCGGCACGAGTGACAGGGATCGAGCGAATTTGTTAGCTGCATCGTTGTTTGGGTTTGTGGATGACGGGTTGGGTGAAGGCGTGTCGCGTCCGGTGGCGCTGCGGCGTGCGTGGGGTGCGTGGGTGGTGATGGCGGCGAGCCCGGTGGTGTGGGCGTTGTTTTTATTGGGCGTGGGGTTGGCGGAAGGGTCGTCGGGCATGGGGCTGGGGCTGACGCTGTTGGCGATGGGGTGGATGGTGGCGGGGGTGCCGGTGTCGTATGTGGTGCGGTTGCACTGCTTCCGGGCGACGTGGCTGGATCGGCCGGTGGAGCCGGCGAGCTATCTGCGGGGGGTGTGCACGGTGTGGGGGGTGGCGAGTTTGGGGGCGTGGCTGGGGCTGACGGCGGTGGCGGTGGGTGGGTCGTGGTGGCCGGGGGTGATGCCGGTGGTGTTGGCGGTGGGGGTGATGTTGGCGCTGCGTCCGGAGAAGGCGGCGATGGCGGCACGGGCGTCGTGGTCGGTGGGTCAGGTCCGGGCGGCGGGCGGGTCTGGGGGCAGGGCTGGCGGTCTGGCGATGGGTGAAACTTCAGATGTTGCTTCTGGGTTTTCGACAATTGGGGATGGGAGTGATACGCTTCCCGGTCCGGCGGAAGGGGTCTAGGTTTTCACATGAGTAAGGCAGCTGGTGTACGTGACGGGTTTGTGTTCCCCAAGTGGGCGAACTATCTCTTGCCGGTGCTGGTGCTGGGGGCGATCGGCGGTGCGGTGATCACGCCGAAGGTGGTGTTTTTTGGGCTGTCGGCGGAGACGCTGAACCCGGGTTACATGCCGGAGCAGCCGGTGCCGTATTCGCACGCGGTGCACGTGGGTCAGCTCGGGCTGGACTGCCGGCACTGCCACACCACGGTGGACAAGGCGGGGTTCGCCGCGATCCCTCCGACAGAGACCTGTATCAGTTGTCACGCCCCGGGCACGGACCCCAACGGCGAGCCGACCGCGTTCATGGGCATCAAGCAGAACTCGCAGAAGCTGGCGGCGGTGCACGAGTCGTACTGGACCGGTAAGCCGATCCCGTGGGTGAAGGTGCACTCGATCGCGGACTACGCCTACTTCAACCACGCGGCGCACATCAACAAGGGTGTAGGCTGCTACTCGTGCCATGGCCGGGTGGACCAGATGGGTGAAGAGGGTGTTTGGCAGGTGCACAACCTGTCGATGGGCTGGTGCCTGGACTGTCACCGTGAGCCGGAGAAGCACCTTCGGCCGGTGAGCGAGGTGACGAACATGACGTATCACCTGGGCCGGGGCAGGGGCCCGGACGGCCGAGAGTTGAAGGGTGGGCCAAACGCGTTGGAGGTTCGAGACGGCGAGACGCTGGCGGAGGCGCAGCTGCGCGTCGGCCTGGAACTGAAGAAGGAATACCGGATTCATGGGGCGGCCTACATGCAGGCTTGCTCGACGTGTCACCGGTGATCGGGGGCTCCGCCCGTTGCCGGGCAGGCTTGGAACTTAAGTAAGAGCGATGACGCAGGTAATCGACCCAGTTCAAGAGATCAAGAAGCAGCCCGATGGTGGGCCTGTGGGCGCGGTGTACTGGCGTTCGATCGAGCAGCACCTGGAGTCGGACAAGTTCCGAGAGAACTTCGACAAGGAGTTCCCGAGCTACGACCCTGATGAGATGCTTACCCGGGGTAGCGGGCCGTCGCGTCGGCGGTTTATGCAGCTGGCGGCGGCGTCGATGGCGTTGGCGGGGTTGACGCTGACCGGGTGTCGGCGGTGGCCCCAGGAGCGGCTGGTGCCTTACGCGTCTCGGCCCGAGGGGACGATCCCCGGGGTGCCGGAGCACTACGCGACGATGCTGCAGCGGAGCGGGATCGGCTACGGCTGCACGGTGATCGGGGTCGACGGCCGGCCGATCAAGATCGAGGGGAACAACGAGCACCCCTGGGCGGCGGGCAAGACCGACGGGTTCATGCAGGCGGCGACGCTCGAGTTGTATGACCCGCAGCGGCTGCGTCAGGTGCGGACGGTGGGGCGTGACGAGGCGACGGGCAAGCTGAGCGTGGTGGGGTCAAGCTGGTCGGAGTTTGACGCGTGGTCGGCAGGGCACTTTGCGGGGCTGGAGGGCGCGGCGTCGAGCGGGCTGGCGGTGTTGGCCGAGCCGATGACGGGCCTGACGATCGACGCGGTGAAGGCGGCGATGAAGAAGCGGTTCCCGGGGATGTCGTGGTACACGTGGGAGCCGCTGAACCGCGACCGGGAACTGGCGGGCGCGAAGCTGGCGTTCGGCGGGGATCAGGCGCTGCGTCCGGTGTACGACGTCGCCAAGGCGGACATCATCGCGCTGTTCGACTGTGATTTCTTCTCGACGCACCCGGCGGGGCTGCAGAACGCGATGGGCTGGGCGGCGGGCCGACGGATTGAAGAGCGTGGCGGGAAGATGAACCGGGTGTACTCGGCGGCGCCGGGGCTGACGGTGAGCGGGGCGTCGGCGGATGTGAAGCTGGCGGTGCCGGCGGGCCAGATCGAGATGGTGGTCTCGGCGGTGGCGCGGGAGCTGGGGGTCAAGGGTGCAGAGCAGAACGGCGTGACGCTGGACCGGCTGGCGAAGCTGCAGCCGCGTGCCGAGGCGTTTGTGAAGAGCCTGGTTAAGGACCTCAAGGCGAACAAAGGTAAGAGCCTGGTGGTGGCGGGCCCGACGCAGCCGGCCGAGGTACACGCGGCGTGTCACGCGATCAACGAGAAGCTGGAGAACATCGGCCCGGTGGTGACGCTGGTGGAAGAGCCAGCGGCGACGGCCGAGCC
Source organism: Planctomycetota bacterium (assembly GCA_039025195.1). Taxonomy (GTDB): domain Bacteria; phylum Planctomycetota; class Phycisphaerae; order Phycisphaerales; family Phycisphaeraceae; genus JBCCOW01. The sequence continues at coordinate 31,086 of JBCCOW010000046.1, forward strand.
CTTGACCGGGCAGGTTCAGGAGCTGGCGGAGCGGCTCAACGCCGGCGGCGTGGACACGCTGCTGGTGATCGGCGGCAACGCGGTCTTCGACGCCCCGGCCGACTTGGGCTTCGGCGAGCTGATGGGCAACGCGAACCACGTTGTTCGGTTGTCGCTGTACCCCGATGAAACAGCCCGTCGGTCCGGCTGGGTCTTGCCGATGGCCCACGGGCTGGAATCGTGGGGCGATGCGCTGGCGTGGGACGGAACGGTGAGCCTGGCGCAGCCGTTGATCCACCCGATCTTCAACGGGCGGACGCCGGCGGAAGTGCTGGCCCGGCTGGCCGGCGGGGACGCGGCGGGGCTTCCCGTGAACGGCTACGACTTGGTCCGCAAGGTCCACCGCGACCGCGGGTTGCCCGGCGGTGAGGGCTTCGAGAAGAACTGGCGGACCGCGCTGCACAGCGGGTTTGTGAAAGACAGCGGGCTGCCCCGGCTGACGCCGAAGACGGTGTACGCGATGGAATCCCCCGCCCTGCCGGAGAAGCTCGGCGGCGACCGGTTCGAGCTGTCGTTCCGCGGCGGGGCGTTGTATGACGGGCGTTATGCCAACAGCGGCTGGCTGCAGGAAGCGCCGGCCCCGCTGACCAAGGCGACCTGGTGCAACCCGCTGCTGATGTCCTACAACGACGCGATGCGGCTGGGCCTGAAGTACGGCGACGTGGTGACGCTCAGTGCCGGGGCTCAGTCGATCGAGACGCCCATCTACATCATGCCCGGTCAGGCGGACGGGGCGATGGTGTTCAACCTCGGGCACGGCCGATGGTCCGCGGGTTCGATCGGCGGGTCGGGCGAGAACCCGAAGGATGCCGAGAGCTACCGCGTGGGTGTCGATGGCTACCCGCTGCGGGAGTCCGAAGCGATGGGTTTCACGACGGTGACGCTGGCGAAGACCGGCAAGTCGGTCGAGCTGCCGCTGGTGTCGAACCACCACCTCTTGACGAACGACTTCATCGCGAACTGGGCGGTGAAGAAGCGGGCTGGGAAGAAGTACGACTCGGGGTATGTGGTGAAGTCGGCGACGCTGGATCAGTACAACGACGATCCGAAGTTCGCAAAGGACGGGGCGCACGGCAACATGAGCCTGCAGCTATACGACCCGCCGATGGAAGACCTTTGGTTGGAGCGTGCCGACGAAGTGCGGGCGAAGCACCCGAACGAGCCGGTGGATGAGCAGTGGCCGCCGCGGACGTTCAACCGGACGCACGCGTGGGGCATGGCGGTGGACATGAACCTGTGCCTGGGCTGCAACGCGTGCGTGATCGCGTGCCAGGCGGAGAACAACATCCCGGTGGTGGGCGAGCGGGGCGTGCGGATGAGCCGGGAGATGCACTGGCTGCGGATCGACACGTATTTCAAGCCGAAGTACAAAAACCCCGACGCGTTGGCGCCGGGCCCAGACTGGAGCAACGGCGATGTGGAGGTGGTGCACATGCCGGTGTCCTGCCTGCACTGCGAGAACGCGCCGTGCGAGCAGGTCTGCCCGGTGGCGGCGACGGTGCACGACACCGAGGGCATGAACACGATGGTGTACAACCGCTGCATCGGCACGCGGTACTGCTCGAACAACTGCCCGTACAAGGTCCGCCGGTACAACTACTTCGACTGGCAC
>JBCCOW010000047.1:0-32707 GCA_039025195.1 Planctomycetota bacterium
ACTCGCCGCCACCACCAACGACGCCAACTCCATCGACCTGACCTGGAACGACAACAGCAGCAACGAGTCCGCCTTCGTCCTCGAACGCTCCACCAACGCCAGCTTCGACGGCGTCGTCCGCATCACCCTCGAGCCCGGCCGAACCACCTACACCGACGTCGGCCTCGAAACCGATCGCACCTACCACTACCGCCTCCGCGCCACCAACGCCGACGGCGACAGCGGCTTCTCGGCCGCCGCTTCCGCCACCCCCACCGACGGCGGCGTCACCCTCCCCGACCCCATCGACTTCAGCACCGAGAACATCCAGTCCTATGGCAACCAGGACCTCAACGGTACCGCCACCGTCCTCAACGGCGGTGCCACCCTCAAGCTCGAAGGCAACACCTGGAAGGCCATCAGCGAGCCCTACACCGTCACCCCCGACACTATCCTCCAGTTCGACTTCAAGAGCGACAGCCAAGGCGAGACCCACGGCATCGGGCTCGCCACCGGCCGTGCCGCCATCCGCTCCGCCTCCTCCATCACCCTCTGGGGACCCGACGCCTTTGGCCCACGCTCGGTCCCCCAATACGGCGGCTCGGGCAACTGGCAGACCTTCACGCTCCGCCTCGACAACTACATGGCCGACCGCTCCTACAACTTCCTCACCTTCATCAACGACCACAACGTCACCAACCCCAACGCCACCAGCTTCTATCGCAACGTTCGGCTCTACGAAGACACCGGTGCCGGCGTCCAGCCCCCCGCCGCACCCTCCGCCCTCAACGCCACACCCAACGGCACCACCAGCATCAACCTCACCTGGACCGACAACGCCAATAACGAGGACAACCTCGTCCTCCAACGCGCCACCAACCCCAGCTTCAGCGGTGCCACGTCGATCACCCTCGCCGCCAACACCACCAGCTACACCGACAACGGGCTCAACCCCGACACGACCTACCACTACCGCGTCAAAACCACCAACATCGCCGGCGACAGCGCCTGGTCCAACACCACCTCCGCCACCACCGATGCCCCAGCCCCCGGCACGATCGACTTCTCTCAGGAAACCATCTTCTCCTACGGCAACCAGGACATCGACGGCACAGCCACCGTCCTCGACAACGGCGACACCCTCAAGCTCGAGGGCAACACCTGGAAGGCCATCGCCGAGTCCATCACCGTCACTGCCAACACCATCCTCGAGTTCGACTTCAAGAGCGACACCGCCGGCGAGGTCCACGGCATCGGGCTCGCGAAGAACAACGCCGCCACCCGCTCCGCCTACTCCCTCACCCTATGGGGCCCCGAGACCTACGGCAGCCGGACCACCCCGCAGTACGACGGCTCGGGCAACTGGCAGACCTTCCAGATCACCCTCGACGACTACCTCGCCACGGGCAGCTACAGCTACCTCACCTTCATCAACGACCACGACGTGACCAACCCCAACGCCACCAGCTTCTTCCGGAACGTGCGGGTCTACGAAGGCCCCTGATTGATAAAACATGCCCGACACAAACCCGCCCATCTCCCGACGCCGATTCATGCAGGCCACCGCAGCCGTCGCGGCCAGCGCCACCGCCCTACCCTCGACCGCCATGACCCGAACCGCCCGGCCGCCAAACGTCCTGTTCATCGCCATCGACGACCTCAACGACTGGATCGGCCCGCTCGGCGGACACCCCGACGTCCACACCCCCAACCTCGACCGCCTCGCCCAGCGCGGATTCACCTTCGCCAACACCAGCTGCCCCGCACCCATCTGCACACCCGCACGCTCCGCCGTCCTCACCGGTGTACACCCCACCCGCTCGGGGCTCTATCTGCTCCAGCCGCTCTTCCGAAACACCCCGACCCTCCGCGACCGCGTCACCCTCCCCCAACACTTCCGCAACCACGGCTACCGCACCATGGCGGTCGGCAAAGTCTTCCACGGCATCAACGACCCCGACTCCTTCCACGAGAACGGTAAGATCACCAACCAATACGGCCCCACCCCCGACACCAAACTCAGTGTCCCCGAGGGCCATCCCCTCTGGGACTGGGGCATCTACCCCGACGACGACCGCCCCACCCCCGATGACCGCATCGCCGACTGGGCTATAGAAAGGATCAACCGAAACCACGACGAACCGTTTTTTCTCGGTGCCGGCTTCTTCCGTCCGCACGTGCCAATGTATGCACCCGCCGAGTGGTTCGAACACTATCCCAAGGGCAAGACCCGCATGCCCGAGTTCGCGCCCGACGGCTGGCGACACGTGTCGCCCTACATCACCCAGCTCACCCACGCCGCCGTCGCCCCGCGTCACGACTACATCCTCGCACTCGGACAGGCCGAGCACGCCGTCCGCAGCTACCTCGCCAGCGTCAGCTACATGGACTCCCAGGTCGGCAAGCTCCTCGACGCCCTTGCTGATAGCCCCCACGCCGACAACACCCTCGTCGTCTTCTGGTCTGACCACGGCTTCCACCTCGGCGAAAAGAACCGCTGGGGCAAACGCACGCTCTGGGAAGAGTCTTGCCGGGTCCCCTTGATCCTCGCCGGCCCAGGTGTCCCCCACGGCCGGACCGACCATCCCACCGGCACGATCCACCTCTACCCCACCCTCACCGAACTCTGCGGCCTCCCACCCCAAGACGACCTCGACGGCCACAGCCTCACGCCCCTCATGCGGGGCACCGACGACTGGCCACACCTCGCCCTCACCTGCTTCGGCCCCGGCAACTGCTCCGTCCGTTCTCAACACCACCGCTACACCCGCTACGCCGACGGCACCGAAGAGCTCTACGATCACCGCGACGATCCCGGCGAATGGGACAACCGCATCGCTGACCCGGACCCGCCGTCCATCCTTGACACCCTCCGCTCAGCCATCCCAGACCGCCAGGCACCGCTGACCCCCGGCAGTGCCGGCTCCGATTCGCCGCTCCTGCCCTGAGCCCACGCGGGTCTCACTTGAGGCCTGCTGATAGGACCTACTCCGCATTCAGGCAGTAGGCCAATCGAGTATTCAGCGAGGGATGAGTGACAACTCATCGGTGGCCCCTAAAGGTTCTGAGTCACTCTCGTTTTTATACGAGCTCACATCTCACGCCACTAAGCCGGCTACCGAATCACCGAGATCGCCTTTGCATTACAGTTCCGGGCAATCACTTGTTTTCGTACGGATCAAGCTATGGATCAGATCAAGCCCAATATCCTTGTCATTCTGGCGGACGACTGGGGCTACGGCGACGTGTCGTGCCTGAACCGTGAGTCCAGGATTCAGACGCCCTACACAGACGAGCTAGCAGCCGGCGGGATGACCTTCCGCGACGCCCACAGCAACTCCGCGGTCTGCACACCCACACGCTATGGCCTGCTCACCGGACGCTACGCCTGGCGCAGCCGGCTTAAGCAAGGCGTGCTCTTCGGCTACTCGCGCGAGCTGATCGAAGACGACCGCCCCACGGTCGCGTCGCTGCTCAGGGACGCCGGGTACCGGACCGCGTGTATCGGCAAGTGGCACCTCGGGCTGGGTTGGCAGAACGCCGACGGCTCACTCGTCCCCGTTGAACACGACGGGCACGACGACCCGGGCGTCGACTTCACCGCGCCCCTGCGGCACGGCCCGCACACGGTCGGCTTCGACTACTCGCTGATCCTACCCGCGTCGCTCGATATGCCGCCGTACTGCTATATCGAGAACGGGCGTGTCATCGATCCGCCCAACGCGCAGTGTGACTCTTCGGAACGGCCCGCGTTCTGGCGCGGCGGGGCGATCGCACCGGGGGTGGAGCACGAGACCTGCCTGCTGGAGTTCACGCGACGCGCCGAGGCGTTCATCGCCCAGCACGCGGAGCAGTCGTCGGACACGCCGTTCTTTATGTACCTGCCGCTACCCTCCCCGCACACGCCGCACGTGCCACGCGCCCCGTTCCAAGGCCAAAGCGACTGCGGCACCTACGGCGACTACGTTGTCGAACACGACTGGTCGATCGGCCAGGTGCTCGCCACCCTCGAGCGGAACGGGCTGCGTGACAACACGCTGGTGATTGTGACCTCCGACAACGGCGCCCACATGCGTGGCGACGGGTTCGACTTTGAGGAGGCGTTCGGGCATCGCTCAAACTACATCTACCGTGGGCAGAAGTCCGACGTGTGGGACGGCGGGCACCGCGTGCCGTTCTTCATGAGCTGGCCAGACCGGATCGCGGCGGGCTCGGTCTGCGATCAGACCATTTCGCTTCTCGACATCACAGCCACGTGCGTCGAACTGGCCGGCGTGCCACTGCCCGAAGCCGCAGGCGAGGACTCGGTCAGCCTCGTGCCGCTGCTCGACGGTGATCTCGATCAGCCCGTCCGTGAGATGGTCGTCACGAGCTCGGTGACCGGTCGTGACGCGATCCGCAGCGACCGCTGGAAACTGATCGAGGGGCCCGGCTCCGGCGGGTGGTCGATGCCCGATCCGCAGGTCGATTCGTCGATGCCGAGCATGCAGCTTTACGACATGATTGATGACCCGTCTGAAGAGCGCAACGTGATCTCGGACCACCCCAAGGTCGTGTCCACGCTCTTGGCATCGCTTGAGCAATGCCGTCACGGCTCGTCATCTTCTTCATCGCAAGACTGATTGATAAGTGAACGGTCGCGCTGAGTACCACCCAGCAGGGCGTCCTGCCGATCGCTGCTGAGTAATCCGACGGCAGCGGCCTTACTCGCATGGCCCACGATCGATCCAGTAAGGTGACCCGCCCTATCCGTCTTCAAGAAGACCCGCTCATGCTCAATGTCCAAGACTTCGGCGCCAAAGGCGACAACCAGACCGACGACACCCAAGCCGTCAAAGCATCCCTAAGCGCCGCCGCCGACGGCGAAGCCGCAGTCTGGTTCCCCACCGGCACGTACCTGACCCATCCCCTAAAGGTCCCGAGCCACGTCACCCTTATGGGGCAGTCTGCCTGGGGGTACTCCGACCGCAACAAGCAGGACCCCGAATACGCCGGGCGAACAACCCTCGCCCCGCTCTCCGGCGACGCCCACGCATTCCTCGACCTCGACGACACCCGCGGCACCCGAATCCTCGGGCTCACCCTCGACGGCCGAAAGCTCGGCGACCACATGCACGGCGTCTACGCCCGTCACCGAGGCTGCGAGTTGCACAACATGATCGAAGACTGCCGCATCGAACGCTTCTCCGGCTCGGGCGTCCGCTTCGAGAACGCCTGGGTCCTCGGTGTCCGACGCAGCCTCATCATGTTCAACGGCGGACACGGCATCGACCTCACCAGCGGCTACGACGGCTGGATCATCGACTGCCAAATCACCGCCAACGGCGGCTACGGGCTCTACGCCCGAGGCCACGCCCCCGACGACATGAGCGACGACGAGAAGCAGTCCATCCGCTTCTTCGGTTCGGCATCTATCAAGATCACCGCCAACCGCATCGAGTGGAACAAGCAGGGCGGCATCCACTTCAACGGCAGTAACTCGATGCAGATCACCGGCTGCTCCCTCGACCACAACTTCGGGCCCGGCGTCCACCTCAAAGACTCCGTCGCCAACACCATCAGCAGCAACCTCATCCGCAGCAGCGGCGTCGACCGCCAAGACGACCAGTGCAGCCAGGTCCTGCTCGAAGGCTGCCGCGGCACGACCGTCACCGGCAACACCCTCTGGGGCTGGTACAACCGCACCGAACACGACTTTACCTACCCCTACCCTTACTTCGGCATCATCGCCCGCAACCTCACTGGCTGCGTCATTGCCGACAACGCCATGTACCACGCCTCCAGCCAAGAAGGCGTCCGCGACGACGGCGGCCACACCGGCACCATCATCAAAGACAACGCCTACGTGAAGCCCAACATCGTGTTCGACGACGATGGCGGCTGGACGCTACTGGACGATCCCATTGGGACATAAACACCCGAAATAGATCGCAGTCGCTACCCGCAAGACAGCCCAAACACTATGCCAAATACAGCAGATAGATCACCCTTTCATCCCGCTGGTCGCCACACCCTCGATGAAGTACCGCTGGGCGGCGAAGAACAGGACGACACAGGGCAGCATGCAAACGAAGCTCGCCGCCATGAGTAGGTGGGCGTCGCTCAGGCCGTACTGCCCGCGGAAGGCGTTGAGGGCGAGGGCGAGCGTGTGGTTTTCGGGGCTGTTGAGATAGATCAGCGGGCCCAGAAAGTCGTTCCAGACGCCCATGAAGGTATAGATCGCGGTGATCGCAATCACGGGCTTGCTCAGCGGGAGCATGAGCTGCCAATAGATCCGCATGTTGCTCGCGCCGTCGATGCGGGCCGCCTCAACCAGGTCTTCGGGGATCTGGCTGAAGAACTGCCTGAACATGAACACGAAGAACGGCCCCGCCAGACACATCGGCAGCACCAGCGGCCAGAACGTGTCGATCACGCCCAGGTGTTTCCACAGCACGAACACCGGAATCATCGTGACCTGTGGCGGCAGCATCATCGTGCTCAGCATCAGCATGAACAAGACCTTCCGGCCACGGAACCGGAACCGCGCAAACCCGAACCCGACCAGCGAGCTGCTGATCACCATGCCCACAATGCTGAAGAACGTCACGAACACCGTGTTCGCCAGCGCGTTGGCAAACTCCATCCGCGCGAGCGACTCGGGGTAGTTACTCCACCGCGGGCCCTCGCTACCGAAGCCGACCCAGACCTCGCCGCTCTGCACGACCTGCTCCGAACTCAGCGAGCTCTTGACCATCCACGCAAACGGCATCAACAGCACCACCGACCCAGCGATCAGCGACACCCACACCAGCACGCGGAGCTTGTCGACCGGCTTCCGGGTTGAGGGTACCTGTGCAGTCACGACTTGAGCCCCTCGTAGTGCACCAGGTTCCGACTGCCCCAGAACGCGAGGATCGTGACGAAAAAAATCACCACGAACAGCACCCATGCGAGCGCCGACGCGTAGCCCATGTTGTGGAACTCGAACGCCTGCAGGTAGAGGTAAAGCACGTAGAACAATGTCGCGTCGTCCGGGCCGCGCCGGGTCATCACGAACGCCTGCGTGAAGACCTGAAAGCTGCCGATGATGCCCATGACGAAGTTGAAGAAGATCAGCGGGCTCAGCATTGGGAGGGTGACATGTGTCAGTCGGTGCCAGGCGTTCGCGCCGTCGATCGTGGCCGCTTCGGTCAGGCCGCGGGGGATGGCCTTGAGCCCGGCGAGGTAGATGACCATCGCGCTGCCCACACCCCAGAGGTTCATCATCACGAACGCGGGGATGGCGGCCCACTGCGCGTCCTCGCCGAACCAGTTGGGGGCTTCGAGGCTGAATAACGAGAGCGGGAGGTTGAGGGCCTGGTTGATGAGGCCGTAGTCGTTGTTGAGCAGGGCCAGCCAGAGGGCGCCGAGCACGACGCCAGTGATCACTGAAGGCACGAAGAAGATCGTGCGGAATACCGCGATGCCAGGGACTTCGACATTCATCAGCAGCGCCACCGCGAGCGCGGCGATCTGCCCGATCGGGATGGCGAGGACGACGTAGTAGGCGGTGACGCGGATGGATTTCCAGAAGGCTGGGTCGTGGGCGGCCATGTGGGTGAAGTTGCCGAAGCCCACGAACTCGGCCTCACCCAGCGGCGTCACCGCGGACCAGCGGGACAACGCCAGCAACCCCGAGAGGAACATCGGCCCGGCGGTCAACGCCACGAAGCCCACAATCCATATGCCAATAAAGCCGAAGCCCGCCCGCTCCTGCACACGGTCCAACGGCCCCAACCGCTGGCGTCGTGACCACCACCACAGCGCAACCACCACCGCCAGCACCACGCTCAGCAGCGCGAGCGACACCGATGTCCAGGGCATGCGCGGGAACGACCCGGTCTTCAGAGGCGACGAACGCTCGAATTCCCAGCGTCGCTCCACATTGGCCAACGCCTCCTCGATCGACCGCGAACCGAGCCGGATCGCGGCGTCCTGCTCGGCCATGAAGATGTCTTCGAACTCGCTCTGCCGCGGCCACTGCTGGATGGCTGCGGTCTTGATGAGTTCGAGGTAGACCGGCGCGTCTTCGAACTTCCGCCCGATGAATTTCATCTCCGGTTCTTCGGCGACGGACTGGATCACGGTCATCGATTGGCCGTACTCCCCGAGCATCCGCTGGACGGGCGGGCTCGAGAGGTAGATCGCCAGCTCGACCGCTTCTTCGGGGTGCTTGCCGATCGAGCTGACGCCCCAGGCGACGGTCATGATTGGGGAGCGTGGTTTGACGCCGGGTTCGCAAGGGATAGGCACCACCGCGTAGTCGAAGGTCTCGATCGCTTCGCACAGTGCGGAGGTCCAGCGTCCGGTCGGGCCGATGATGCCGACCCGGCCGGTGAAGAACTCTTCTGCGCCGGAGCGGTTGATCCCGATGGCGTTGTAGACGATGCCCTCGTCGATGCGGAGGCGACGGATACGCTCGAAGGCTGCGAGCAGGCCGGGGTTATCGGTGGCGGGCCGGGTGAAGTCGGGTCGGCCGTCGTCGTCGAAATGAAAGAGCTCGCCGCCGTGGTTCCAGACGATCGCGAGCAGTGGGTCGGACCACAGCCCCAGGAACGCGCCGAAGATGTTGTCCGCCAGCGCATCGATCGAGCGTGCTGCGTGTTCGTACTGGTCCCAGGTCCACCCGTCGTGTGGCACCGGAACACCCGCTTGCTCAAAGAGGTCGACATTCACATACATCGCCAGCGGCGAGAAGTCCTTCGGCACACCCCAAAGCTCGCCTTCCCCGCGGGCCTGGGTTTCGGGATCAAACCGGAAGCCTTGGATGAGCACCGGATAAATATCCTGCCCCCAGTCGCCACCCATCTGCTCCAGCGGCTCGGTCATCGGCAACACCAGCCCCAGCGACGCGAACTCCGGCACCAGGTCATATGGCAGATAGAACAGATCGGGCGGCTCGCCCGCCGCGATCATCGTCTTGAGCTTCGGCAAATAGTTGCTGTGGGCCACCGAGATCGGCTGGACCCGCACATCCGGATGCAGCTCCTCGAACGCGTCGGCCATCTGCTGGATGATCTGGTTCTCGTGCTCGTGCCCCCACACCATGATCCGCAGCGTCTTGGCCCGCTGCTGTTCGCCGTTAAGTAACGAACGTCCCCCGACATGCACGATCGACCACAACACCAGCAGCGCCGCTCCGACCGTGAGCAACCCCGCGGTCACACGGCGGATGGAACCCCAGACCGCGTTGGCGGCGGAGGCTTGTGCATCGGAGCGTAACCATCGGGATCGACGCGCAGGCATAAGCCGAAGTGAGTCAGAGAAGGAACTGCGGGACCACTTCGTAGATTGTATACAACTTTAGGTGAGATGGACACGGGCGCTCTGCTCAGAGCAGGCCCAGTTCCAGCTGGGCCTCGTCGCACATCATGTCTTTCGACCAGGCGGGCTCCCAGACCAGCTCGACGTTGGCCGAGTCGATCAAATCCACTGTTTCGGCGGCGCCCTTGACCAGCCGGGGCAGCGTGCCCGCTTCCGGACAGACCGGGCTGGTCAATGTCATACGGATCTCAGCGTGGCGGTCCTGCACCTCGATCGAATAGATGAGCCCGAGGTCGTAGAGGTTGACGGGGATCTCGGGGTCGTAGACCTGCTTGATCGCATCGATGATCTGCCCCTCGACGGTGTCGGCATTGGGCGTCTCAGTCGGCGCAACGCGAGGGCGTCCGCCGCCGCTGGAATCGAAGATACGCATCGAGCTCATGGCAAATTTCTTCCGGGGGCGAGCCGGTCCGTGTCGGGCCGGACGGGTTGGGCGGACGCTGTGAGTAACGGGAGATTATCGCGGGACAGCCGGGGTGACACACCCCGGCCCGCTGGTTTGAGTCTACGCGTTGGCGGTCAACGCGTTGATGCGTTCGATCATGGCCCAGAGACCGTTGCGACGGGTGGGGCTGAGGTGCTGGTCGAGGCCAAGCTTCTCGACAATGGACTTGGCGTCGACCGACCGTGCGGCGTCGGGGGTGGTGCGGTCGAAGAGGCTGAGCATGATGGCGATCAGCCCGTTGACGATGTGGGCGTCGCTGGCGGCGCGGATGGTCAGGCGTTGGTCGTCTGCGAGGTCGATCTTGAGCCAGACCGACGCCTGGCAGCCGTGCACGCGGTTGGCCTCTACACGGTCGGCCTCGGGCATGGCGGGGAGCTTCTTGCCGAGGTCGATGAGATAGCTGAAGCGCTCTTCCCAGTCGCCGAGGAACTCGAAGGTCTCTTCGATCTCGTCGATGGGCGGGATGGTGGAAGCCGGGGCGGTCACGCGAAGAGTTCCTTGGCCTTCTTCAGGCCGTCGATCAGTACGTCGATCTCGGCTTGGGTGGAGTAGGCGGTACACGAGGCGCGGACGGTGGCGGGAACACCGAAGCGGTCCATGAGCGGCTCGGTGCAGTGGTGCCCGGTGCGGACGGCGACGCCGCGATAGTCGAGGACGGGGCCGATGTCGTAGGCGTGGGCCCAGTCGACGACGAAGCTGAAGATCGGGGCCTTGCCGGGTGCGGTGCCGATGGGGCGGAGGCCGTCGACCTCGGCGAGGCGGGCCTGGCCGTATTCGGCGAGTTCTTGTTCGTGGGCGTGCATCGCCTCGCGGTCCTGGGCGGTGTACCAGGCGAGGGCGGCGTTGAGCCCGATCGCCCCGGCGATGTTGGGCGTGCCGGCCTCGAAACGCATCGGCGGCTCGGCATAGGTGCTGCCGGTGAACTTGACCGAGTCGATCATCTCGCCCCCGCCCTTGAACGGCGGGAGTTCGCGGAGCAGGTCGAGCCGGCCCCACACGACACCGATGCCCGTAGGCCCGAAGAGCTTGTGCCCGGTGAACGCCAGGAAGTCGCAGCCCAGTTCTTTCACATCGATCGGCTGCACGGTGACGGCCTGCGTCGCGTCCACCACGGTTGCGGCACCGACTTGCTTGGCGAGCCGGACCATCTCGGCGATCGGGTTGACCGTGCCCAGCGTATTGGACACCGCGACCATGCCGACAATCTTGACGCGCTCGTCAAGTAGCGCCGCGTAGGCCTCCATGTCGATCTCGCCCTCATCGGTGACCGGTGCCGCGATGACCTCGGCCCCGCAGCGCTCGGCGACAAGCTGCCAGGGCACGATGTTGGAGTGGTGCTCCATCTCGGTGAGCAGCACGCGGTCGCCGGGCTTAAGCGTGTGCGGGCCAAGAGTATGGGCCACGAGGTTCAGTCCGTCGGTCGCGCCAGCGGTCAGAATCACTTCGCGGTGGTCGGGGGCACCAATGAATCGCGCAGCCGTCAGCCGGGCCTGTTCGTATTGCTGCGTCGCCTCTTCCGCGAGAGTGTGCAGGCCGCGGTGGACATTGGCGTTGGTCGTGGAGTAGTAGTTGGCTACAGCATCAATAACAGCCTGCGGCTTCTGCTTGGTCGCGGCGTTATCGAGATAGACCAGCGGCTTGCCGTGGACCTGCCGATTAAGGATCGGGAACTGCGCCCGCAGGGACTCGACATCGAATGCCCCCCGTGTCTGGGTTTCGGGTGCAGGGGTGACGAGATCACTCATATCGATCCGGGGCGTGGTGCCGATGGGTGGGGTCAGACCTCGATGCTGAGGCCTTGGGCCTTGGGCAGCTTGTCGATCATCTCTTGGGCCAACAGGCGGCGGACGGGCACGAGTTCCATGCGGTCGAAGCCCTCGGCGGCGAAGGCGTAGATGAGCATGGCCCGGGCGACGTTCTCGGGGAGGCCGCGGGACATGAAGTAGAAGACGCTCTCGGGGTCGACGGCGCCGGTGGTGCAGCCGTGGGTGCACTTGACGTCGTCGGCGTAGATCTCGAGCTGCGGCCGGGCGTTGACTTGGGCGTCGTCGCTGAGCAGCATGTTGCGGTTGGACTGGACCGCGTCGGTGAGCTGGGCGACCTGATCGACGATGATGCGACCGGTGAAGACACCGCGGGACTGGCCGTTGAGGATGCCCTTGTAGAACTGACGCGACTCGCAGTCGGGGGCGGCGTGGTGGACGCGCATGGCGTTGTCGAGGTGCTGGTCGCCGTGCCCGACGTAGAGGCCGTTGATGAGGCAGTGGGCGTTTTTGCCGGCGAGGGTGGGCAGCACGTTGTTGCGGACGAGCTTGCCGCCGAGCAACACGGTGTGCGACCGCACGTCGGCTTCCTCTTCGAGATGGGCGTAGAGCGACGAGACGTTGAAAGCCGACTCGGATTCTTTCTCGAGAAGATAGTGATGGACTTCAGCCCGCTCGCCGGCGAAGACTTCTGTGATCGCGTTGTTGAGGTAAACCGCATCGTTAGAGAGCGTGACGTAGTGCTCGATGACGGTGACCTTCGCGTCGTCCTCCGCGACGATCACGTTGCGGGGGTGGGCGGCGACGGGCTCGGCCGTCTGGGTGGCGATGCTCAGGATGTGCAGCGGCTTGCTGGCAGCCTGGCCTTTGGGCACATGGACGAAGACGCCGTTGTCGATGCTGGCGTTGGACAGGGCGGTGAACGGCTCGTCGGTCTCACGGGTGAGCCGACCGATGTAGGGCTCGAGCATGTCGCGGTGCTTGCAGGCAGCGTGACGCAGCGTGCAGCAGGTGACGGCTTCGCCAAGCCCATCGGTACCGGCAGGGTCACCCGAGAGGTCGGCCCGGAATCGCCCGTCCACAAAGACGAGCGTGACATGATCAAGCTCGGGGATCGCGAATTGCCCTACCTGCTCCGGCGAGAGCTCCGCGTCTTCCACGGCCGAGACGAAGTTGGTCGACTTCAGTGCTTCGAGTTCTGTAAACCGCCAAGACTCATTGCGCTTGCTCGGCCAGCCGATCTGCGCAAAAGTCTCTCGCCCGGCTTCACGCAACGCGTTAAGCCAGGACTGACACTCAGATAATGGCCGAACGGGAGCGACATCGATCACAGGATCTATCGTATGCGGCGTTTCGAGGATGCTCATGGGATGACCTGAGTTATGGGGCGGTGCACGTGCGGGGCTTACAGGAAGAGTGATCAACCAACGGCAACAGCTTCGTTGACGCCGTAGGGGGCGTAGCCGGTCTGTTCGAGTTCGGTGGCGAGTTCCTTGCCGCCGGACTTGATGATTCGGCCCTTGACCAGAATGTGGACGTGGTCGGGTTCGATGTAGTCGAGCAGGCGTTGGTAGTGAGTGATCAGCAGGAAGCTGCGGTTGCCGTCACGCATGGAGTTAACGCCATCGCTGACGATGCGGAGGGCATCGATGTCGAGGCCCGAGTCGGACTCGTCGAGGATGCCGAGGACCGAGTCGAGCACGGCCATCTGGAAGATCTCGAAGCGTTTCTTCTCGCCGCCGGAGAAGCCCTCGTTGACGTTGCGCTTGAGCATCTCGAAGGGGACGTTGATTTGCTTGGCCTTCTCGCGAAAGTGCTTGATCAGCGAGCCGGCGTCGAGTTCTTCTTTGCCCTCGAAGGCACGCTTGGCGTTGACGGCGGCTTTGAGGAACTGCATGGAGCTGACGCCCGGGATTTCCACGGGGTACTGGAAGGCGAGGAAGATGCCGGCGTTGGCGCGTTCATCCGCGCCCATCTCGTCGATGTCTTCGCCGTTGAAGAGGATCTCGCCCTCGGTGATCTCGTAGTCCTCTTTGCCGGCGAGGACCTGGGAGAGGGTGGACTTGCCCGAGCCGTTGGGTCCCATGATGGAGTGGACCTCGCCGGGCATGATGGTGAGGTTGACGCCGTGCAGGATCTCGACGTCGGGGTCGTCTTCGAGGCGGACGTGGAGGTTTTTGATTTCGAGAAGAGGGGTGGTCATGGCGGGTCTCGTAAGGTTATGGATAGGTGCAATTGGGGTCAGCCCACGGAGCCTTCAAGGCTCACCGCGAGGAGCTTGTTGGCTTCGACGGCGAACTCCATGGGTAGCTCGCTGAAGACCTCTTTGCAGAAGCCGTTGACGAGCAGGCTCAGGGCGTCCTCTTCGCTGATGCCGCGGGCGGTGCAGTAGAACATCTGGTCTTCAGCGACCTTGGTAGTACTCGCTTCGTGCTCGGCGGTTGCCGAGGCGTTGCGGATATCGACGTAGGGGAAGGTGTGGGCCCCGCACTGGTCACCGATGAGGATGGAGTCGCATTGCGTGAAGTTGTGGCCACGGTCGGCTTTGGGGCCCATGGAGACGAGGCCGCGGTAGGTGTTGTGGCCTTCGCCGGCGGAGATGCCCTTGGAGATAATGGTGCTCTTGGTGTCCTTGCCGATGTGGACCATCTTGGTGCCGGTGTCGGCCTGCTGTTTCAGGTTGGTCAGGGCGACGGAGTAGAACTCGCCCTTGGACCGGTCACCGCGGAGGATGACCGAGGGGTACTTCCAAGTGATCGCGGAACCGGTCTCGACCTGGGTCCAGGAGATGTGGCTGTCGTCGCCCTTGCAGATGCCGCGTTTGGTGACGAAGTTGTAGATGCCACCCTTGCCGTTCTCGTCGCCGGGGTACCAGTTCTGGATGGTGGAGTATTTGATCTTGGCGTTCTTGTGAGCGACCAGCTCGACGCAGGCAGCGTGCAGCTGATTCTCGTCGCGCTGCGGGGCGGTGCAGCCTTCGAGGTACGAGACCTCGGCACCTTCGTCGGCGATGATGAGGGTGCGTTCGAACTGGCCGGTGTTGCGGGCGTTGATGCGGAAGTAGGAGCTGAGCTCCATCGGGCACTTCACGCCCTTGGGGATGTAAACAAAGCTACCGTCGCTGAACACGGCCGAGTTGAGCCCGGCGAAGAAGTTGTCGGTCGGCGGGATCACCGAGCCGAGGTACTGCTTCACCAGCTCGGAGTGGTTCTGCACGGCTTCGGAGAACGAGCAGAAGATCACGCCGACGGCCGCGAGCTCCTCCTGATAAGTCGTCTTGACCGACACCGAATCGAACACGGCATCGACCGCGACCTTTCGGCCGTTCTTCTCTGCTTCAGCAGCCAGCGCCTCGGCGGGTGAGACGTCCTCAATGCCCAGCAGGGCCTTCTGTTCGCTGAGCGGGATGCCCAGCTTCTCGTAGGTCTCGAGGATCGCGGGGTCGACCTCATCGAGGCTTTCGGGGCCCTTCTTCGGGGCGGCGTAGTAGCTCAGTGCCTGGTAGTCGATGGGCGGGTAGCCGTAGGGCAGGAACTGCCACTCGGGCTCGTCCATTTTGTTCCATTGCCGAAGGGCCTTGAGCCGCCACTCCAGCAACCAATCGGGTTCCTGCTTCTTGGCGGAGATGAACCGGATCGTGTCCTCATCGAGGCCGGGCGGAGCAAATTCCTGCTCAATGTCCGTCACGAATCCTGCGGTGTATTCGCGCCGTTCATTGGCGAGCTCGGCGACTTCGGCGTTGGTGGTCATGGATTGGGTCTCCGAAAACTCGGTAATCGACACCGATTAACCCGAGGCTGCCCGGATGCGGTGTGACTGATTTGGACTAAGTCTAGGATTGCTTTTTAGAGTAAGTCTAGGTTTGGGAGAACGAAACTTCGCCATAGCGATTGAGAGGGTTGGCCAGCACGCGACATTTTCATCTCAAACCATTTTATTGTATGATTTAATGAATCTTTTGATATCGCGTATGACTCGACGGTACGGACCGAGAAGCAAGGCGGCATAACGGCGTCTAAACCCAAGCGTCGCGGAAAGAGCAGTCACGCCTGCACGACCGGGACTGACCAAGCTGTAACGCTCGCAAGACAGGCCACTCAACGAATCACCCTGGCCCGGTGCCGCAGTGCAGGTACCACCTGGCCAACCCTATTGAGCCCGTACGCAGCCAGAACTTGATCGCAACCACAGGCAGCGTAAAAGCTGCCAAGGCGTTATCGATTCGATGTTTGAAACCGCATAGAAGCTCCTTTTTAGGCTGGATTTGTTGGTTTACCCTTGACAGTCGAAACGCTTCGATTACTCTACGACAGATGCCTGAGAAGCTCGCGCCGCCTCCGCCCGCCCAGCCGTCGTCGCCCGTCGACAGAGCCGGTCGTTCGTCCAAGCGTCGCCGATCCACGATGCAGGACATCGCCAGTGCCGTTGGGATGTCGATCGGGAGCGTCTCGGACATCCTGAACGAGCGGGAGGGGCGTTCCTACAGCGACGAAGCCAAGCAGCGGGTGCACGACGCGGTCCGATCGGTCGGCTATGTCTCGAACCGCCGGGCTCAGATGCTCGCCCGCCGGCAGTCCAACGAGATCGGGCTGCTGTTTACCCGTGATTTCCGCAACCCTTATTTTGCCGAGACAATCGAAAGGCTTCGACAGCACGTGCTGGGCGTGGGCCTGGTGCCGACGCTTGAGCTGCGGTCGGACTGGTACGAGGCGGGCGATCAGAGCGTGCGGTCGCTGTTTGCGGATGGTGCTGCGGGGCTGCTGGTCGGGCCGATCTACTCGCCTGAGGACCTGGCGATGGTGGAGCGGATCCGGGCGATCAACGGGCGGGTCGTGTTCTTCGGCGGACGGGTGGACAGCGGCAGCGACCTGGTGGCGATCGATCTTTATCGCGGCGGGCAGATCGCCGCCCAGCACGCGGTCGAAGCGGGCCACACCCGTATGGCTTACTTGGGCCCCAACCCGGTGGGCCGAACGATTGAGAAGGCCGCGGGCATCGCCGACACCCTGCGTGACGCGGGGCTACTCGACGCCGTGATGTTCCACACGGTGGACTTCTCGACGTCCCGGCCGCTGCACCAGTGCATCCAGGACTTTGTCCAGCGCTGGCTCGGCTGCCCCGAAGACGAACGCCCGACCGTCTGCCTCTGCATGAACGACTACGTGGCCAACGCCGCCATGAACGCGTTCCGCAACGCGGGCGTCTCCCTGCCCGACCAGCTCTCGTTCGTCGGCTACGACGACATCGCCGAGGCCCAGTACCTCGCCCCGCCGCTCACCACCGTCTACGGCGGCGCCGACGAACAGATCCGCGTCGCTTCCGAACTCATCGCCCGCTGGATCAGGGAAGACATCCCCCCCGCGGAGCAGACCGTGCTCGAACCCCGGCTGGTTCCCCGCTCATCGGTCGTCCCCCGCTGAGCTGCATGCCGCTCTGTGTTTCTCTGTCTTTTATTTAGGTTCTCAAATCCAGGAGGAAGTTCCATGAAACTCCAAGTCGCCACTGCCACCGCATCCGTCCTCGCCGTCGCCTCGTGGGTGTCGCCCGTCTCCGCCTCGGTGATCCTGCCCGGTGATGCCGCCGACAGCGACATCAACGTCAACAACGTCGTTGTGGCCAGCGGCCTGAACCGTGCGTGGAACATCGCCGGCACCCGATCGACCGACGCGGCAGGCCTACGCAACGTCTTGTTTGTCTTCGATGTCTCGACGCTGCCCACGGGCGGATCGCTCGAGTCCATCTCGTTCAACGCGACCTACCGGGAGACCTGGAACAACGCCGCCCTGCCGGACGGGTTTGCCGTCGATGCATACTTCGTGGGGTTCAGCAGCACCGCCGCCCTCGATAATGATGCCCCCGCCGAGATGGTCCATGTCGCGGCCGACACCGGCCCGGGCATCAAGATCGCCGACGACCTCCTGGTCAAGGGCAGCACCCCCGCCAACAACACGCTGATCGACGAGATGGGCTTGGGCAACGACGCGTTCTTGAGTGCGATGCAGGGCCGGGCCACCGATGGCACCGAGAACTTCGCGGTCTTCCGCATCAACCCCGATGTGGCATTGCCCCCCGGTGCTCCGGGCTTCCGCGGGTTTGCGTTCTACCAGGCCAACGAACCCGCCGAGGCCAATCGACCCTTCCTGGAATACACCGAAGGCGTTGTGATCCCCGAGCCCGGTTCGCTGAGCCTGATGTCGCTCGGCTTGTTGGTGATCGCCAAACGCCGCCGCCGCTAAGCGGCGCTGCAGATGCGTCACGTACTGTTAACCCAAGGCCTGCTGTTTTCCCGCGTCGAGCAGTCCGAGTTTGCCGAAGTACCCTTCTGGAGTCTGATCATGGACGACCGCGTTTCACGCTCGAACGGTTTCACGCTCATTGAACTTTTGGTGGTGATCTCGATCATCGCGCTGCTCATCGCCATCCTGCTGCCCGCGCTGGGTGCCGCACGCGCTGCCGCACGCTCGACGCAGTGCAAGGCCAACCTCCGGCAGATCGGCATCGTCCACGAGATCTACCGCAACGACTACAACGACTTCTTCGTCCACCTCACCGGGGACTGGGACGGCACCGACGTGCAATGGCCCCGGCTACTGCTGGATATCGCGCTGGGCGATCGCCAGATCACGGGCTTCCCCGCTGGCCGATTCTCCAAAGCAGACTGGGAACTGATGCTCTGCCCCGAGCAGGACCACAGCTTCATCGAAGCCCTCCCGGTCGTGTCCAACACCGTGTTTTCAGGCTTTGTCGCCCCAAACATCGACTACGGCTACAACGGGGCCGGCCTCGGTTCTAGCGCCCTATACACCACGCCACGCTTCGATCCCGCCCTAACCACGCCGCAGTGGGGCTCGTCGATCGCCGGGGTCAGCGTCCTTAGCCCCTCGTCCACCTACATGAACATGGACACGCGGGCTCGCGGGGACACCATTACTACCGAAGGTGCGGCAGGCTTCCAGACCGGTTCGTATCAGGCCACGCCCGACCGCCCGGGTCCCGCGACCACCGCCCAAGGCTCACCCGCCGGTCGGCACACCAACAGCGTCAACATCCTGTTCGCCGACGGCCACGCCGAGGGCGTCCTCGTCAATCAGGACGACGCGTTCGACTTTGATAGCCCTTACGACACCATCGGGACCTTCACCGACCCCGAATCGCCCTGGCTGGCGTTCTGACGCTTCCCCGACCCTCTTCATCCCCAACCTCTTATCCCTCGAAGGATCGACACGATGCACCCAAGACGTCGTCTAAGTACCCGCGCCCGAACCTGTGCCCTCTGGCTCATCATGGCCTCACTTGTCCCGGCTTCGCACGTTTTCGGCGAGCCGCTGACGCACGCCGAAGTCGCCGACCGGCACCGCGCCGTCGTCGCCCTCCAGCAGCGTGTCGAACAGATGGGCCATGACACGACCTACGAATCGACGGCGTTGCACACCGTGTCGCTCTTCCTCGACTTCGTGCAGTGGGACCAGGCCAACCCCGGCAAGGTCACGCAGCGTCTGATGAAGTACCGGCGGAAGCTCCCGGTCAGTGTCGCCCAATATGCCAGCGATCTGCCGGGCATCCAGCTCGCCGACTGCATGGTCCTGCTCGAGCAGACCGAGGCCTCGCTCAACCGCCTGGCCGCGGGCGAACTCCAGCGGCGCACCCCGCCGAAGCGGGACGGCTCGAAGATGCGGTTCGAAGGCGCGCATGTCGTGATGGACGGCCGACCGGTCTTCCCGAGCACGTTCATCTGGATGCCGGACACCCCCGAGAATGAACGGGCTTTCGGGGCCTTCCACAATTCCTACACCTCGCCGCTGTACCTCGGCCCCGACCTGTCCGGGAACCTCCCCGACGGCCGCGTCCTGGCCAAACGGCCCCTCAAACCCAACGACACCCGCCTACGCACCGGGCTGTTCATCGGCCACGGCGCCCCCCAATGGATGAAGGAGCAGCACCCCGAAATGATCCAGGGCGAACGCTTCTTCACCCGGTACGACATCGACAACCCGCAGGTCCGCGACATCGTCTCCAGCCTGCTCGCCCAGGCGATCCCCGCGTCGCTACCGACCAACGACCACCACCTCTACCTGCTGGCCAACGAGCCGCACTTCTCGACCGCGGTCGGGCGGTGGATGTCTTCCGAAATGTCCGAGCACACGCACGCCGGCTTTCGCGTTTGGCTCGAAGCGCACTACGGCAGCATCGAGAAGCTCAACGCGTCGTGGGCGGCCTCACACGCATCGTTCGCTGAAGTCCGTATCGAGCTGCCCATCAGCCCCAAGCTGCAGGGCACCGCGGTCTGGTACGACTGGTGCCGATACAACATGGACCGCGTCAACGATTGGTTCGCGTTCCTCAAAGCCACGGTCCGTGAACACGACCCCGAGGCGATCACCACGATCAAGAAGATCGGCCACCTCCTGAGCCGACCCCACCGCGACCACGGCATCGACATCGAAACCCTGACCCGGATGCAGGAAGTCCCCGGCCTCGACCCCGGCACCGCCCCGGCGTTCGATGACCTGCTGGTCTGGCGCAACCGTATCGAAGAGGTCCGTCACCCCTACGCAATCGACTGGCGGGCCCAGAGCGCGACCCTCGACATGCTCAAGTCCATCGCCCCCGACCGCCCCGTCTACAACTCGGAGTGGCACGGCTTCGGCACCGCCAAGTGGATCTGCACCGAGATGTCCGCTGAGTATGTCCGGGCCGGCTTCTGGCTCGAGTTCCTGCACGGCGACAGCATGATCAACGCCTGGTTCTGGGGGCGTAACCCCGACGGCTCGATGAAAGACAGCGTGCTCAACGGGCCGCTCACCCAGCCGATCGCGGTGGCGGCGTTCGGGCAGACCATGCACGAGCTCAACGCGTTTGCGCCCGAGGTTGTCGCACTTTCGAAGGCCCCCAAGCGTGCGTTCGTGTTCTACGCCGAGGACGCGGCAATCTCGAGTGCGGCCTACGCCCGCGGCATCATGACGTCGTACGAAGCCTTGACCTTGGCCGGGCCGATCGTGGGGTTTGTGACGCCGACCATGCTGCGTGAAGACCCGGACGGCTACCCCCTGGTGGTGGTCCCCGAGGCGAGCCACATCAGCGACGAGAGCCTGGCTGCGCTGCGTGAGGCCGACACCACGCGGGTGTTCGTCGGGTCTGGCCACTTCCGGCTCGACGAACGCGGCAAGCCACGCGAAGCCCAGGGTGAGCACTTTGGTGTGGACGTGGATGAACGGGTCGAGCCGGCCGCACCCGCGGCACTTGCGAAGAGCCTGCGTCCGATCCTTGCCGAGGCGGGCGTGCTGGCGCCGGTGACGGCGGTGGACGCCGAGTCGGGTGAGCTGCCCGTGGGTGTCCTGGCCCGATCGGTGCAGACCGACGACGGCTGGCTGGTCGCGCTGGTCAACACGGCCAAGCAGAACCACACGGTCGAACTCCGCGGTCCCGACGGGTCGTCGGTCACGGTGACGCCGATCGACGACCACGGTGCGTTCGATGGCAGCCTGGCCCCGCTCGCGGTCCGGCTGGTCAAGGCCAAAGCCAAGGCCTCGGACCGCTGATCCGTTGGGGTATATTGATGGGTTGGATGCTGGCCGCTCGCGAGGGCGGCCAGCCATTGCTTCCCGTCTTGCTGTGAGCCACCCCTTGCGTCTCATCGATCTCTCTCAACCGATCTCCGATGCCGGGCCCAACTGCCCCGCTCATCCGCCTATCAAACTCAAGCGGGTCGCCGACCACCCGACCGACGGGTGGCGGATGGAAGTGCTGCAGTGCGCGACCCACACCGGCAGCCACTGCGATGCCCCGCTGCACAAGATGGACGGCGGCGCGAGCCTCGACGGCCTGCCCCTCGACACCTGGGTCTGTGATGCCTTCCTCGTCGACCTCCGGCCCGCCAGCGATGACCTGGCCATCACGCCCGAACTCCTCGAAGAACAGCTCGGCGAGCACGACCTCAACGACAAGGCGGTCCTGCTGTGCACCGGCTTCGGCGAGCTGCGTGAAGACCCCCGCTGGGAGGCCTCGCCCGCTTTCCTCGCCCCCGACGGCGCCGCCTGGCTGGTCGAACAGGGCGTCCGCGGCGTCGGCATCGATCATTATTCGATCGGCGGCAACGACGACGCGTACAACATCCCGACTCACGAGACGCTGTTGGGTAACGGCGTGTGGATCGTGGAAGACCTGGCATTCCCTGCTGAAATACATAAGCTGTCGCAGCCGGTCCGCTTCTGGGCCCTGCCGATCCGGATCGCCGGGGCCAGCGGGGCGTTCTGTCGGCCGGTCCTGGAGGTGTCGTGATGCGGACGTTGACCTTGGAACAACCCGGAACGTTTGCCTGGCTCGATGAGCCCGACGGCACAGAGCCGGGCCCGGGCGAGGCGGCGGTCCGCGTCCACCGGATCGGGGTCTGCGGCACCGACCTGCACGCGTTCCGCGGCCGTCAGCCGTTCTTCTCCTATCCGCGTGTGCTGGGCCACGAGCTCGCGGTCGAGGTCGAAGCCGTCGGACCCGACACCGACGAAGACCTCGTCGGCAAGC
Organism: Planctomycetota bacterium; assembly: GCA_039025195.1. Lineage (GTDB taxonomy): Bacteria > Planctomycetota > Phycisphaerae > Phycisphaerales > Phycisphaeraceae > JBCCOW01. The sequence continues at coordinate 22,051 of JBCCOW010000047.1, forward strand.
ACTGCGCGGTCCGCCCCTACATCAACGACTCATCCAGCCGAGCCTCGCAGCGCGGCAAGACCAACTGCTGCCCGTCCATGCGGGTGCTCGGTGTCCACAGCGACGGCGGCATGCGGCCTCGGTTCACCCTCCCCGCCAAGCTGCTGCACCCGGTCGACAGCAGCACGCTAAGCCTCGACGCGATGGCCCTCGCCGAGCCGCTGGCGATCGGTTGCCACGCCGTCCGCCGTGGGGCGCCGACCGCCGACGACTCGGTGCTCGTCATCGGGGCCGGCCCGATCGGGCTCGCCACGATGCAGTTCGCCAAGCGGTCTTGTCAAAGCCTGACCCTGCTGGACCTCAACGAAAAACGCCTGGCCTTCTGCAAAGAACGCTGGGCGATCGACGAGACGCTGACCGCGATCCCCGAGGGGCGACGCTTCGACTGCGTGTTCGACGCGACCGGCAGCCCCGGCTCCATGAACACCGCCTTCGAATACGTCGACCACGGCGGCCGGCTCATCTTCGTCGGGCTCCACACCGGCGAAGTCACGTTCCACGACCCGCTGTTCCACTCCCGCGAGATGACCCTGCTCGCCAGCCGGAACGCGACGGCTGATGACTTCGGCATGGTGCTCGACGGGCTCAAGGACGGCTCGATCGACGCCGAGGCGATGGTGACCCGCAAGATGGGGTTCAGTGATTTGGATGCGACGTTTGAGTCGCTGTACGAAGACCCCGAGCTGATCAAAGCCGTGATCGAGGTGGAGCATGCCTGATAGCGAAGCAATGATGACGACCGGCCCACTGGGCAACACCGGGCTCACCACCCCGCCGATGGTCTACGGCACCAGCTGCCTGGGCAACCTGTACCAAGCCTTGTCGTGGGACACGAAACTGGAAATCGTCCGGCAGTGGTTCGAGCACTCGCCGCGTCCGGTCGTCGCGGACTCGGCGGGAAAGTACGGGGCGGGGCTGGCATTGGAGATGATGGGTAAGGCGCTGCGTGAGCTCGGCATCCCCAGCGAGGACGTCTTGATCAGCAATAAGCTGGGCTGGCGTCGTGTACCGCTCGAAGCCGACGAGCCGACGTTCGAGCCGGGGGCCTGGGCCGAGCTTGAACATGATGCGGTACAGGACATCTCCGCCGACGGTATCGAACGCTGCCTCCGTCAAGGCAACGAGCTACTGGGCGCCGGCTACCACCCGCAGATGGTCTCGGTGCACGACCCCGACGAATACCTCGCCGCCGCTTCATCCGACGACGACCGCGAGCAGCGGTTCGAAGACGTGGTGGCGGCCTACCAACGGCTGTTCGAGCTAAAGGCGGCGGGCGAAGTGAAGGCCGTCGGCGTCGGGGCCAAGGACTGGAAGGTCATCGAACGGCTCGCCGAGCGGGTCGACCTCGACTGGGTCATGTTCGCCAACAGCATGACCATCTACCAGCACCCCGCTGACTTGCTCGCTTTCATCGATCGCCTGCACGACAAGGGCATCGGCGTGATCAACTCGGCGGTGTTCCACGCCGGGTATCTGGTCGGTGGGCAGTTCTTGGACTACGAACAGTTCAACGCGACGCGTCCCGACCACGCCGCGGCTGAAAAGTGGCGGACCGCGTTCTGGGCGATCTGCGAAGACCACAGCATCAAGCCCGCCCACGCCTGTGTGCAGTTCGGGCTGATGTATCCGCGGGCGGCCGGCATCGCGCTGAACACCAGTGCGCCCAAACGAGTGGGACAGAACGCGATGATGGTCTCGACCCCGCTGCCCGACGCGTTCTGGCAAGCACTGCTCGACGCGGGGCTGATCCACGCCGTCCCCGCCAAGGCATAACGAAACCGTCACGCCTCGATCGGCGTCACACCCTTCTTGAGGATGATGTTGCCGTACTTCGCGGTCTCCCCGGTCATCACGACCGCCGAGGCGGAACGGACCCGGTCGTAGAACGCGAACCGCTCGATCGCGTCGATCTTCGGCTTGTCCGAGACATGCCGATCGATCGCCTCCCGGTAGCCGGCCTCAACCGTAGGGTCGAGCGTGTCGCCCTCGACCGCCGCCATCATGATCAGCGGGGCATCCACATAACTGTCCAGCTCGAACAGCGGCACGATCGCATCCAGCAGCGGGGCGATCCGCAGCCCGTCGGCCCGGATCACCGTGTCGTTGAATTGATTGCCCGGGAAGTGGGCGTCGGCCAAGACGATCTCCTCGCCGTGCCCCATGGCACTGAGCTTGGCGAGCAGTTCGGGCGAGAGCAGCGGGGAGATACCTTTGAGCATGATGGTCCTGCGAGCGTTGATTGCGAGACTCGGGAATGTATCACACCGCATACCCGCGGTCGGGCTGGCATCCGCGAGTGGACAGGTAGCCCCCGCTTGGACGATTACACCTCTTGCTTGGATCGACACCCCGATCCGGATTAATGTCCTGCCGACTATGCACCGCCTCCTGTTGATACCCACGCGAAACCCCATGGTGATGGCGGAGGACCGCTGCGCATGAGCATCGCCCTGCACGAGCTCGAGCTGGTGATCCTCTTCGGCGGCCCGTCGACCGAGTCGGACATCTCGCTGGACAGCGCCCGCACGCTCTACGACGCGATCCGTGCCGACCTCGATCCGGAGCTCGTCACGCTGGTCTACGTCAGCCCGACCTTCTCGCTGCACCAGCTGCCCTCACGCTGGGTCTACTCCAACACGATCGGCGACTTCTTTGACCCCACTGCGAACGAGCCTTACCCCCACGCATCCGACATCACGCCGCTCGACACCGATGCGTTCCAACAGCTCGCCGACCACGCCTCGGTCATCGCCCCCATGCTCCACGGCGTCGGCGGTGAAGACGGCCAGCTCCACCGCGGCTTGCTCCACGGCCACGGCTACAAACTGATCGGAAGCCTCGCCGGCGCGCTCGCCGCGACGTTCGATAAGCCGAGCACCTACGACTGGCTCAAAAGCCACGGGTACGCCTACCCCGAACACGCCGTCGTCACGCCCAAGTTTCCCACCACGCAGCTTGATGAGGTACCCGCCGATGCTGAGGGCTACCGCGTTGTTAAGCCCGCGGGTGCCGGCTCTTCAGACGGCGTCGCGATCGTCAAAGAACCCGACCTCCAACAGGCCATCGATCAGGCCGCCGTCTACGACCATCAGATACTGATCGAGCGCCGCATCCACGGCACCGAGTTCAGCCTCATCGTCCTCCAAGACACCGACGGTTCCGCCCATGCCCTGCTGCCCACCGAGATCGCGATCAAGCAGAACCCCGCCCACACCGGGCCGGACGCCTTCTACTCTCGACTCCGCAAGTACATGCCCGGCACCGGCGCGACTCATCACACCCCCGCACGACTGCCGTCCAATGTGATGGACCAGCTCCGGACTGAAGGCGAAGCCATCTTCACCGGCATCGGGCTCCGCGACGTCGCTCGGCTCGACGGCTTCGTCGAGGACGGCCGCATCATCTGGACCGACCTCAACGCCATGCCCGGCTACGGCGTCGACGCCCTGCTCTTCCAACAGACCACGCTCTTCGGCCTCTCGCAGCGGGCCGTCTCCATCCACCTGCTGGCGTGCGCGATGCACCGCCAAGGCAAGACGCTGAACTACAAGCCGAGGCCGAGCGGCGCGCGACGTGTCGCGGTGCTCGGCGGCGGGGCAACCTCGGAGAAGCACGTCTCCCGGATGAGCTGGCTCAACGTGACCAACAAGCTCGAAAGCACCGCCCGCTACGCGGTCCGACGGGTCTTTGTCGACGGCAACGGGGCGTACTGGGATGTCGGCCGACACATCGCGTTGTTCCACACGGTGGATGAGATCGCCGAGGCGGTGCACGACCCGTCGGCTTACCGCCGGGCGATCGCCCAGGCCGAGCAGCTCGCCGCAGACTGGACGCCGGGCCTGCGTGCGCTGCGGGAACCGATGCTCGCCGCGCCCGTTCCGATCAGCCTCGAAGTACTCGCCCGTGAGAGCGATGCGGTCTTCATCGCCCTGCACGGCGGCCACGGCGAGGACGGCAGCCTCCAACGCGAGCTCGAACAACTCGACGCGGCCTACAACGGCTCGGGCCCCGAGGCTTCCGCTCTGTGCATGGACAAACACGCGACCGCCCGCCAGCTCGACGCGCTCGGCCTCGACGGCTTCACCGCCCCGCAGCAAGCGCTGATCGATCTACACGAGCTCAGAGATCGGTGTGCGTCCGAAATGGGCGGCAGCGCTCTGGGTCAGCTGGTTGCAGCCGTGACCCACCGGGGTCTTGCCGAGGCGATCGCGCGACCGATCTACGCGGATTTTTGTGATGCGCTTCAGCCCACGCTCGCACGTCTGCGCGAGCAGCTCAACACGGAACGCTTCGTGCTCAAGCCTCAGGCCGACGGCTGTTCGAGCGGGGTGCTCGTCGCCGACGACCCCACGACGCAGGTGCCCGTGCATCTGCTCGCGCTCTGGGCGGGGCTCCGCGAATACCCCCGCGGCCTCGTCGAGCAACGCCTGCTCACCGACTTCTCCGAAGTGACGCTCCGCTTGCCCGAGGGCACAGCCGACCGGCTGCTGGCCGAGGCGTTTATCGACACGCGGCCGGGGTCGGACACGCTCGAGATGACCGTCGCGGTGCTCGGGCCCCGAGGGGCGATGCGGTCGCTCTACCCCAGCGAGACCACCACCGCGTTCGGCAGCCTCACCGTCGAAGAGAAATTCTGCAAGGGCTTCGGCGTGAACCGCACCCCCCCGCCCGGCCTCGGTGATGCCGTGCTCGACCGCATCCGCTCACGGATCGAAGCCTTCGCCAACGCCATCGGCCTCGAGGGCTACGCCCGTATCGATGTCTTCTACAACACCACCCGCGACGCCCTCACCCTCATCGAGGTCAACACGCTGCCCGGCCTCTCCCCCGCGACCGTCACCTTCACCCAGGCTGCGGTGACCCCCGACATCGCGTTGCCCCCGGCCGAGTTGCTTGGCCGGATCGTCGAATTCGGTATCGAGGCACGTCGGCAGCGACAAGGCTAGCCCTTTTCTTGATGGGCCTGCCGGATAGACTGTTTATCCGTTTCAAGAACCGTCTGGTACTTGCCTGATCCGGCTTCCCGTGGCTTCATTCAGACGACGACCACACAGACCAGCCTTCCCTATGACCGCCTCACCCGACGCCAACGACTCACCCGACGTCCTGCTCATCGGTAGCGGCATCATGTCCGCCACCCTCGGGGCGATGCTCAAGCACCTCGACCCGCAGCTCTCCATCCAGCTCTACGAGGCCGCCGACGACTTCGCGCTCGAAGCCTCCAACGGCTGGAACAACGCCGGCACCGGGCACGCCGGGATCTGCGAGCTTTCCTACACCCCCGACCGCGGCGACGACGGCGAGGTCGATGTTGCCAAAGCGATCGAGATCTTCCAGCAGTTTGAGCACTCTAAACAGTTCTGGGGCTTCCTCGCACGGGCCGGTGTCATCGACGACCCCTCGACTTTCGTCAACCCCGTCCCGCACATCAGCTTCGTCTACGGCCAGGAGCAGGTCGACTTCCTCCGCTCCCGGCACGCCCAGATGTCCAGGCATCACTTCTTCGCCGAGATGGAGTACGCCGAAGACCGCGCGACCATCGAAGAATGGGCACCGCTGCTTGTGGCCGGGCGTGATCCAGAAGAGCCGATCGCTGCGACCAAGCTCGACGCCGGGACGGATGTGAACTTCGGCTCACTCGCCAAGCAGCTCGCCGCGTGGCTCGGACAACAAACCGACTGCGTCTCCAAGACCGCCCACAAGGTGACCGACCTCGACGAACAGCCCGACGGGCGCTGGCGGGTCACGGTCAAGAACCTGAAGTCCGGGGCAAAGTTTCAGCGGACCGCGAAGTTCGTCTTCATCGGGGCCGGCGGCGGCTCGCTGCCCCTGCTCCAGAAGTCCGGCATCGACGAGGCCAAGGGCTTCGGCGGCTTCCCCATCGGCGGGCAGTGGCTCATCTGCGAGACCCCCAAGCTCGTCGAGCAGCACAGCGCCAAGGTCTACGGCATGTCGCCCGGCGCTGCCCCCACTATGGCGGTACCCCACCTCGACCTCCGCATCATCAACGGCAAGAAGGCCCTGCTCTTCGGGCCCTACGCCGCCTGGACCACCAAGTTCCTCCACCGCACGGGCAAACTCACCGACCTGCCCGGCTCCATCCGCTTCGACAACATCGCCTCGCTCATGAAGGTCGGGCTCCACAACATCCCATTGGTCCGCTACCTCATCCAGCAGGGCCTGCAGAGCATGTCCACCCGCATGGGCGAGCTCAAGCACTTCTTCCCGGATGCGAAGGCCGAAGACTGGAAGCTCATCGACGCGGGCATCCGCGTTCAGGCGATCAAGAAGGAAGACGGCGACGCCGGCATTGTCCACTTCGGCACCGAGGTCGTCACCAACGCGAGCCGCACCATCTCCGCCCTGCTCGGCGCATCGCCCGGCGCGTCCGTGTCCACCAACATCATTCTCGAGATCGTCCGCAAGTGCTTCGCCGACCACCTCGCCACCGCCGACGGCCACGACCGCATGAAGCAGATGGTCCCGAGTTATGACGAGGACCTCGAAGCCCCCGAGATGGCCCAGCGTCAGGCCGAGCTAAGTGACCAGGCGATGGCGTCGCTGAACCTCAAACGAGAGCCCGCCGCAACGATGGCTTAAGCGTGTAGCGGGAGACACGGAGCGTCCCGTTCGCCCTACTCCGCCGACTGATCGACATCACCCAGGAACGCCACCAGCAGATCACGGCACGCGTCGAGATCACCGGTGTGGATCATCTCCGTCACCGTGTGGATGTAACGCGTTGGCAGCGACAGCGTCATCGCCCGGCAGCCCGCGGCAGCACGCTGCACCATCGCGGTGTCCGTCCCGCCCCGCGACAGGATCGACTTCTGGTATGGGATCTCGTTGGCCTCCGCCAACCGCGTGAACTGCTGGATCAGCCCATAGTCGCCGATCGCTGAGCTGTCCATAATCGTGATGCCGGCCCCGCCCCCGAGCTTCGTCACCGACTCCTGCGCACTCACGCCCGGCGTGTCCACCGCCAGCGTCGTGTCCACCCCGATCCCGATGTCCGGCCGAACCGCGTACGCCGACGTCAACGCGCCTCGTAGGCCCACCTCTTCCTGCACCGTAAACACCACGCACACCGTGCACGCGTGTGGCTTGTCCTTCATCGCCCGCAGCGCCTCGATCCCCAGCCAGCACGCGATCCGGTTGTCCATTGCCCGCCCCACCAGGTGATCCCCCAGCCGATCGAAATCCGACCGCAGCACCACCATGTCCCCGACGTTCACCCTCTCCTTCACCTCCTCCACCGTCAGCCCCAGGTCCAGCACAAACTCCTTCACCTCCGGCACCTTCTTCCGGTCTTCCGGCGACGCGATGTGCACCGGCTTGCCCCCCGGGTTCATCACCGCCGGCAGGTCCTTGCTCGGATCGTCCGGGTCTGGACAAACGGTGACCATCCGCGAGAACAGGTTCCGCGTGTCAAACCCACCGACCGGGTTCACGTAACAAAACCCCTTGTCGTCGATGTGCCCCACCAGGAACCCGATCTGATCCATGTGCGACGCCAGCATGACCCGCGTCGGGCGGTCCTCCCCCGGCTCCCCGTCCGCATCCCCCGCATCCACACCCTGCCCAGCAAACGCGCCCGCCGTCGGCCCCTTCACCGCAATGATCGACCCCATCGCGTCCACCCGTACCGCATCGACCAACCCGTCCAACTCACCGAGAATCAACTCCCGCACACGGTGCTCTCGCCCCGGCACGCCCGCCGTGTTCACCAAACGTTCCAACAATTCGTACGCCATCGCTCAGAACTCCTTGTCCGGTCTGTCCATTGAATCTTGTGGGCTGTGATTTTAACGACGCCCCCGCCCGCCCCGCTTCAGCAGCCAATAAAACACCACCGCAAACGGCAGCAACAGCCCCACGCCCAGCAGCACCACCCACAACCCCTGCTCACTGAACAGCGCCGCGCCGACCGACACCACGGACCCACCCACCACTCAGCCCCCCGCCGTCGGCAGCCAGTTGAACCCCTCGATCGCCGCAGCCAGTTCCAGGTCCTTGCGGGTCACCTTCCCCCCCGCGTCGTGTGTGCTCAGGCTGAGCGTGACCTTGTTGTACACGTTGAACAGCTCGGGGTGATGCCCCACCGCTTCCGCCGCAAACGCGACCCGCGTGATAAACCCCATCGCCTCGGGGAAGCCGCCAAACTCAAACTGCTTGCTGATCATGTCGTTGCTGTACGACCAGCCCGGAAGGTCTGCGAGGCCCGCCTCGATCGCGTCGGCCGAAAGTGCCTGTTCCATGGTGTTCCTATCCGTTGTGCCAGCCCACGATCCGGGACTGACTTAAAAACCTCCAACTGCCCGCACCAACGGCGGGATGAAACCCAATCCGCCTCACCTGCGAAGAGTATAAGGCTGAAGGGATGCACCCTTCGACCCGACTCAGGCTTAGCTTGATTTTCCCGAACCACCCTTGAATCGCCGTATTCACCAGCCTATTCATAACGGTCACGGCAGAGCGTACTGCCGACCCAACGACCCACTCACCCCCGCTACCTCTACCGAGAAACGCTGCATGAAACGCTCACTCCTGCTTGTCCCCGCCCTCGCCCTCGCCCTCGCCGCCAGCTTCGGCCTCGCCCCGGTCACCGCTCACGCGTGCCCCGGCTGCGGCTGCCAGCCCAAGCCCGCCGCGGCCGAGAAGCCCAAGCCCACCGGTGACATTGTCGATGTCGCCGCGTCCACCGGCAAGTTCAAGACCCTCCTCGCCGCCGCCGAAGCCGCAGGCCTCGTCGAGGTCCTCAAGAGCGATGGCCCGCTGACCATCATGGCCCCGCACGACAAGGCTTTCGCCAAGCTCCCCGCGGGCACCGTCGAGTCGCTCCTGAAGCCCGAGAACAAGGACAAGCTCGTCGCCATTCTCACCTACCACGTGATCGAAGGCGACATCAAGGCCGCCGACGCCCTCAAGGCCGGCACCGCCACCACCGTCCAGGGCGGCACCCTCACCTTCGAGGCGACCGTCCACGACGACCACATCCACGCCTCGGTCAATGGTGTGAACATCTCCGCCACCGACATCTCGGCTAGCAACGGCACCATCCACGTCATCGACGAGGTGCTCCTGCCCGCCGCCGAGTAACTGTCACTCCAATCCCGACCCCCCTCGACGGTCGTGTCGCCCACTCCGGGCACACGGCCGTTTTTTCATTCCCCCCTACCCCAAGCCCAAACACCTCACGCCTTGTAAAACTCCAGCCGAGGCCCCGCGAACTCCGCCGCCAGGTCCACCAACCGCCGACGCCCCGCCTCATCCAGGTCTTGGTGCTTCCGCAGCAGCGCCGCGTTCTCCTTCACCATCGCGACCTCGTCCATCCCGCTCACCAGCGACGCCACCGGGAGCGACCACACAAAGCCCAGCGCCTCGCTCAGGCTCATCCGCTCCGGCACCAGCCGGGGCGCGATCGCCTCCCCCCGACGCTTCCACCCCAGGTTCTTGCCAACGATCGACCCGAACACCAGCGTCTTCATCGCCAGCACCGCGTAACCCCGCTCCACCAACACCGGCAGCACCCCGTCAATAAAACTCAGATACCCCGGGTCCGCCACGTTCATCGGCATCTGGCACGCCTCGAACTCCAGGCCCAACCCCGCCAACCGCTCCAGCACCCGCAGGTGCGCCGCCGGCGAGTCATGCCCCGTAAACCCGAGGTGCCGGACCTTCCCCTGCTCCCGTGCCTCCAGCAGCACATCCACCACCCCATGGTCAAACCGCGCGTCCGCATCCGCAACATCCCGCACCGCGTGCAGCTGCATCAGGTCGATCACATCCACGTTCAGCCGGCGTCGACAGTCGTCCATGTCCCGCTTCGCCTCGTCCGCACTCCGAGCCCTGGTCTTGGTCATCAGATAGATTGCGCCGCGGTACTTCGGCGTCAGGAATTGCCCCATCGCCCGCTCCGCCTCGCCGTTCCCGTAGATCCGGGCGTTGTCGTAGAACCGGACGCCCTCCGCCATCGCCGTTTCCAGCAGCGCCTGCCTTTCGCGGTCGTTCTGCTCCGCGTTGACCAGGTGCGAGCCACCGAAACACAACGCCGTCACCCACTCGCCCGTCCGTCCCAACCGACGCATCGGCAGCAGCTCCCCAAAGCGGTCCCGCGTCGGCGGTACCCCACCACCCGACCGATCATCCGCTTGTGCCGTGCTGTCCAGAGCCAACCGCCCCGCCGTCAGCCCCGCCGTCACACTCATCAGCCCACGCAAAAAATCTCGGCGATCAATCATGATTCGAGTCTACCGCCAACGCCTGTCACGCCCCCACACTTTTCAATCCACCGCCTCAACCCCAGCTCGCCGCTTCACCACCCGCCAAGCCCACCACCCCAGCCCCACCAACCCCACACCCCCAAGCACCGCCCCGCCCACCACCACCCGCCAATCGCTCGCCCCCCGCTCAAACGCCCCCAACTCGCTCCCCAACCACACCACCGCCGCCACCCTCGGCCCCATCCCCAACACCGTCCCCACCACAAACGGAGTTACCCGAACTCCCACCGCCGCACCCACCACATTCCCCAACGCAAACGGCACCTGCGGCGGCAACCGACACAACCCCACCGCCCCCACCACCCGCCACACCCTCAGAAGCCCACGGTCTGTGA